>CAZLZR010000026.1:0-63296 GCA_964564015.1 uncultured Acetivibrio sp.
AAAACCCTTCAAATTGGGTTTAGTGTTAAATTTATTTTCATGCGTTTACCGTGAAATATACTAGAAAACTATAGACAATGAATTGATATTGTGTTACTATAATGTTTAATTAAATAGTTACCTTTAATTCTAGTCCAGAGAGGCTGAAAAGGTGGCACTTGAGAATGTACAATTTTGTATAAATACATGTTGTGTTTTAGCTTCTTGCCATCATCTGGTGAGAAGCTTTTTTGATATCTGTCACATTAGGATTTTAGATTAATGGTGGTCTGTAATGTATAAACTTTACAGCATGCAAATGTGGTTAATTGCTTCTGAGGTTTTGTTTGTATAAAATTATTATGGAGTGTATGGATATGGTAGATAAAGCTGAAATAATGGATGAAAGTGGAATACTTAGAGCAGTTACAAGAATAGCGCACGAAATAATTGAGAAGAATAAAGGTATCGAAGATATTGTTCTCATTGGAATTCAGCGAAGAGGTGTGCCTCTTTCGAAAATGATAGCTGAAAAAATAAAGGGCGTTGAAGGCAAAGAGGTTCCTGTAGGGATTCTGGATATAACGCTTTATAGAGACGATTTGAGTATGCTGGCTGAGCACCCCATAATAAACGGAACAGAAATTAATTTTTCCGTTAACGGTAAGAAAATTATTCTTGTTGATGATGTTATATACACAGGAAGAACGGCGAGGGCTGCGATAGATGCACTTATGGATATCGGCAGGCCAAAAATGATTCAATTGGCCGCTTTGGTAGACAGAGGACACAGAGAACTTCCGATTCGTGCCGATTATGTCGGAAAAAATGTTCCGACATCAAAGTTTGAGGTAGTAAATGTTAAGCTGTATGATATTGATAAAGTAAACGTCGTTACAATCAGCGATATTGAAAAAGGGATAAGCCATTAGTTTAATGTAGATATAAGTGGATTTTTTTGGAACGATTTTATGAAAGGATATTTGTGATGAAAAGTTTGATGAACGTCTTTATAATTAAATTAAAGAAAAAAATAGAGATGTATTCTGCTTTTCTTATTTATATAGTTGGTGGAAGTATTAATAATTCAATTGACACAATAATTATTTTTAGAAATAGTAAGGATATTTGTCCTTACTATTTTTTTACACTATGATATTTTGCAAAGTACCGGTTAAGCTAATTTTAGAATTGATATTAAAATATAAAAGTTTATGTCAGTGAGGTGCTATGATGATTTTAAAGTCAAAAGATTTGTTGGGACTGAAGGATCTTACAACCGAAGAAATTGAGTACATTTTAAACACAGCAAAGACAATGAAGCTGATTGTTACGTCAAAAAACAAAAAGGCTCCACACCTTCAGGGGAAGTCTATTATAACTTTGTTTTATGAAAACAGTACAAGGACAAGACTTTCTTTTGAACTTGCAGCGAAGTACATGAGTGCGAGTGCTGCAAATGTATCTGCTTCAAGCAGCAGTGTGTCTAAAGGCGAGACACTGATTGACACCGGAAAAACAATAGATATGATGGGTACTGATGTTGTCATAATAAGACATCCGATGTCCGGAGCCCCACACCTTCTTGCCAGAAATATCAATGCTTCGGTTATTAATGCAGGTGATGGGATGAACGAACATCCAACACAGGCTTTACTTGATATGTTTACAATAATTGAAAAGAAAGGGAGCCTGAAGGGGTTAAAAGTTGCTATTGTCGGGGATATATACCACAGCAGGGTTGCCAGAAGCAATATATGGGGAATGACAAAACTTGGCGCAGAAGTATGTGTATCAGGCCCTTCAACATTACTGCCTCCGGAAATAGAAAAAACTGGAGTTAAGGCATTCAATACGGTTCAGGAGGCATTAATTGATGCTGATGTGGTTATGGGATTGAGAATTCAACTTGAAAGGCAGAAAAAGGGATTGTTCCCAAGCATCAGAGAGTATTCAAGGTTCTTTGGACTTGATGAAAAGCGACTTAAGCTTGCAAAGGAAGATGCGCTGATAATGCACCCGGGGCCGGTAAACAGAGGGGTTGAATTGTCGTCTGCTGTTGTAGACGGTGACAGTTCGCTTATAAATGAACAGGTTCAAAATGGGGTTGCTGTAAGAATGGCACTTTTGTATCTTTTGACTAGGAGGGATTCAAATGAGAACGTTAATTAAAGGTGGTCATGTTGTTGATTCAAAATCGAAAGTCGATGATTTCCTTGATATATTGATTGAGGACGGCAAGATTGTTGAAATAGGGAAAGGTCTTGAGTATGTAAACGGTGATATTATTTATGCTGATGGAAAATACGTTTTGCCGGGGTTTGTTGATGCTCATTGCCACTTAAGGGATCCGGGATTTGAATATAAGGAAGATATAGAGACTGGTACGAGAAGTGCTGCTAAAGGAGGGTTTACATCTATTGCATGTATGCCCAATACAAGTCCGGTAATCGATAATCAGGCTATAGTAAAATATATTATAAATAAGGCGAAGCAGGAGGGCATAGTAAACGTTTATCCTATAGGAGCAATATCAAAAGGCCTAAAGGGTGATGAGCTTTCTGAAATCGGAGAGTTGAAGTTTGCCGGTGCAGTTGCTGTTTCAGATGACGGGAAGCCCCTTAAGAGCTCCTCATTAATGAAGAAAGCATTACAGTATTCTTCAATGTTTGATATAACAGTAATTTCACACTGTGAGGATCTCGAACTTGTAGACGAAGGAACAATGAATGAAGGGTACATGTCCACCATCCTGGGATTAAAGGGTATACCTTCAGCGGCTGAGGAGATAATGGTTTCAAGAGATCTCATATTGGCCGAGTATACAAAAATTCCTGTACACATTGCACACGTCAGTACCGAACTCTCAGTGGATCTTATAAGACATGCAAAAAGTCGTGGAGTAAAGGTTACCTGTGAAACGTGTCCACACTATTTTACACTTACAGAAGAGGCATGCGAGGGCTTTAATACCATGGCAAAAGTTAATCCTCCCCTTAGAACCAAAAAGGATGTTCAAGCGATAATTGAGGGACTTAAGGATGGGACAATTGACATAATTGCAACAGATCATGCACCTCATCACTCTGACGAAAAGAATGTTGAATTTGCTATTGCTGCAAACGGAATGGTTGGATTTGAAACTGCTCTTCCCCTTTGTATAACATACCTTGTAAAACCTGGACACCTTACGATTGAACAACTGGTTGAAAAAATGTGTGTTAATCCGTCAAAAATTCTCGGGCTGAATAAGGGATACATCGAAGTAGGTGGCAGTGCAGATTTGACAATTCTCGATATAGACGAAGAGTTTATAGTGGATATACAAAAGTTTAGTTCGAAAAGTAAAAACTCACCTTTTGACGGTTTCAAGCTGCAAGGTACGGTTTATTACACCATAGTAAATGGTAATGTTGTGGTTAGAGAAAAGGTTTTGTTATAAATTTCTGGTTATTTAAATTGATGGATAAAAAGGAGAGTATACAATGTTTATAGACGCACTGATTGAGAAAATTAAAGAACAAAACAATCCTACGGTTGTAGGTCTGGATCCTAAAATTGATTATGTACCCTCTTTTATAAAAGAAGAGATGTTTCAAAAGCACGGAGAAAATCTAAAAGGTGTAGCGGAGTCAATCCTTAAATTCAACAAAACATTGATTGATTCACTTTACGATATAGTACCTGCTGTAAAACCTCAGCTGGCATACTATGAAATGTATGGTGTTGAAGGGGTAAGAGTTTTTTATGAAACCTGTAAATATGCAATGCAGAAAGGGATGTTGTGTATTGCAGACGGAAAAAGAAATGATATTGGCACGACAGCCGAGGCTTATTCCTCCGCTTTCCTCGGAAAAACAAAGATTGGTGAGGATAACTTTGAAGCTGCCTTTGATGTGGATGCTCTTACTGTGAATCCCTACCTTGGTATAGATGGAATCAAGCCATTTGTTAATGATTGTGCCAATTTTGGAAAAGGAATTTTTGTTCTGGTAAAGACTTCTAACAAGTCATCCGGTCAGATTCAGGATATTTTGACCCAGGAGGGAAAAAGCATTTACGAAAAGGTTGCTGAATATGTAAATGAATGGGGAGCAAATGTTATTGGAAAATATGGATATAGCAGTGTTGGTGCGGTAGTTGGTGCAACTTACCCTAATCAGGCAAAAATCTTAAGAAAAATCCTGAAAAATGCTTATATTCTGGTTCCGGGATATGGGGCGCAAGGGGGAACGGCAAGAGATGTCGCGCATTCCTTTAACAGCGACGGCCTAGGTGCAATAGTGAACGCCTCAAGAAGTATTATGTGTGCATATAAAGATGAAAAGTGGAGTGGAATCTATACCGAAGATAAATTTAATGAGGCATCAAGGGCTGAAGCGTTGAGAATGAAAGATGATATAAACCAGGTTATTGGTACTTGAGAATTCTTTTATTGATACAGATTATACCAATAGCTGTAATCATAGTAGTGTTAATAAATAAAAAAGTATTATATGAGGTGGTTGATTAATGAAGGCTATATTGGCGTTAGAGGATGGTACGATTTTTCACGGTGAAAATTTTGGAATTGAAGGCGAAGTAGTTGGAGAAATTGTTTTTAATACAGGCATGACAGGTTATCAGGAGGTGCTTACAGACCCTTCTTACTGCGGCCAGGTGGTTACAATGACGTATCCGCTTATTGGTAACTATGGTGTTAACATTGACGATATAGAATCGGGCAAACCGCAGGTTAAGGGCTTTATTGTAAGAGAACTTTGCGATAATCCAAGCAATTGGAGATCTGTAGAGACTTTGGAGGAATATCTTAAACGCTATAACATAATAGGTATACAGGGAATTGATACAAGGGCGCTTACAAGGATATTACGTGACAAAGGAACTATGAAGGGCATAATTTCAACCGATCCTGATTTTAACTTTGATGACAGGGTTGATGAAATTAGAGCCTATGAAATAAAGGATCCTGTTATGTGTGTTACAACAAAACAAGTCATACATTACAAAGGGGACGGCCTGAAAGTGGCATTGCTTGATCTTGGTATCAAACAGAATATAGTAAGATCACTGCTAAAGAGAGGATGCGATGTGCATGTATTTCCGGCAAATGCTACAGTTGATGAAATCATGGCTGTCAATCCCGATGGGATAATGCTGTCGAATGGCCCGGGTGACCCAAAGGACTGTGTTGAAACAATCGATACAATCAGGAAGCTCATAGGCAGGAAACCTATGTTTGGAATCTGCCTTGGTCATCAGCTTACAGCACTTGCAAATAATGCAGATACAGAAAAACTCAAATATGGACATAGAGGGTGCAATCACCCTGTAAAGGATATTGAGAAGGATTTAACATATATAACTTCTCAGAATCATGGGTACACAATTGTAGAATCATCTTTAGATACTTCAAGAATGGAAGTAAGTCACAGAAATATGAATGATGGAACCATAGAGGGCGTAAAATATAAGGATGTGCCGGTATTTACAGTACAGTTTCATCCTGAAGCTTCACCGGGACCTAAAGATACAGCGTATCTTTTTGATGAGTTTATTGATTTGATGAAAAAGCATAAGGAATAGTAACTTGTAACGATAAATAACACAATTTTATCGAGCAGGAGCATTAAGGGGGATAATAGATGCCTAAAAGGAAGGATATTAAAAAAGTTTTGGTTATAGGTTCAGGCCCAATTATAATCGGGCAGGCAGCAGAATTTGACTATGCAGGAACACAGGCTTGCCGGGCATTAAAGGAAGAAAATATTGAAGTTATACTGGTGAATAGCAACCCTGCAACAATAATGACAGACACAAACATTGCAGATAAAGTGTATATAGAGCCTCTCACACCTGAAATTGTAAAGAAGATCATTATTGAGGAGAAGCCCGACAGCATACTGCCTACATTAGGTGGTCAGACAGGTCTTAACCTCGCAATGGAACTTGCAGAGTCAGGATTTTTAGAGGAGCAGGGAGTGAAGCTCCTTGGAACAGCGACAGAAACTATAAAAATGGCTGAGGACAGACAGGCTTTTAAGGATACCATGGAGAGGATAGGTGAACCTTGTATTGCCAGCAAGGTTGTAACCACAATAGAAGATGCTTTGGAGTTTGCAGCCCAGATCGGTTATCCTGTAATTGTAAGACCTGCGTACACTCTTGGAGGTTCTGGCGGGGGTATAGTATACAATGAAAAAGAACTTTTTGAAATAGGAAGCAATGGCTTAAGGCTCAGCAGAGTTACCCAGGTATTGATTGAAAAGTGTATTTCCGGATGGAAGGAAGTTGAATATGAGGTAATGCGTGATGGCAAGGGCAATGTAATTACTGTGTGTAATATGGAAAATATTGATCCTGTTGGAGTTCATACGGGAGACAGTATTGTTGTTGCACCATCACAGACACTCACAGACAAGGAATATCAGATGCTTCGTACCGCATCCTTAAATATTATTTCCGAACTGGGAATCCAGGGCGGATGTAACGTCCAGTTTGCGCTTCATCCTACAAGCTTTGAGTATGCCGTTATTGAAGTAAATCCAAGAGTTAGCCGTTCATCTGCCCTGGCTTCAAAGGCTACAGGCTATCCAATTGCAAAGGTTGCTTCAAAAATAGCCATTGGATACGGTCTTGACGAAATACAGAATGCAGTAACAGGTAAAACCTATGCCTGCTTTGAACCTACCCTTGACTATGTTGTTGTAAAGATTCCTAAATGGCCTTTTGACAAGTTTGTAAAGGCAAAAAGGACTTTGGGTACTCAGATGAAGGCGACAGGAGAGGTAATGGCTATAAGCAGTTCCTTTGAGGGAGCTTTGATGAAAGCACTTCGTTCTTTGGAACTTGGAATATTCACTCTCGAACAGGATATATACAAGGGCTTTAGTGACAGTGATATACGTGAGAAAATAAAAGATATAAATGATGAAAGACTTCTTGTATTAGCTGAGGCTATAAGAAGGGGAATTACCATTGAAGAAATACATGACATAACAAAGATCGATCTGTTCTTCTTAAATAAGATTAAGGATCTGGTTATGACTGAAGAAAAACTTAAGATAATGAAGCTTGAGGATTTGTCTAAGGATTTCATCAAGAAGATCAAGAAAATGGGCTTCCCGGATATGATTATTGCAAAGTACATGGGGTGTACTGTAAAAGATATAACCACAAGAAGAAAGGATCTTGGCATATGTGCCACATACAAAATGGTTGACACCTGTGCTGCGGAGTTTGAGGCTGTTACTCCGTACTACTATTCGACTTTTGACGAAGTGTGTGAATCAAAAAAATCAGAAAAGAAAAAAGTACTTGTTGTGGGTTCCGGACCTATCAGAATCGGACAGGGGATTGAGTTTGACTACTGCTCGGTTCATTCGGTATGGGGACTTAAGGAAGAGGGTTATGAGACCATTATTGCAAATAACAACCCCGAAACGGTAAGCACAGACTTTGACACTGCCGATAGATTGTATTTTGAACCGCTTACAGCTGAAGATGTTGAAAACATTATTGAAACAGAAAATGTTGACGGAGTAATTGTTCAGTTTGGAGGACAGACTGCAATCAAGCTTACAAAAGCGTTAGATCAGATGGGGGTAAAGATATTCGGAACAGAGCCCTATTATATAGATGCTGCAGAAGACCGGGAAAAGTTTGATGCGGTTCTTGAGGAAATAGGAATACCAAGACCCCAAGGTAAGACGGTGTTTACTCTTGAAGAGGCACTTGAGGCAGCTAATGATTTAAAATACCCGGTACTTGTAAGGCCATCATACGTTTTAGGCGGTCAGGGGATGGAGATTGCGTTCAGTGACAAGGATGTAAAAGAGTTTATGGAAATAATAACTAGGGTTAAACAGGAGCATCCTATATTGATAGATAAGTATATGATGGGTAAGGAAATAGAAGTCGATGCTATCTGTGACGGTGAAGATATCCTGATACCTGGTATTATGGAACACTTGGAAAGAGCAGGTGTTCATTCAGGGGATAGTATTTCGGTATATCCTTCCCTTTCAATAGGGGATAAACTTAAAGAAAAAATAGTTGACTATACAAGGAAGCTTGCAAAAGCACTTCATGTTATAGGTCTTGTAAATATTCAGTACGTATATTACAACCATGAGCTTTATGTTATAGAGGTGAACCCACGCTCAAGCCGTACAGTGCCGTATATAAGCAAGGTAACCGGAATCCCAATGGTTAATATTGCAACAAGAATCATGATGGGCAGAAAATTAAAGGATTTCGAATATGGAACCGGACTATACAAAGAGTCTGAATACTATGCCGTTAAAGTTCCCGTGTTCTCCTTTGAAAAGCTGCATGATGTTGACACAAGCTTAGGACCTGAGATGAAGTCAACAGGTGAGGTATTAGGAATTGCTAAGAACTTCCCGGATGCTCTCTATAAAGGAATTATCGGATCAGGCATCAAGCTTCCTAAAGAGAGGGGGGGCATACTTATGACTGTGCGTGATACCGATAAGACGGAACTGATACCGATAGCCGAAGAATTTGAAAAACTCGGCTATAACCTCTATGCGACAGGTAAGACCGCAAATATGCTAAATACTCAGGGGATAGCTACAAATGCAGTAAAGAAGATTGAAGAGGGTGAACCAAATATACTTGACTTGATACAGTCCGGTAAGATAAGCTTAATAATAAATACTCCCACAAAGGGAAGAAAGCCTGAACGGGATGGATTTAAAATAAGAAGAAAAGCAGTGGAAATATCGATTCCTTGTCTGACTTCCTTGGACACTGCAAAAGCAGTTTTGGAGTGCCTGAAGCTTGGAAAGGAAGAAAAAGACCTTGAAGTTCTGAACTTAAGTGTTTTTGACAGAAACATTTAAAGATGGCATTAAAAAAGTTGTAACGGAGGATAAAATGTCTAAAGTTTTAATTGAAAAGGTTGAAAAAGTTGAGCAGTTGGCTAAGTCAATATACAGGATGACAATTAAATCCGATTATGTATCGGTCAATGCAAGACCGGGTCAATTTGTGAATGTAAAATGCAGTGAGGGCATTAATGCTCTGCTTCGGAGGCCTATCAGCATTTGCAAGGTTGATAGGGACAGCGGAACCTTTGATATTGTATTTCAAATAAAGGGCATTGGTACTGAGTACTTATCTCAAAAGAGGGCAGGCAGTGAAGTGGATTTGATAGCACCGCTTGGAAAGCCTTTTGAAATCGATCAAAAAAATAAGCGTATAGCAGTGGTTGGCGGGGGAATAGGTATTTTCCCTCTCCTTTATATATTAAGAGAAGCAAATGCTGAAAATAAAAGAGCGTATATAGGTTTCAGAAACAAAGAATATGCAGTGCTACTCGATGAATTCCAAGCTAATTGTGACAGCCTGAATATTTCTACCGATGATGGAAGTATGGGGTATAAGGGACTTGTTACGAAACTTCTAGAAGATGACCTTGTAAGTGCCGGTTTTGATATGATATACACCTGTGGACCTATGCCTATGATTAAAAGGGTTGTTGAAATAGCACACCAAAATAAAGTAAAGTGCCAGGTTTCAATGGAACAGAGAATGGGCTGTGGTATAGGTGCCTGCCTGGTTTGTGCATGTAAAACGAAGAAAGAAGACCAATGGGAATATAGCCATGTTTGTAAAGACGGACCTGTATTCTGGAGTGATGAGGTGATTTTTGATGACTGAGAATAAGCCTGGAATGGAAGTCAGTATCGGCAGCTTGAAATTGAAAAATCCTGTTATAGCTGCATCGGGCACTTTTGGCTTTGGAAGAGAATTCAGTGAGTACATGGATATAAATCAAGTAGGTGCAATTTCGGTTAAGGGACTTACACTAGAACCAAGGCAAGGTAACAAACCGCCTCGAATTGCTGAAACTCCTGCCGGTATTTTAAACAGTGTAGGGCTTCAGAATCCTGGCGTTAGAGCCTTTATCAAAGAAGAGATTCCTTTTTTAAGGAAATTTAATACAGCTATTATTGCAAATGTAGCCGGCAATACTCTTGAAGACTACTGTGAGATGGTAGAAATACTCTCTTCTGAGGATATTGATGCAATAGAACTCAATGTATCCTGTCCTAACGTAAAAAAAGGTTGTATGTCCTTTGGAAATACCACTGCCGGAATATCGGAGATAACGAGGGAAGTAAGAAAACATTGCAGGAAACCTTTGATTGTAAAGCTTACTCCAAATGTTACGGATATCAGAGAAATAGCATTGGCAGCTGAAGCAGAGGGTGCTGATGCCATTTCGCTGATAAATACATTATATGGTATGGCTATTGATATTCACAGAAGGAGACCTGTTCTGGCCAATAATTTCGGAGGATTGTCAGGACCTGCAGTTAAGCCTGTTGCTTTGAGAATGGTTTATGAGGTTGCCAATACTGTTAAGGTACCTGTTATTGGAATGGGTGGTATAACCACGGGTGATGATGCTGTCGAGTTTATGCTGGCGGGTGCAACAGCTGTTATGGTGGGAACTGCTAATTTTGTAAATCCAGCTGTCTGTGTGGATGTTGTTAAGGGTATTCAAAATTATCTTGGTATGTATAACTCTCAAGATGTCAATGATATAATTGGTAAGGTGCAGTTAAACTAAAGATAATGAAAGAAGGTATTTTTTAGTGAAAACCAGGATCATTTTTGTCAGACATGCGGAGGCTGAGGGGAATCTTTACAGGATTTTTCATGGCTGGACTGATTCGGGTATAACAGAAAAGGGACACATTCAGGCTAAGGTAACCGCAGAAAGACTAAAAGCTGTGAAAATAGATGTTATATATTCAAGCAGTTTGAAGAGGACAATCCAAACTGCTCAATATATTGCGGATATAAAACGTCTTCCGATTATAAAGACAGACAAGCTGAAAGAAATTAACGGTGGGGACTGGGAAGGAAGAAAGTGGGATGATCTTCCTCAAATCTGGCCTGATGAATATCATACATGGGAGAATGAACCGCATATCCATAGAATGCCAAACGGTGAAACCATGGAAGAGTTTCAAAAAAGGCTCATAAATGAAGTAATTAACATTATCGAAAATAATAGAGGAAAGAATATTTGCATTGTAACGCACGGGACTGCTATAAGAGCTCTCATGTGTCACTTTATTTACTGTAATCTTGCAGATATGCGAAATATCAGGTGGTATGATAATACATCCATTTCAATTATTGATTATGAAAACGGTAAATTTCATATAGTACTAGAGGGAGATGCTTCCCATTTGGACAAGGAACTCAGTACAATACAAAATCAAAAATGGTGGAACGATTATATGGAAAAGCGCGAGCAAAGAATGGGATTGGAGGAGTGAAACCTATGAAACTCCTCTTTTTTACCGACACCCACATTAAAGGTACAAATCCTAAGAACCGTAAGGACAATTATTATGAGACCTTAAAAAGAAAGTTTCATGAAATATGTGATATTTCAAAGGATCTGGGTGTCGACTATATTCTCCACGGAGGAGATTGGTTTGACAGGCCCGATATATCGCCTTCGATTGTAAGGGAGTTTGCAATTATTATTAAAAGCTTTGGGAAAGATGTATACACGGTTGCAGGAAATCATGATATTTATGGTCATAATCCTGGAACAGTTGGCAGAACAATGTTGGGTATTTTAGAGGGAACGGGAGTTGTAAATCTTCTGTCAGAAAATGATGAGGTTATTTTGGAGAAAGCCGGAGTTCGGGTTCAACTGACAGGGAAGCATTACAGTTATGATATTGATGGACAAGAATATGAAAAATATTACATAGTAAAGAAAAGTAAAGATGTGGATTATGCAATAAATATTGTACATGGGATGTTGCTCCAGAAGCCGTTCTATGAAGGCATACAGTATACTCTGCTTGAGGATCTCAAGGATACTGAGGCGGATATTACGTTCGCCGGGCACTATCACAGCGGTTTTGGAGTGAAGCATATAGATAATAAATATTTTGTCAATCCCGGAAGCATTGTTAGAATTTCCAATAGCATCGGGGAGATTGAAAGAAAGCCGAAGGTAGTGTATATTGAACTTAACGACAGCATTACTATTCGTGAGATAGAGCTAAAATCAGCTCTTCCGGGAGAAGAGGTTTTAGACAGGGAAGCACTTGAATTGTCTAAGAGCCGAAGCTTAAAATTGCACCAGTTCTATCAGAGCATTGCAGTATCAATGGAATATAGAAAAATAGATATCTCGGCTATCGTTGAAGAGATAGCCTCAAATCAGGATTTAAGAATTGAAGTAAAAGAAGAAGCCTTAAGGAGGATAGCAATTGCCCAGGAAAGTTTTTCTATGGGGCAAGAGGACGAATGATTTGTATTAACAAAGTGTTAATAGAAAATTTCCAATCACATGAATATACTGAGCTTGACTTCCACAATGGACTTAATGTTATTATTGGGCCTTCAGACCATGGAAAATCTGCTGTCATAAGAGCCATAAAATGGGTGCTGTACAATGACCCTAGAGGCAATGATTTTATAAGGCAGGGTACCAATTTTGCAAGGGTGACACTGTGGCTTAATAACGGGTACACAATCGTCAGAGAACGTACTCCGAGTAAGAACAGATACACATTGTCCGATAGTGATGGAAGCACAAATGTTTATGAAGGCTTTGGGAATGAGGTTCCCCATGAAATAATAAAAGCTCATGGGATACCAAAAATCATGCTGGATACCGATATGAATTCGAGCTTGAATATCGGGGGACAGCTTGAAGGACCCTTTCTTATATCCGAGTCGGGTTCTGTACGTGCAAAAGCTATTGGACGGCTTACCGGCCTCCACATAATTGATAAATCCATTCGTGACAGTGCAACTGATTTGAGGAGGGAGAACCAGA
The DNA here is from genome assembly GCA_964564015.1 of uncultured Acetivibrio sp. Classification (GTDB taxonomy): domain Bacteria; phylum Bacillota; class Clostridia; order Acetivibrionales; family Acetivibrionaceae; genus Acetivibrio. The sequence goes on from CAZLZR010000026.1 coordinate 12,827, forward strand.
CGCGGGACAGGCTATCTCAGGATCTGGACAGTGTTGTTGAAAAGCTTAAAGAATACCAGTACCTTGATGTACTTGAAGATAGAATAAAAGAGTCTTCCAAACAAATAGAAACAATTGAAGGCTATCTTAATAAAATCAGTACTTTGACGAATATGAAAACCAGTCTTTCTGATATAAATAAGAAGTACAGTGAATCAGCTTATGAAATTTCAATGCTACAAAAAATTGATGAGTGCGAAGTGTTTTTAAAGTCTGTTGAAATTGACTTTATGAGGCTAAAGACAATAGATAATCTGCGTACAAGATACATTGATAATACGTTGTCAGTCGGGGAAATGAAAAAAACCTTGTCAGAAACGGATAAGGTTGATAGTGCTCTAAGTTTGCTCAAACAGACAAATGAAAAGACTTATGTGTATGATAGAATGATAAAGGCCAGAAGTGTTCTTGAGGATATGGAAAATGATATCAAAATTGCTGCAAAGATTCTGGATAATACGCATAATATTATTAAATCGGATGATATAGTCAACCGAATTGAGGAGAATATTAAGAAGTCAACGAAGCTTGTAAATATAAAAGAGAAGCTTGATGAATATAACCGGGAGATTGATAAAGTACAGGGTATATTACTTCAAAGTGTTGATGCATCTGAGTTTAATGTTATTATTAATAATATCGGAAAGAAAAACGAGATGCTTGTAAAGTTGGAAGCCTTAAAAAATAAGTATGCTCCAATTTTGAACAATATAAACGAAGGCAACAATTATCTTAATGCAAATAAAAAGGAGATTGAAAAACATCTTAAAGCTTATACTGAGATTTTGAAAGAAAGCGGAAAATGCCCTTTATGTAACAGTAATATAGGTGAGGACAAATTGGCCGATATTATTAAACATTACGAGGAGGTTCATTAATGGCTCTTGAGTATGAAAAGAAGATCAATCAGATAAAAGAAAGCCTTGATAAGGCAAAAAATATGCGAATAAGAGCAGAAACAAGGCTAGAACAATTAAATAAACAGAAGGAAGAAATATTGGGCGAACTTAATGAGCTTGGAGTGTCACCGGAACAGCTTGACAGTGAGATAAACAGACTTAAGAATGAAATTGAAGATTTGTTGGACAGAGCCCAAAAGCTTATTCCTGAGGAACTTATAAAAAAAAGTAATTGACATTTCAGACTGAAAAGTGAATAATGGTTAAAGATGTACTTCCTCTGCCCGTGTCTCGTAAAGCTTGAAATTAAATCCGCTTTGAGGCGCTGGTGGTGGGCTGAAGTTAAAAAATTCTATTTCGAGGTGTATAACTTGAAGAAGAGAATAGGTATTGTTTCACTTGGGTGCCCTAAAAATCTTGTTGACAGTGAAATAATGCTTGGGACACTTAAGAAAAAAGATTATGAGATTACTCATGATGAAAAGCATGCAGATATTATTATTGTAAATACTTGTGGATTTATTGAATCTGCCACAGAAGAATCCATAAATGCGATACTTGAAATGGTAAAATACAAACAGCAAAATTGCAGGCTTCTTATTGTGACGGGTTGTCTTGCTCAGAGGTACAAGGAGCAGATTTTGAAAGAAATACCTGAAGTTGACGCTGTTGTTGGAACCGGAGGTTATGGGCAGATTGCAGAAATCATAGAAAAATTGTATGATTCAACAAATAATATTCCTAATGAGAAAAAATTGTTTTTTGATTATGGGAACAGTGTTGAATACCTTAAGGAAGAGCGTTTGCTTTCTTCTAGAAAAGGCTATGGTTATTTGAAGATAGCAGAAGGTTGTGATAACTGCTGTACTTACTGTGTTATTCCATCCATAAGAGGACCTTATACCAGCAGACAGATGGAGGATATCATAAAGGATGCCCGTTATCTGGCAGGAGAAGGAGTAAAGGAAGTTATACTTGTGGCGCAGGATGTTACGAGGTATGGTGAAGATATTTACAATGAGAAGAAGCTTGTAAATTTGATCCGGGAAATAGGCAAGATAGATGGAATTGAGTGGATACGTCTGCTATATTGTTATCCTGAGGAAATTGATGTGAACCTGATAAACGAGATGGCAAGCAATCCTAAAATTGTTAAATATTTGGATATGCCTATTCAGCATGCCAGTGACAAAATATTAAGTGCCATGGGTAGAAGAGGTACTCTGGAGAATCTGGAAGCACTCCTTGCCAAACTCAAGGAAAGGATACCTGACATTGTTATACGTACCACATTGATTGTAGGTTTTCCGGGAGAAGATGACAAGGATTTCAGGATATTATACGGCTTTGTTAAAAAGCACCAGTTTGACAGACTGGGCGTTTTCCCTTATTCGAAAGAGGAGGGGACTTTGGCTTATGACATGAAACCACAAATTAAGAGAAGTGTCAAAGAATCAAGATTAAGTGATATAATGCAGTTGCAAAAAGAGATTGTTATTGAAAAAAACAATGCCAGGCGAAATAGAGTATATACCGTACTTGTTGAAGGTGTAGCGGAAGACGGACTTTTTTACACAGGGAGATCCTACGCAGAGGCACCTGAAATTGACGGTCTTATTTATTTCACAAGTAAAGAACCTCTGGAATTTGGAAGCTTTGTAGAGGTCAATATATTGAATGTAGATGATTATGATTTAATAGGAGAGGTTGTAAATGAATCTTCCAAATAAACTTACTATACTTAGAATTTTATTGGTACCGGTTTTTATGCTTATTATAGTTCCTATACCGCAGTGGATTGTGGACAGCAGCTTTTTGGGGTTTATTAATCCTCAATTAATATCTATAAATAATTTTATATATAATTATGGAAATTATGTGGCAGCCTTGCTTTTTATCCTTGCATCAAGCACTGATGCACTTGACGGCTATATTGCCAGAAAGACAAAGCAAATTACAAAGTTTGGAAAGTTTTTGGATCCTATAGCTGACAAGCTTTTGGTATCTGCAGCTTTGATTGCTTTGGTGGAAAGAGGAGATCTTTCTACATGGGTTGCTGTAATAATAATAGGACGTGAGTTTATAATAACAGGATTAAGGCTGGTGGCTGCAAGCGAGGGAATAGTTATTGCTGCAAGCAGTTGGGGTAAGATAAAAACTATAACTCAGATGATTGCTATTATTGCAATGCTTTTCAAAAATTATCCTATCAAATGGTTGTTTGATTTTCCGTTTGATGGAGTTATAATGTTTTTAGCTGTTCTTGCTACAATTTATTCTGCTTATGACTACATCATGAAAAATGCAAATGTTATTGATCACAATTCGTAAATAATTTGGTGCAAATGCCGCATCGGTTTATCCGGTGCGGTATTTATTTTTAACGAAAATTTTTCTTAATTATTATTGCATATATAAAAATTATATTATATACTTTTATCAGTAGCATTTAGTACCAGGTAATAATTTTGGGTTGATTGAATATATTATATATAAAGCAGATAACGTTAATATTTTATTGAGTTTTGGGCACAAATAGGTGAGAGTATACTATTCTTCCAAAAATTTTGCTTTTTAACAAACTTCTTAGAAATTTTTTGGAAAATAAATGAGTATATGTTTTTATTACGGCGTGCTGTTAAAATAAGTGTTAAAAGTACTGATATCAAGAACAAGAGGTGAATTAATGAGTAGGTCATCAAACCTGAAAAAGGAAAGGCAGGCTGCATTGCTGGAAAGGTTGAAGCAGGATCCATTCCTTACAGACGAAGAATTGTCTGAAGTATTTAGTGTAAGTATACCTACTATTAGATTGGATAGACTTGAATTAGGTATTCCCGAGCTAAGGGAGAGAATAAAGAATGTTGCTGAAGAAAACTATAGTAAAGTAAAGTCTTTACAAAGCAGGGACATAGTCGGAGAACTCGTAGATATTTCCCTCGGAAAAAATGGAATATCAATTTTGGAAACTAATGAGAAGATGGCTTTCGAAAAGCATAAAGTTATTAAGGGGCATTATATATACTCTCTGGCAGAATCTCTGGCAATAGCAGTTATCGATGCACATGTTGCACTGGTGGGAGTAGCAAACATAAAATATAAAACCCCGGTATATGCCGGAAGCAAGCTCGTTGCAAAAGCTGAAGTAAAAAAGTCCATAGATAATAAATATATAGTCTGGGTAAAGATCACCGAAAAGCAGGTGGAAGTTTTTCGGGGGAAATATATACTGGTATCCCTTGAAAAAATATAGCAGACATAGTATTTTATTTAGAGATTGTTAACTCTATTGTACAAAAAGTAGTAGGAGTGAGTGTTTTTGATTATATTAGTAGATGCTATGGGTGGTGACAATGCACCTGGGGATATTGTCAACGGGTGTGTTGAGGCAGTTAATGAAGAACTAGGTTTTGATATATTGTTAATTGGAGATAAAAAAAAGATAGAGGAAATTCTAGGTGAACAGAATTTGACCAATCCAAGAATTAAAGTTCATCATGCTTCAGAAGTTATTACTGTTGAAGATTCCCCAACAAAAGCAATAAAGGCCAAGAAAGATTCATCAATGGTAGTGGGTTTCGATATGCTGAAAGAAAAAAAAGGAGATATATTCATTTCTTGTGGAAATAGTGGTGCTTTAATGACCGGAGCGCTGCTCATACTAGGAAGAATTAAAGGCGTGGATAGGCCGGCCTTCCCGGCAATAATACCAACAAAAACAGGAAAGTGCATAATTATCGACGCAGGGCTGAACACAGTTTGTAAGCCTATAAACTACCAGCAGTTTGGTATTATGGGATCAATATTTATGAAGGCAATGTTCAATATTGAAAAACCTAAGGTTGGACTCTTAAATGTTGGCTCTGAAGAAGGGAAAGGAAATGATGCCATAAAACAGGCATACAACTTGCTTGAAGGTTCAGGTGTTAATTTTGTGGGAAACATTGAGGGCAGCGACATTTTCAAAGGCAAGGCTGATGTTGCTGTGTGCGACGGTTTTGTTGGAAATGTAACACTAAAGGCTATAGAAGGTGCCGGAACGTTTTTAATGAATATGATTAAAAGTGCTTTTCTAAAGAATCTGAAAACTAAACTTGGTGCGATGCTTCTTAAGGGTGATATGAAGGATATAAAAAAGGTACTGGATGCTGATGAAAATGGTGGTGCTCTTATAATAGGAGTAAATGGTCTTGTAATGAAAAGTCACGGTAATTCAAATGTAAGAACTATAAAAAATGTGGTATTAAAAGCAAGTATATTAGGTAAAACAAAAATTATTGAAACATTATCGGATGAGTTTGCAAATATGGAGGTTGATGATATTGAACAGGAATTATAATTATGGAATATTGGGCCTAGGCAGTTGGCTTCCGGAAAAGGTTTTAACCAATTCTGACTGGGAAAAGATGGTTGATACGTCTGATGAGTGGATTACAAAGAGAACTGGTATCTCGGAAAGAAGAGTTCTTGAGAAGGATGAGCCGTCTTATGAGATGGGAATAAAGGCTGCAAAGATGGCTTTGGAAGATGCCGGTTTGACGTCTGAAGATGTGGATTTAATTATTGTAGCAACTGAGACACCCGACTATCTTACTCCATCTATGTCATGTCTTATTCAGAATGGAATTGGGGCAAAGAAGGCGGCAGCTTTTGATCTGAATGCGGCATGTTCTGGTTTCATATACGGCATGACGGTTGCAGGACAATTTATCAGGACTGGTTTTTACAAGCATATTCTGGTAATTGGATGTGAAGCACTGACGAAGGCTATTGACTGGAAGGATAGGAATACATGCGTTCTTTTTGGGGATGGAGCTGGAGCCGCTGTTTTAGGCCCTGTAGAAGAGGGGTATGGTGTACTTAATTCATGTGTTGGTGCGGTAGGTGAATTGGGACACAATATAACTATTCCGTGCTGTTTCATGAGAGAAGATGACATTGCAAAGAGAACTAGCGAAAATAAAAGAGTTTTATGGATGGATGGCAGTGAGGTATTCAAATTTGCTGTAAAGATAATGGAATTTGGAACAAATAAGGTTTTAGAAGATATAGGAATGAGCTTGGACGATGTGAAGCTTGTAGTTCCGCACCAGGCAAATATCAGGATTCTTGAGGGAGCAACCAAAAGACTTAAAATTTCCAGGGATAAAGTATTTTCAAATCTTCATAAATATGGCAATATTTCGTCGGCGTCAATTCCTGTTGGACTTAACGAAGCTTACAGGGAAGGTAGGTTTTCCAAAGGAGACAATCTTGTATTGGTTGGATTCGGTGGAGGTTTGACCTGGGGATCTGCAGTAATTAAGTGGAGTAAGTAATATAATAACTGCACAACTGGAAATACATTTTATTAATAGAATTATTGTCAATAAAAAATTGTTAGTTTGAAGAACATTAGAATACTATAGATAGTGGATAACTAAAGTTAAATCTATAAGATTCAATGTTAGTATCATAAAATTGTTCAAGATGATGGAGGTAAGGTATGGCTAAACTGGCATTTCTTTTTTCCGGCCAAGGTGCACAATATGTTGGCATGGGAAAGCAAATAGCAGAAGAATTCAAAGCTTCGGACGAAATATTTAATCAGGCATCGGAAGCTTTGGGCTTTGATGTAAAGAAAATGATTTTTGAAAGTGATGACGAAACGCTAAAAATAACCGAGAACACACAGCCTGCAATTGTAACTACAAGCATAGCTTGTCTTCAGCCGTTGTTGGAAAAAGGTATCAAGCCTGATTTTGTAGCAGGACTTAGTCTCGGTGAATACTCTGCTCATGTAGCCGCAGGTACTATGTCTTTTGGTGATGCAGTGGCACTTGTAAGAAAAAGAGGGAAATTCATGCAGGAAGCTGTTCCGGTTGGTGAAGGCGCAATGGCGGCTATTTTAGGTCTTGACAATGATAAGGTGGTGGAGTGCTGTAGGAAAGCTGAATCAATTGGTATAGTAAGCCCGGCCAACTTTAACTGTCCAGGTCAGGTAGTTGTTGCAGGTGAAGTAAAAGCAGTTGAAAAAGCGGTTGAACTGGCAAAAGAAGCCGGGGCTAAAAGGGCTATGATGCTTCCTGTAAGCGCACCTTTCCATTGCAGTATGTTAAAGTCTGCCGGTGAGAAGCTTGCAGCAGAAATTGATAAGATAGTGCTTAGTGATATGAAAATTCCTGTAGTAACAAATGTAACAGCTGAATATATTTTAGATAAGTCAGTGGTTAAAGACTTACTTGTCAGACAGGTTAGCAGTCCGGTTCATTTTGAGGAGTCTATAAGGAAAATGATTGATGACGGAGTTGATACTTTCGTGGAAATCGGCCCCGGGAAGACACTGATAGGTTTTGTTAAAAAGATAAATAAGGACGTTAAAACATTAAATGTTGAAGATATTGATTCTTTAAACAACACACTTAAGGAACTTGGAGTTTTGGAGGCGTGAATAGTATGAAATTAGAGGGGAAAACTGCAATTATAACAGGTTCCAGCCGAGGTATAGGAAAAGCAATTGCGATGAAACTCGGGCAGTTGGGGGCAAACATAGTATTAAACGGTACGACAGCTTCCGAGGCTATTAATAGTACTTGTGAAGAATTAAAAGAAGCCGGAATAAATGTAGTTGTGTCAGTTGGTGATGTAAGAAACGTTGAATATGTTAACGAAATGGTTAATACTGCACTAGACACTTTTGGAAGCGTGGATATACTTGTAAATAATGCGGGAGTTACAAGGGATAAGCTGATAATGAAGATGTCCGAGAGCGACTGGGACGATGTTCTCGATATTAATCTTAAGGGTGCTTTTCTCTGCACAAAGGCTGTTACAAAAACCATGATGAAGCAAAGAAGCGGCAGGATTATAAATGTTACATCCGTTATTGGTGTTATAGGAAATCCAAGTCAGGCAAACTATGCAGCTTCAAAAGCCGGATTAATCGGGCTTACGAAGGCAACTGCCAAAGAACTAGCCACAAGGGGAATTAATTGCAATGCAGTAGCGCCTGGATTGATTTCAACTGAAATGACAGATATATTGCCTGACAGTATTAAGGAGAATTATTTAAACAGCATTCCGCAGAAAAGGTATGGGACACCTGAAGATGTGGCTAATGTTGTTGGTTTTCTCGTTTCAGAAGAATCAAATTATATTACAGGTCAAGTAATACATATTGACGGCGGTTTAGTTATGTAATAATATCTTAATGTAACACTATGTAGTTTTACATTATAGTTTTACATTAGAAGTTCAGATTAAATAAAAAACCCCCTGTGGAAGGAGGTGAACGATAGTGTTCGAAAAAGTCAAAAAAATAATAGTAGAGCAGTTAGGCGTTGAAGAAGACGAAATTTCAATGGAGTCTTCCTTCATAGATGATTTGGGAGCAGACTCACTTGATATTGTTGAGTTGATTATGGCACTGGAAGAGGAATTTGATCTCGAAATACCAGACAGTGAGGCTGAAAAGATTTCAACAGTTGGAGATATTGTTGATTACATTAAAAATAACTCATAAAAAAAGTCCCTTGCAAGGGACTTTTTTTATCCATATTTCATCTTTTAGAATTGAATAGAAGGTACAGAGGTTGAATGGCTGACTGCAGTTGCGGTTTTGCGGGGAGCTATTAACTGATAAGTGTTTTGATAATAATGATAATAAAAATAATGGCAAAGTGCCTGAATATAAATTATTCATATGAAAAATAGGAGGTTCGGATATGAAGAAACGCGTAGTTATTACAGGGTTAGGTGTGGTTTCTGCATTGGGAATTGGTGTCGATAACTTCTGGAATTCAATAAAGGAAGGAAAAAACGGTATTAGCACAGTTTCAAAGTTTGATGTTTCAAATATGAATTGTAAAGTAGCGGCTGAAATAAAGGAATTTGATGTTTCACAGTTTATAGATAAAAAAGAAGCAAAGAGGATGGATAAATATTCACAATACGCCATGTCAGCGGCGAAAATGGCTGTAGACAGCTCAGGAATTGACCTTGAAAAGATTGATAAATATAGGTTCGGAGTTGTGGTTGGCTCCGGAATTGGTGGCATTGAGACTTTTGAGGATCAGCATAGTGTCTATCTGGAAAAGGGTCCTGGAAGGGTAAGTCCCTTCTTTATACCCATGTTGATTTCCAACATGGCAGCAGGACTTATAGCTATACAATTTAGCGCAAAAGGCTTCAATGAATGTGTTGTAACTGCTTGTGCAACATCAACAAACGCACTTGGGGATGCATTTAAAGTAATACAGCGTGGAGATGCAGACATTATGATTACCGGAGGTGCTGAAGCGAGCATAACTCCAATGGCCTTTTCAGGGTTTTGTTCAATGAAAGCTATGTCTACAACTGAAGACCCTTCTTTGGCATGCAGACCCTTTGATGCTGATAGAAATGGATTTATTATGGGAGAAGGTGCCGGCATATTAATTCTTGAGGAACTTGAACATGCTCAGGCAAGGGGAGCAAACATAATTGCCGAAGTTGTTGGATATGGCTGTACAAACGATGCACATCATATAACAGCTCCCGCACCGGAAGGAGAAGGTGGAGCAAGGTGTATGAAGATGGCTATAGATGATGCAGGAATAAGTCCTGATGAAGTTGGCTATATAAATGCTCATGGTACTTCAACCGAATACAATGATAAGTTTGAAACAGCTGCAATAAAAACTGTTTTCGGGGATTATGCAAAAAAACTTGCTGTAAGTTCAACAAAGTCCATGACAGGACATCTTCTTGGAGCGGCCGGTGCAGTTGAGGCAATAATAACAGCTCTCTCAATAAAAGAAGGGTATTTGCCTGCCACCATCAATTACAAAACTCCTGATCCGGAATGTGATTTGGATTACGTTCCTAATCAGGGCAGAAAAGCGGATTTTAATTATGCTTTATCCAATTCATTAGGCTTTGGCGGACACAATGCATCTATTCTTTTGAAGAAATACTAATACTTCGTTGAAAGTACTAGGATTGATTTTTATATTTATTGGGTTTATAATTTCAGGGGACGGATTCTATCCGTTCCCTGTAGTTTATCAAATTAGTATATTGAAGTCCTGATACGTAATGTATATTTTTTAAGATGATTATGTATATGATCTAGTATCCGGAAGATGGGAGGTATAATGCAAAATAAAGATACTTTGATGCAAAATATTGATGTATTCGAAAAGAAAATACACTATAATTTTAAAAATAAGGAGAACCTGATTTTAGCGTTGACACACAGCTCCTATGCAAATGAGAACAAGAGTGAAAAGCTTGTTAGCAACGAACGTCTGGAATTCTTGGGAGACTCGGTATTAAGTGTGGTCATAAGCGAAAACATATATAAAAATTATTCACATTTGACGGAAGGTGAAATGACCAAATTCAGAGCAAATGTTGTGTGTGAAGCTTCGTTGGAAAATTGTGCCAACAAACTGAATATCGGTCAGTTCCTTTTGCTGGGCAAAGGTGAAGAAAACACAGGAGGAAGAAAAAGGACATCAATTCTTTCCGATGCTGTGGAGGCATTGATTGGGGCAATATATATAGATGGTGGTTTTGAAAACGCAAAAACTTTTATTCTCAGTCAGATGAAAAAATTCATAGACGATTCCATCAAGGGCGAGATATTTATGGATTATAAAACTCAACTTCAGGAAATTATACAGAAAAGTAATGAACAGAAAGTTACCTATGAGATTATTGGAGAAAAGGGTCCTGATCACAGTAAGATATTTGTTTCTCAGGTTAAGCTTGATAATAAGGTTATTGGGGTAGGTGAAGGCCGAACCAAGAAAGAGGCAGAGCAGATGGCGGCTAAGACTTCTTTAAAGAAAATAGCAGATCTGTGATGTGACTTGCAGTTTAGGAGGATTAGTGCTTTGAGGCATATTGTTATACCGGTTTTCATACCACATAAAGGTTGTCCTTTTGATTGTGTTTTTTGCAATCAAAAGAATATCAGCGGACAAAAGGAAGAGGTTACAGAAAGTTCAATGCGTGCTGTTATTGATGCGCACTTGAATACTATTGACAATGATGCTTCGGTTGAAATAGCTTTTTTCGGAGGTAGCTTTACAGGTATTGACAGGAAAGAACAGATTGATTTTTTGAAGACAGCAAACAAATATATAGATAAAGGCTATGTCAGCAGTATAAGAATATCAACAAGACCGGATTATATTAATGATGAAATTCTTGAATATTTAAAATTCTATAGGGTGTCTACAATTGAGTTGGGAGTCCAGAGCCTTGATAGTGAAGTGCTTGAGAAAAGCACAAGAGGACACAGTGTCAGTGATGTAATTAAATCTTCAAGGCTTATACAGGAAAAGGGTTTTGTGCTTGGAATTCAAACAATGATAGGACTTCCGGGAGATGACAATGAAAAAGCAGTGAAAACTGCAAAAAAGGTGGTTGACTTGGCACCGAAAATAGTAAGAATCTACCCTACCCTCGTAATAAAAGATACTTATCTGGAAAGAGCTTATAAAGAAGGGAAATATGTACCTCTTAGTATTGAGGATGCCGTTGATTTGTGTGCAAAACTTCTTGACATATATGAAAGTAATGATATAAATGTTATCAGAGTTGGATTACAGCCTACTGAGAATATATGTGACGGTGGAGATGTAATAGCAGGACCTTTTCATCCTGCTTTCAGGCAGCTTGTTGAAGCCAAACGTACTTTAAATGCTATTGAAAGCATCATAATAAAAAGCAAGCTTACCAATAAAAAGAATCTCGCAATATTGGCCGAAAAGGCAGATGTTTCAAATATTGTAGGACAAAAGAAATCAAATATTAAATATTTAAAAGAAAAATATGGCTTTTGGGAAATAAAAGTTTATTCAAAGGGACAGGCATGTGAACTTTATGATGTAAAATATTAATTTTGTGATATTGTGGGTTGTTTTATAATGGTATAAAATAATAGTAGGAGAAAGTATCAGAGATAAAAGCTAATATATATAATTAGAGATAGAATTATAATAATTTTAATATTATATAATTTTCATAATTTATTGAGGAGGAAAAGTGTATGGAGGTATTAAAGGTATCAGCTCAATCGCAGCCGAAAATGGTCGCAGGAGCCTTAGCAGCAATCTTAAGGGGCAAGTCAACGGCAGAAATTCAAGCAGTGGGAGCCGCAGCAGTAAATCAAGCTATCAAAGCAATAGCAATTACAAGAGGATTTGTAGCGCCAAATGGAATCGATATTATAACTGTTCCAGCTTTCTCATCAATTAGTATCGACGGCGAAGAAAGGACAGCAATTAAGTTCCTTGTAGAGCCTAGATAGAGTTAAAGTAATATGTAATTTTAGGGCTGTTCTTAATATGAGAACAGCTTTTTCATGTTTTTTATTAAATTAAATATAAGGAGTTTTTTATGAATAAGCCAGTTATAGGGATACCAATAGGAGACACGGCAGGGATTGGACCGGAAATTACCGTAAAAGCACTTAAAGAAAAGAATATATATAACCTGTGCCGCCCTGTTGTTATAGGAAGCAGGGAAGCTGTTACAAGAGCTTTGTTGGTATGTGGCTTGAAATCTGAAGTAAGTGTGGTTGAAAACTTTGAAGAAGTAAATCCAGGGGTTGATACTCTATGTCTGGTAAGTGATGAAGCCGTAGATACTTGCATGATTGAATATGGGAAAATTCAGGCTTTAGGAGGAAAGGCGGCATACAATTATATAAAAAAGTCTGTTGAGTTGGCTAAAGATGGTAAGATTGATGCCGTTTGCACAACTCCGATAAATAAAGAATCACTAAAAATGTCAGGGGTAGATTATATAGGACATACGGAAATTTTTGCAGGATTAACCAATACCATTGATCCTCTGACTATGTTTGAGGTAGAAGCGTTAAGGGTATTTTTTCTGAGCAGGCATGTATCCTTGAGAAGGGCATGTGACATGGTTACCGAAGAAAGGGTTTTTGACTACATTGTAAGGTCTGCCGAAGCTCTAAGCATGCTGGGGGTGAGAGGCGGAACCATTGCAGTTGCCGGGCTCAATCCACACTCTGGAGAACATGGCTTGTTCGGAGATGAGGAGAGGTATATTGAAGCTGCTGTTGAAAAAGCCGTCAGAAAGGGATATAGGGTCGAAGGACCAATTGGTGCAGACTCAGTATTTTATCTTGCATATAAGGGAAGATATGATGCCGTATTATCCCTGTACCATGATCAGGGGCATATTGCAACAAAGACGCTTGATTTTGAGAGGACAATAGCTATAACTATCGGACTGCCATTTCTAAGAACATCTGTGGATCATGGGACTGCCTTTGATATAGCCGGGACAGGAAAGGCAAGTCATATAAGCATGACCGAGGCAATTCTCACCGCTGCAAAATATTCTGACAGCTATAAAAGCAGAGGCTGATTTATTTAGCTGCCGACACATTTTTGCCTATGTAAATTGCTATTTGCTTATATATTTTATATGTCGAGAAAATTCAAGGCATTAAAAGGGCTGGTGTAATTCATTAAATTGAATTTCACTGGCTTGTTTTTATAAAAATTGCTGTCTGTACTTTTGTTAGTGATTTCCAAGTTTTTTACAATATTAAACTGACTTCTTTTTTGTATTACCACATATGCCCAAGAAGTAAATTTCACTTACACAAGAAATGGTGTGGATTTTACTTTTGCAATTAAGGATTTCTTTAAGGTGCAGTTTATGATTTTTTCAAACTATTGATAAATAAAAAAAATATGTTAAAATTATTAAGTATATCTGTTTGTATGGATAACGAAGAAAAGGATACCGGGGTGTTCTAATGCATTTAAAAAGGCTTGAGATACAGGGATTTAAATCCTTTGCAGATAAAATAAATCTGGAGTTCAATTCAGGTATTACAGCCGTTGTCGGTCCTAATGGAAGTGGCAAGAGCAATATTTCCGATGCAATCAGGTGGGTTCTCGGAGAGCAAAGTGCCAAGACATTAAGGGGAGGAAAGATGGAAGATGTAATCTTTGCCGGCACAGAACACAGAAAGCAGTTGGGGTTTGCAGAGGTTTCCCTTACTATTGACAATCAAGATCATTCTTTGCCCCTTGATTACAGTGAAGTGACTATAACCAGGCGTGTATACCGCTCGGGAGAGAGTGAGTACCTTATCAACAAGACTTCCTGTCGTCTGAAGGATGTTTATGAAATATTCTTAGATACCGGTATCGGTAAGGATGGTTACTCCATTATAGGACAGGGAAGAGTGGATGAGATTTTAAGTACAAAATCCGAGGAAAGACGAAATCTTTTTGAAGAAGCCTCAGGTATCATGAAATACAAGGTCAGGAAGATAGAGGCTGAGAAAAAACTAGAGCTTACAAGGCAGAATCTGATCAGGATAAATGATATCATTTCTGAGCTTGAAACTCAGATAGAGCCTTTGAAACAGCAATCCGATGTCGCAAAGAGGTATTTAAACTTAAGAGATACCTTAAAAGAACTTGAGATTAATGTATATATTGAAAATATATCCAAATTTAAAGAGAAAATACAGGAATTTGAGGAAAGCTATATTTCTATTAAGGATAATATCGAAGCTGACAATAAAAAGCTGGAAGATATAACTTTGTTGAATCAGAAGAAGCTGGTGCTGTTAAAAGAGCTTGAGACAAAGCTGGACAATTCAAGACAGGAATTTTATAATCTTGAGAACAGCCTGGAAAAGTGTAATTCTGAAATTAAGCTTAATGATGAGAAAAAGAGCAACCTTTTATCGAATATATCAAGGCTTGACGGGGAAATTGAAGAAGTAACCGAAAAGCTTGAAAGTATAGCGAAAGAAGAAATAACAAGGAATGAAAAAATCAAGTACTTGAATGAGAGACTGCAAGACTATAACGTAAAGCTCGAAGAAGCGGATAAAAAGCTTCAGGCAATTCTTGCAACTTTGGGTGAACATGAGAGGTATATTGAAAATCTCAAGTCCAGTATAATGGACAAGCTGGACTTACAATCGGATAAAAAGACGCAGATAAACAATGTTAAAAACCACATAGAGGTCATCAATAAAAGGAAGACAAGTATTGCCAATGAAGTGGCACAGCTGACACTGGAAAAAGATCGTGAAGGCATGAGAAAGGAAGAACTTTCAGATAGCATCTATAAGACAACCGAGCTGATAAAGGGTACAAAGAACAGGCTGGAGTCCTTAAATATCAAAAAGGATGAATTGAACCGGGCTTTGGAAGTAGAAAGAAAGAAACAGAATAATGTAAAATCTGATATTCAGTTCAAATCCTCCAGACAAAAAATGCTTAAGGATATGGAGAGGAATCTTGAAGGATATAATAAGAGTGTAAAGTTGGTCCTTCAGGCGTGCCAGCAGTCGCCTCAATTCGGAAAAGGTATTCATGGGGCTTTGGCACAGCTTGTCAAGGTTGAAGGCAAATACGAAACGGCAATAGAAATGACTCTTGGTGGGGCGCTTCAAAACATTGTAACCTCAAGTGAAGAAGATGCCAAGAGAGCCATTGAATATTTAAAGAACAACAGGCTTGGAAGAGCTACTTTTCTGCCTATATCCTCAGTTAGAGGGAAAACTTTTGACGATAATACCTTGAATGATATAAAAAGGCAGGAAGGCTTTGTCGGTGTTGCATCCGACCTGATTTCCTACAGCCCTGAATATAGGGGGATCATCTTAAGCTTCTTGGGAAAGGTAGTTATTGTTGATAATCTTGATTCCGGAATTAAAATGGCCAGAAGGTTTGGTTACAATTTCAGGATAGTTACGTTAGATGGTGATATCTTGAGCACAACTGGGTCTATGTCAGGAGGAAGCAAGGAACACAGGGAATCCGGAATATTGAGCAGAAACAGGGAGGTTCAGGAGCTTGATGAGGCTTTGGTAAGTCTTAAGGAGCAGGAGGAGGCTTTAGAGAAAAGTATTAACGAGCAATCCCAAAAGCTGTCTGATATTATAAATGATATTTCCATTGAAGAAGAAAGCCTCAAGAATAATGAGCTTGTAAAAATCAGGGATGAAAGTCATTTGGCTCAGATAGAGGACAATATCAGAAGAACCATTGCAAGAATAGAGATGCTGAGGCAGGAAAAGGAACAACTGACAAGGCAGGAACAGAATACAGAGATTGAGCTTTCAAAATACTCTGAGGAACTCAATCAGATTGAAAACGATATAGCAGAGACCAAACGGGTGGTAACTGAGTATCAGGACAAGCACAAGGAAGGACAATCCGCACGGGATGCTTTGCATACTGATATTACTGACTATAAGATCTCTGTAAATTCAATTTTAGAGAGTATAGCTGGTGTAAATGAAGCCCTTGAGAGAATTGTTAATGAAAGGGAAAGCCTGACTAAGAGCATTGATAAAAAGAAATCAGAGAAGATAAAAAACTCGGAAGAGATTAAATCATTAGAAGAGAAAAACGAAGGTTTGAAACTTTTGATCAAAGGGTATGAAGAAGAAAAATCGGGAAAAACTTTTGAGATAGACAGGACAGTGGAAGAAAGAAAAGTGCTTGAAGAAGAGTCCCAGGATATTATTAAACAGATAGCCGATATTAATAGAAACATTCTGCTCATGCAGGAAGAATACAACCGTATGGAGGTAAAAAAGGCAAAGATTGAGTCTGAAATGGAATCAATCCAGAACAGGATGTGGGATGAGTATGAGCTCACATATACAAATGCCTTAGAATTCAGGAAGGATGTAGGAAGCATACCTCAGGCCCAAAGGCAGATAAATGAGATAAGAAGCGAAATCAAGGATCTAGGACCTGTTAATGTGGCCGCTATTGAGGACTATATAAAAACCAAGGAACGTTTTGAATTTATGTCGGTTCAGAGAAATGATATGGAACAGGCAGGTGAAAAACTTCACAAGGTTATACAGGAAATGATTACAATTATGAAACGTCAGTTTATGGAGCAGTTTAAACTTATAAACGATAATTTCAATATGGTATTTAAAGAACTCTTTGACGGAGGTAGGGCGGAACTCATACTCCTAGACAAGGAAAATGTACTGGAAAGCGGCATAGAAATTGAAGTTCAGCCACCGGGTAAAAAGCTTCAGAATCTTATGCTACTATCAGGAGGAGAAAGGGCGTTTACTGCTATTGCGCTTTTGTTCTCCATATTAAGGTTGAATCCTACTCCTTTCTGCGTACTTGATGAGATTGAAGCGGCGCTGGACGATGCTAATGTTAACAAATTTGCGCAATACTTAAAAAAATACTCCCATCTGACGCAATTTGCTGTTATTACACATAGAAAGGGAACTATGGAGGCATGTGATACTCTATATGGTGTTACTATGCAAGAACATGGTGTTTCAAAGATTGTATCGCTAAAAATGGGTGAAAAGGTAAGCTAAGGCCAGATTAAAAATGTAGTTTGGAAATAGAATGGAGGACTTATAATGGGTTTTTTTGACAAATTAAAAGAAGGACTTAAAAAGACGAAAAACGCTATAACCGAAAGAATAGATCAGGTGTTGGTTTCGTTTGGAAAAATTGATGAAGAATTGTTTGAGGAACTTGAAGAAATTCTTATTACATCGGATATTGGTGCTGAAGCCAGTCTTAAGATTATAGAAGATCTTAAGAAGAAGGTTAAGGACAACAAAGTCACAGACCCAATTAAAGTAAAAGAGTTATTAAAAGAGGAACTGGGGGAAATCCTTGCAACAGAAAGTACAGAATTGAATTTAAATACAACTCCGAGTGTTATTGTCGTAGTTGGAGTAAATGGAGTAGGCAAAACTACTTCTATAGGAAAAATTGCAAATCAGATAAAGCAAAGCGGCAAGAAAGTTGTGCTTGCGGCTGGTGATACATTTAGAGCTGCGGCAATTGATCAGCTTGAAATATGGGCAGACAGAGTGGACGTAGAATTGATAAAACACGCGGAAGGTGCAGATCCTGCGGCTGTTATATATGATGCAGTACAGTCAGTGAAGGCAAAAAAAGCGGATGTATTGATTTGTGATACGGCTGGAAGACTTCATACAAAGAAGAATCTGATGGATGAATTGAAAAAGATATTCCGAATTATAGAAAGGGAATTACCTCAAGCTTCAATGGAGGTTCTTCTGGTGCTTGATGCAACAACCGGTCAGAATGCAATTGTTCAGGCCAAGACTTTTGCCGAGGTATCGCCTGTGACGGGAATTGTACTTACAAAGCTTGATGGGACTGCCAAAGGCGGTATTGTTATAGCTGTTTCATCTGAACTTAATATACCGGTAAAGCTTATTGGTGTTGGTGAACAGATAGATGATCTGCAGAGGTTTAATCCGGAAGAATTTGTCGAGGCTCTGTTTTCCTAGTAGCTTAAGCTGATAAAGATATCTGATTTATAAATTTCCGGGTGGGGTTTTATAAGGAGTAGCTATGATTAAGGAAATAGAAAGTCTGGCAAAGGTTATTTGGGACTATCATCATATGAATCATGAACCGGCTTGTGCCGACTTGATAGTTGTTCTTGGAAGTCATGATACACGTGTGGCCGAAAGGGGAGCAGAGCTTTTCCTTAAAGGTCTTGCTCCTTATATTATAATTTCCGGTGGATTGGGTAAAATAACAAAAAACATCTGGAATAGGACAGAAGCCGAGAAATTTGCGGAAATAGTCTGTGATATGGGAGTTCCTTCGGAAAAAATACTTCTTGAGACCAAGTCTACCAATACGGGTGAGAATATATTGTTTACCAGAAGGTTAATTTCGGATAAGGATTTGAAAGATGATTCAATTATTGCAGTGAATAAGCCCTATATGGAGCGAAGAACCTTTGCGGCATTTAAAAAATTCTGGATTGATAGTGAAATAGTGGTTACTTCGCCGCAAATTGGGTTTGAAGAATATTTAGATGCATATTCAGGCGGAGAGATACTTAAGGATGAAATAATAAGTATTATGGTTGGGGATTTGCAGCGTGTAAGGGTGTATGCGGAAAAAGGTTTTCAGATTTATCAGGAGATACCCGAAAATGTTTGGGAAGCTTACACTAAACTGGTTGAATTGGGTTTTACAAAGCACTTGATATAAAATTCCTATATTGAAGGGGATAAAGAGTTTACAGCGCGCATAAATCTCCTTAATACAATATCACGAAAACCAAATTTTTCAATGTATAATCATTTTTGCGATTTATTTATAAATTGCGATTTATATAGCTCGCTAGTTGAAATGCTCGAATAAAGGACCGGAGAATAATAACTCCAGTCCTTGATATTACATTAGTGATGGTGTCGGTGTTCAATGAGGTCAATTGCACCAAGTACCACGTGTGCCAGACCAAATCCGGTTACACCCCATTTTACTTTAGCTGGTAATGGTTTTATGGATAAACCGGTTGCAGTGACGACAGTCCCAAGGACTGTTGGAATCATGCCTTCTCGGATTTTCATATAATCATCCTCCTAAAAAATTAGAGTTCTATAGAGGATATTTTGTGTAGTTTATCGTAATTAATGTTTAGGAATATATGGTTTGTTTGAAAGATATGTCTTTGGGAAAAATAGTATTTTGTAAAGGACTTTCTTAGCAGCTTTTAGTGGTAGAAATATTATTTATAATCTTTGTAGCTTTATTGAGGTCGGAAATGAGGTTTCTAAATTTTAATGCCATTCTTATTTTATTGATTAATATTAGTTTGTTGATATTATCAAGTGGTTTGATAATATAGTCAAATATGTCGTATTCGAGGATTTTCTCAATATTTTCCGCACCATCAAGACTTGATGTTACAATAACAGGAATTTCTTTATAATAAGGGGTTTTTGAGAATACTTTCATAAACTCATAGCCATCCATAACAGGCATGACCATATCAAGAAGAATTAAATCTATGTTTCGGCTTTCAATAAGTTCTATAGCTTCTCGGCCATTTAGTGCCGATACAATGTTGTAACTTTCTTTGTAGAGGTAGTTTCTGATTAGTGCATTATCAAGAACATTGTCATCTGTTACTAAAATTGTATTTATCATATGATGGCTCCTTTAATTATAAAATTTGAGAAGCAAATGTTCTAAAACCGAAGCGGCTTAATGCTCACATAGTTATTGCAGTAATCTGGTATTTATGTCCTTATAATTTATAATTCTACATATGAAAATAAAATCCTTTGTAATAATTTGTTAAATTTACAGTATTAAGTTTATATGAATTATTTATTGTAGTGGTTCAAATAAGTCAAAAAAAATTGTATAATATGTTTTGATACTCTCAGGATTTTATTCAAATTAATATATGAGAAACACTATAATGTCGGAAGTAATACTTCGTATTATATGTATTGCCGACTTTTAGCCCAGGGGGTGAGACAAGCATGAGTGAGAGTGAAAAGGATCTGGTGGATAGAGCAAGAATGGGAGATGTTGAAGCTTTTGAGCAGCTTATTGAAAGCTGCCAAAAGAAAGTATTCAATATAGCATTTAGGATGATTGGAAACTATGATGATGCCAATGAACTGGCACAGGAAGTTTTTCTTAAAGCTTTCAGGTCTATTAATAAATTTAAGGGGGACTCATTGTTTTCTACCTGGATATATAAAGTTACTGCAAATGTGTGTCTCGATGAAATTAGAAGAAGAAAAAAGAGAATGGTATTTTCCTTAGATGAGGATATGGAATTTAATGATGGTGAGGTAAAACGTCAGATTCCCGATAGTTCTCCAACACCGGATATAACGGCTGAAACCAATGAGATAAAAAATGCTGTTAATAAGTCAATTCAGGAACTTCCCGAGGATTATAAAAGTGTAATTATACTAAGAGATATTCAAGGGTTCAGTTATGATGAGATTTCCAGGATTGTCAATTGTCCTGAAGGAACTGTTAAATCAAGAATAAACAGAGCCAGGCAGGCTCTTAAAAAAATTCTTTCGGGGAAAAAGGAACTTTTCAGTGAAAAGTACGTCAAATAATATAGAGAGGAGGGCGAAAATGAAAAAGTGTGATGAGGTTTTAGAATTGCTATCATTATATATAGATGATGAACTTGACGAAGTCAGAGCAAAGATGGTTAGAGAACATGTTGAATCTTGCGAGGATTGTAAAGTCGAGCTTGAACAATTGCGTGAAGTTGTGAAAATGTGTAAGGGCATTGACGAAATTGAGCTGCCTGAAGATTTTAAAGATAAATTGCATCAAAAGCTCTCTGATGAAAAGCAAAATGTTGAAAATAACAGAAAAATTATAATAATGAGAAACAGGATAATGAAAACAATATCCTCTATTGCTGCCGTACTTTTATTAGTATTGGTGGTAAGAGGAGTTATGAATACCGGTAAGAATTCTTTAATAGGTGATTATACGAATTCTGCCATATTAAGTGAATCACAGGCAGAAGATAAGAAGATGAGTAAGGATACACGTGGTGGTTTGGAAGTAGAAAATAATATTTCTCAAGATTCTGCGGGTCAATTATATGCTGATTCCAATGCAACTGCTGCTTATGATACAGGTTACACTATAGATGAGAACAAAGAAGCATATATGATGTTACCAGATCAAATAGAAACGCCGGAAGCAGAAAGAACACCGGAAGAGTTTGGTAAATATGGGCCGGATGCATTGAGTTCGGTGGCAAAGGTTGCAGGTGTTCCTGAACAGACACCGGATAATAACGTTCTAATTGAGTTTAATGAAGAACCTGGTATGCAATCCATTTGCGAGACAGTGACTACAGCTACACTGGCAAGCGATATCTGCTTGACACTGAACTCGGAAAATATTGAAGCAGACAAATCAGAAATGATTAAAATGGCCGGACAATTTGGAATCAGGTTAGAAGATGGGGTTGATAGTTTTACTGCATCTTCGGATTATACACTATCAAACAAATCTGAAGTTCAAAGCGGTAATGAGAACAGTGCTTCTGTTTATAAGGTCAGCTATGTTATGGATAAGCCTGAATATGATAAATTTATCAAGGCAGCGAATGAAGGTTTTAACGGTAAGATCAGCGTTATAAACGACGAGGCTGAGCTTAACACCAGATTAATGGCTCTTGAAAATTATATCAAAGTCCTTGAAGAAAAAAAATCAAACAATACTGAGGAACTGAAAAGTATGTACCAAGAAAAGGAAAATATAGTGCAGAGATTGGAGAATATAAAGTCCGGTCAAAAAATCAAAGTGATTATAACTATATCGAATTCTTGAATTTAAAGTAAAATGAGATTTTAAAAAATCCAGAAGGAAAATGGAAACAATTGTCGAATATATTCCATAAAACCCGTTTTACTTTTTATTTGAGGAGGGGGCAAAGTGGATAATTTCAAAATTTCCGATTGGATAGCCGTTGATAAAGATACTTCAAGTTTGACAAAAAATGAACAGGATGATATTTTTAAGCGTGGCACAGTCATTAGTATCAAGCATAAGTCTATATTTGAACCTGTCTTGAGTGTGATTCAAAAGATTGATGGTCATAACCTTTATTTCAGGATTCCTGAGATGTTTTTAAAGAGTAACGTGTTTAAAGGAGATCAAATATTCTGCAATATAATGCAGGGACAATTTGAGTACATTATAAACGGTCAGATAAGTGAAATTGATATAAATTATCCGTGGCTTGTGGAAGTTGCAGCAAGCGAGATACAAAAGGTAAAGAACAGCAGAAAGACTAAAAGGTATTTGGTAAACTTTCAATCTAGAATATTTTCAAACACCCAGGGCAAAAGTATGTACGCAATCATAAAAAATATTGGTATGTATGGTGTGGGTGCTGTTTTTAAAGATAATATAGACCCTGAATGCCTGGTTAACGTATCTGTTTCCGCATCGGTCAACAAGGGTGAAAATCTTGAGTTTAAAGCAAGAGTAGTAAGAGTTGTTGAAAGAGGCGCTTTTAATGAATATGGTCTTGAAATTGTCGAAATAGATGATCATAATAAGGATATGCTTGATAAACTTATATATAGGCTTGAGTGTGATGAAACGGAATATGTTTTGGATTGTCTAAAGTAGCTAAAAAAGAGCATAATAATAATTAAATAAAAAATAAACAAAACAGCTGTTTACGGCTGTTTTGTTTTTGTGTAAAATGGTTATTGTGGGTTTATGTTTAAAATATTGTCATGAAAGTTTAGAAATTGGTAAATGTTAATTGTAGGAGGAATAGCAAAAGAGAAGGTGATGATGGCTATGGAGATAAAAGCGGTTGTTGATAGAATTGAGAATGGATATGCAATTTTAAAATCCGAGGACTATGTAATGGAAATCTGTATTCCTGCCAATACTACCGATAAGAAGTACTCAAAGGGTGAGAATATAACGTTGTCTCTTCAGGGAAACGATGAAAATAATGGATAATAAGCAAAGTCTGTGAAATATTATTATTGAATAATAATTTGAGAGGTTATAGATGAAAAGACAGAAATTGATGATCATTGACGGTAACAGCATATTGAACAGAGCTTTTTATGGACTTCAGGGAGCAAACCTTTTGGCTACTTCAGATGGTTTATACACTAATGCGGTATTCGGATTTATCAATATAATGAATAAGTATGTTGAAGAAGAACATCCACAGTATATGTGTGTTGCTTTTGATCTTAAAGCTCCGACTTTCAGGCACAAACAATTTGACGGATATAAGGCAAATAGAAAAGGAATGCCCAGTGAATTAAGTGTTCAGGTTCCGGTTATCAAGGAAGTGCTTGATGCTATGGGGATAAAGAGGCTTGAGATGGAGGGCTTTGAAGCAGATGACATACTTGGGTCAATTTCGTTGTGTGCTCAGCAGAGGGATATGGACGTGGTAATTGTCACGGGAGACAGAGATGCCTTGCAGCTTGCCGGTAAAGACACAAGGATTAAAATACCCAAGACAAAAGGCGGAAAAACAGAAACAGAAGAATATGACTATGACATAATACGTGAAAAGTATAGTATAGATCCAATTCAGTTTATAGATGTGAAGGCATTAATGGGAGATACCTCGGATAATATACCCGGTGTGCCGGGAATAGGTGAAAAAACTGCTTTAGACCTTATTAGGACTTATAACAGCCTTGAAAACCTCTATGACAACATTGAACATGTTACCAAAAAGGGACTTAGAGAGAAGCTTGAAACATATAAGGAACAGGCCTTTATGAGCAAAAAGCTGGCTGCAATAGAAAGAAATATGCCATTTTTGTGTCATTTTGAAGAACTTGTAAGGTCTGAGGGTGATAAGCAAAAACTTTATGATCTTTTCAGGAGACTGGAATTTAAAAGCTTTATTGACAAGTTTGGCTTGAAAGACAACCAGCCGTGTCAGGATTGTTTATCTGTTGAGACAGTGGTTATAGAGGACATAGATGGCGCAGAAAAGTTAAAACAGAAGATACGAGAAGTAAAAGAGATGTCCTTCTATTATTTGATAGACAGGATTGACAAGTTTACAAACAGACTTTCAGGAATCTTTATATCCATAGAAGAGGGTAGCTCATACTATTTTAATTTTAATAGTTTTAACGAAGATAAGTTTTTTGAAGAGTTCGGAAGTATATTTGAGGATGGGGAAATCAAGAAATACGGGCATGACCTGAAAAATTTCATTGTGTACTTGAAACATAAGGGCATAGAGCTTAACGGAATTGCCTTCGACACTATGATTGGCGCCTACATAATAAACCCGTCCAGAGAGACCTATACAATATCTGAATTGGCAGCTGATTACCTGGAGGTCAATGTAAAACCAGTAGAAGAAATGTCAGGTAAAGGCAAAAGTTTTACACCCTATGGAAGTATGGATACCGAAAGTCTCAAAATTACAGTTGGTTTGTATCCGGAAGTTGTATTCAAATCAATGAAAAAAATTGAAGCTAAATTAAAAGAAAATGATCAGACATATCTTTATTATGAAATTGAGCTTCCGTTGGTTAGAGTGCTTGCAGATATGGAGTTTTACGGGTTTAAAATTAATATTGATGAGCTCATGGTTATCTCAAGGCAGCTTGATGAAAAAATACAACAACTCACTATAAAAATATATGAACTGGCAGGTGAAGAGTTTAATATTAATTCTCCGAAGCAATTGGGAGTGGTTTTATTCGAGAAGCTGGAGTTGCCTGTCATAAAGAAGACAAAGACAGGCTATTCAACGGATGCTGAAGTTTTAGAGGAACTTGCCCAAAGGCATGATATAGTTTCAAACATACTTGAATACCGACAACTGGTAAAACTGAAATCAACCTATATTGAAGGATTGATGGCAGTAATAAATCCTTTCACCGGTAAAATACATTCGAGCTTTAATCAGACTGTGACTGTTACAGGCAGGATAAGCAGTACCGAGCCAAATCTTCAGAATATCCCTATAAAGCTTGAAGTAGGAAGAAATATAAGGAAAGCGTTTGTATCCAGTGAAGATAGTTATAAACTGGTTGATGCAGACTACTCGCAGATTGAATTGAGGGTTTTAGCACATATAACTGAAGATGAAAATATGATTGAGGCCTTTATTAATAACGAGGATATTCACACTTCTACTGCTTCAAAGGTGTTTGGTGTTCCCAAAGAGGAAATGACTTCAGCCCTGAGGTCAAAAGCAAAGGCTGTTAACTTTGGAATAGTGTATGGAATCGGGGATTTCAGTCTTTCCAAAGATCTTGGTATTTCCAGAAAGGAAGCCCGTAACTATATTGACGGTTATCTTGACAAATATGCAAATGTAAGAAAATACATGCACGATATTGTGGCACAGGGAAAAGAGTTTGGCTTTGTAACTACCATGTTCAACAGAAGAAGGTATTTACCGGAACTTAAAGCAAGCAATTTCAATGTACGATCTTTTGGTGAAAGAATAGCAATGAATACCCCCATTCAAGGAAGTGCTGCAGATATAATCAAAATAGCAATGGTTAATGTACATAGTGAGCTAAACAGAAGAAAACTTAAATCGAGACTTATTCTTCAGGTTCATGACGAACTTATTATTGAGACTCATGAAAGTGAATTGGAAGAGGTAACACAGCTTCTAAAAGATAGCATGGAAAATGCGGCAAAGTTGAAAGTTCCTTTGAGTGTTGAGGTTAAATCGGGAAGAAGCTGGTATGAGACTAAATAGAGTATAAATAAGGATGAATGCCAAATGAGAATAATAGGTGTTACAGGGGGAATCGGGAGCGGCAAAAGCACTGTATCCAAAATTCTGGCTTCTTTTGGAGCACACGTAATTGACGCAGACATGCTGGCAAGGCAAATAGTAGAAAAGGGTCAGAAAGCCTTGGCTGAAATAGTGGATGCCTTTGGGACATCTGTTTTGGATGCTGAAGGCAATCTGGACAGAAAAAAGCTGTCTCATATAGTGTTTAAAGACAAGCAAAAATTAAAGCTTTTGAATGGATTAACACACAGTCATGTTGCGCAAAATATTATTGATAGAATTAACGGTTTGGATGAAAGTGAAACTGCTGTAGTTGATGCTCCTATTCCAATAGAGCACGGATTTCTTGATGTGGTGCATGAAGTTTGGTCAGTAATTGCAGATAAAGAAGTTCGTATAAAAAGAGTTATGGAAAGAAGTGCGCTTACATACAATGAAGTAGAGCAAAGAATAAATTTTCAGCTCAGTGATGAATTTTATAAGAGTATTTCAGACATAGTAATTGTGAATAATGAATCGCTTGAAGAATTGAGAGCACAGGTTGCAAAGTATTATTACTTGGAGACAACGAAAAAATAACTTCCTATTCTTGTACTTTGAAAAGGTTACCAAATTATGGTTTTTCGTTATCTTTAAGCAGGAGCTTATATTTTAATCACACTTTTTAATATTGATAGGATGGGTATTTTCAGTGAAAAAAGTCAGAAAAAGTTTAAAGACATTGCTGGTATTTGCAATTGCTATTGCAGTAATAGTGTGCCTGCTCGATGGTGTTGGCAAAAGAATGTTTCCATTGGAATATAAGGAGTTGGTTGTTAAGTACGCAAAAGAGAATGAACTTGATCCTCTCTTGGTATTTTCAGTAATAAAAGCTGAGAGTAATTTTGACCCAAAGGCAACTTCATACAAAAATGCAAGGGGATTAATGCAGATAATTGACAATACCGCTATTTGGGCGGCTGAAAAAATGGGAATTGAGGAATTCAGGGTTGAATATTTATATGACCCCGAGGTTAATATAAAGATAGGCTGTTGGTATTTAAAGAATCTTAGAAATGAGATTTATAAATATAATGGTCAAACAAATAATGATTTGGTTTTGGCTGCTTATAACGGTGGAATAGGAAATGTGCAAAAGTGGCTTAAAAACGAGGAATACAGTAGTACTGGAAAAACTCTCGACAGGATACCCTATAAGGAAACTGAGAATTATGTAAGGAAAGTAAATAATTATCAAAAAATTTATAAAAGACTTTACGAGAAAGATATTTAATGGTATTTTATTATTCTAGGAAGTCTAATTTGTATTGGAGGTATAAGTTGTGACAAATAAAATAGTTTACCAAAGAGATTTGCTATATCCGATCGATAACGAAAATGAATTAGGCTCCATACATTTGGAAGTGTTAGGAGTTGGTAAAAACGGGAAAGTTCAAGTGATCGTTGAACATAAATCAAATCATTCTCCGGTAAAGTACATAGATTCAATCATTTCTACCATGCAGAAGGACGTATTTAACAGACTGGATGTTAATGTTTCAGAAGGTGTTGATATATATTTCCTGACGGATGAGGAACTAAAAAAGCTTTATGGCGACAAAACCTATATAAAGGTGTTAATGGATGGCAGTAGTATAAGTTTTGAGGCGGTTGATGAAATAAAAATGTGACAATAAAAATGGGAGATTTGCTTTGCCAGTGATTTTTGCTTACTGTTATTGAGAAGAAGCCATTTTGGTTGTTTTGTCGGTACTTGGTTTTAAGTTTATTCTGTTTGTATGTTTCGAGTTTACGGCGCCAATATAAATAGTATTATAGTCACGGTGGAACTCTTTGTAGCAGGTATCACAAAATTGACCGGATCTGATGGGTTTGCCGCACATTTCACAAAACAGAAAGCGGTTGTTTTTTTCTAATATTTCAAGCCTGTTTTCTCTAAGATAGCGTTTTATTTTTCGAACAGGTATGTTTAAATCGGTTACAACATCAAGCAATTTTGCACCCGGATGTTCATAGAGATATTCCTTGATTCTAAGGAAATCCTGCTCATCAAGTCCCGTGCACACCGGACATACATTAAAGAAGCCGCTTGAATTAAAGGTTTTTCCGCATCTCTCACAATTTATCGTTTTCACAAAAAACCACCCTACTTTGACATTTGGAAAAATGATTACTATAATATTATTATACACTTTTATTGGCTTAAAGTTAATGAATACAGGGTCTCATATTTGTAGGTTCAAATTATAGGACTTAACTTAGGAAATTAGACCTATGTAAAAATTAGTACAATGATATATAATAGTGTTGGCAGTATAAATCAGAAAGGAATTACATTTTGAAATCCAACAAAATCGGTTATTTATATCTTTTAATTACTATAATCTTATTTAGTACATACGAAGTAGTAGGTAAGACTTTAGTTAACAAAGCTGATCCATTTCAAGTTAATTTTTTAAGATTTTTTATCGGTGGTGTTTTGCTGTTTTTTATCTTACTACTCAAAGGCGATATAGCAATAAAGCCAAAATATCTTGGACATGTGGCGGTAGTGGGAATAATTAATGTCGTTTTTAGCATGAATTTGCTGCAACTGAGCTTAAACATACCAAACTCTAAAGCTTCTGTTGTTGCGGTCATATTTAGCAGTAACCCTATATTTGTAACTATTGTTGCAGCTTTGATAGACAGAGAAAGAATCAGGTTGTACAAAGTTGTTGGATTGATGTTTGGCATGTTTGGTGTAATTATGATATCAATAAATGGTATACTATCAGGTGCTCTGGATTTAAAAAGTCCATTATTGGCTTTAGGGTCTGCTGTATTATATGGTTTATATACTGTACTTGGAGGAAAAGTTTCATCAAGAATAGGTAGTTTGAAGATGAATTCGTACTCATTTATTTTGGGAAGCTTGACTTTATTACCGTTTCTGTTTTTCTTCAAATTTCCTGTGTTAAGATTTGATTATTCTGCAACATATCAGTTGATATATTTGTCTTTGTTTGTAACTGGTATTGCTTACCTTACATATTTTATGGGTTTATCCGTAATAGGTGCAAGCAAAGGTTCTCTCGTTTTTTTTCTGAAGCCTGTATTGGCAACAATTTTTTCAGTTATTATTTTGAAAGAAAAAGTTACACTTAATTTTGTTTTTGGAACTATGTTAATTATCTTGGGAATAACTTTAGTGTTATATTGTAATAAAATTCAAGTTAAGGTCGGACTAAAGAAGGAGGAGTGAAAAAACGAATTATTTAGAGGTCAAACTGCAATAGGCTATAACACATCTAAAGCAGAACTTGCAGTCAAAGCAATAAAAAATCCAAAAAGGAATAGAGGAATCTATGATTAAGGATATCATTAGTGAGTCTATAAAGGAAAAGAAGCAAAAATTAGCTAAGTTTAAGCGTAATATGCTGTATTTCAGATGGACTTTGTTGATATTTATCATTCCGGCTTTTCTATTTGGTTCGGAACATGTTGTTTCTAAAAATTCTGTTTACCAGATCATTGCACTTACGGCAATCTATAATACTTTAGTAACTTTTTTAGTTCTCTTTGTAAGGCCGGAAAAAGTTAAGAAAGAAATCAGCATTGTTTTTTATGTGGATGTAGTACTGATTTGCTTTATTTCGTTTATTCTTGGCGGTATTCAATCGGATATTTTTATTGTCCTGCTGTTTATAATTGCTTATTATGGAATTAGCAGGGATATAACAGGGATAGTAAATATAACCGTGTTTACAATATTTGTATATTCCCTGACTGCCTTGTTGTTTGCTAGAAATAGTCTTGATGAATTTAACTATTGGAGGCTGATAACCAGAGATTTATTTATGCTCATTACCGCTTATGGAGTATCCCTTGTCATTATGGAAGTTAAAAAGTATGACGAGATGCACAAACGGGAATTTAAGCTGGCAAGAACCGATAAGCTTACAGGACTTGCAAACAGGCATTATTTTGATCAGAAACTTGAAGAGGAAGCACTCTATGCAGATTATGCGAGAAAACCTCTGAATATTTTAATGTTTGACATTGATAATTTCAAGAGGTTTAACGATACATACGGTCATATATGGGGGGACAAGCTATTATCCATGTTTGGAGATATTGTAATGCAAAATATCAGAAAAACGGATATACCCGTCCGATATGGAGGAGAAGAGTTTATAGTGCTTATCGGAGATTTGGATATGGAAACGGTAAAAGGTATTGGAGACAGGATCAGGGGGCAGCTTGAAAAGCAAAACCTGAATATGGATAATGAAGATAAGAAGTGCAAGGTTACGGTGAGCTGTGGTATAGCTCAATATCCAACCCATTCAAAAGATATAAAAGAGGTTGTTGATTTTGCTGATAAAGCACTGTATTATGCAAAGGAAATAGGTAAGAATATCGTCGTAAGTTATGATGAGATAGGAAAGCTGAGAGAAACCGTACAGATAGATATAGATACCTATTTAGGCAGATAGTGCCTATTGGCATTACTGATTTTTGTAGTAAATGAACACTAGAATAGATGTAAAAATTTATTTGTTTTATATATCTGTCAATAATAAAAATCTTATTTTAAAGTCTCTAAAATAAGATTTTTTCGTTGTTCTCCCTTTCCTCGTCGTATTAACAGGCTCTACAACTTGCTTCACAATGTCTCTTCCATATTTTTCTTAACTTAAATAATTTATACTCAATTTATATTGTGGACTGAAAAGATGAATTATGGTTTGTTGCTTTCCGTAGCTGTAACCGGGTCTATCAAATACTTTTTAATTGCAGTGTGGGCATGGAAATTTATTATTAATCCTATTGTACTCATGGAAACTGTTACAAATCCCAATATCCCTAACGGTATAAAAATAGCTAATAGCAGTAATATAGCTGTGCACAAGAAATATACAAAAATATTTTTGAAAAAGTGTATCAAAGTAAGCATGAGTGCATTTTTATAAATATGGAAAACCTTTAGTTCGATGGTGACTACCATCTGGTAGATATACATGTGCATCATTGAAAAAACAACAAAAACGAACATGCTCAACCATAATAATATATTACTGGCCAATCCGGTTTGCGTGCGGAAAAAATTTATCTCAATTATAAGGCCGGTAACTATTATCAAATCAATTAATGATATAGCCAAGCCTTGCTTCCAGTTTCTCTTTGTTTGTTCTTTAAAATCATCAAATATAAAGGTGTGTTCTTCCCGTGCAAAATTCCGTAGTATATAAGTAAATCCGGCTTGGAACGGTCCTATGGTGATTATTGGAAAACATACAAGTAAGCTGATAACTATATAGCCGATAAAGAAATTTATTCCTTTAAGTTCCTTGTCAGCTGTAAAGAAATAGCTACTTAAGTAGAATGCAGCGAAAATAGCGGGAATATTCAAAATGATACTTGCCACATTCAATAAAAGGAGTTTTGAAAACTTGCCTGTATATACATCTAAGAATATTTTCAGTCTTGACCTGTTACTATCTTTTGCTATACCTGTATCTGGTCTGGGGTTGTTTGGTGAAATCGACATTTGGTTTTGCACATCCTTAACATTTTATATTTAAATCTTTAACATTCTAAAAGAGAATGAACTAACATCATTCTATCAATTATGTCCGGCTTATTCAATATAAAATGCAACGTATATATTCCAACGTAAAAAATATGAACAAAACGGCAAATATGTCATGTAGTAGGTGTTCAGTAAATTGAATTGAATTGGGTAAGAACACCAAAAAAGTAGCATCGACTGGTAATAAAGCAATAAAGGAAGAATTGAAATTTGATTGAATAATTGCGGTGATGTTAAGGTTCTAATAAAGAATCTAATACTATAATAATGTTGTTTTAGGAATATCTTGACAAAAAGACTTTGTATGATATTATAAAATGGTTAAGTTTACTAGTTAAGGTGCGAAATTGTAATAGTCTTTATGCATGGTCAGCATGCATATCTATTTTTTGTTTTGTTAGCGCAAAAAGTTTTAATAATAAAGGTGGTATAAACGTGAATAAAAAAATTATAGAAATATTGATAATAGTTATGGTTATCAGTTTTCTGCCGGGAGTAAATATTTGCTATGCAGACAGCAGGTTTCAGGTAAGTGTTAATAATGAGCTGGTGGAATTTGATATCCCGCCTATAATGGTAAATAAAGAATTGTACATGCCAATTAGAGAATTGTATGAAGTTTTTGGGTTTGATGTGAATTGGGATGGGCTTTCAAGGACTGTTACCGGAAACAGGAAAGAGAAAAACTTAAGCATGAGGGATGGCAGTAATATAGTAGATGTTAATGGTGAAAATGTAGAACTGATTGCCCCATCACTAATAAATAAGGATAGATTTTATGTACCGGTTCAGTTTATTGAACTTATACTAAGATCCAAATACAGTGTTGATAATGAACATAGAATTGTAAAGATCTGGCCTAATAATACTGTCAACATAAACATGAATGGAGATAATAACATAGTGCTTTTAGCAGGGAGTAATACTGTTGTTAACATATCCAAGCGCTATGGAATTGACAAGGTTAATGATGAAATCAGTGATGCTGATGAACTTGTGAAAAATAAAAATTACTTTGGTGCAATAAACAAGTATGGCAAAATACTTGAAAATATATCAAGTAAAGCTAACCCTGAAGAATATGGACGCATCAAAGTTAATTTAGGTAATGTTTATGTTAAACTTTCAAAGCTAATAAATTGTGAAGAGAATTCCACCAAAGCTGTAGTTTCATTTGAAGAGGCTTTGGCAGTAAGCTCACCCGAAGATAATTATGAAGTATATGCTTCAGCACAAAACGGTTTGGGAATGGCATATACAGAATTGGCATACATAAGAGATCGGGACAGGAATTTAAGTCGTGCGTTTGATGCATACAACAAGGCTATAGAGATTTATTCAAATAATAATAGCACGGAAGAATATGCGATAGTCAAAAGGAATATCGGTACTGCATTTGGACTTCAGGCTTCAATTAAAGACAGCATTAAAAATCTGAACGAAGCTATTTCTGCTTATAATAAAGCGCTGGTGACTTTTACAAAAGAGAAATATTTCATGGAATATGCATTGACTAAGAGGTTGCTGGCGGAAGTATACGTTAATCTTGGTACTTCAATGGCAGAAGGACAACATTTCGTGAGAGCACTTGAAGAATACAATGACATTATTGAATTATTCGATGCAGACAGGTACCCTTTGGAATATGCTTCCGTTATAGGAAGTATAGCAAGCTGCCATTATAACTATTCCTTTATAAAGGATACTGCCGAAAACCTTAATAAAGCAATCGAATATTTTGAAGAAGCATTAAAAATATATACTTTTGACGATTATCCCACATATTATGCATCACTTAAGAACTTTCAGGGATGGGCATATTATCAGCTGTCGACTGTAAAAGACGACATTCAGAATTTAAATAAAGCTCAGGAGGCTTGTAAAGAAAGCCTTAGAGTAAGAACGTTGGAAATGTATCCGCTTAATTATGCTTTAACTCAGAGATTGCTTGGCTACATATATTTGTACCTGTCTTCAAAACAGGTAGGAGTGGAATATGCAAATAAGGCTATTGAGGCTCACGAAGAATCTTTAAAAATATTTTCCAAAGAAAAATATCCTATATTGTATGCTGATGCCAAGACCTCTCTTGGAAAGGCACATTGGAACCTGCATTTGTTCATGGAGCCTAAAGAAAATATCACTAAAGCCATAGAATACTATAAAGAATCTCTGGAGGTCAACACAATCGAACAGGAACCTGAAGCCTATTACTTGTGCCAGAAGGAGCTTGGAGTGTTCTATTGCACATTGGCTCAAAGCGAATACAAATATGAATTTTTTGAGGATGGTATAAAAGCATTCAATGAAGCATTGCGAGTTGTTACGAAAAGCAGCAACCCTCAACAATATTCAATGATTAAAAGAAATATGGGAACTGCATATTATTATATGGCAAATATGGATGACACTGTGGAAAATTGTTTGAATTCTATCGAGTGTTATAATGAATCACTGGAATATTTCTCAGTTGATAAATACCCAACAATTTATGCGAATTCTCTCATAAGTATGGCTACGCCATATCTGTATCTGTCCCAGGTAAAAGATGCCGGAGAAAATGCAACTAAGGCTATTGAGTTGTGTGAGGAGGGGATTAAAATAATAAAAGAATCGGATTCTCCTCAGAGTATAGGATATGCAAAAATGATAATGGCTAATTCTTACTATTCCCTGTCTAATGTGCGCAATAAGGAAGAGAATATACTTAAAGGAATCACTTTGTCAAAAGAGGCTCAGCAGGTGATTACCTTCGATTTGTTTCCTCCTCAGTATGCAGATTTAAAAGGAGTAGAGGGTCGTGGTTATTATTGTCTTTCAAAGATAAGGGATAAGGAAGAAAATCTGCTTAAAGCTATTGCTGCATTTGATGAAGGCATAGAAATCTTTTCAAAAGAAAACAATATGGCATATATGGGAGGGCTGATTTATAAGGGCGATGCCTGTCGGGAACTTGCAGAATTAAAGAATTCGGTAGAATATTTTAATATGGCCATTGAGGCATTTGATACTATTTTAAAAATATATACAATGGAAAATAATCCGTTGCTTTATGCACAGACACAAAACAGCTTGGCGATGACATATTTCGGATTGTCTGAAATTGAAGATAAAGAACTAAACATTAATAAATCTATTAGTTCATTTAAAAATGCCTTGAAGTTTAGGACTTATGAAAAATATCCGTTACTTTATGCTGAAACCATGCGCGATTTAGGAATTGCTTATGCAGGTTTGTCAAAAATTAAAGATGAGGAAGAAAATTCAAAGCTTGCATTGTTGTGTTTTGATGAAGCTCTTAGGGTTTATACTTTGGAAGATGATGAATGGGATTATATACAAATTGTAGAGTATAAAAATTTATTGAAATAGCGTATTAGATTAGTATGAAAATTATTTGTTTTATCGGGGGGATTTTTGTGAAGGACAGACTGAATTTTAAAAACATTCTGGATATCTTAATGAAAGTAACCAAAAAGAACGCTGGGTTTCTTGCCGACATGTATCTTTTTAAGGGAGTTTCAATGATTTACAAATGGAATAACAATACAGTCATACCTAGTTGTGAGGATATTAACAATATAGTTACTTTTGCAGTACAAGAATCAAGCGAAGTTCAAAAAAGAGCTATCAGGGAAAATATTGAAAAACTTACACATAATTCAATGCTTTCTGAAGATATTATAAATGAAGTTTTGAGGATAGCGACTTTTGAGCAATTTTTATTTGATGTATTAAATATTTCCACTGAATTGGATTTTTATGAGAAAAGAGACAAGGTGGACACAAACGGAGCTATAAAAATTGATAGTTGTAATAATGAAGTTAATGGATATGAAGTTGTTCCGGAAATACCGGATGGAGAATATTCCGGGGTTTTAAAATTTGATTTGAGTTTAAAAAGCAAAGTTGGACGTAAGCATAAAAAAGAAATGGATATAGATATTAAGAGTAATAAATTATCTGCAAATATAATCACAAAACTAGGTAAGTCCGTTTTGACTATAATCGTTTTAGGATGTGTATCAACTCTTTTTATGAAGGGAGTCTCATATAATGTCAGTAAAGCAAGTTCAGCGAAACAAAAGGCGTATTCGGTTCAAGCGGAAAATGCTTTAATAACCCCAATAGCAACTGATAATGCAAATATGGAAAACAGTATTTCCAAAAATGTTCCACAAAAACTCACTCAAGAAATTAATGAGACTATAATACCGGCAACCCCAATACCTGTCCATGAGGTTGAGGATAAATCCTGTAATCAGAAACAGAATACCGAGATGAAAAATATTTCACAAAGTAAGGAAACGAGAGAAAGTAACGTTGATGACAAAAATATAAATGTAGATGGTGATGATAAAAAAGACAATAAGCAACAGCAGGAATCTGCGATAAATAAAGCTGAACAAACAAATCAAGCAGATGCTACCACAATAGAAGGCAATGACATAAATATAAATATTAATGGAGACAATAATACATCGGCAGCAGCAAATGGGAGCAATATTGCTATAAGTATCAGTCAATAATTTTTTTGGGTGAAAAGTTTTGAGGAGATATAAAGAAAGATTGTTTGTGTTTTTA
Source organism: uncultured Acetivibrio sp. (assembly GCA_964564015.1). GTDB lineage: Bacteria > Bacillota > Clostridia > Acetivibrionales > Acetivibrionaceae > Acetivibrio. The sequence continues at coordinate 48,989 of CAZLZR010000026.1, forward strand.
TTGGGAGTAATGGTGGCTATTGGAGCTTCGGGAGTTGGAGTTTGTGCTGATAGCTTCAAATCAATTAATCTGGATAATGGTGCGGAATTTGAGCTGCAATTAAAAACAATAGACAATATTGTATATGTATCTGTTCGTTCGGTGCTTGAGGCTTTTGGGTGGAAAGTTTATTGGAATTCCGCTGATAAACAAGTATCAGGTATTAAAGATGAAAATAAAATTGTCATTACAGTAGGAAAAACGAAATCACTTATTAACGGAACAGAGATTTCACTTGATAATCCTCCAATAATTATAGATGGGGTAACTTATATTGAAAATAAATTTGTAGCAAAGTACTTTGGTGAAAATATCATTTGGAACAAAAAAGATAATTTGATTGTAACAGGTAATGATATAACCATGGGTGATGTTATAATAAATGGTGAAGGAAATATTGTAATTGTTGGTAGTAGTATGATTTTAAATGTTTCTGAAGGGTATAATTCGGATACGCTTAATGATTTGATAAATGAAGCGGACGCAATACTTATCCGTGGATATGCTCAGGATGCGTTATTAAAATACAATACAATCCTGGAAAATATTTCCGCGTACGATAAACCTGGTTTATATGCTCATATAATGACTAATATGGGAAATGCGTACTTTGTTCTTGCAAATACCAGAGATATTAAAAGCAATTTATTTTATGCAATATCAAAATACGAGAAAGCTCTAGAGATTTATAAAGAAGATAAAGAAACACCGAATTATTTTCAAGTGTCAAACAATCTTGCCAATGCTTATTTTGTATTGGGCGAAATTTCAGGTGACCATGACCTGATCAATAAAAGCATTAGTGAGTATACTAAAGTTATAGATTATTTTGAAGCTGAGAAGTTTTTTCTTGATTGTGCAAAAGCCCGATATAATATGGGGAGAGCATATTTTATTACTGGCGATAAAATGCTTGCAGAAGAAAATTTTGTTAACGCTGAAGAATTGTGTAACAAAGCTTTGAGCAACTGTACAATTGATAGTAATCCGGATTTATATGCGCCTGTCCAATCCAATTTGGGAAATATATATAAACTTCGAGCTGAAGTGTCAGGCCAAAAGGAGTTTTTAGAGAAAGCAATAAAAGGGTACGAGGAAGCGTTAAAAGTATGGAGAGCAGAAACCAACCCTTCTATTTATGCAAGTATTCATAAGTGTATTGGGGATATTTATCTGATGCTTTATAAATATGATTCACAAGAGCGGAAAGAAAACCTGAAAAAGTCACAGAAAGCATATGAAGAGGCTTTAAAAATAAAGATTACGGAAAAATATCCTTTGGAAAATGCCGAAATTAAATGTAGCATGGGTGATACCTACTTATACTTGTATTCAACAGAAAATGCCTGTGAATATCTTGGATATGCTCTTGACTGCTATAATCAAGCACTTATTATTTATGTCCAGGAACAGATTGCTTATTCAGGTCAGGTAAGCGAAAAAATTAAGCTTGTTAGTAATATGTTACAATAACATTCTTATATGTGTTAAAGAGCAAAAGGGATTAGCAAATTTCATGTCTAAACCCTTTTGCTTTTTTGTTTCTTAAGAGAGTGCATTTCTTTCTATTGTGAAAAAACTGTTCCACAAATATTCTCAAAATGGTCTAAATTTATTCCAACATTTTAATATGAATAAAACATATAATGGGCTTGAACATAAAATCAATGAGACTTTGAAAATACATAAAAATATCCACAATATATAAAATGTGAGGACTAAATCATGAAGCTTAAAAATTTCAAAAGTGAAGATATGTTATTGATTAAAAGAGGTCTGAAATATGTTTTTACATACAAAATCAAGTTTATGCTGGCTTTTTTCTGTGTTCTTGCAGAAATAGGAACGGCACTGGCCCAACCCCTGTTCTGGGGCAGAATATTGGACAGCCTGTTCCAAAAAGACATGGAAGTTGCCGTACACAATATAGTTTTAAGTTTGATACTGGGAATTCTTTCGTGTGCTATCGGATATTTGCATACATATATATTTGCTTCACTAAACCAGAATATTATATTTGACCTGAAAAAGGATATGTATAAAGCCATGATTGACCTTCCGGTGAAGGCTTTTGACAATGTAAACAACGGTGAATTGATGTCCAGATTACACGGTGATTCAAATGAAGTTGCAGATGCTGTTACAGGAACACTGCTCAATTCCTGTGTGGACCTCATACGTCTTGTTGCAATAGGCATAACAGTGTTTGCCATAAGTTTTAAACTCTCATTAATTGTTGTGGTTACCTTTCCGGTATCTTTCTATATATTCAATATGTATGGGAAAAAAATCAGAGCAGGAAATAAACAACTTGCCAAATTAAATGATAATTATTTTAGCGACTCGGGTCAAACCATCTGGGGGATACGAGAAGTAAAGAGTTTGGGAATAAAAAAAGAGAAGTTCAATTCTTTTATAAATATTGCGAGCATGCTAAAAAAAATGACAGTAAATTTGTCACTTTTAAGTGCCAGATCTCAGGCAATATCCAATACAGTAAACTTTATTGTTCAGATGGTTGTGGTTTTTGTTGGAGGAATGTTTGTTATAAATGGTTCACTAGACATCAAATATTTCATTGCATTCTATTCATATTCAGGTCAGTTTTCAGGTTCGATTTTAAATATAAGCAGATTAAATCTAAATATACAACAAATTATGAATTCTTTGGAAAGAATATTCCGATTGATTGACGGATTGTCTTATACTGCTGAGCAATTTGGTGACAAGACTTTAAATAATGCAAATGGAGACTTATGTTTTGAAAATGTTTCATTCAGCTATGATAACCAATTAAAGGTGCTGGATAACGTGACTATAAATATACCCGCCGGAAGCAGGACAGCCATAGTAGGAAGCAGCGGAAGCGGAAAAACTACAATATTCAACTTAATCCTTAAGTTTTATGATCCTTGTAAAGGACGTATCCTTATTAACGGAGCAGATATTAACGAAATTAGGGAAGAAGACTTACGCAAGCATATTTCTGTTGTACGGCAAGATCCTGTTTTGTTCACAATGTCCATAAAAGAAAACCTGCTACTTGCCAATAAACATGCAAACCAGAAAGAAATAGAAAATGCCTGCAAGAGAGCTTATATATATGACTTCATAGAATCTTTGCCTGACAAGTTTGACACTATGATAGGGGAGAATGGTGTAAATCTCTCAGGGGGACAAAAGCAGAGAATTGCCATAGCTAGGGCATTGCTGAAAAAATCAAGAGTGATACTATTAGACGAAGCAACCTCCTCCTTAGATAATGAATCTCAATTTTATATAAAGAAGGCGATCAATGAAATAACTGGAGATTGCACTGTAGTAATAATTGCTCACAGGCTTTCAACAATTATAGAAGCTGATGTTATATATGTAATGGATAAGGGGAAAGTAGCAGGTCACGGTAACCACCATTCATTAATGTGTGCTAACAATATATATAAAAACCTATACAAAGCAGAAGTGCAGCTTATAAATGATAATTGCAAGGAGGTGATATGACATAGGTGAAAGTGGCAGAAAGATCAGGATAGCCGTAATCGATAGCGGGATAGATACCCAAATAGATAATTTAGGCGATTGTGTGGTACATGCGACAGGCTTTGGAGTTAATAGTGAAGGATATATAGAACAAAATTCGGGATTTCCAGTCAGAAATCTTCACGGAACAATTGTAGCTCTGATAATACGACATTTGTGCAGCGATGTAGAGTTTGTAAGCATGAATATTCTTGACGAAAATCTGAAAACAGATGGAAGAATACTTACATTTTCATTAAGGCATGTATTTGATTATAAGCCTGACATTATCCATATGAGCCTTGGTACTATGAAAAAAAGATATATTCTTTCGTTAAAAAGAATAGTAAACCAAGCCAAAAAGCTTAATGTCCCCATTGTGTCGGCAGCAGAAAATTCCGGAAGGGTATCCTATCCTGCTTATCTGAAAGACGTTATTGGAGTAAAAGCCGGAGAGTTTGAAAATTGTATGCAGTACTCCTATAAAAACAGTTTTTTCTATGCACCATTCGGAACAGAAGGTATAGAGAGCATACAAAAAATCCCCGACATGAGGAAAGTCAGAGGTACAAGTATGTCAGCAGCATATATCTCAGGGCACTTGGCTGTAATGCTGAAAAACAATAATAATCTTTCTTTTAGGGAAGCTAAAATGGCTTTACTTAAGAAATATGAAAAAGAGGAGTGATAAAGTGAAGAGTAACTCAAATGTAAAAATAGGAACAATGCCGCCATCGTGGGAAGGTTTGGAGGGAATGCCTAAGACAATAACCTTTTGTGTTACAGAGGACTGTAATCTTGCCTGTAAATACTGCTATATGACAGGAAAAAACAGCTTTAAAAAGATGACCTTTGAAACTGCTAAGACGGCAGTTGACTACATACTTTCAGATAGAGAGGCTTTTGATGGAAAGTCAATAGTATGGGAGTTCATTGGTGGAGAGGCTTTTGTAGAAATAGAACTTGTGGATAAAATAACAGACTATATAAAACAGCAGATGTTTATGCTCGATCACCCATGGTTTAATAGCTACAGATTATCCTTTTCAAGTAACGGACTTCTTTACGACACACCGGAAGTACAAAAATACATAAAAAAGAATAAATACCATTTGTCTATTGGGTTAAGTGTGGATGGAAATAAAATAAAGCATGACTTACAGAGGGTTAAGCCTGATGGTAGCGGGTCTTATGATGATGTGGTTAAAAATGTTCCCCTCTGGCTTAGCCAGTTTCCTGGTAGTGCCACAAAAGCAACCTTTTCCCATGATGACATCCCCTACCTTAAAGACAGCGTCATAAGTCTTTGGAATTTAGGTATAAAGAATGTATCTGCCAATGTGGTTTTTGAGGATGTATGGAAAGACGGCGATGATTTGATTATGGAGCAGCAGCTCAAAGAACTTGCTGATTGTGTAATTGAGAACAAACTATGGGAAGATTACTCCGTGAGATTCTTTGACCCGGCAATAGGCAATCCTCTTAAGAAAGAGGATATGGACAAGAATTTTTGCGGGTCAGGCAAGATGCTTGCCATAGATTGTGACGGAAACTTTTTTCCGTGTGTAAGGTTTTACAACATAAGTCTCAATAATAAAAAGGCAGTGTGTATAGGCAACTCAGATAGTGGGGTTATCCAGGACAGACTAAGACCATTCCATGGGTTAAACCTGAAAAGCCAGAGCCCACTTGAATGTGTTGACTGTGAAGTGGCTAGTGGCTGTGCATGGTGTACCGGTTGTAATTATGATCTGGCTGATACCGATACTATTTACCAAAGGGCAGTAAATATATGCAAGATGCATAAGGCAACTGTGCGGGCGAACAAATATTTTTGGGATAAGTTTGAACGAGTAACAGGCTTGCCTTCCGAAAGAACCAAATTGTTAACAGAAGAGGCACCACATAATGGAAAGTATTTACAGTTTATAACTTCAGATAATATTACACCCCATTGCTCTTACAAAAATACAAAAGGCACTAAGGATATTATGTCAAATGAAATTTTTGAAAAGGGGATTGAATTTTGTACAGCAAATGGTTTTACACCTGTTCTTCTAGGAATACATGAGGGCTTGGAAGAGGACAGATACAACAAACACATTATCATTGATAAAGCAGGACAAGCCTGTAATGCGGTTTCAATATATGACAGCTGCTCAGATGTAAAAGACGACGAAGTTCCAGCCATTTTACTTATTAACAGGAATAATGTACAGCATTTGTTTGAATTGACAGAGGAGCTTTCAGGCACAGTCGATAGAATAAATTTTGTAATAGAAGACCTAGATGATTGGAAGGATCAGGATTTGCATCGGTACAAATTGCAATTGGATAAATTAGTGACTTATATTGCAGAAAAGTACAAGCAGGGTAGAGAAATTGAAATAAACGTATTAACCGATATATGGAATCTGAAATCAATGAGGAATTGCGATGCAGGAACCGATTCTTTTTCACTTGCACCAAACGGCAGAATATATATGTGCCCTGCTTTTTACTTTGATGACCCCGATAGCCACATAGGAGATATACAAAACGGCATAAATATCAAAAATCCTCAATTGCTTCAATTGGAAAATGCACCTATATGCTCAATATGTGATGTCTATAACTGCAACAGATGTAAATATCTAAACAAAAAGATGACAAATGAAATTAATACTCCTTCTAAAATCCAGTGTGTAATCAGTCATATAGAAAGGGAAAAATCCTTGAAGCTTCAGGGATTGCTAAAAGAAAGCGGCTCCCATAGGTTTTTAAATCTATTAAATGAAATTGATTATTGTGATCCATTAGAAAAATTATTAGAAAATCGTGAAAGGGTGTATGAAATATGACCAGAGAAATAGTCGGCAGGGTAACTGAAGAGGAAAAAAATGAAATATTGGAGCTTTTTGAGAGAAAGCTTGGGATTGAAGAGCTTACGGCTACCCTTGAAAGCGAATTACTTACTCCTGATAAAAAGGAAGTTATGCAGAGCAAAATGATAACCGAATTGGGGAAGGCCAAATTAAACTTACAGGCATGGTGGGATAATATGTACCGGAAATATAAATGGAAAGCAGTTGATGGCGGCAACTGGTACATTGATTTTCAAACCTGCGAGATATACATAACTCAATGATATATATAAAACACGGTTTATGTTTATATTTGCAGATAGTTATTGAAGTAAAAAATTGGAGGGGTTAATATTATAATGCGTTTATTTTCAAATAAGAAAATCGCAAAATCAAGACAGGATATAAGTGGGTATGCATGTTATACCTGTGATAGCATCTGTAAATCATACTGTCAAGCAAGTTGTGGGACATGTTCTTATGGATGCCATGGCGGATGTAACTACGCATGTGTCAACAAGTGTAAAGGGATGGTTATAAATTAATTGGAGGTGTTAAATTATGATGCGTTTATTTTCAAATAAAAAAATCGCAAAATCAAGACAGGATATAAGTGGGTATGGATGCTATACCTGTGATAGTGCCTGTCAATCATACTGTCAAGGAAGCTGTGGGAGTTCATGCTCTTATGGATGCAGTAGCGGGTGTACTGGTGGTTGTAAAGGCGGATGTAATAATAGTTGTAACGGAGTTAGTACCTACAACTCACCTATAAAGCCTTAATATTTTTAATAATGTACTTTGAGTTGTAGTATAATGTAACTAAATACTATCTGCAAATATAATTTTTTAAAATACATATGATAAACTTACGAAATCAGACCTCATATACTTTATGAGCGAAATTACAGGAAAAGGACATAGTGAAATCAATATGTCCTTTTCCTAATATGATTAATTCTACAAAGCATTAAAGATTTTGTACCCGTCACAGCATGTAGAGGGAAAGATGCATTTTGCATCTGCCCTCATATTTCAACAGCCTTCCAAAAGTAAAATCAAAGCGTTTTGCCAACAGCTTCAGCTATCGGCTTCAGCTCGCTCATGAGCTGGGCAAATTTCGAAGGCTTTAGTGATTGAGCCCCATCACATAGTGCACAATTAGGTTCCATGTGAACCTCAATTATAAGTCCGTCAGCACCTGTAGCAATCGCACCTTTTGAAAGTGCACTGACATATTTCCAGGTGCCGGTGGCATGACTTGGGTCAACTACTATAGGAAGGTGAGAAAGCTCCTTGACTACCGGTATGGCACTCATGTCAATGGTATTGCGGGTTGCAGTTTCGTATGTGCGGATGCCTCTTTCACATAATATTATATTGGGGTTTCCGCTTGCCATGATATATTCTGCAGCCATAAGCCATTCTTCAATTGTTGCCGAAAGACCTCTTTTAAGAAGCACAGGCTTTGAGGACATTCCGACTTCTTTGAGCAGCCTGAAGTTCTGCATGTTTCTAGCTCCAATCTGGAGGATATCGGTGTAGTTTGAAACCAGTTCAACGTCTCTTGTATCAATTACTTCGGTAACAAGTTTCAAACCTGTGGCTTCACGTCCGGCCGCCATGATTTTCAGGCCGTCTTCTTCCAGTCCCTGAAAAGCGTAAGGGGATGTTCTTGGTTTAAAAGCTCCTCCTCTAAGGATTTTAGCACCGGCTTCCTTAACCTTTATTGCTGTTGCAACGTAGTTTTCCTCTGTTTCAATGGCACAGGGGCCAGCCATAACAACAACCTCATCACCACCGATTTTTACATCGCCTATTTCAACTATGGTGGAAGATTGTTTTAATTCACGACCTGCTAGTTTGTAGGGTTTCATGATTGGAACAATATTTTCAACACCGGGCATTATAGATATAGCTTGTGTATTTAAGTGCCTTTTATCACCTATTGCTCCGATTACAGTTTTTATCTCTCCAAAGATCGGATGCGTTATAAATCCGAGCTCGGATAATTTTGTTTCCACATCGTTAATTTGTTCTTTTGTAGCGTTTGGATTCATAATGATAATCATAGTTTATACCTCCTGATAAAATATTTTTAAAAAACAAAAACCTTGGTAAATTAAAAACTCCTCATCCCTTAAAGGGACGAGGAGTATATTATCCACGCGGTACCACCCAAATTGGCAAAAAGCCCACTTGTAAAATGTACAGGAAATGATTAATTCCGATACATCCTTTCTTTTAACGGTGAAAGCTCCGGTTTAGCCTACTTAAGTAATTATACTTTTCAGCTTACAGCTCTAAGGGGAACTTCAATCATATCGCTTTTACCAGGCTTTCACCATCCCTGACTCGCTTAAAAAGTAAAATACAATTTACTTTCCCTTATCATCGCTTTTGGAAAAATATTGATGTTAAAATATATTTTAACATATTCATGACCAATAGTCAAGAACAAATATTGATAGATTATTCTTCTGCCGGGAGCTTAGGTATAATTCCTAGCAGATATTGTTTCATGTAACCAAAATCTATTGAATTGAAAACACCATTTCCGTCAACATCCCCAGCTTTAGCCCCGTGTTCATACGGGAACTTCTTTATCATACCAAGCAAATGCTGCTTCATCAATCCAAAGTCAATAGAGTTTAGCTTACCGTCACCATTTACATCTCCATAGGTGTATTTTGAGGGCGTTGGAGTTGGTGTGACTTTTGGTGTGGTTTCAACGGGTATTCCACCGGACGGATCAACTCCTGAAACCTGAACACCATCTTTGTATATCGGAATGTTTTCCAGTGTTTTATAAGTATCACTCATGCCTTCATATGAAAAATCATTCGAAGAATTCCAAAGTTTGTTTTCATAGTAGTAAACGGCAAACTGTACGTAGGTCCTGGCATAAATTGGATTTGGAAAAGTAATTTCCACATAATAAATACCCTTATCCTTGTCCCAAGGCTTAAGTGAAGATATTTCAGCGTCGGCAGGCGAATAATACACTTTTGTTACAAATTTGTTCAAATCAATACTTTCTGATGCATATTCAGACAAGTCAATAAAATACCTGCAGGATAAACCGGCCTCATATTGAGGAGGTGATGTTATAATATTATACAGATTAAGGTCAACAGTAATACCTGTTGAATCCTCTTCATATATTTTGGCATCAGAATAGTATAGAGGAGGTTCGCCTTCAATACCTGGGGTGTCTTCAGGAACCTGACCTTCTCCCAAATACTTGGACATACCTGCAAGTGCACCAACAAGCCCGGCATTATAATCCAACCCGGTCTCTGAATATACATACTCATCTATCTCATCATGATATTCATCATTAATGTCTGCTCCGCCCACAAGAGCACCATATAATATATGTCTTTGTGGATCGTTCTTGGTTTCGTCGGCTGGCGGCCCTTCAAGCCTTCCGCTTGAGGCTCTGTGGTGGGGGAATTGGGGATAGTTGTCTCCAAAGCCAACCATATAAGACATATTGTTGGGATTGTCTCCAAGAATATAGTCAATTTGGCTTTTTGCAAAGTCGAGGTACTTCTTGTCACCGGTTTCCTTATAATAGACAAGCTGAACCATGCTCTCTGCAGCCGGATATTTGCATACTCCCCAGCTATCTAAGAATCTTATGCCTCCGGGAGAAGATTTCAAACTATTCTGCCAGTAATTTAGGTGGTCTTCAGCAATTTCTTTATACAAAGGTTTGCTTGAAAGTGTGGCAAGCTTGATAAATACTCCGGTCAAAACATAATCCCAGCACTGTGTCCAAGTGTCATTAAACGAGTTTCCGGCACCATCGCCAATCCTTTTCTCAACCATCAATTTGTCTACATTATCCATATAGGTTTGGTCACCTGTGGCAACATAAAGCCATACAGAACCCCACATAAGCTCATCCATATAATCTCTTGGAAGATAATAGCTTTGTCCCTTACTATTTCCCCTGTAGGTCATTCCGAAATCATACAGATCCTTTGCATAGGTCAGACATTTTTCTGCGTATTCCAAATCCCTGTCTTTATAATTTAAATACATAAGTGCCAAGGCTGCAGCCGCATCACCGGCTACATCTGAACCGGGGTTTTCAGGAGTTGCAGCATAATAAGTTGGCCTGTCATAAGTTTGAAGCTCTGGAGGCCCCCAGTACTGATGGTCTATATCACCATCACCACATTGGTAGTAAAATTTATTCTTTTCCGGATAGCATTTCATAAAATAATCGCAAAAGTGCTTTAAAATATTAAGCATATATTCATCTTGCCCTTTTTCTATAAATACATCCGAAAATTCATAATAAGCCCAGGCAAGTGTTGAAGCAGAAGCACATTGGGGCAATCCAAACTTCACATGGTCTCCACAGTCGTGAAACCCTCCTGTCAAGTCAAGTCCTATATCTTTTCCATCATCACAATGGCAAGGACCGCGCCATTTTATCCTGTTGTTTCCGGCATCAGGACCGCACCAGTTTGCCTCATAGAACAAAATAGATTTAGCAAAGGCATCAACATAGTTGAATTTGTTCTCCTTGGCAATTGCCGCCTGCGGTATTATGCTCATCAGACAAAATACCATCAATACCAGTCCGCTAATTCTCTTCATACGCTATCCCTCCCTTAAAAAGATTTTATCATACCGAGAAGATACATTTTCATCAATCCAAAGTCAATTGAATTGACAATTTTATCTCCATTTACATCTGCTCTGATATAGAGTTCGTTATTCAATTTTGAAAGCCCAAGTAAATGCATTTTCAAAATAGCAAAGTCAAGTGAATCAACATGGCCGTTAGAGTTTAAATCACCGATAAGATAGCTGCTAACAACGGGTTCTATCCCGTATTTGAGCTCACCCTTTACATATGCTGTAATCTTATTGTTCTCTCCAAGATCTTTCATATCCAAATCAGTGGAATAGTCGTTTGTCTTATCGTAGGCTGCCGCACATTCAATTCTAAAAGGAATATTTCCTGAACTTCCACCCGGTGCAATTTTCCCTGCACCGTCTGCAAATGTAATTTCACAGTACGTGTCGGCATTAGAAACAGGATCATCTATTTTGTAAAATTTGCCTATTACATTTTCTATTCCACAAACTGCATAATCACATGCAAAAGAATTTTTCTCATTTCCGTCATTTGTAAACCAATATCTAACCTTTATATCCGATAGATTTATTGCGGTAGTTCCGGTGTTCATAATGCTAATTGTAGACCTTATTGTGTTTTTTGTATCGTCCTCAAGTCCACACTTATATAACACTTTAATAGAAGCATTGTTAACCGGAGTCACATTAGGGTTAGATGTTGGGGTAGGAGTTGGCGTAAGCCTAGGGGACTCTTCTCCAAACACCTTAACACCATCTAAATATACAGGTATATTCTTACTTACTATATATTCTTTTGTTAGATTCTCCAAACTATAGTCATTAGATGAATCCCAATGGGTACTATAATTAGCGTCCTGCTTTACTCTGAACGAAATTTGCAGTTCCCTGTCTCCGTATATTTTCTTTCCGCTCCAATCAAATTCATAGTAATAGGTGCCAACATCATCCCATTTGAAAGGACCCCTGAATTCAATGGGCTCCTGCTGCATGGAAATCTGCTCATCATATTCAACGGAAAATATTACGTCATCTATACTCTGATCAGCTTCTAAAAGTTCACTTATATTGATGAAATATTTCACCATCATTCCTGTTTCATAATGTGGAGGTTGACTGGATTCATTATGTACTCTTAAAACAACTTGTGTACTATCTTCCGTTTCCCTTGCGACTTTTGCCTCGCAGTAGTAATCATCAGTTCTAGGTTCTTTAGGTGGGAAGTCTGCTATTGGCTCATGACCTTCACCATAATAATAATATAATCCTGCGCAGGCTCCGACAAAGGCGGCGTTATAGTCAATTGCCACTTCATTATAAGCATACTCGGTAGTTGAATCTATGTGATAATCATTTGAATCCGGTCCTCCCGAAAGCGCACCCCATAAAATATGCCTGTGTTCTTCAGGGTCATTCATACTGTTTGTTTTTGAACCGTGGGCTGCTCTGTGGTGCGGATGTTGTGCAGAAGGCAATCCCTGCTCGTAACCATAACCAACTATATATGAATATCCCATGGGGTTTCTACCCATAATGTATTCCATAGCTCCCTTAGCCCACTCGCCGAAATCCGTCCTTTCGGGATGGTTTTTCATATATACAAGTGCAGACAATTGAGCGGCAGTATTGTAACGAGCAGATCCCCAGCCGTTTATCATTGAATAACCGGCGGGTGAGGTTTTATAATAATTTGTGTCCTTTGGATCTTTATGCTTACATTTACCACCGGACAAATACTCCACATTCCAGCTTGCAATAAAATCAAACAGTTCGTTTTCCGGGAATAACTCATTAAGTTTTAAAAATGTTCCTCCCCAGACTGCATCCCAACAATGTACCCATGAATTATACCAGATATTTTGCTTAAAGTTGTCAGGTATTATCCTTTTCATATAACCTATATAGTTTCCGGTTTCGTCCACCGCTGTTATATCATTTATATAATCCATATTTCCTGTACACTCGTAGAGCCACACTGCTGCCCATGCCAGTTCATCTTCATCATAATCCGAGGTATAGTAGCCATCACCTTTATGTTTGCCCCTGTATTTCTTTGCAAAATCGTACATTGCTTTTGCAACAGTAAGGCACTCATTAGCGTATTGCGGATCTTCATCCTTGAAATTCATATATGAGGTACAAAGTGCAGCTGCAGTACTTGCACACACATCGCTGCCAGGAGAATCATAGGTTGCAAAATCCGCAGGCCTTGAATTGGTGAAGTTTTCAGGATATAATTCCGGTGGTCCCCAATAACAATGGTCTTCGTCTCCTTCGCCTACCATGTAGCAAAAAGCAATCAACTCGTCATTTTCATCGAGGAAGGAGCAGCGCAAAAACGTATCTGTGAAGTGCCTTAAAAGATCAATCATATGCTCTTCTTCGCCTATTGCATTGAAGGATTCTCTGAACTCATTAAATCCCCATCCAAGGGTACCGGCCGCATAACTCTGAGGCAGACCAAACCTTACATGATCGCCTGCATCGTGAAAACCTCCATGTACATCAACTGTGCCATCTCCATCGGGATCAATTATGTCTTTGTATTTTGCTAAAAACTCATCGGAAAGCGATGTCCTTTCAAGAGGAATTGCTGAATCACCTTCATGGCAGGCGCCTCTCCACTCAAGCCTTCCTATATTGTCAGAGCTGGCTTCCACACCGCACAATTCCGCGTCATAGAAATAAATTGACTTCTGCAAAGCTTCGGCAAAATTAAAATAATCGTAATTCTCCCACCCTTCAACAGGTGCCCAATCTGCCGGTGGTTCATCTGCTATTACTGCGCTTGATGAAAAAATCTGTACGGACATAAGGCCGGCAATTAACAGGCTTGATAACCTTCTCCGGCCTTTTTTAGCTCTTTCTTTTGATGCATTATGCATTTGTCCAACACCTCCAAAAAATTAAAATTGTGTAAAATTTAACAAAACCTATATCTATATAGAGACTAAATTTACAAATTCATCTCTGTTTAGATTATCATAAATATTATACTTTCTGTTACACAGATACATATTTATTTTATTACATAGTATACGTCATAATTCGACTGTGTTGGGAAGATTTAGATAAATGCATTGTTAAAGATTAGATGTACATAGAGTATTACAGAAATAAAAGCAATTTTTGTGTATTCAAAACAAATAATACTTCAGCATAAACCATGAAATATTATTTCTAAATTAATTTTACTATACTCAAACTTTAATGTAAATAGCCTCATGATTACTGGGCACGGTAAACGCATGAAAATAAATTTAACACTAAACCCAATTTGAAGGGTTTTT
>CAZLZR010000027.1:0-45280 GCA_964564015.1 uncultured Acetivibrio sp.
ATTTGTTATTCAGTTATTATTGTTTCCAATATATTTCTTCATGAATTTACCGTGATCCGAAGCGGGTAATGATGTTTTTGGAACTGCTTAACACCGACGAATATTTGTATAATTTGTTGGCTTATGGAATTGAGGGGACACATTACAATAAAGTTTCGGAAAAAGTTATAGATATATGCAGTGATAACTATTCTATTGGCAATTACACCTTTGGGAACAAGAACTTATCATATAACTTGTCATATTTCCCCAAGAACTTATCTGAGGATTTTAAAGAATTTGATTCAAAGGCAATTATATCACCTTTGTTGGAATTTAGTTTTGATCCGACACCGGTTGCCGGTGAGATAGCCAAAATAACAGAAGTTACCGAAGAAATTGAGGGTCCTGTTTTTGTTGGGGCGGTTGACCCGGAAGAATATCTTCCAAAGGTGATAGAAAAATACAAGCAGGCTGGATTGGACAAAGTTATGGCAGAGCAGCAGAAGCAGATTAACGAGTGGCTCGGCAAAAAATCAGGACAATAGATTTTATAGGGCTATATGCTTCTATATTCCGATGGTGGAACACCGATAAACTTTTTGAAGGTTCTGTAGAAATAGTTTACATCCTTATAACCTACATCATTGGAAATGTCTTTGGTATTTTTGTCGGTATTCCTAAGAAGCTCCTTGGCTTTATTTATTCTTATCATGTTTAAATAGTCGGAAAAGTATTCCCCGGTTTCTTCTTTGAATAGCTGACCTAGATAGTTGGCATTTGTATTGAGTTCTATTGCTAACGTTTTCAAGGATATATCATTTGAATAGTTGGTTTCCAGATAATTGAGTATTCTTCTGATCAATGGGCTGATGCTTTGATTTTTTTCATTAGCAAGACTTATAAAGTGTTTTGCGGTTGTTTTTATAAATTCGCACATTTTATTTATATTATCCATTATATATATATCTGAAAAGTGGTAAGCTAATTCATTTTCGGTACGGTTTTTAGATTTGATAATGAGCCGGGAGTTGTTAACTACACAAAAAAGCAATTCGGCAGCTATATTTTTCACAACAGAGGGTGTTAAGCCGTTAATTGAAATCAGCATATTAAATGTGTTATCTATACATAAAAACAGGGAGTCAAGGTCTTTGGCCAGTATGCATCTGGAAATTTCATCATAAGATATTTTTTCAATTATTTGTCTGTCTGAATTGTTTTGCTTGAAGTTGTTATAATTGAGGATACTATTACAAGGCATTATTATAGAGTATTGCTGTAATTCCATTGCTCTCTGATAACTTCTTTGAACGAGGGAATAATCATTCTCAGTGCTGCCAATTGTAAAAAAGAAATTTAAATCCATAACATTTCGTAAATTGCCCAGACAGTGTCTGGCCAAGCTAGTACAGTCTGTCACTCCGTATGTTACAAATACAATTTTGTTATCGGGAGCACAAAATACCATGCCTGAGTTGAAAGAATCCATTGATTCGGAACAGACCTCCACAGCTTTTTGTATGAATGAATAGTGGGTATTATCCGCGTCAGGCAGAATTCGCAGAACAGATACGGTATACTGTGAAGATTCAAGTTGAATATCAAGAAGGGATGCCCTTTCCTCAAGTTCATTCCGGCTTATTGAACCGGTAACCCATCTGAATAGGATGTTATCTTTTATAATGCTTATATCTTTATTTGTATATGGTGTTTGCATGGTAGGGCTGTGAATTTTGTTCAGTAAATTAACTATTGTTTCTTCAAACTCCAGAGAATTTACAGGCTTCAGGATATAATTTTCTATACCTAACTTTATGGACTCTTTCAGGTACTCAAAGTCGTCATATCCGCTTAATATAATAAAGCGCGTGTTAAGGTTAAGTTCCTTAGCTTTATGTATTAGTTCCAGACCATTCATCTTGGGCATTCTAATATCTGTAACCAAAAGGTCAGCTTTTTCACGTTCTAACAGAGCTAAGGCGTCAATACCATTTGAGGCTGTTCCGGCCAGTTCGATTCCGTACTCTTCCCAGTTTATAATATGTTTGATACCTTCAACTATATAAGGTTCATCATCAGCAATAATTACTTTGTACATGGTCTTCAAGCTCCTCTCTTGCTTTTGCAGCAATTCTCAGCAAAACAACCGTTCCTTTCCCATATTCACTAAATATATCAATGCCATACCTGTTTCCGAACAGCAGCCTGATCCTCTCATTTACGTTTGAAAGCCCCAGACCTGAGTTGTTTGTTAAATTTGGACTTTCAAGAGACTGCATGATTTTTTTTAGTTTTTCCTCCTCTATGCCGTTTCCGTTATCAATAACATAAGTATATATATCAGCATCATGCTTAAAAATTCTTATTGTAAGTAAATTATCAGATCTTTGGGTATCAATTCCGTGGATTATGTAGTTTTCAATAATCGGCTGTATGGAGTGTTTCATGATACCAAAGTTTAAAACATCTTCTTTAACATCAAAGGTTACATTGATGTTATCCATAAATCTCATATTAAAAAGTTCAAGATACATTTTACAGTATTTTATTTCTTCACAGATGTTTACAATGGGTCTTTCCTTGACAGAGTTCCGGAAAAGTGAGGAAAGGAGATATATCATTTCAGCAACATCTTTAGACCCATTTACAAGGGCGCGCATCCTGATAGATTCCAAGGTGTTATATAGAAAGTGGGGATTAATTTGAGCTTGAAGTGCTTTGAGCTGAGCCTGTTTTTGTCTTATATCCGATATATAAACCTTTTCAATGTATTCGTTCAAGTTGTCGCACATATTGTTAAAGCTATTTGCTATCTCGCTTATCTCATCGTATTTATTCTTTACGGCTATTCTGCCGGATAAGTTACCTGAATTTATATTCTTTATACCGGACATTAAGGAATTGATCCGTTTGGAAAAAGTCAGCATCGTAATAAATGTAAAAATTAATGTTACGGCAATACAGGTAAAGGAAATAAAGAGAATTCTTCTCTTTGCAGAAGTTTCGCTGTTGAATATGAATTGCTTTGGTAGTATTGATGCTGTTAAGGTGTCGGAATTAACAGATGTGAGGGTGCTTACTATATTTTTATCATAAAATTCAGAACTGTTTTGCGGGTATTTCAAAAAGTTATAGTATGGACAGATGTTATTATAATAAGTACCGGATGAATCAAAAATAGTTTCGCCTTGGTTGGTAAATATTAAAACCGTACCCTTATAATCATTGGAGTATTTGTTGAATTCCCTTGTAATTCCTTCAAGTGAGTAGTCAATAGTTATGAAGCCTGAAATATCCGAAGAAAAAGTATCTTTGATCTGATAAACTATTGTAAATGCGGACGTACTTTCATCGTTGTTCAGGTAGTGTACCGGGTGGGCAGGAATAATCATCATACCTTGATGGTTTTTAGGGTAGCCGTTAATATATTTTGTAATATATGAATCTTTATTGTATATGGTTCTTCCGGTGTAGGAATATACAAAGGCATCAGATTGTGTGGCGCTGTAAATACAAATGCCGATAAGGTCGCTGTCCATATAAAGACACGAGCTAAAGTAACTTTCAAATCCGTTAAATTTGTTTTCAGGGCTTGAAAGCAGTTTGTCATATTTGTATTGGAGGTGTTTGTTGTAGCCGTTGTTCATAAGGTATACTATTTCGGATTGCAATAAACTACTGGTGTATATATATTCTGCTATATTCCTTGAAAATGTAATTTTTTGGTCGAAATAGCTGTTAATATCTGCTAAAATTTTACTATTGTTTTTCGTTTCCCTGTTCTCAAGGGAAATGTTCATATTGAGTGATGTTACATAGGCTATTACTATGATTGCGAATATTGTAACCAGTGAATATATTATAAATATTTTATTGAAGAACTTGTGTGCAAATAGCTTGTTGTATGAATTGAACATTTGAATTCACCTTCTTATCCGGTACCTATCGAAATAAGAATTTTATTATATTTATATACGATGTTAAAAATGTATTTCAGATACTAGTCCGGGGTTATTATTTAATTTTACACACTTTCAGATATTCTTACAATACCTATTATTGATTGCAAAAATTGTACCAGGGGCATGTGCATCATCAATGTTTGGTAGCTACTGTAATTGAGACGATTAAAAGGCTGATAAATTGTAATGGTTAGATGTGGACTTCTTGGGTTTTATATGTATAATAAATTTGTGAGCAAATAGCATTTGGTAAAGAATAATCGTCTAAAGTCACGTACTATTTTATGATGAAAAATCTCATATAATTTGTAATTTGTTTCCTCTATTTACCATGTTTTACTGGACTCGTGATTGACAAAGCCAGTTAAATGAGTTATAATTCTTAAATTGTAATAATAGGAAAGAATCACTAAAAAAGTCTGATTTAATGGTTCTTTTTCGGATTAATGAAAGTGTTCTAAAAGTTGAAATAATTAATAAACAATGTTTTTAAAAATTTGATAAATCCAGCGTCATTTATAGTTTTAGGTGTGGAGGAATGATAAATGAAACATGAGTTTAATGTCATAGAAGCAAAATGGCAGAAAAAATGGGAAGAAGCGAATGCTTTTTGCGCAGAGGATAATAGTGAAAAACCTAAATTTTATGCCTTGGTGGAGTTTCCATACCCTAGCGGAGCAGGTATGCATGTTGGGCACATCAAAGCATACTCGGGTCTTGAAGTGATCTCCAGAAAACGTCGTATGGAAGGTTACAATGTTCTTTTTCCAATTGGATTTGATGCTTTTGGATTGCCAACAGAAAACTACGCTATAAAAACAGGAATGCATCCTCGTAAAATTACCGACAAGAATATTGTTAAATTTACTGAACAGCTCAAAAGGGTTGGTTTTTCATATGATTGGTCACGTGTGATAGATACAACCGACGATGAATATTACAAATGGACACAATGGATTTTCTTAAAGATGTTTGAAAAGGGACTTGTATTCCGAAGTGAGGCATTAGTTAATTATTGTCCTTCCTGTAAGGTTGTTTTATCTAATGAGGACAGCCAGGGCGGTAAGTGTGACATATGCCACAGTGATGTTGTGCAGAAATCGAAAGATGTATGGTATCTGCGAATTACAGAGTATTCTGAGAAGCTCCTTCAAGGCCTTGAAGAGGTTGACTATTTACCAAATATAAAGCAGCAGCAGGTGAATTGGATCGGAAAGTCAACCGGGGCTTTTGTTGACTTTTTATTAGATGGAAAAGAAGATAAGCTTCGTGTATATACAACACGTCCGGACACTCTATTCGGGGTGACTTTTATGGTTATGGCACCTGAAAATCCGCTTATTGATAAATATGCCGATGAGATTGCCAACATGAAAGAAGTTGAAGAATATCGCATTATGTGTGCAAAGAAGACCGAATTTGAGCGTACACAACTAGTGAAAGAAAAGACAGGTGTGTGCCTGAAAGGTTTGCATGCAGTAAATCCTCTTACCGGAAAGAATATCCCGGTTTATATAGCAGATTATGTAATGATGGGTTACGGTACCGGAGCAATTATGGCTGTACCGGCTCATGACGAGCGTGATTATGAATTTGCAAAAAAGTTTGGGATAGATATTATTGAAGTAATAAAGGGTGGGGATATCTCCAAGGCCGCATATACCGGTGACGGAGAGATGATAAATTCGGATTTCCTTAATGGATATACCAACAAAAAGGAATCCATTGCCCGTGTAATTGAAGAAATTAAGAAACTTGGTATAGGTGAGGCTGGCGTGCAGTATAAGATGAAGGATTGGGCTTTTAACCGCCAAAGATATTGGGGCGAACCAATTCCTATTATTCATTGCGAGAAGTGCGGTGTAGTGCCCGTTCCATATGAAGAGTTACCTTTAAGGTTACCGGTTGTAGAAAATTTCGAGCCTGGTGTGGAAGGTGAATCACCACTTGCAAAGATAGATTCTTTTGTAAATTGTACTTGTCCGAAATGTCATGGTGCTGCAAAGCGTGAAACTGACACAATGCCTCAGTGGGCTGGATCTTCGTGGTATTTTCTGCGTTACATAGATCCACACAATGATAATGCTTTGATTGATCAGGAAAAATTGAAATACTGGATGCCGGTTGATTGGTACAACGGCGGTATGGAACATGTTACACGTCATATGATTTACTCTCGTTTCTGGCATCACTTTTTATACGATATAGGTGTGGTAAATACTCCTGAACCTTATGCCAAACGTACTGCACAAGGTCTGATATTGGGGCCGGATGGCGAAAAGATGAGCAAGTCAAAGGGCAATGTTGTTGATCCTTTAGACGTTGTTGATGTGTATGGTGCTGATGTATTGCGTACGTATGTGCTCTTTATGGGCGATTATGCTTCCGCTGCACCATGGAATGACAGCTCTGTAAGAGGTTGCAAGCGATTCCTTGAGAGAGTTGCAAACTTACTTGATATTGCTGATGGAGAAGGATTTACGCCCAAATTGGAAACGATCTTCAACAAGACTATCAAGAAGGTTACAAATGATTTTGAAGAAATGAAATTTAACACAGCAATTGCTGCTTTAATGGGTTTGCTTAATGAGATTTATGACTGTGGCTCGATTACAAAAGACGAGCTTGTAATTTTCATTAAATTGCTTTGCCCGGTTGCACCTCACATCTGCGAAGAAATCTGGGAAAAACTCGGAGGAAAAGGCTTCCTATCGCTGGCTTCATGGCCGGAGTATGATGAGTCCAAAACCGTTGATTCAACCTTAGACGTTGCTGTTCAGGTAAATGGCAAACTTCGTGGAGTTGTTACACTTCCTTTAGACTGTTCAAAGGATGATGCAATGGCAAGTGCCAGGAAGAATCCTGACATATTGCCTTTCCTGGAAGGTAAGAGTATTGTTAAGGAAATTTATGTTCCCAATAAGATTATCAACCTTGTAGTAAAAGATAGCTGAAATACGTTTTAAGACCGAAGTGGCATAAATAATAAGTTCTGAAGTGGAAAGGGGATAATAGCTTAAACAACTATTATCCCCTTTATTATGCTGTTATAGTGCTGATTAACAAAAATCATAGGATGTTCAAAAGCACTAGCTGTGTGAAAGAGTCAAAAGCAAACCATATTATATTGCTGACCTGTTTTAGTGTCAAATGATGTAATTGCTTGACCTGAGCATTAAAATCAGCGGCCGAAGGTTTGATAATTTTGAAGCAAAAATGCCAAGGATGGCATTTTTAGCGTCTTGGGACAGGAGGTCCCATAGACGTGGCGAAAAATTATCAAACCAAGGCCTACTGATTTTTTGCGAAGGTCTTACTAATTACATCGTTTGACACTAAGGGATAACGAAAAAATAACATCCTATTCTCATATTTTGAAAACATTATCAAAACAAGTTTTTTCGTTATCCAGAGTATGAATTTATATTTTAGTAATACCTAAAACAACAGGCACTGCCCTTAAAATTACTATTATAAGACGCAATAACACTCAAGTAATCTATTGCTAAATAAGTATAAATAGTTCATAATATACTAAAAAACATAACCATAGAGAAAAGATATGGTCTTTATAACCCTGGACGAGCCGTTTCCTACAGCAGGGAATATGGCGAACACCATCTTTCAATGTATGGCGTGATAAGTGGTATGATTATAGTGGAATTGAGTTTGATGTTGTTTATTTGATAAAGATGGAAAAAATGGATATACTTAATTGGGGAGTTGGAGAATGATAAAAAAAGAAGGACGTTTTTCTACAAAACAGAAAACATCACCGTCTATCTGGAAAATATCAATTTCCGGAATTCTACAGGTAATTTTACTTTTTTCAAGTATATTTACTGTTGGCGGTTTTTTTAGCAGATATGCATGGTACCTCGACATATTTTCGCATTTTCGTTTTCAATATTTTGTTTTTTTATTTTTAATATCTCTTTTGTCTCTGGTATTAAAGAAGTGGAAAATACTAATAGTTTCCGTTGTATTGTGTATGGTAAATCTATTTCAGATTATTCCATTATATGTTTCCTATGAAAATACTAAAACTATACAGCCAGATAAGTCAAGTGAAGTTGAATTGAAAATTTCGAAGGAGTCTGGGCTCGAAGATACAGGAAAAAATAGAGATGAGGACAATGAATCAGAGGATAGCCATGGGAGCCCTGGCAAACAGGTTGCTGTGGATATTATAAGATCAGAGGGTTCAACCGTGCAAGACAGGTTTAAAGTTCCGGAAGGTTTTGAACGCATCCCTGTCGAGGAAGGCTCTTTTCAGGAGTATTTAAGAAGCTTGCCTCTAAAACCTCATGGATCCATAGTCAAATACTATAACGGCAATGAAAAGGGCAGAGATGTCTATGCTGCAGTTATAGATATGGATGTGGGAGATAGAGACCTTCAACAATGTGCAGATGCTGTAATGAGACTAAGGGCTGAATACCTATATGGTAAAGGTTTTTATGACAGGATTCATTTTAACTTTACAAACGGTTTTAAAGCCGATTACGTAAAGTGGATGAATGGAAACAGAATTGCAGTTGAGGGAAATGATACTTATTGGGTAAAAAAAACCGGTTACTCTGAAGATTATAAAGTGTTCAGGCAATATATGGATATGGTTTTTGCATATGCCGGTACACTGTCGCTTTCAGCGGAGTTGAAAGCGGTGAATGTTGACGAAATGGAAATCGGAGATATATTTATGAAAGGTGCATTGCCAGGACACTGTGTAATTGTTGTAGATATGGCAGTAAACAATACTACAGGAGAAAAAATCTTCATGATTGCTCAAAGTTACATGCCTGCTCAGGACATTCATGTACTGAAAAACTATAATAGTCAAGAAATAAGCCCATGGTACAGTATTAACTTTGATGAAGTGCTTGAAACACCTGAGTGGACTTTCTATAAAGATCAGCTCATGAGGTTTGAAAATTGAGAGGAGTTTAATTATGTTTAAACGTTTTCATTATAATGCTCCGGTTATACTGAGTTTTACAATTTTATCCTTCATAGTTTTAGTTATTGGTCAGTTAACTAATTTCTATTCTACTAAATTGCTTTTTTCAGTATACAGAGGAAGTCTTTCCGATATTTTCTTTTATTTCAGATTGTTTGGGCATGTATTAGGGCATGCTGACTGGAATCACTATCTGAATAACTTTCTTATTATACTTATAATAGGGCCGATGCTCGAGGAAAAGTATGGTTCAAAGAACTTGCTTATAATGATTGTAACCACAGCTTTTGTAACTGGTTTACTTAATATTCTGCTAACTAATGCGATTTTGCTTGGTGCAAGTGGAATTGTATTTATGTTTATTTTGCTAGGATCATTTGCCAATATACAGAAAGGCCGAATACCTATAACCCTTATATTGGTTGTCGTTGTGTATCTTGGAATGGAATTTGCCAATGCAATGCTCAAGAACGATAATGTTTCTCAGCTTACACATATTGCAGGCGGTATTTTTGGATGTGTTTTCGGATTTATGATTCAAAGCCGACACAGAACATAGATTAGTTAGTTTAAAATATGCAGGCTGGCACTTACTTCTTTGATTGCAGCTTTTTCAGCCATGTGATATAATACTATTAAAGCTTGGTCTCTGTGATTTTATGGAGGTTGGCATTAAATCTAATTTGTGCAGTCAATTTTAATATCAATAACAACACTTATCCCTTATGCTTCAACTAAATAGTATAAAAGATTATCAGCGTTTAAATAACTCTTTCGGGGTGATTTCATGAAAGAACGCAAAACACTAGGTCTCCTTATAAATGATATTGACGGAAGTTATCAAACGTATTTGTGGATATTGCTTAAGCAAGCAGCCGAGGAGTTCGACTGCAACTTGATAGTGTTGGAAGGAAGATCTTTAAGGAGCGACACCTTGGCTGATAGACAACATCACATAATGTATAACTTTATTGAGAAAGAACGAATAGATGGACTTATTATAACAAGTGGCTCAATTGCAAACTTTATAAGTGATGAAGAGTTCTTGCAGTTCTGCAAAAAGTATATAGATTTTCCTATAGTATCATTGGGTCTTGCGTTACCTGACGCTGTTAGCCTTATTTATGACAATAAGGAAGGCATGAAAAGTCTGATCCGGCACTTAGTCGATGAACATGGATATAAGAAAATAATTTTTGTAACAGGACCTGAAAGCAATTCAGACTCTATTGAGAGGTTTGAAGCCTATAAGGAGGTTCTTGCGGAAAAAAATATAGCTTTTGACAAAAAGCTTATACTTCATGGTGATTTTGTATCTAATACAGGTTATGCCGTTATGGAACAAATCATACAATCCAATTTGGAGTACGATGCCATAGTGTTTGCAAATGATGATATGGCTTTAGGAGCAATAAAATGTATTAAGAATATTGAGGAATCCGGAAGGTATATTCTTAACAAAAAAATCATAATATGCGGGTTTGATGATTCGTTAAATGCAAGTAGGGTTAATCCACCTCTGACAACCGTAAGACAGCCGCTCAGGGAAATGTGCTATAAAGCAATTGAAGTGATGACTAACGGAACATTCAGTGAACAAAAGGGAAAGACAATAGTTTTACCTTCTGTTATGGTAAAGAGAGCATCGTGTGGTTGTTTCTACAATAAGGAAGATACAATTTCTAACAATTCCATAAAACTGGTATCGAATTTCAGAATACATGAAAATATTCAGACTTATGTAGTTAACGAGCTTTTTAATAAATTGACACCTGCCTTAAAAGAGTGTTATGTGCAAAGCTGCTTTGTTTTTAAATTTGCTGAGGGTCCGATTTATTATGATCAGGAAATGGCTTTTGATGAATCTTTTGCTGTGCCATTAAGGTCGGAAATGATCTTTGCTTATTATGAGGGTGAACGTAAGAACATTGATGAGAGTATCCGAATAATAAAGACTACCCAACTTTTGCCCGATTGCTTTATGCCAAAGGATAGAAGATTTACTTATATATTGAAACCGTTGTTTTTTGAAAATGAACATTTTGGTTTTATTTGTTTTTCAGTGACCGATAGTGATGTAATGATGTTTGAGATGATACGGGGACAAATAAGCAACACTCTAAAAGGTGCATTATTATTGATAGAAAGAGAGCACATTGAAGAAAGTTTAAGGGAAAATGAAAGATTAGCATCACTTGGGCAGCTTATAGGTGGTATCTCTCACAATCTTATGACGCCTATTATGTCAATTGCAGGAGTGTGTACTGCGTTAGAAGACCTGATTAATGAATACGGAGAATCTGTTGGAGATTCTTCTGTAACAAATGAAGATCACTATGAGATTAAATCTGAAATGTCAGAATGGGTTGAAAAATTAAAAGATTACAATGCCTATATGTCAAATGTCATATCTACAGTTAAAGCTCAAGCTGTTCAATTGAACTCCCATTCTATTAATGATTTTACGGTGGAGGAATTGGTAAATAGGATAAAATTTCTCAAAGCAAGTGATATTACAATAAAGAAATCCAAGTTTGAATTGTTTGTAGAAGCGGATACAAGTATTGTGATAAAAGGTGATATATCCAACATGATTCAAATACTCGATAACTTAATAAAAAATGCAATTCAGTCTTACGAGGGAAAAGAACTACATGAGTGCAGAGTTGAGCTTTATATACGAAAAAATGAAAATATGGTAATAATTTTAGTAAAAGATTATGGTAAAGGTATTTCGGATGAGATCAAGTCCCGCTTGTTTAAATATATGGTAACTACAAAAGGTAAGAATGGAACAGGACTTAGTCTTTTGTTGTCCTATTCGACTATTAAAGGGAAGTTTGGAGGAGAAATCTGGTTTGAAACTAACGAAGAGAATGGAACAGATTTTTATGTTTCAGTGCCAATAAGTTAGATTAGGTATGAATAACTGTAATATATAGTGGAAATATTGGTTGCATTTTTATTTCAAAGAAGATAATTTATTGGTAGATACCTTTTAATTTTTTATTTGATAAAAGAAGAGGATAAAATGGAAGAGAAAAAAGATAAGAAAGATAAGAAAAGTATATTGTACGAAGAGGACTTATATGCACCAATAAGAGATTATCTTACGGAAGAGGGCTACACAGTAAAGGGAGAGGTTGGGCACTGTGATGTCATGGCTGTAAAGCATGAAGATGTGCTGGTAGTAGAAATGAAGAAAACATTAAACCTTGAGGTTATTCTTCAGGCATCGGTACGCCAGAGGTTAACGGACAGGGTTTATATAGCTGTACCTAAAAAAAGCAAAGTGCTGTTTACTAAGAGATGGAAGAATATATGTTATCTTTTAAGAAGACTTGAACTAGGGTTATTTCTGGTATCATTCAGAGGTGAAAGAGCTTTTGTTGAAGAGGCAATAACCCCTCAACCTTTTGACAGGAATCTAAGTAAAAGGACATCAACCAGAAAGAAAAAAGCTGTTCTCAACGAATTTTCCAAAAGACATGGCGACTACAATACCGGTGGATGTACCGGTAAAAAGCTTGTAACTGTGTACAGGGAGCAGGCAATACACATTGGAGCGCTGATTGGCAAGTATGGTGATTTGAGCCCTAAAAGACTAAAGGAATTAGGTGCTGATAAGGATAAAACATCAAGAATATTGCAGGACAATCACTATGGATGGTTTAACAGGGTTTCGAAAGGGTTATATACTTTAAGTGATAAGGGGAAAGCAGAACTTAATGAATATCGAGACCTTGTGGACTTTTATCTGGATGAGAAGCATGATATGTAATATTTGCAACATATGGACTAAATAGATAAACTCTGATTTTGTGATGTCTGCAGAGTTTTTTTTGTAATGATGAGCAGGCAAACTTTATTACACCATATTTTGTGAAAAAATACCTTGTGATGTCATATACAAAAACAGAAAAATTTTATATAATATATACTTATATATGAATAAAAAAGATTCAAATATAAAAAACAACTTAATAAAATTGGCCATGTTTCTTTCATTAGTATTATTGTCGGCTTTTCTCCTTATGGCTGCTATAAATATGTTAAATTTACCCAACGAAGGTTTGGGTGGAGGTGAAGATAGAAACAAAAATTCTTCCGAGGAGAAGAATAATCCACCTAAGGTGAGCTCTGGTACGAATGATAATGCTTCAGATTTTGATGATTGGCAGGATAGAGTAAGGAAAAGGAGAGCTGAAAGAAAAGGCAGTACAGTTCCGGGAGAAGAATATTCGTACGGAGAAGGTCAGGAAGGCGGGAACTATGGTGAAGGAGAATATCCGATACCTGAGAATGTTCCTAATATTGACATTTCAGGAGAGAATGATATTCCGGATATTCCCTTTGGAAGCGGAGAAAACGGACAAACAATTGTAATGAGCAACGAGAAACAGCCGCATACAGCTGCTTTTGAAGTCCTTGGGTACCCCAATTATCCATTCTTGAAGGTTATGGTAATGGATTACTATCATAATAACCGCTGGACTGTAGCTGAAGAGGAGCCTGAGGTAAAGATCAATTTTGATAAGGAATTGGATGAAAATTATAGTGCCAATTCAGTTAAAATTAAACCCATTGTGCCTTCAAACGGTTATTTGCCTGTTTTATCAGGTAATATTGATTTTAAGTATAGTACAAGCGTTAAGTGGTATAAAAGCTCGGAAACATATTATTCCGATGATCCTGTCAGCAATTCTTATGAAATGGATTATGAGACACCTGCGGAAATTGAACAGCTTGCATTTTCAAAGACAGATGATTCATATGACTACACTATATATGTGCCGGATGATATTGAGGAGTTTGTTGACGATATAATTGAGAATTGTAATAGTGATTACGATCTGATAAAGGCCATTGAGGATTATCTAAGGATAAATTATGTTTTGAGCAACGAAACCATAAACAATTATGGTGTAAATGATGGTATTTCTACCTTTCTGAAGAATAAGGGGGGCAAGGGGAATACTTTGGACTTTATGTCTGCGTATGCTTATTTATTAAAGGCTGTCGGAATTCCTTGCAGATTGGCTATCGGTTACAGAATTAACCCGGATCTGCCATATCAAGTAGTATATAGCGATCAGACATATATATACCCGGAGATAAAGTTTGAAGAATATGGGTGGGTTCCTATGGATGTTTTTGGATATGATCCTTCATATACTCCGCCTTATGAGACCACTACAGAAATTACTTATGCCAGTGTTGAAGCAAAAAGGGGTACAAGCTTTACAGTAAAAGGCACAGTAAAGGATGCTAAAGGTACAATGCTTGACAATATGTCAGTTTTGATTTATGTCAAGCAATCCAAGTCTGAAAATACTCTTTCATATGTCAAAGCTGATGTTAAGAACGGGTATTTTGAAGTTGATTGTGATATTAAATACAGTACCGGTGCAGGAAAGTACCAGGTTGTGGCTGATCTTCTTGAAAATCATTTATACAGAACCTCTACGAGTGATCCTGAAATGAAAGTTACTACAGATACTTTTATAGAGTTGGATGCAGATGACACAGTGTTCGGCAGCAGCTTTAAGGTTACGGGCAGGCTTTTAGACGGGTACTCAAAAGAGGGGGTAATGGGACAAATATTAAGTGTCGAGTTTCAGGCTGAGGCTGACAAGATAAGTTTTTTGTCCGGCGAGGATGGAAAATTTTCTCAAATTATTGAGGTGAAAAATTTTAGAAAGTTGCCTCCGGAGAAAGATTTTTTCTTTGTAAAGAGTTATAATATATTCTATATAATGAATTTTGAGGGTACGGACTTATTTTTTCCATCAAGCAAGGATGGCAGCATATATGTGTGGCAGGTTCTATGGCTTAGAATTGTGCTGGCCCTAGCAGTATTGTTTGTTATTGCGGGTGTACCGGGTTGTGTATATTATTTCAGAAAACGCAGGGTAGCAGTGCTGGAAAATGCAAATGTGTTATTGGCTGTTGATGGAATCTTACAAAAACCGGAAGTCCATTTTACAAACCCTATACCCCAAAAAGAGTCGAACGCACAGATTGTAATTGGATTTCCTCAGATAAAGAATGGTTATCCTGATGTTTGGGGAGTTAATGAAGAACTTCTTATCAGGTTTGAGGATTATCAACAAAATGGCGATGAGATAAAAAATAACTTCCATAAAAAGGGCGTTTATCGGATATGGGTATCTGATGGGATAGGGAAAATTACGAAAAGGGATATAAGGATAGTAGATTACAGAGAGGAAATTATTTTAAACGGAAAAAAGTTATTAAAAGAACTTTCTGTGATTATTGATATAAACGATAAGATGACGTTAAGAGAAATTCTTGAATTGGCGAGATCTAAGCTTTCTGTTATGAAGTTTTTAATCTTGGAACAGGTTTTTGTTACTTTAGAAAAGGCTGTATATAGTTTAAATGATATTACAAGAGATGATTATGAGCTGTTTTATATGTGTCTTCAGAAATATAGCAATCAGGTATAGGAATGACTGAAATATTACTTTTTGCCTGGCTATTTAGCTTCAAATATGCCATATGCAAAAATAGTAATGTGGAAGTTGTATTTTCAGATTTTTTGGGGGGACAGGATGTATCCGGATAATACGACAATTATAAACGCATCAGTAAAGAAATTTGCGTTATATACTGTGATGCTTGTTGCAGTTGGAGTGTGTACGTTTCTTTTGTTCTTTTTACCCAAAAGCCCCTTGTATAATGAAATAGAATCATTCTATTTTTTTATTCTGCCTGTTTCAGCAATGCTTGCAGGCGGCTCAGCCAGAGCTTTTGTAAATGCATACTTTATTGGTAGATGGGCCAGGCTTGTCGCAAGTTTTATTTCATATTTTGCAAATGGTACCGCTGTTTTTCTGTTTTTAGCTTTTGCTCTGCAAAATATGTATTTGCTGACTGCGTTAATATGGGTTTTATTATTGGCTTTTTCTATTATTGCATTTAAAGCATCAGAGTATTTTTATACAGGCATATATGAAGGATGTATGATAAAGGCAGCATCTTATGTTTTTATTGGTTTGTCCGTAAAGAGTATGTTAGGCGTTATAGGGAAGGACAGTTATTTAGGTGGGGGCTTTTGGATATCTCTTTCCAATATTTTGATGATTTCATTTGTAGCATTGGCATTAATTCAGCTTGCTACACTTGTGGAACTTTTTTATACAACCACATCGAGAAGAATTTCAATGTGGCTCAAAAGTAAGCATAAATCGAAATTTATTGTTATAGGTATTTATGTGTTTGGAATAGGAGTCATAAGGAGGGGTATGATGGGAGAATGGCTCATTGTGTTTATGGTGTTATTGGCCATATTTATAGTTTTTGCATTAAAGTTTTGGGGAGAAGTAAAAAATTCTCCGGAGGAAAAGTTGGCTAAACACATCCAGGATATGAATTTTGACAAAAGTAAGGATCTTGAAAATGTATCGAGGTATATTGATGAGTATGTAAGCTATGGCAAGAAGAGCAAGTTGGTATCGTACATGACTTTTTTAGGATATAAGACAGGCATACCGTTTCATGCGGTAAGTAATATAATAGCTCCGCTTGTTGAGTATAATGACCCTGAGATTCCGGGCATGTTGACAAGTGAACAGTATAAAGCTATCGAAGAAAGAAACAGGCAGAACAGGTCTAGAGTGATTGAAAAAATAACATCAAATTTACAGCTTTTCGGAAGGGGTGCATATGCGTACAATGGATATGTTACAGGTTCAAACACTATGCAAGACTATAATTGATGAGGTGGAAAAAGTATTTGTGTCCGGTGACAGGGTGCTGCTTAATAAAGTACTTTGCGGATTTTTGTCAGGGGGACACATTTTGTTTGAAGATAACCCGGGGCTTGGGAAAACTTTACTGGTAAAGGTTCTTGCAAAGGTTACGGGATGTGAGTGGAAGCGTATTCAGTTTACACCGGATTTGATGCCTTCCGATATATCTGGCACAAAAATATGGAAAAGTAATACATCTGCTTTTGAACTTGAGAAAGGGCCGATATTTACCAATTTTCTGCTTGCAGATGAAATAAACAGGGCAATGCCCAAAACTCAATCTGCACTTTTAGAAGCCATGGAAGAGAGGCAGGTATCAATTGAGGGAACAACTTATACTCTTCAACCTCCGTTTACAGTAATGGCTACCCAGAATCCGATTGAAATGGAAGGAACCTATCCGCTTCCTGAAGCTCAGATGGACAGGTTTATAATGAAGCTGTCGCTGGGGTATCTTGATAGCACCGAAAGAGAATGTGAGGTTTTAAAGAGACGTATTGAGTGGAAAAAGGATGATCCAACCAATGATATACGCCCGGTAGTAACCATGAACCAGCTTTTAATGCTACAGCAGGAAGCTGAAAAGGTATTTGTTGACGACAATATTCTTATGTACATTACGGAAATTGTACGCAGTACCAGGACAAACACCAATGTCAGACTTGGAGCAAGCCCAAGGGGAGCTTTAGGGCTTTTGAAGCTTTCCCGTGCGAATGCATTGATTTCCGGAAGGGATTATGTTGTTCCTGATGATGTTAAGTTCATAGCTGTAGAAGCTTTATCGCACCGAATAATTCTTCATGTGGAGCACATTATGGAGGGACGACTTCCTACTGCGGTTATAAAGAGTATTATAAGCAAAATTGATGTTCCAAAAAGTTTTACAAGGGAAAAATCAGGAGGGTTATTATAAATGCCCAGTTATGTGTCCAGATTAGGTACAACCTTTTTATTTCTGTTACTCGCAGGTTTCCTGTTAGCTAATAACATACTCATAGCTGTTTCTGTGATACCGCTTGTGCTTATGGCTATTGGCTATTTTATAGATATGCCTGGGAATATCAGTGTGAAAAAGAGTATATCTAAAGACAGGGCGTGTGTTGGTGAAGTTTTAAATGTTCGTGTTGATGTGTCTATTGAATCGGGATTTGGCCCGGTAACCATATGTGATATTTTGCACGGAAGTTTCGAACTTGTTGAGGGTAATAACTTTCATGTTATATGGAAGGGCTTTTCTCCCAAAGAGCTTAGCCTGGACTATAAAATAAGATGTAATTCTTCAGGCACATATACACTGAATGTGACTAAATGGAGGGTAAGACACCCGGTGTGCGACTACTCAGACAACGGAATATGTCAGAATGATATATCAGTAAAGATAGTACCAAGGCTTTTAGAACTTCATAAAATAAGAGGATTGTCGGCTAAATGCAGGGTACCATTGCCCCAGGGAGCATTATCCACTCTTGGAATGACGACACATGAATTTAAAGAGGTCAGAATGTACTATCCTGGAGATCCTTTCAAATCAATTAACTGGAAGGTTACTTCGAGAAACCTTTTTAGAGGAAAGATTCATCCTGTTGTAAATGAATTTGAGAAGGAAGGGAAAAAAACTGTATATATTTTTCTCGATACCTCCTTAACTATGAATTATGGAACTAAATCAAAAAATGTTATAGAGTACTCTATTGAAGCTGTAAATGGTCTGGCTGACCATTACCTTGGGGAAAACTGCATTGTCTCCCTCATATCATTTGGTGAAAAGGAGATTTTTGTTCCTGCTGGTGCCGGAAAAAGGCAGTACCATAGAATATTGAGAGAATTGATGAAAATTCGGGATAATGCAGATATAAGAAAAGGCATAAAAAGGAAAACGACAGATCTTGATGCGGTTGTTTATTCCAACCGGGAACACTTTTTAGGTGTGAGACCTTTATTTATAGTGGTGACAAGGTATTGCGGAAGTAACTCAGAGGCATTGAAGAAGGCGATTGAGGATATGTCTAAGCACACTATGAAAAATGGGCATTTGCCAAGTATAATGCTAATAAACATTATTGGTTACGAGATGAAAATCAAGAAAGAAACTGAAAGACAGGCTGCAGGAGTGGTTGAAGCGTTTGTAAACATAATGTCAAAAGAGATAAGAAATCGGTGTATATGGATTGACTGGAATCCTGCAAGAGAAAGCCTTACCAGTGCACTTCTGAAACAGGCGGTGACTGCAAGATGAAGGAATGGACCCTAACTACAAGAATTTTACTTGCGGTATTCGCATATTTTTTATCCTTGCTACTTTTTGTGAATACATCGGCATTTGAATATGATAATTTTAAGACCTCATTTATTACAGTAAATGTGATAGCGGCTATTATAATAGGATTGGGTTATGTGACTTCAAAAAACGCGCTTTCACCGAATTTCTTTGTGTGTATGGGGCTTTGTGTTCCGTCACTTATGGCTTATTCAAAACTTGGTAAGTCGATATTTGAAATAAATGTGGAGAATAACTTCAATGCGTATTTTACAGCGGTATTATATACTATAGTAATTTTAATGCTTTTAGCGGCAGCAAAGCTTAAGAGGCTGGAGAAAGAGTATGATACTTTGGTATCAGACGGAGCAGATGAGGAAGATGTTAAGCAAATTACAACCAACGGTTTAAAAGTATATTCGGCTTTTATAGCCGGTGTATTTGGTATTACTTTTGTTGCCGAAACAGTTGGGGTAACCTTTTTAAAGGTTGAGGGCTCGACTTACACGGCAATTATCACTGCAATCGCAGGTATAATCCTATTCTCAGGATGTGTGTATTTTCTTTCACGAAAGTGGACAAATCAATCTCATAAATGAGATATGACGATTAAAAATGCACTGGTGCTGATAACAAAATTTCATA
Source organism: uncultured Acetivibrio sp. (assembly GCA_964564015.1). Taxonomy (GTDB): domain Bacteria; phylum Bacillota; class Clostridia; order Acetivibrionales; family Acetivibrionaceae; genus Acetivibrio. Next base: position 19,582 of record CAZLZR010000027.1, read on the forward strand.
GGATGTGGGTTTTTAACATAATTCATTTCTTGAAATTAGTAATTTTAAAACATCAGGAAGCTATGTATACAAAAATATTATATACAGCTTCCTGACTTTTTAAATCAGCTGATAAACCAGACCATGTTTTGTGCAATAGCTGAAAAGCTTACCATGTCCGAACTTTTGGAAACGTAATTGAATGTTCCATTCGGGATATTGTTTTGCCATTAACAATTTATCTCCGGTTACAAAAGCTATAAAGGAAATGTAATGGTCTTTAATCATATCATGTTTACTTGTGATAAACCATTCGTATTCTATTGTTTCAACATTTAGAGAGTGATTCTCATCTGCTTTAACAGCCTCTAGTGCTTCAAGTTTTCTGCCACAGCAGGAAACGGAGCTATCACCTGTGCTGCTGATTATATTGCCACACTCATTACATACATAGAATTTTATCCTTTTCATATTACCTCCTTCATAATCGTTCGGGTTCAGGTCACCCGAAAGTATTTTTTCAATGTCTACGCCAAGGAGAGAAGACAATTCCGGCAGTAGAGACACATCGGGACAACCAATGCCCCGTTCCCACTTACTTACGGTTTTATCGCTAATATTCATGGCATCAGCAAGCTGTCGCTGTGTCATGCCTTTTTCTTTTCGCAGGGAACAGATCAAATTACCTACCTTACTGCAATCCATTTATTATCTCCTCCATAATTCCAGTATACTTTTTTCTTGAAATTTATCAATAAACGTTCCGTAGAGTTAAGAATAAACCAATTTAGCAATGGCACGTTCAAAACATATTTTAACAAAGATAATTAAGACTTACAATTTTATTTTATTCGGACGGGTGCATAAAATAAATGATAAGAAAAACATGCACCTTATCCTGATGGATGCATGATCCAACCAGATTACATGGCAGAGCAGGTAGGATAAAATATAATTTGAAGTAGGCAATTTGCAAGAGTATAATATTGGTATTGTTTTTATTGTTGGATTGATGAAGCGTAAGGTCATGTAGAATGAAGGACACGGCATAGTGAGTTTTTGAAAGATCGGCATGATATAAAGAATGGATTTATAAAACATTAAATGAAGGGAGGGATTCTAAGTTGATGGCAAATCAAAACAATTTAAAAGATATGCGCCGTGAGGCAATATCCATCACATGGCCAGCATTTGTAGAGCTGGTTATGTCGACTCTGTTTGGAATGGTGGATATGATCATGGTAGGTCAGCTTAGTTCGGCTGCAATAACCTCAGTGGGACTTACCAATCAGCCATTTATGCTGCTGCTGGCAGTGTTTTCAGCAGTTAATATAGGTACAACTACTTTAGTAGCTTGGAATGTAGGGGCTAATAATATAAAAAAGGCCAGTCTGGTAACCAGACAAATTATTATGGTAAACGCTATTTTAGGCATAATTCTGAGCCTTATAGGAGTTGCTTTTGCCAGTCAGACAGTTGTGTTTATGGGCGCCAAGGCTGATACAATAAAGGATGCGACAATATACTTTCAGATTGTTTCTTCCGGATTGGTATTTCAGGCTGTTACAATGGGTATAACAGCAGCACTTAGGGGGGCTGGAGAAACGAAGATACCTATGTTTTATAATATAGGAAGTAACATGTTGAATGTATTCGGGAATTATATTTTTATATATGGTAAACTGGGTTTTCCTAAAATGGGTGTGGCAGGAGCTGCATTATCTACTACAATATCAAGGTTTGTGGCCTGTGTAATAGGATTATTTGTTGTTTTCACCTTAGACAAATCAATTATATCGATGAAGTTTAGAGGTAATTATAAGTTTGATAGAAGCATAATAAAGGAGGTATTCTCCATTGGACTGCCTTCTGCATTAGAACAGTTTGTCCTGCAAAGTGGCTTGATGTTGTTTGCACGTACAGTATCGAGCTTAGGTACATTGGCATTTGCAGCTCATCAGATAGGATTGAATATATGTGGATTGGCGTATTCTCCCAGTATGGCTTTTGGTATTGCTGCAACAACTTTGGTAGGTCAGAGTCTGGGAGCAAATGATGAGGAAAAAGCTAAAAAGTATGCTGATATGATTCATCATATGGCTGTGGTTGTTGCTTGTGCAATGGGATTGATGTTTATCCTGTTTTCTTTCCAACTGGCAAGATTATATACAAAAGACCTTACTGTAGCTGCTATGTCAGCTGTTATACTTAAAATAATGGCTCTTTCTCAACCTGGGCAGTCAACACAGCTTTCGCTTGCAGGAGCACTTAGGGGAGCTGGTGATACTATGTATCCTTTATATGCTTCTATTTTTGGAATTTGGATTTTCAGGGTGTTTCTTGCGTATATCTTTGTTGCCGTATTCCACTGGGGGATCATTGGAGCTTGGGCAGCCTTTGTGCTTGACCAGTATACAAGGGCATCCATCGTGTACTTTAGATATCGCTCAGAAAAGTGGAAATATGCTAAATCCCGATCTGGAAATTCGTGATTGTTTTTTATTAACTGATAAAATGAAATTTGGTTGTAAAAATTCAGATAATTGTGTAATATTAAATAGGATAATGAATTGAAACCAATATTATCCATAATTATAACCAACAGAAACGGGGGGTATAGCAAGATGCAAAAAGTGAAATCTAGCAAAGTATTAGCGATTATGGTATTTTTAAGTATACTGATTTCAATGATTTGCCAGAATGCAGTATTTGTATTAGCCGATGTAACAACGACAACAGCAACAGTTAAGTTTCCAGAAAGCCCGTATCAAAAGCGCACTAGCACCGCGGAGATTAAGGGGATTTTTGGCATATCCAGTCTTTCAGTAAATACTGGACACGCAGAAGCCGAGATTATAGGAGATAATGTCAACATAACAGTATTTGATGGCGAACCTTCAAGAATAGGTCCACATACTAAAAGTGTTATGGTATTGGAAGAAAACACTTTTGATGATTTTCCCGAATTAATTCCATATAGTTTAGATGGATATATAGGAGATATCAAAAAGATAGACACGGGATATGATACGGATAAGGAGTTGTATTGGGCAAAGTATTCGGGAAACGTAACAAAGCCTGAAGCAAAGTTTTACAGCTATTTAGTGACTTTTACTTACACATTAAATGTTGTGCCTGAGGTCTCTCTTACATCACCTATAGATGGTGTTGCTGTTAAAGATAAAATTGTAGTCAAAGGATATGTGAAGGATGAAAACATTGGTGATTTACTAAATGTTTATTATACTTTCGATACTTATACAGAGACCACTGATGGTACACTTTACATAGGCGAAGTAACATCTGATGGAACCGAACAGGATATAAACGGTTCAATTGATATTACATCTTCCGGATTGGCAGATGGTACCCATAAGTTGTATATATGGGCTGTCGATAAAAAAGAAGAGAGATCCGTTCCTGTTGAGACTGATATTGTAGTTGATACAATTGCACCGGATGCACCAACTCTTGAACAGAATCCGACAACACCGACAAACAAAGCGGTAGAAGTGACAATAGACTATCCTGCTGACGCAGCGGTGAAGGAAGTTAGAATAGATGGCGGAGATTGGGTAGATTTTGACGATGTGGCAAAAGACGGCAAAATAATCATGGAAGATAACGGGACAGTTGAAGCAAGAGCAATAGATGCTGCAGGAAATGTATCCGAAACAGGAAAGCTTGATGTGACAAACATAGATAAAATCGCACCGGAAAAGCCTGTTATAACACAAGAACCTGATAATAGCATACCTACCAACAAAGATGTTGCAATAACAATAGCATACCCTGATGATGCTACAGAAAAGCTTTATAAAGTAGGTGATGACGGAACTTGGACTAAATACGAAGGAGAATTTAAACTTCTTTTAAATAACACAGTTTATGCAGTATGTCAGGATGAAGCAGGAAATACAAGTGAAGAGGCATCACACGATGTAACTAACATAGATAAAATAGCACCGGATGCACCAACACTTAAGTCAGAACCAACGACGCCAACAAATCAGAATGTTTCAGTTGCTGTTTATTATCCTGCCGATGCCGCGGTAAAAGAAGTGAAAATAAATGACGGAGACTGGTTGAATTTTGATGATGTAGCAAAAGATGGCGGAATAATCATGGAAGATAACGGTACTGTATACGCAAGAGCAATAGATGCTGCAGGAAACGTATCGGAAACAGGAAAGCTTGATGTAACAAACATCGACAAAACTACGCCTGATACACCTAAGATAACTCCAAACACTACAGAACCAACAAACCAAACCGTTACAGTAACAGTTTATTATCCCGATGATTCGGCAAAAGAAGAGATAAGAATTGGAGAAGGTGACTGGATTCCATATGAAGGACCGGTTACAGTCGATGAAAATACAAAGATTGAAGCAAGGTCTACAGACGAGGCTGGAAATGTTTCACCTATAGGTGAATATGCTGTTAATAATATTGACACTATTCCTCCGACAGGACCAGTAATACTGACAAATGCTGACAAAACAACAGAAAAACCGATAACTGCGACAATAACACCCGGAAAGGATGATGAATCCGGAGTGGACAGAACTGAGTATCGATTGGAAGGAGCTACCGTCAGCGATTGGCAGATATATGAAGAAGCTAAGGAGATTGTAATAAAAAATATAGGTGATACAAAGATTAGTGCAAGGACTTTTGATAAGGCAGGAAATGTTTCACCTGTAACTACTAAAACAGTCACAATAGAAAAGGCAAAAACCGACAACAATAATGGAAATGATAACGGCAACGGTAATGGCAACGGCGGTAATGGTAACAACAATGGTGGCAACAACGGCAACAACAACGGCAACAATAACGGCAACAACAACGGCAACAACAACGGCAATAACAATAGCAATAACACGGTTAATGAAGAGGGTACAAGCGTACCTGCGATTACAGCTGTTGATCTCTCAGTGTTTTTAAGCTCAGATAAATCCAAGTATGCAGAAGGTGAGACAATAACATTTACAATAGACTATAAAAATAAATCAGCTGCTGCTGCAACTGACGTTATTGTTAAGGCTGAAATTCCCGAATATACTACTGTCACTGATCAAGCAGGGGGAGTTGTAAATGGAACTGCAATTGAATGGAAAATTGCAAAATTGGATGCCAACACTTCAGGGAAAATTGAATATAAAGTAAGTGTAGACAAGTTGGATAAGCCGGAAGTGAGCACATCTAACACAGCTACTGTTAGTTCTGTAAATGTTACAAAAACAGAGGATGATACATCAAAAACCATATTCCTTCTTTATTCAAACACAGCTAGCAGCCATACAAAATATATGGCTGGATATACAGACAATACCTTCAGACCAGGTAACAATATTACCAGAGCTGAGGTTGCAGCTATGATGTATAATGTGCTTGGAATTAATAAAGTTGATACGATCAGCAAGAATTACATTGACCTTAAGAACACACACTGGGCTTATGAAAGCATAAATGCAGTTACTTCGGCAGGTCTGTTTGAAGGCTATCAAGATGGTTCGTTCCATCCCGACAGTTTCATAACAAGAGCTGAATTTGCTACAGTACTTGCAAATTATCTGAAGTTAAAAAATGTTGAACATGAAAGCATAAACTTCTCTGATATCGGCGAACACTGGGCAAGAAACTTTATTGAAGAGATATTCAGGGTTAAGTTGATAGAAGGATATATAGAGAATGGCGAAAGATTGTTCAAACCTGATAATAATATTTCTAGAAGTGAAGCAGTTACAATAGTTAACAAAATGTTGTTCAGAGGACCGCTATCAGGTATAGAAATGCCTTTTACAGATGTAAGTGATACTCACTGGGCATATGGTCAAATTCTTGAAAGCGCTTTGGATCACAACTTTGTCAGGAATGAAGATGATTCGGAAACAGCAATTGTAAAGCAATAAACTAAAATTACATTAATAAAGATGGGAGTGTTCAAGCTACTTTTGTAGTAGTAAGCAACACTCCTGTTTTTTTGTATTATGATTGTCTGTAAATTTTGCATAAAGGAATGAAAAATGAGGGAATTTATTTAACATATTGCGAAAGTGTTAATACTGTTGTATCATTTATATAAACTAAAAATGATTTAGGGTGATTAAAATGGATATTAGGGAAGTTGCTTATCATGCAAAGAAGGCATCAATCAGGCTTGCAGCTGCGGATACTGAGCTTAAGAACAAGGCATTAGACGAAATTTCAAGGCTCCTTGAAGCTAAAAAGGAAGAAATCTTTAAGGCAAATAAGGAAGACTTACAAAGGAGCGAAAAAGAAAATCTTGCTTCTCCGTTGCTAAAGAGGCTTAAGTTCGATGAAAACAAATTATCTGAAGTTATTAGTGGAATAAAAAGCTTGATAGAGCTTCCTGACCCGGTAGGAAAAACAATTGATTCAACTGAGCTGGACAAAGGGCTGGAGCTTTATAGAGTTAGTTGCCCTATTGGGGTAATCGGAGTGATTTTTGAATCCAGACCGGATGCTTTGGTTCAAATATCAGCCCTGTGTTTGAAAAGCGGTAATTCTGTGCTTTTAAAGGGTGGTAGAGAAGCTATAAATACGAATAGGGTTTTAGCAGGGATAATCAGGGAGGCTACCGAAAATTCTGGTATTCCATCCGGTTGGATACAGCTACTTGAAACAAGAGATGATGTTAACGAAATGCTAAAAATGGATGAATATATAGATTTGATAATACCAAGGGGTTCAAATGAGTTTGTAAAATACATTATGGAAAACTCCAACATTGCAGTTTTAGGTCACGCTGATGGTATATGCCACTGTTATGTTGATGCCGGCGCGGATATAAAAATGGCTGTTGGTATTGTTGTTGATTCAAAAACGCAGTATGTTGCGGTATGTAATGCTACAGAGACACTGCTGGTGCATAAGGATGTGGCAAAAGAATTTTTACCTGTGCTCAAGGAGGAGCTGCTTAAGAAAAATGTTGAAATTGTTGGATGTGAAAGAACTAGAGATATAATTGATGTGGCAGCTTCTTCGGAGGAAGATTGGAAAACAGAATATCTGGACTATAAAATATCAATAAAGATCGTTGATAATACAGAAGATGCAATAGAACATATAAACACCTATGGTTCAGGTCATACCGATTCAATTATAACAAGCAATAAAGAGAATGCTGAATTGTTTATGAACCTTGTGGATTCCGGAAACGTATTCTGGAATTGCTCAACGCGTTTTAGCGATGGATTCAGATACGGTTTTGGTGCAGAAGTGGGAATCAGTACAAACAAGATACACGCAAGAGGGCCGGTAGGTTTGGATGGCCTGTTGATATACAAATATAAGCTTAAAGGAAATGGTCATGTGGTTTCTGACTATGCGAGCAAAGCAAGAAGCTTCACTCATAAGAAGCTTAACAAGGATTTTAAATTATAATTCTTTTTGATTAATAAGGTGCGCCTCAAGATAAGTCCTCCCATCCTTTTCGAATGGGAGGATTTTTATGTTTATCTGAACTTTTTCCCAAAGCATATATAAAGTTATCAAGTAAAGTCGTCGATATATTATCATACAATCCATTGTAAAATTATGTATAGACGTATACGCATGTCCATTTATATTTTAAATGAGTCAGAATTAAATACCCTGGTCTTTAGTATAGTGATTTGTACACGATAGGGATAAATCTATTGCAGTACATCAAACAGTAACGGATGCAAAATAATGATATATGACTTATAGAGCAAACGTTATAAAAAAATAGAGGTGATGTATGGTGAAGTTTGAGTATTCTGATACAATAGCTGGATATGTTACGAGTTTTGATGCAGAAAGTGGTGTATTTGTAATTAAGACCTCTCAGGGAGAAGAAATTTCAGCCAAGTTGACTTCTAATACTTTTGCACGTTTGGTTAGAAATTTGGATGATCCCTATTCTGATTGTACCGGACAGATAAAAGAAATGCTTGTACCGGGCCAGTTTCTCTTTACATACGGAATTTTCTATCCTCAGGCAGGTGAGTACTTTTTTGAGTCCAAGGTTATCGATTTTCCGGGTAAAGGGGTAGATAATTACCGCTTTGAAGAGCCGGACTGGTGGGTAAACCAGGCAAAGAGTATAGCAAAATTCTTTCTTAAGGCACAGTTTGGAGAAAACAAGGAAATTGATTACCGAAACTATCGTACAATAATTGAGTTGGGTGGAGCAAAAAAAGGTGACTACCGTCAGGAAACCGATACAATATCCCGCCTTGTATACGGATTCGCATCCACCTTTTTACTTACAGGAGAAGATATTTTTCTGGAGGCAGCGGAGAAGGGGACGGCCTATCTGAGAGATCATATGAGATTCTATGATACCGACGAAAACATTGTCTATTGGTATCATGGAATAGATGTAAAAGGTGAAAAAGAACATAAGGTTTTTGCGTCAGAATTTGGTGATGACTATGAAGCAATACCTATGTATGAACAGATATACGCCCTGGCAGGCCCTACGCAGACCTATCGTATAAATGGCGATCCTGCAATAATGAAAGACATAAAAATGACAATTGACTTGTTTGACAGGTTTTTCCTTGATAGTGAAAAGGAAGGCTATTTTTCGCATATAGACCCTATATTTTTAGATCCGAGGAGTGAAAGCCTCGGAAGAAACAGAGCCAGAAAGAATTGGAATTCTGTTGGAGACCATGCGCCTGCTTACCTTATAAATCTATGGCTTGCCACAGGAGATCCAAAATACAAAGATTTTCTTGAATATACCGCCGATTGTATAGAAAAATACTTCCAGGATTATGAAAACAGTCCTTTTGTTCAGGAACGTTTTTATGAAGACTGGAGCCATGATAAGACATGGGGATGGCAGCAGGACAATGCGGTTGTAGGGCACAACTTAAAAATCGCATGGAACTTAATGAGGATAAACAGTATAGTTCCAAAGGACAAGTATGTCAACTTTGCAAAGAAAATTGCAGAAATAATGCCTGCAGTGGGAATGGATCTCCAAAGAGGGGGCTGGTATGATGTTATGGCAAGAACCCTTGACACTAATGAGGAATTTTACAGATTTGCATGGCATGACCGGAAAGCATGGTGGCAGCAAGAACAAGGAATATTGGCTTATGAGATTCTTTATGGGGTGTTGAAAGACCCTGAATATTTAAAATATGCTAGAGAATCAGCAGCCTTCTACAATGCTTTTTTCCCTGACCATGATGATGGGGCAGTTTATTTTAATGTACTAAACAATGGATTGCCTTATCTTTTGGGGAATGAACGTCTAAAAGGCAGTCATTCAATGAGCGGATACCATTCTATAGAATTAGCATATCTCGCAACAGTTTATACAAATCTTCTGCATACAAAAAAACCTTTAGATCTTTATTTTAAACCTTTGGAAAATGGTTTTGCCGATAGCGTTCTAAGAGTTCAACCCGATATTCTTCCAAAAGGTTCCTGCTACATTTCTGAGGTCTGGATTGACAACAAACCGTGGAAGAATTTTAATCCCGATAAATTTACAGTTCAGCTTCCAAATTTGAATAATAGACCCAAAATAAAAGTAAGAATATTGCCGAAACTCTAGTATCTTGTATCGGAGCTCTTGTTGAAACCGTTTGGGTTTTATAACCTTATGTGAATAGGAATAGGGGGTGCATCTTATGGAAATAAAAAGCTATCTGAAAGATAAGGTTGTTGTATTTGAACTTGATGGGAAGCTGGATGTAAATACTGCTTCAAAGGTTCAGGAGGAGGTTATGACCAGTGTTGGGCAGGAATGCAGGCTGGTGCTTGATATGAAGAAATGTGATTATGTATCAAGTGCAGGTTTAAGGGTTCTGCTTGTAATCTCCAAACAGCTTGCAAAGGTTGGAGGCTGCGGAGTTATAGCCAATCTTTTGGAGGAAGTAAAAGATGTTATGCAAATGACGGGTTTTGACAATCTGTTTAAAAGCTATGAAAATGTTGATCAGGCGGTTTTAGCAGTAATGAAGGGGGATTTGGCATGATTCGTGTTGATACTTACCCCACCCATAAATATGAGAATTTTAGTTTGAGACCTGGTAAGCCCATACCCTTCGGGGCTACAATTGTGCCCGGGGGGGTGAATTTCTCGGTATATTCAAGACATGCAGTATCCTGCGAACTGGTTTTATACAACAAGCATGAAAGAGAACCTTTTGCAGTTATACCTTTTTTAGATGAATTCAGAATCGGTAATGTATTTACAATGATTGTCTTTGACCTTGACTATGAAAATATTGAGTATGGTTTTAAAATGGACGGACCATTTAGCTTCAGTGAAGGACAGTGGTTTAATCGGGAAAAGATTCTTCTTGACCCATATGCAAAAGCAGTTGGAGGGAGGGATATATGGGGAGAAGAGCCGGATTGGAGCAATCCATATCAGTATCGTGCAAGAATTGCCTTTGATGATTTTGATTGGGAGGGTGACAAGCCTCTTGAAATTCCAATGAAGGATTTAATTATATATGAGATGCATGTGAGAGGTTTTACCAAGCATAGTTCATCAAAAGTAAAGTATCCGGGTACTTTTGCAGCTATCCGGGAAAAAATTTTGCATATTAAGGAGTTGGGTATAAACTGTGTTGAGCTTATGCCTATATATGAATTTGACGAATTTGAAAACTCCAGAATATCTCCGGCTACAAATGAGCGGCTTTTAAATTATTGGGGGTACAGTACTGTTGGCTTCTTTGCACCTAAATCCGCTTATGCGGCCACAGGGAAATATGGTATGCAGGTGGATGAATTTAAGGCTCTTGTCAAGGATTTACATAAGAATGGGATAGAAGTGATATTGGATGTTGTTTTCAACCATACAGCTGAAGGAAATGAGAACGGACCATATATATCCTTCAGGGGCATAGACAACAAAACGTACTATATGCTGACACCGGAAGGATATTATTATAACTTCAGTGGATGTGGAAATACCTTAAACTGCAATAATCCCGTTGTGAGGAATATGATTCTCGATTGCTTGCGTTGCTGGGCAGCAGAATATCATATTGATGGGTTCCGCTTTGATCTTGCCGCTATTTTAGGACGTAATCAGGACGGCTCTCCAATGCATAACCCGCCTCTGCTTGAGACACTGGCATTTGATCCTGTGCTGGGTAAATGCAAGTTGATTGCTGAAGCCTGGGATGCAGGTGGGCTTTATCAGGTGGGGGCTTTTCCGTCATGGGGACGTTGGGCTGAGTGGAACGGAAAGTACAGAGATGACATAAGAAAGTTCCTGAAGGGTGAAGAAGGTCTTGTTGGAGCTATGGCGCAAAGAATTCAGGGTTCTCCTGATTTGTATAACCGACAGTACCGTGGCACATGTGCCTCTATTAATTTTGTCACATGCCATGATGGCTTTACACTCATGGATCTTGTTTCATACAACGGAAAGCATAATGAGGCTAATGGAGAAAATAACCGTGACGGAAGTGATGACAATTACAGTTGGAATTGCGGTTGGGAAGGCGAAACCTGTGATGATGGAATAAGATTCTTAAGGAAAAAGCAGATCAAAAATGCTGTAAGCATTCTCATGCTGAGCCAGGGTGTTCCAATGATTCTTTCGGGTGATGAGTTTGGCAATACTCAGTATGGCAATAACAACGCGTATTGCCAGGATAATGAAATATCATGGCTTGACTGGAGATTGTTAAACACAAACTATGAGCTTTTTAACTTTTTCAAGAGAGTTGTGGCATTTCGTAAGAAATATTCAATAGTTAAGAGCAGTGATGAAGATGACTATTCAACTCATTTGGACAATGGTTATCCCCGCATATCATGGCATGGAACAAAGGCATGGAACGTAGATTTTTCGGCTGCAAGCCGTTTACTTGCGATGCTATGCTGCGGTAAGAAAAAGGATGAATCCGGAAATGTAAAGGAGGATTTTGCTTATATGGCAATGAATATGCATTGGGAAATGCATGTTTTTGAACTTCCTGCACTTCCGGATGGCTTCAAATGGCATGTATTCGCAAATACTGATGTTGTTATGAATGATATATGCGAGGTGGGTTGTGAGGTTCTGCTGGATAACCAGAGCGAATTTGTGGTAGGTCCAAGATCGGTAGTCATTTTAGTGGGTAAATGAGCTATATGGTTTACATAAAATATTTTGCGTTATTAATTCAGCTTTTTCGCGAAATCATGTACCTCTATACATTGAACTTGACCACTTAATGCAATGACTTGAGCGTGGTTAAATATAAATCAAAATATAAGGAGATGGGGACATGGATAGGAAATTTATAGAACAAAGCGGTGATATAACAAAGGTAATTCTCCAGGGAAAACTTGACGCAGTTAATGCGCCTTTGTTGATGGAAGAACTTAAAAGCCTTATTGGTCAGAACATAAATAAGATAGTATTTTATGTAAAAGATCTTGAGTATATTTCAAGTGCCGGATTAAGGACAATAATTTTTGCAAAACAGAAAATTGGTAAGGATACTGAAGTTTATATGATTGGAGCGCAGGATATAGTGAGTGATGTTATAAAAATGAGTGGGTTGGATAATTTCCTTTACCTTCAAGAATCTTTTGAAGACTGATTCGGGGGGATATATGAAAAAAGCGAAAATACCAGCGGTTTTAAATAAGCTTGAAGATATGTTGGACTTCATCATTTGTGATCTTGTTAAAGTTGTACCGGATAAGAAGTTTGTTAACCAGGTAAGGTTGTGTTGTGAAGAAGTTTTGGTTAACATCATTAGTTACGCATATCCTCATGGGCAGGGTGAAGTTGAAATAATAATAGATATTACTGAAGATAAAGGATCACTTCTTATACAATTTATTGATGAAGGCATTTATTATAATCCTCTTTTAAAGTCTGACCCTGACCTGGATTCTCCGATTGAAGACAGAGGAATAGGTGGCCTGGGTATTTATCTCTATAAGACTATTATGGATGAGGTCTTGTATGAACGAAGAGATGAGAAGAATGTGTTAACCTTCAAAAAGAAATTTCAAAAAAACTGAATGTATTTACAGCCTGGCAATTTTTGAAAACATGTTTTTCTGGATTTCTGCACTAAGGGCTAGAAAGGATTCTTTGGTACACCATCGTCGGGAGTTGATTAATTTGTTTTTTAAGTGTGGAATCAAGGTAAAGATACTTGTGCTGGTACTTGGTATATCTCTTGTTTCACTTTCGGCAGCAGCCTTTATATCTTATGATGCGATGAAAAATTTAGGTGACTATGCTTTGGAATGCAGTGTTGAACTTGGAAACAGTGCGGCAAATGATAGTCAAAGTTCACTTGAAAGACGTACGAGCGAATATTTATTGAGGGTTGCAGGTGATCAGGCAGATATAAGCAACAGTATATTATCTAAAGTTGAGGATAAGGTATTGACTATGTCCGAATATGCAGAAAGTTTGTGGAATAACCCGGCAGGGTTTGTTCCTGCTGAGCCTCTTGCCCCTTCTGAGGCTAAAAATATGACAAGGGTTCCTGTGTTTGAACTTGCATCAGATGTGAATAAGGCAAGCATATCGGAGGAATTGGGTCTTCTGGGTAATATGAAGTATCTCTTTGACCCGGTACTTGCGGGAGATACAAACCTCTCATCCATTTATCTGGGGACACAGTCAGGTATTACAATTATATTCTCAAATTTTCCTCCGGTGGACAATGAAGGGTATGATCCTAGAAAGAGACCGTGGTATATTCAAGCATCAAATTCAAAAGATGTTAAATGGACAGAAACATACAAAGATGCTTTTGGGAATGGTTTGATGATAACATGCTCAAAATCATGTTTTGATAAAGATGGTAACCTCAAGGGGGTTGTGTCGGCAGATGTTACATTGAAGGCTTTAAATGAACAAGTCATAAGCACCCAGGTTGGAAGTCTTGGATATGCTCTTCTTATTGACGAAGACGGGAATGTAATTGCCCGTCCGGGTCTTGAATCGGATGATAAAAAGTGGGACGAATCTTATGCGGTTGACAATCTGACAAAGACTGATAATAAGGAGCTTAGGAAGATAGTAGACAATATGATGGCAAGGAAGACAGGTGTTGAGACTTGTGAGTTTGAAAATGGAGAAAAGTATATTGCATATGCACCTATAGCTTCAACAAACTGGAGCCTTGCAGTTATTATGCCCCTTGATGAAATTGTAAAACCAATTATGGAAACTAAAAGAAAGATTGAAATCTCAACAAAAAATACTGGTGACTACATAAACAGTTTTATTTCCGATGTTTTAAAGAAGTTCGGACTGATTTTTGCCGTATTACTGATTATTACTATTCTTATTGCCGTAGGACTGTCAGGCAAAATGGTAAAACCCATACTTGAATTGAATGAAGGTGTTAAAATTGCAGGTAGTGGAAATCTGGATTACAGCCTCAATGTAAACACCGGTGATGAAATTGAGGATCTTGCCGCAACTTTCAACAAGATGACACAGGATCTTAAATCCTATATAAAAAACCTCAAAGAAACAACCGCTGAGAAAGAAAGAATAGAGAGCGAACTTAAAATTGCCCATTCTATTCAGAACAGCATGCTTCCCCGCATTTTTCCACCATTTCCGGATCGAAAGGAAATCGGAATATTTGCCAGTATGGAACCTGCAAAAGAGATAGGCGGAGACTTCTTCGACTTCTTCTTTATCGATGAAAAAATGTTTTGTTTTGTTATAGCTGATGTATCAGGAAAAGGTGTTCCTGCGGCTTTGTTTATGGTAATAGCAAAGACACTTTTGAAAAATCAGGCTCTTCTGGGAATGCCGGCAGAGAAGATAATGACTACTGTAAATAGTCTGCTTTGTGAGGATAACGATGAGTGTATGTTTGTAACTGTTTTTCTTGGAATATTGGAAGTTGATACCGGAAGACTTACCTACTCAAATGCAGGCCATAATCCACCTCTTATTTGTAGAAACAATGGGAACTATGACTGGTTGGAATGCAAAAAGGGTTTTGTACTTGCAGGAATGGAGAACATGAACTTTCAAGCCAGTGAAATAAAACTTGATGGTGGTGACACACTGTTTCTATATACAGATGGTGTTACTGAAGCAATGAACATTGATGGAAAATTATTTTCAGATGAACGACTAAAAGTTACGCTAAATAAGCTTAAAAGCTTTGGAGGAAAGGAACTGACAGAAGGAGTAAGAAATGAAATCAGAGATCATGTGAAGGAAGCAGAACAGTCGGATGATATCACTATGATGGTTTTAAAATATAACGGATTGCAAAAAAGCTGATAAGGGGTGGAAAAATGGAAAACAAAAGGATATGTGTTTTAGTTGAGAACCGCTTTATAGATTACGAGATAAGTTACTATATGCATCGCTTTAAGGAAGAAGAAATAGAGGTAGAGTTTATGTCAAGGCTATGGGGTCAGCCTAAACTGACTTTCAAAGGTATGGAGCTTGGCATGGAACTCTCTGTGGATAAGAGCTTTGAAGATATGGATGATGATACATTGGCATCATACTCAGCTGTAATTATGCCGGCAGGTTATGTTGCAGATATGTTAAGATATGCTGAAATACCGGGTGAGCTGTCTCCGGCTGTGAAGTTTATGAAACGGGCAATGTCAAACAAGAACCTTATTAAGGGTGCTATTTGCCACTCCTTATGGATTTTTGACCCGATTCCTGAAGCTATCAGGGGAAGAAAAGTCACATGCCATAACAATGTAATAGGAAGTGTAAGAAATACCGGGGCTATATATGT
Source organism: uncultured Acetivibrio sp. (assembly GCA_964564015.1). Lineage (GTDB taxonomy): Bacteria > Bacillota > Clostridia > Acetivibrionales > Acetivibrionaceae > Acetivibrio. The sequence continues at coordinate 35,274 of CAZLZR010000027.1, forward strand.
GGATCAGGATATTGTAATAGATGACGACCTTATAACCGCACGTACAGGCGGTTTGTTTGCGCCGTTTGCACGAACCATAATTGATGAAATTGAAAATAGAAGGAGGGGTTAAGTATTATGGCCGTAACATGTTTTGCCCATATGGGACTTAACTGTGTTGACCCTTTGAAAATAGAGAAATTCTATTCAAAACATTTTGGATTTGAGAGAAGAAATGTTTTTGTGAAAGATTCAGATGAACAAATTATAATGATAGGTAATGGAAAGATCTATATTGAACTGTTTTCAACTTTCCAGGTTTCAAAAAGGAAGAATACTGAAATAACAGGGCCTGAGGGAAGAGGGTGGAGACATATCTGTTTTTCAGTTGAAGATCTGGAGGAAAAACTATCTCAAATTGGTGAAGATCTGAAAATAACACATGGGCCTGTCAAATTGGATAACTTTGTTCCGGGGATGAAAGCATGTTGGATAGAAGATCCTGAGGGGAATGTTATAGAGCTGTGTGAAGGCTACAGAGATTGGTAATGTCATGGAAAACAGACTTTTTATAATGAGAGGTTATTATGCTTAAAGAGACAGTAAAAGCAAGTTTTGAAGGACTAAGCCAAAAGTATATTATTAAAAACGGTTCACAGGTATTGGTAAGAAGGGCTTGTGAAGAGGATGTCCCCGGCATATTGAAGCTGTATGAGACTATTAAAATTGATCCTCTCAACATAGGGATAAAGCTTTTAGCTGACCACGAGAACAGCTTTATGACCAGGGGTGGTTTTTTTGAAATTCTTTCTAAGCAAGAAATAGTGGAGTTGTTAAATAGTGAAGAATATATTTTTTTGGTTTCGGTTATTCCCGGATTAGATTGTAAAGATGAAATCAATAGTTGCTTATACTGCAGACTTAATGCCGATACATTTTCCAATATGGAGTTGACGTTAAACAAATCCAGATTAAATGATTCTGTAAAAAGAGATTTTATATTCGCCTTAGAACAAGGTAAGGTGTGTACAGCAGTTGAACATGCAATTTTGCCGGTTGTACAAAGCCGGGGAGTTGCATACCCTGTTATATTTGAAATGTATCGTCACCTTTCACAAGCAGGATTTTTGTATGTAATGCTTCAGATATACACAATAACCGGTGTGACACGGGAACAAGAGTACAGCCCTCTCTATCTTCCCAATAAGAGAAGCAGGATTCTTAATGAAAAGCTTGGAGCAAGTTTTGTAGGTTCAAATTGTATTGAGCCTAAGAGGGTTGGAGAAATGGAAATTGAGATTAGGTCAGATGTGTATGCTCTGGAAGCAAAAAATGCAATAAATATATTAGGTGGAAAGGTAACGCCTGTCTATGACACTGTAAAGACTATTATTGACAGTAAATAGGTATAATTATATAATTTACATAGAAGTTGGATGTATTATAAATGGTATAAACAGGTTGGAAATTAATGAAAAATGCTTAACATCTATCTTTGGTTAAGCATATTATTTTTTATCGGGGGGTACAAAATGTTAAAATTCATAAGATTTTTTTTGCTATTTGTAATTGCTTTATTGATAACCCAGGGCATAAACGCTTTTGGGTTTAGTGGTGTTGTTTTTGCCGGTGAAGAGATAGAGTTTAATGAACCAAGTTTTGTCTATGGTGATGTTACCGGAGATGGAAAAATAAATTCCATCGACTTTGCCACAATGAAACAGTACCTTTTAGGCATTATAAAACAGTTCAAGTTTGAATACGGTATTAAAGCAGCCGATGTAGATGGAAATGGAGTATTTAATTCAATTGATTTTGCGTATATGAAGCAGTACCTTCTTCGGCTAATTAATGATTTTCCTGTAAATATTTCAACTCCAACAGCAGCACCAACAGTAGTGTCAACAGCAACACCAACGGTAGTGCCAACAGCAACAAAAGGAGTAACACCAACTCCTTTGTCGGAAGAATTCTGTCAATTAAGCCCCACCAATATTGAAGTTGATATAATCGATTCAGAAAGTATAAGCATTTCCTGGGATGAGGTCGAGGGTGCAATTGTATACGAGATATACAGGGACGAAGTAATAGTAGATACAACCTTAATACCAAGATATGGGGATTCAGGTTTAGAGGAAGGTAAAGATTATAAATACTATATTAGGGCGGTAAATAAAGAGGGACAGAAATCTCTTGAAAGTTCTGAGATAATTGTAAACACTGGTGATGTCTCTCTAAATTCTGATACTATCCTGAGTGAAAATAGATTTTATAAGGGTTTGCATATTGATTATGGTGCATCACTTGATCTTAATGGATATACACTTAATGTTAAGTTGGATCTTTATGAGATATCTGGAAAAGTGAATGTAAATACAGGAAAACTGATAGTAGGAAGAGATTATTCCATTGGAGAATATGGCATAATTGTAATGAAAAATGAAGCTGATTATGTATATGTAGGAGGAAACTTTGTAACATCAAATGATTATAATGTAGGTGTTGATGAAGAAGATTATTTAACAGCAGGGACACTAGAAGTGAAAGGAAACTTCAGCTGTATAGGTGAATATGGGGGCTTTAATGCATCAGGAAGTCACAAGGTAATATTATCAGGAGATGGTGAACAAGTAGTAAGTAATATCGAAACAGCCTTGGAATTTAACGAATTGGAAATAGCAAATGAAACAGGAGTAAGGTTTGAATCGCCAATAGGTATAAGAAAAATGCAAGGTACTTATAAAGTTGTAGGAGAACTAGTATTGTCGAGAGTGGAATCAGTTATAGGGGATGTAACAGTTGAAGGGGATTTAAAGCTTATCTCTGGTGTTTTAGATTTGTGCGGATATAAATATACTGTAACTGGTGATTTTACTCAGGTTTCAGAAATGGTGTCAAGTAGAGTAAAAGTAAATATGGGTATATTAGAAATTTATGGAGATTGTTTTGTGGGGACTCAGAAGGAAACATATGATAGATATTCTATGTTACAAATGATAAATGAAGAGGATTTTGTGTATGTTGGTGGGGATTTTACGATAGCAAGCGGATACAGTTATGCTTATGAATTCAATCAAGATAGAAGTGAGCGTGAATACCTCTCAGCGGGTACAATGGAAATAAAAGGAGATTTTAATTGTTTAAAGGTAGATTGTTTTTCGGCGTCAGGAAATCATAAGGTGATATTGTCTGGTAATTCGGAGCAGATAGTTAATAATAGTTACATGGAAGATGAAATTCTTTATCCTTCTTTTCTTATATTTAATGAGTTAGAAATAAAGAATGAAGCAGGAGTGCGGTTCGATAACCCTGTAGGTATCAAAAAAATGAAAGGAAATTACAAAGTAATAAGTGAATTGGGATTGGCTGTTGAGTTTCCTTTAGCAGGAGATGTAAAAATTGAAGGAGATTTAAAATATGTTGGCGCTAATCTAGATTTAAACGGATATAGCCTTATAGTAACGGGGAATTTAAGTCAGGTTTCTGGATATAACAATTCTATTTTTAGTGTAAATAAAGGAAGACTTGAGGTTTACGGAAATTATAGCATAAGTACTGATGTAGAATTTAATGATTATTCTTATGCAGCGCTTAAAATGACAAATGAATCGGATTATGTATATGTGGGAGGCAACTTTACCACATACAGCGTAGCTGATCATACCGGCTACCTTACGGCTGGAACCCTCGAAGTAAAGGGTGATTTCACGCAAGGGGCTATAAATGGTCACCCAATGAATTTTGCGGCATCAGGAACACATAAAACCGTATTATCAGGGGACACAGTGCAAACAGTAACCTTCAATAATCCCGAGGTATCTTCCTTCAATATACTTAAACTCACAAAACCCATCGACGCAGGATACATATTCAATACAACACCCGTATGGAAGTTGTTGGAGAAGTAAAGAAAAAATGAGGGTCTTGACATAACCAAATTTAGTGATTAAAATCATATTAATACTTAAATATTGTAAAAACGTTGATTGGAAAGAGTAGAGGGTGAAAACTTTTTAGAGAGCAGGTGAGGGTGGAATACCTGCAAGGATAGCCTTTGAAAATCATCCATGAGTTGTATCCTGAAGTTGTTTAATGCGTAGGGAATACCGGTGCATGACCGTTAAAGCATTTTGAGTGATTGTAGAAGGTTTGCTTTCTGCATTAATATGGGTGGTACCGCGTGAGAAGTTATATCCTCTCGTCCCTTTTGGGATGAGGGGATTTTTAATGTCTATGAAAGTGCAATTTTTTCTGACATCAAAAAGGCTACCGAAAGGTTGTTACTGCAGAGGAATACTTTAGCTTTAAATCGGCGAGGCCGACTTTATTATATTGATTAAATTAATTTTAAGAATAAATGATCGGAGGTAAGGATTATGTATAAAAAGGTATCGACAAACCTCAACTTTGTTGATAGGGAAAAAGAAGTCCTTGAGTATTGGAAGGAGAATAAAATATTTGAAAAGAGTATTAAGTGCAGAGAAGATGGGGAAACCTTCACTTTTTACGACGGACCTCCAACGGCAAACGGTAAGCCGCATATCGGGCACATCCTGACACGTGTTATAAAGGATATTATTCCTAGGTATAAAACAATGAAAGGCTATAAGGTTTTAAGAAAAGCCGGATGGGATACCCATGGGCTTCCGGTTGAACTGGAAGTTGAAAAGTTGCTTGGAATAGACGGAAAACCCGAAATCGAAAAGTATGGTGTTGAACCATTTATTGCAAGTTGTAAAAAGAGTGTCTGGAAATATAAGGGCGAATGGGAGCAAATGAGTGACAGGGTTGGTTACTGGGCTGACATGGAAGAACCTTATATTACTTATGACAACAATTATATAGAATCAGTTTGGTGGGCATTAAAAAGAATATGGGAACAGGATCTTTTATATAAGGGGCATAAGATTGTGCCTTATTGTCCACGCTGTGGAACCTCACTTTCAAGCCACGAAGTTGCACAGGGTTACAAGGATGTCAAAGAGCCTTCAATTTATGTGAAATTCCAGGTGAAAGGTGAAAAGAATGTTTACCTCATGGCATGGACAACAACTCCATGGACACTTCCGTCTAATGTGGCCCTTACAATAAACCCACGTGAAACCTACGTGAAAGCCAAGTGCTCCGATGAAGTGTATATATTGGCTGAAGCTTTAGCACCTTCAGTATTGAAGGAAGAATATGAAGTCCTGGAGAAAATGGACGGTCAATCTTTGATTGGAATGGAATACGAGCCATTATTTGACTTCGTGAAGGTTGACAAAAAGGCCTTCTATGTTGCCGGGGGCGACTTCGTTACTTTGACAGATGGTACCGGGATAGTGCATACTGCTCCTGCATTTGGTGAAGACGATGCTAAAGTCGGTAGAGCCTATGATTTGCCATTTGTTCAGATGGTTAATGAACAGGGTAACTTTATTGAAGCAGTTACGCCATGGAAGGGTATGTTTGTTAAGGATGCCGATCCTAAGATTATAGAACACCTTGAGGGAAGAAATCTTATATACAAAAAGCTGGATTATGAACACTCATACCCGTTCTGCTGGAGATGTGACACTCACCTTCTTTATTATGCAATGGATACATGGTTTGTTAAGATGACAGCAGTAAAGGATAAACTTCTTAAGAACAACAATAAGATTAACTGGCTTCCGGATAATATCAGAGAAGGACGTATGGGTAACTTCCTTGAGAATGTTGTGGACTGGGGGTTAAGCCGTTCAAGATATTGGGGAACTCCATTACCAATATGGGAATGTGAATGCGGCCACCGCCATGTAATAGGCAGTATAGCCGAACTTAAGGAAATGGGTGAAAACGTACCCGATGACATAGAGCTTCACAAGCCTTTTATAGACAATGTTTTGTTGAAGTGTCCGAAATGCAATACCGGTAAAATGAAGAGGGTTTCTGAGGTTATAGACTGCTGGTTTGACTCAGGTTCAATGCCTTTTGCACAATGGCACTATCCGTTTGAGAATCAGGAGATTTTTAAAGATAACTATCCTGCAGATTTTATTAGCGAAGCTATTGACCAGACAAGAGGATGGTTCTATACGCTGCTTGCTATATCAACCCTTTTATTTGACGAACCGGCCTTTAAGAACGTTATAGTTTTAGGCCATGTAAATGATAAAGACGGAATCAAGATGAGCAAGCACAAAGGCAATGTAGTTGATCCATGGACTGTACTCGACAAGCAAGGTGCCGATGCCGTGCGCTGGTACTTCTATATAAATAGTGCTCCGTGGCTTCCAAACCGTTTCTATGAAGAGGCTGTAAGTGAAAGTCAGAGGAAGTTTATGGGTACACTCTGGAACACCTATGCCTTCTATGTGTTGTATGCAGGTTTAGACCAGTTTGATCCGATGCAATATAAGCTTGAGTATGAAAAGCTGTCTGTAATGGATAAATGGGTACTTTCAAAAATGAATACTTTAATTGCAACTGTCGACAAAAATCTGGCAAATTACAGGATAACCGAATCGGCAAGAGCTATTCAGGAATTTACTGACGATCTGAGCAACTGGTATGTAAGAAGGAGCAGAGAGCGCTTCTGGCAGAAGGATATGACTCAGGATAAGATAAATGCTTATATGACACTTTATACTGTCCTTGTTAAGCTGATTACAGTTTCTGCACCCTTTGTGCCCTTTGTAACTGAAGAGATTTATAGCAATCTCGTGAGAAATATAGACAGCAATGCTCCGGAAAGCGTCCATTTGTGTGATTTCCCTGTTGCTGATGAGAAGATCATTGACAAAGAACTTGAAAAGAACATGGAACTGGTTTTGAAACTTGTTGTATTGGGTCGTGCGTGCAGAAATACAGCAAACATAAAGAACCGTCAGCCTATTGCAAGAATATATGTTAAGGCGGGTTTTGAGCTTCCCGGAATGTTTAATGAACTTGTTAAAGACGAATTAAACGTAAAGGAAGTTGTATTTACTGATGATGCAAGACGTTTTACCAAATATAAATTCAAGCCTCAACTCAGAACTTTGGGTTCAAGGTATGGAAAACTCGTTCCTCAGATAGCTAAAGTTCTAACGGAAATAGATGACAATATGGTTATGGAAAAGTTTGCAAAAGGTGAAACGGTTACTTTTGAGCTCGAAGGTAAAGCTATTGAACTTGCTGAAGCAGATGTGTTGATTGAGACTTCCCAGAAGGATGGATTTGTGTCTGAGGCTGACAAGGATACTACTGTTGTACTAGATACTAATCTTACACCTGAGCTTATTGAGGAAGGATTTGTACGTGAAATAATCAGCAAGATTCAAACAATGAGGAAGGAAGCCGGATTTGAAGTTCAGGATCATATTAAGTTGTATTTTGCCGACAACAAAAAGATTTCAGAAATAATTGAAAGAAATAAAGCTGTAATTTCTGATGAGACACTTGCTAATGAAATTACTCAGGGAAGTAGCAATGGATACAGCAAGGAATGGAATATAAACGGAGAAAAAGTTAACTTTACTGTGGAAAAAGTATAAAATAAGACTAATGATTTATAGAAGGAGTCCGATATAGTAATTGGGCTCCTTTTAAATGTAATGAATTTACGAAGCTTGCTCCAGAAAACCCTTAAGCTCTATTATAGTCATTATCTATATAAAATTTTTGTGCAAAGTGTACGATATATACAAAAGAATTTCTATAATATGTGCTTTTTTGTGAAATTTGTACATTGAATAAATTACGGTTTTCTGCGAAAATATTAATATAAATTGAGTGGGAAAATTTGAGGGGTGTGATGAGTAATTTACAGTAATCACATTCGCAAGTTGAAGTAATCGACATATAGTATATATAATTACAATACACCAACCGATGTCTATCTACATGGTTTTAATGCAGCAATATACGATATTATTATACAGCATTCTATTTATTAATATGTTTTAGTTTATGTACCACACTTATGAAAGCTATATATTTAATAATTCCAACCGATATTATTTACTTCGAAGCTTCTTTACACCAACAATATACCAATCAATGTTGTTAATATTTGAAATCAATATCTTAACATACTGTAACGTTTGTAGCTTATATATGTAATCTAAATAGTTTGTACCTTATAATTTATGATATTAATATTTGTTTATCTTTGTAATGTATGCAGAACATTTTTTACACTAAACTATATCATTACACCCTTTTACCCATAAATTTTACACAGCATGATATTTACATCATAAATTTTTGAGCAACGGATGATACGTCTGTTGCTCAATTTGTTTTGCATGTACACAAGTAGTCCATTGACTTTGATCCTACCAAAATCCTAAATTCCCGCAAAAAATATCACATACAGCCTGAAACGAAAGTTGCTGTAAACATTAAGAATATCGTAATGCTAAGTAACAGAAGGACAGATAAATGCATAGTATAAATCATAAGCAGTAAATAAATGAGCTAATTGAAAGGAAGTGTTTTTATGTCTACAGGTAAAATATTTAACGACGATACACTGCTATGGTTTATTATTTTATTCTTGTTGCTATTCTGGTGTAACGGGTATGTTCGTGAAGACTGACAGGTAAAATTGCACAAAACATATTGGGATAATGACTACTGCTAGAGTATTTAGGTTGTTGATAAAACTGTGAAACTTAATCTTCTGAAAATTTGTGCTAAGACAAACTTTTTCAGATGAAAAGTTTAAGAAAGGGTTGCCAAACTGCAACTCTTTTTTGTTGCAACTAGTTACTTATTCCAGTACTTGAACGGATTGGTTATCAAGGAGGAATTGAAATACCTGGAATCATAGGTTACTTCTTCGCCAACCCAATCGGGCGAAGCGAAGTCTTCATTTTCGTTACTTAACTCAATTTCTGCTACAACAAGACCTTCGTTTTCACCATGGAATTCATCAATTTCCCATAAATGTCCCATATAATTATAAAAATATCTTGTCTTTTCAATAATTGGTTTCTCGCACAAGTTATTGAGAATTTCTTGAGCGTCAATAAATGGAATTTCATACTCAAATTCTGATCTGACAAGGCTGTTGCCTCTATCTTTAATTGTAAGAAATCCTTTGTTATCAATTAGCCTTACCCGCACTGTCCTTTCAGGATTACTATTAAGATAACCTTGCTTAAAAAGTTTACCACTGCATAATTTTTTATAGAGTTCATCCTTTACAAGGAATTTTCTCTCAATTTCTTTTCCCATAAATGCTCCTCCAGAATTAAATGATATATGGAAAAAGCTGTCTAAGTTTGAACTTGTGCTTAGTCAGCTTTTTCGGTTCATATATTTAATGAAATAATATGAAATTATAATCTTTGTTATTGCTATTCTATTCTAACGATCACCTGAGTATAACTGAGTTGCTATTAACATCAGCATTGGTCAACGAAGAACCTTTCAATGGTTTATCAAGGTTCACTTCCCCATATAAGAGAACCGGATACATAAACGGTTGCTCTATCCCAGTTTATAAAATCACCGGACATACTATTAAAAGAATAGTCATTCAATTGGTTATATAATTCATCTCCGCTTCCAATATCATTATACGGTCCGAATCTGCATATAATTTCTATGCTGTTTCCTGGTTCTAATAAATCAGTACTGTCAAAACCAACTTCAAGATAATAATCTGCTGTTTCTGTACCTGAGGACATTTGAATTATTTCTCCTGTTATTGGTGATATGCCGATATCTGACCAGTCACAGAAGAATTCCTGAGGTTTGCCTTCAAGGTCTATTGTATAATAATACCTTATTTTTATTGTAGACAGTTCGATTGAAAGACTTCCATTATTAGTAAGCTTAAATCTGGGATGGATATCTTTTGTCTCAGTATCCCTTATTTCATTATACATACTAAGTCTTATAGACATTACATCAGTTGGGGTTGGCGTAGGTGTCATAGTAGATGATGTCGTAGGAGTCGGCGTAGAATCAGGTGTAGGTGTAGAATCAGGTGTAGGTGTAGAATCAGGAGGAGTCGGCGTAAAAGTAGGTGTAGAAGTAGGTGTAGAAGTAGGTGTAGAAGTAGGTGTAGAAGTAGG
>CAZLZR010000027.1:45380-62676 GCA_964564015.1 uncultured Acetivibrio sp.
TAGGTGTAGAAGTAGGTGTAGAAGTAGGTGTAGAAGTAGGTGTAGAAGTAGGTGTGGAAGTAGGCGTAGGTGTAGAAGTAGGAGTAGGTGTAGGTGTAGAAGTAGGCGTAGAAGTAGAAGTAGGCGTAGGTGTAGGTGTAGGTGTAGAAGTAGAAGTAGAAGTAGAAGTAGAAGTAGGAGTAGGTGTAGGTGTAGAAGTAGGAGTAGGAGTAGGCGTAGGTGTAGGTGTAGAAGTAGGTGTAGATCTCGGAGTAGGTGCTAATGTTGACGAAGTTATAGTGGGTGTTTTTGTATGTGTTGGTGTGTTTGATGGTGATAAACTAATTATTGGTAAAGTTGTGGTTGTACTTATAGGTGTTGTAATAGGCGTAGACGTAATGACAGGAAGTGAATAATCCGGAGCTATATGTGTTATGGTAGGTGTCGGTGTTGGTGTTGCATGAGTAGGAGTATGTGCTGAAGTAGACGTTCTCAATGATGGGAGAGACGTCCTTGTAGCCTTGGTTTTCATCGGAGTTGGTGCGGATGGTGTTGCAAATGTTGATAGTGTTGAAGTAGAAGGCGTATTTTGAGAACTTGCTATATTATTAGTTGTTGAAGTAAATGTTGTTGTTGCAGGTGTACTCACAGCTGCTGGGGTTGAAGATGGTATAGCTGATACCACTGGGGTTGAGGTGGCACCTAAAGCACTTGTTTGAAAGTCATTAATATCAAAAATATCCACATTGCTCATTAATTTTTCTACGCTGGAATTTTTTACCTCGTCAAGACTTAAAGCAAGGCCTTTATCTTTAGCTTTATTAAAGATGTAGTATTTACCCATCGAGAGCCCAATTTTAGAGGCTTCTTTTCTATCTTCAGGTGATAGTTCTATAACTTGTGATTCTACGCCAGATTTTTCTGTAATTTCTTTAAGAGAAGATATAATAACCTCTTTATTTTCTTTATCGGAATCTGATACTGCTTTAGAAACAAAAGAAGTGGTAAGAATCACTTTATTATTATCTGAACTTAAAAAACCGATTTCCTTTGATTTGTCTAAAAGTAAAGTGACAGCATCGTCTAATAATGTATCTTTTACATTAGCTTTGTCTAATAGCGTTTGACCATCTTTATTGAGAGCTTTTGTTTCCAGCACGTTTTTATCCTTATCTATAGCCATTTCAATGCTGGGGTTTATGTCAAGGTCAATATAAGCGTATTCGTTTGCTGTAAATAAAAACCTGTATCCGATGAATAGCATGACAAAAATTGCTGCAACTGAAGCAACAACAGATACAGTCTTTAATACATTCTTATAATTTGACAAATGAAAACCTGAACTGCACAAATCAAACTCATTAAAGCAAACTTTCTGACCACGGAGCATTCCTGGCTTGCGATTAAGTTCTATAAAATCAAGTTTGTCAGTCATTACGATAGCTCTATTCTTTTTTAACTTAAGTATTACACCTAAGTTAGCTGATCCATCATTTTGTAATTTGTTCAATATGTTTCCCTCCAACATCTGGGATATCCAAAAAGTCTCTCAACAGGTGGAAGCCGTTACCAATAATAAGTGCTGCGGCAATAATAAAGACCCTATTTCTTTCAATAGTTTTCTTATTGATCTTTAGTGTCTTAACCAATTCAGTTTTTGGTATGGTTCCCGATTTTTCAAGCTTACTGAAGCTTTCCTTATCGTTAGCAATAACTTTTGCAATATTTATGCAAAGCGACTTTGAATCTTTATGCTTAGGTGCCAATCTAACAAGATCTTCAAATTTTATTCCAAGCTCATTAAGCTTCTTTTCAAAGTCTTTTGTCTCATCTGTGAATTCAAAATTGCCCAACTCATCATTCTCAGTTTTTAGGTGAGTTTGTTCAAAAGTGTTATTATCAGGTTCTTCAAAATATGTAAAAGGATAAACCATATTATGTTTTTTATTATGACGTATATAGTCTGAAACTCTTCTGTTTATTACCAAAGAGCAGAACTTAAAAAACATCACACCTTTACCTTCATCAAAGCAATCGATAGCTTCATTGAAAGCGGACAGACCAATACTATACTCGTCACTGTTCTCAGTATCAATGTATTTGCCGGTTACGCCTGAAATAGTTTTTAAAATAAAAGGTCTGTACTTATTGATAAAGTCGTTTCTTAGCGTATTATCTCCGGCTTTTATTCTATTGATAATAAGGATAACATCTTCTGTATATTCATTATCCTTGGAAATACTTTTTTTCCTCTTAGGGAAAAATATATCTGTCAAAAATTTCACCCCTCAAATTTGAAGTGCTGCAAAGAATCAGTATAGTATTATTAGAAGTGTATACTGATGATTATAGCATACATACCAGCACTAAAAAAGAGGACATAAATAAATTATTTTTCATTTTTACAATTATTTCTGCGTTTCTTTAGGTTCCTTATAAAAGTTCGTACTAAAATGGAATTTTTGGGGGGTTCAATAAAACTTAGTGAATTGTATAAAGGTATATAGATATAGTTGTTAATATTTATCTTTTTATGATATGATATTATATGAGAAAAAAATTATGATTATTATTTGTTATTCATGCAGTAATATTATGCAAACTCATAGGAAACATTTGCTATGAGGTAATATGAGAGAAGTATGAAAACTTTTGTGGGAGGGGAAGTGCTTTTTTTCAGGAATTCTTACAATATTGAATTACAATACATATTATATTGGTTCTTTTTCTATTGATTATGTTCTTAGCACCTACCGTTAAAATAATTTTCTTTCTTACACGTATACCCATGGAGTAGTTAAAATCACAATATTTTGTCGACTTGTATAGAGTAAGGGACTTAAAAACAGTTGGTAACTCGAACTATTATAAGGTATTTATTATAATGTGTATTTAATGTGAGGAAGATGTATAATAGGTTGGTATCAATGCTGTTGATTACAGTATTACTGACAGTACTTAATGTTTCGGGTCAGTTTTTTTCGGGTCAGTTTTTTGCCATGGGGAGTTACGATTTTGAGGATGCGTTTGCAATATTCATACTATTCTATGAAGCTATTACCAGATAGGCGACGGGAACATAAGCCATGGTTACTTGGGAACACCGGAACTTCAACCAAATTAGTAGAAAATTATAGATAACTAACTCTAAAACTGAATTCAAAGGGTGTTTTTTATCTGAACAGATAATGTTTTGACGCTTAAAAGGATTAACTTTGGTGTTTGTTATCTATATCTATAAAAGTAAAAATGTTTAAAGGGAGGGTTTATTAATGAAGAAACCGATAGCATTTATAACAGTGTTATCACTAGTTGCTGCATTTTTAGTACCACAGTTTTCTGTTTCTGCAGCAGCATCTTACAACTATGGGGAGGCTCTTCAAAAAGCAATCATTTTTTATGAAATGCAAAGATCAGGTAAGTTGCCTGATGACAACAGAGTAAACTGGCGTGGAGATTCAGCTTTGACTGATGGTTCAGACGCTGGTTTGGATTTGACTGGTGGATGGTATGATGCCGGTGATAATGCGAAATTCAATTTGCCAATGGCATATACTACTACCATGCTTTGCTGGGCTGTATATGAATACCGTGATGCTTTTGTAAAGAGCGGTCAGCTTGATGAAATATTGGATAATATCAAATGGGCTACCGACTATTTTATAAAGTGTCATCCAAGTTCTGATGTTTATTACTACCAAGTTGGAGATGGTGCTCTTGACCATGCCTGGTGGGGACCTGCAGAAGTTATGCAGATGAATAGGCCTTCATTTAAGGTAACTACAGCGAGTCCTGGTTCAACAGTAGTTGGTGAGACAGCGGCAGCAATGGCTGTAGCTTCAGTTATATTTAAGGAAACCGATCCGAGTTATGCTGCAACATGTCTTAAACATGCGAAAGAATTGTTTACATTTGCAGACACTACGAGGAGTGATGCAGGTTATAAGGCGGCTGAAGGGTATTATAGTTCATGGAGCGGATTTTATGATGAACTTACATGGGCTTCAACATGGCTTTATCTGGCAACTAATGATTCGGCATACTTGGATAAGGCTGCTTCATATGTGCCAAACTGGGAAGTGGAACGTGGAACTACTACAGTGAAATATAAATGGGGTCACTGCTGGGATAACAAACTGTTTGGTTCGTTCCTATTGCTTGCAAGAGCAACAGGTGATTCATTCTATAAGCAGTGTATAGAAAACAACCTTGATTGGTGGACAACAGGAGTTGATGGAGAAAAGATTGCGTACTCTCCTAAAGGTCTTGCAATCTGTGATATGTGGGGAACATTAAGATATGCAACTACAACAGCATTCCTCGCAAGTGTTTATGCAGACTGGAGCGGATGTAATTCATCAAAAGCTTCGACTTATAGAAATTTTGCTAAGAGTCAGGTTGATTATGCTCTTGGAAGTGCAGGAAGAAGTTATGTAGTAGGTTTTGGAACAAATCCGCCTCAACATCCCCACCACAGAAATGCTCATGGTGGATGGGAGGCAAGTATGACTACACCGAAAGAACACAGACATATACTGTACGGAGCTCTGGTTGGCGGACCGAGTGCAAGTGATTCATATACCGACACAATCAATGATTATCAGGCAAATGAGGTTGCATGTGACTATAACGCAGGATTTGTTGGTATACTTGCAAAAATGTATAACGAATATGGCGGAACACCTATAGAAAACTTTAATGCTATTGAGCCTGTGGGTGAGGAGTATGGTATATATGCAGCAGTTAATGCAGCAGGATCTACTTTTACAAACATGAAAGCTTCATTGGCGAATAAGACGGGATGGCCACCAAGACTGAGCGATAAGCTCTCATACAGGTATTTTGTAGATATTTCTGAAGTTATTAGTGCAGGCTATAAGGCAAGTGATATTACCATTTCAGCAAGTACTACAAATGGTGCTAAGGTATCACCGGGACTTATAGAATGGGATGCTTCTAAAAATATATACTATGTAAATATAGACTTTACTGGAACCAAAATTTATCCAGGTGGAATAAATGAGTACAAGAGAGATGTATACTTTACTCTAAATGCTCCTAATGGGTTCTCTGGCTGGGACAGCACAAACGATTTCTCCTTTAAAGGATTGGCAGGTGCTTCAGGACAAGATGGAGTTTTAACTGAGTATATACCAATTTATGAAAATGGTGTGAAGATATATGGTAAGGAACCAGGAGAATCTTCATCAACTCCAACAAAGACAGCTACACCGACAAAGGTTGTAACTCCTACACCAACTGGGTCTACATTTATGAAGGGAGATATTGATGGAAACGGAAAATTTAATTCATTAGATTTTGGCCTGTTGCAGATGCGTTTATTAGGCTTAAGGACTTTAACGGAGGATCAACTTAAAGCAGCAGACGTTGACGGTAATGGATCAGTTAACTCAATAGACTATGCGTATATGAAAATGGTGTTGCTTGGGTTAAGAGACGGTTTTTAGATAATTTGTTTGAAATTTTAGTTTGTATTTAATATTAGTAGCCGTTCAGGTTTAACCTGCATGGCTTCTTTTTATTTTGTGTAGATATCAGTGTTATTTCATAGTGAAATTAAAAAAGGATTTCCACAGCATAGAGATTCTATAAAGAAATTCCGGTTATTGAATTTGCATTTTTGATTTTGGCAATTCTTATGTTAATCAGTGAGCTTATCACTAGTTCTTAACCCATTATCAGAAAATAGAAAGGGGCCGGAAGGCCTCTTCTATTTCCATAAAAAACTGAAAAGATTACGTAATCCACCGAAAAATCTATGAAAGAAACCAGATTTTTCTATACTTTCTGATGTGGATAAACTACTACTTCCTAAGGTTTTACCGTCTAATTTTACTTCCAGTTTACCGGAAGACATATCAGCACTTACCGGTGCATTTAAATTTTGGGAATCTTTTGATATTACTGTTTGTAAATCCTTTTCCCTTGAAATTGGAACAAATACTTTAATGTCAGAATCCAGTTTGATAGGAACCGACGCTTTTTTGCCATTTTTCACATTTAAGCTGTCAACAATATCACCAGCCTTCTTATACTCAAGAAACTTAAAGTTTTTAAACCCATATGTGAGTAATTCTTGTGATGCAGTTTGTCTTTCTTTTTCATTTTTTGTATTCAATACAACAGCTATCAACCTGATGTCATTTTGCTTTGCAGTAGCTGCAAGACAATAACCTGCTTCTTCAGTCCAACCAGTCTTAAGACCATCCGCTCCCTCGAAAACGCCAAGCAGGGGATTGCGGTTAAATTGACGAATGTTGTTGAAGGTGAATTCCTTTTCTGACTCGATTTCCAATATCTCAGGATATTTTTGTATGAGGTAACGTGATAGTGTCGCTATATCCTTTGCAGATAACCTGTGACCTTCCTCAGGCAGTCCTGTGCAGTTTTTAAAAGTACTATTGGTCAGGCCTATTTCTTTCGCTTTTTGGTTCATGGCTGAAACAAAAGCACTTTCACTTCCGTAAAGATGTTCTGCTAATGCAATACAACCATCGTTGGCTGAAGCAATAGAGATACCCATAATAATTTCTCTGTAAGGTACTTTGCTTCCTAATTCAAGAAACATTTTTGAGCCTTCCATTCTCCACGCTTTTTCTGAAACGCTTACAAGATCATCCCATTTTGTGGTACCATTGCTAATTGCATCAAACCCAAGGATTAAGGTCATTACTTTGGTTATACTGGCTGGGGGCATTGCAACTTCAGAATTCTTTTCATAAAGAACCTGCCCGGTTGATGCTTCAATCAGAATAGCTGAGCCGGCAGATGATTCAAATTCTGCATATATATTTATTGGAAGCATGGTTGTAAAAAGAGCAGTTATAACAATTACAACTAAAAATCTCAATATTTTTGTCCTCACATATGACACTCCTTTATTATGGTTTAAATTTATATATCCCGGGGTTCTAAAATTATGTTATCATTCAGGTGTTTTTTAGACAAATGAAAAATTTAGGAAAGCTGAAATTGCCAGTTATTATCTTCGGTTTTTGTAGATATTTCCCGGGAAATGTAGAATGATAGAAGTGAAAAAACAGAGTTTTAGTAATTTGAAGTCGATGAAAAATTGGTGCCAGCAGATCAAATGCTCGACACATTACAGAAAGGTGAGACATATTATGTATGACGGTAATATTATTGTTTGAAGACAGGTGATATATATTGGATCAATACCAGCTTTATAGAACTCAGAATCTTCAATTGGGTATGAAAGCTCCGGAATTCAAATCGCAGACTACATTTGGGGAATTGAAATTTTCAGATCTGGCAGGGAAATGGGTTGTTTTCTTTTCACACCCAGGGGATTTCACGCCGGTTTGTACGACAGAATTCATAAAATTTTCACAGATGGCACCGTATTTTACACAAAGAAATGTTCAGCTTTTAGGACTTAGCATAGACAGCAATCCTTCTCATCTTGCATGGGTATATAATATTTACAAAAATACAGGTATTACTGTTCCATTTCCTATTATTGCAGACCGGGATGGATACATTGCAAGGCTATATGGTATGATAGCAGCAGAAGTCAGTGCTACTGAAACGGTCAGGACTGTATTTATAATCGATGACAAACAGATAATCCGGGCAATACTTAACTATCCTCTTACAAACGGAAGGAATATTCCTGAGATATTAAGGCTTGTAGATGCGCTTCAGACAAGTGATAGAGAAAAGGTGGCAACACCGGCAAACTGGTGCCCGGGTCAACCGGTAGTTGTTCCGCCGCCAAAGACTTATAATGAGTTGATTGAGAGATTAAAATGTCCTCAAGGATTACAATGTATGGATTGGTATCTATGCTATAAACAGTTGGAATAAACGAGACCTCCTTCGGGAGGTTTTTCTTGTTGTTATTTTTAGAGCATGCGGGCACATACAGATGAAGTGCATTTTTTAACATTATGATAGGCCAGAATTTAGTAATGTTAAAAAAGCACTAGCTGATTTGTTTATTTACATGTTGTTGAATTTTGTCCAATTTTGTGTTAAAATGTATTTGCATTTTTATTTAGGGGGGTTATTAGTGAGTAGAATTGGGATTACTTTGTTGATTTTAGGGATTGGTTCATTTATTCTTCCGCTATTTGGTTTGCAGTTCAGATTGCTTTCGCTTTTTGGTGGGGCAACTCCGGTAGTTGCAGTAATTTTTGCAATATTAGGTGCAGTGTTAATCTTTGCAGACTATAAAGGAAGAGTGTAACGGGAGTTACATAACGGCTTTGACAAATTTGGTTGAGCGCAACAACCTCCATAATACATCGGTTATTATGGGGGTTACTTATTATATTGGAATAGTTTGACTTTTCAAAAAAGCTCTATCAACTGTCAGAGTTCTTGTGTTTAATAGAATAAACAACTAAACAGTGCTTTTTAGCAAGAGCTTTTCAGAAATATCTTTATCAACTGTTATTATCTCATAGCCTACTCCACGATGTGTGAATATCACAACGTTTGATCCGATACACTCTAATTTTTTTCTTAAAAAAGAAATATAGACCTCCACGTGGTTAGCACCGGCACCAGAGTCAAATCCCCAAAGTTTTTCTATAATCCTTTCCTTAGGGGAAATAATGCCCTTTCTTCGCATTAGAAATTCCAGAAGCTCACATTCCCGGCAAGTAAGAGTTACATGCGAATGTTCTTTTGATAGTTTGAGATTTGCTGTGTTAAGTTGGATATCACCAAATTCAAGTATATTATCTGTAAATAATTCTCCTTTACGTCTTCCTAATGCACGGATACGTGCCAAAAATTCATCAAAAGAAAAGGGCTTTACAAGATAATCATCTGCTCCACTGTCAAGACCTGCAACTTTTGCCGAAATCTCATCTTGCTCACTTAATAGAATAACAGGTGTCGAAATTTTTCTTTTTCTGATTTTCTGAAGTATAGTGATGCCGTCAATCTTAGGAAGTAAAACATCAATAATAATTATGTCGTATATACCTGTAAGGGCAAAATCCAGGCCATCGTTACCGTTATGTACGCATGATACTGTGTAGCTGTTTTTCTTTAGTAATTGACATAATATTTTGGATAAATAAATATCATTTTCTACTACTAAAACATGCATGAAATTATTCCTCCAATTGAATCTAAGCATTTATTATGATAAAATAACTAGTGAGGTCACATTATTTATTTTTCCCTATAGCTATTCGAGAATGTGCAAAAGTTTTCTTCGGGAAGACAAAAAAATACTGCCAAAATACAAAAATTATTCGAATATACTATATAGAAGAAAATAAGATAGAGTATTATATGGAATTAAAGTTATATAAGTTAATAGTAATATAATAAATTTTGATAAAAAAATATTGTCTGCATATAGAAGAATGTTGTAATATTCAATATATGACTCTTTGCACAATACACAATATTGAAATTTTTTTTGTACTTGTGTAGGCAATACAGAAAATAAATTTCAAGTCGCTGTTTTATTCCCATATCATAGATAACATCGTTAAGGTAAAAATACAGCAGCGGAAGCTGCAATTAAAGTAGTAAATTCCAATGCGGCAAATAGAGGAACAATACCTTCTAAAAAGTTTGTTAAAAAATTAAACTTTATGGGAAGAATTGTATACGATTGACGGGAATATAAAATTTACATAGTCTGGATAATCGTTTTTTCGTGTTTGTTAAGTTTCGAGGTAATCAATGAGAAAGTATTATATTTATTTATAATATAGAAAAATTAAGAAGGGGAGATCAAAGTGAGAAAAAGTTTATCAGTTTTTCTGGCTGTTATTATGCTTACGTTATTAATGACGCCATCAGGAGTGTTTATTGTTTCAGCAGACAACGGACAATCCTTGTTTATCAATGAGATTATGGCTTCTAATTCGCAGACTCTCAGGGACGGAGATGTAGAAGACAAGGATGAAGGGAGTAAAGGCGGAGCATATTCTGATTGGATAGAAATCTACAATGCCGGTTCACAACCTATTGACCTGACCGGATACACCTTATCTGATTCAGGTGCAACATGGACATTCCCAAAGGGAATTATTGAAGCAAAGGGCTATTTATTAGTATGGGCCTCAGACAAGGATAAAGTTGCAAAAGATGGACAGTTTCATGCAAACTTTAAATTGAGCGCATCAGGTGAGATAGTTGTTCTGAAGTCACCTGACGGGACAGTTGTTGATTCTGTTACCTTTGTAAGTCTTGCTGATGATCAATCATATGGACGAACTACAGATGGTGCTACCGGTTTTGATGTGTTTTCAAAATCTACACCACTCAAAGCAAATTCAAATGGCATGGTTGTTGTAAAAACTCCTGTTTTTTCTAAGGAGGGAGGATTTTATACTGAGGCATTTGACTTAGAGATTACTACAGACATTCCCGAAGCAAAAATCTATTACACAACTGATGGCTCTGATCCTGTTCCCGGAGCTTCAGGAACAAACGAATATAATAGCAGTATAAGAATCAAAAGCCGTGCAGGAGATCCAAATGTTCTTAGTATGGTTCAGAATATATCCAATGATACTTGGAATCCTTGGAAAGCACCAAAGGGCGAAGTTTTTAAATGCACTACATTAAAGGCGGTTGTTGTACGTGAAGATGGAGTAAAGAGTAAGGTTGTTACCTACTCATATTTTGTAGACCCAAATATGAATTCAAGGTATACTTTACCCGTAGTATCACTAGTAACAGACTATGATAACTTATTTGATCCTGCTACGGGGATCTATATGAAGGGCAATTCCGAGAAGACCGGAGAAGAATGGGAAAGACCTGCACATATTGAGTTTTATGAGGAAGACGGTACTATAGGATTTTCACAAAATGTTGGAATAAGAATACATGGAGGATGGTCCAGAAAATATCCTCAAAAGTCGTTCAGGGTATATGCAGATGCTGGGTATGACGATTCAACAGAATTTGAATATGAAGTATTCCCGGGACTAACTAAAAAAGGTAACGGGAAAAAAATGAAGAGCTTTGAAAGATTGATACTCAGGGAAGCTGGTAATGATTGGTCAGTTGCTTATATGAGGGATGAAATGATGCAGAGCCTTGTATCCCATGTAAAAGGTCTGGATACTCAGGCAGAAAGGCCTGCAATACTGTTCTTAAACGGAGAATACTGGGGTGTATATTATATTCGTGAACGCTACGATAAAGAATATCTTGAGGACCATTATAATCTTGATGATGATAATGTCGCAATACTTGATGTTCAGCAAAACATTGAAGTTCAGGAAGGTACTGCAGAAGATGCTACCGCATATACAAATGATGTAATAAATTATCTTAAATCAAACTCAATAACTCAAGCCAGTACCTATGAATATATTAAAACAAAAATTGATATTGATAACTTTATTAATTATTATGTAGCAGAAATTTTCTGTGGTAATACAGACTGGCCAGGAAATAATGTTGCCATATGGAGGTACAAGACGGAAGATGGAAAGTATCACCCGGAAGCACCATACGGTCAGGATGGCAGATGGAGATGGCTCTTGAAAGACCTTGATTTTGGGTTTGGATTGTATAACAAATCTGTGACACATGATACCTTGAGGTTTGCAGCAGGCGATACTTCAGAAGGTTATGCCAATGAATCATGGGCTACATTCCTGTTTAAAACTCTGCTGCAAAACACTGAGTTCAGAAACCAATTCATAAATTGTTTTGCAGACCATCTTAATACATCTTTTGTTTCTGAAAGGGTACTTCAGGTAATAAATGAATTTGAAGCTGTTCTTTCACCTGAAATGCTTGAGCACACAGATCGTTGGCAGTATATTAAAATGACTACTCAATATCCTATGGAAACAACTTGGAGCCAGAATGTACAGGTAATAAAGGATTATGCAAAAAACCGTCCTTCAAATGTAGTTACGTTTATAAAGAACAAGTTCGGAGGCAGTAATGGAATAACTGGGACAGCTAATATAACTTTAAATATTGACCCGAAAAAAGGTTATGTCAGAATAAACACAATTGATATAAAATCTTCCACGCCAAGTGTTAAAGATCCAAGTGCATGGACTGGTATGTACTTCACAGGTATACCTGTAACTGTAACTGCAGTTCCGGCAGATGGCTATGTATTTGACCATTGGGAAGGAGTAACAGGGGATACGAATACAGTAACATTTACCCACACAGGAGAAAAAAGTATTACTGCTGTATTTAAGAAAGAGACAGCCGATCCTACACCTACTATAGTTCCAACGCCAACTCCAACGTCATCAGGCTCTATTGTATATGGTGATGTAAA
Organism: uncultured Acetivibrio sp.; assembly: GCA_964564015.1. Taxonomy (GTDB): domain Bacteria; phylum Bacillota; class Clostridia; order Acetivibrionales; family Acetivibrionaceae; genus Acetivibrio. Next base: position 57,631 of record CAZLZR010000027.1, read on the forward strand.
TCAGGATGGAGCTTTCAATTCAATAGATTTTGGCTTTGTCAGAATGTATTTGCTTGGAATGAAAAAAGAAACAGAAATTAATAAAGTTGCGGGAGATGTTGATGCAAACGGAGCTCTTAATGCAATAGACTTTGGATACATGAAACAGCGTTTGCTTAGAATTATAAGCAAGTTTCCTGCTGAGAATTAATTATTACCTGCAGCTCGAATATCATAATTATATATAGATAGTTAATAAGTGCTTTATAAACCAGTTGGTTGTTGTTTTGAAGAGTACTTAATGAAACACCATTTTTACTTTGATTTATTTGTTTGCAAACGCATTTCCTAAGTTTGTGGTCTTGTAACTACGGAAATTATTTTATAGGCCATCTGAAAGTAAGGGATTTATGGGGGTTTGAGAAATCAAAGGGGTATCTGATTTTTGTTTTGAGCATAATTATTCAGAAATTGGCTCTTAAGAAAAAAGATAGTCATGGTTTACAAATCCTCATACTTTTTGTTTTGAGATTATGTATTTGTTTAGTAATATGTGCAACTAGTGAAGTGAATTTTCTTATATATTCTTTTAAGATTAGTTTAAGCTTTTTCTTGTAAAATGGATTGTAGAAAGGGGGTAAGACATTGGCTATAGAGGTTTTTAACAGATATGAAGTAAAGTATTTGATGGATAGTGATACCTTTGAAAAAGTTCAGCAGCAGCTTATTGAATATATGGAGTTGGATGAATATAATAAGAAGCATTCTTTTTATACGATCAGCAATATTTATTATGACACTATTGATAATCATCTTATAAGAAATTCACTATCAAAACCGAAATACAAAGAAAAGCTGAGGCTTCGTGCATATGGTGTACCCGGTATAGAGGATAAAGTGTATCTGGAAATAAAGAAGAAATTTAATGGAATTGTGAATAAGAGAAGGACAAAGCTGGTTTTGGATGAAGCATATAAATTTGTTGCTTCAGGAAATAAACCTGAGCTAAAATGTTATATGAACAAGCAAGTCCTCAATGAAATCGATTACCTGATAAAGATATATAATCCTGTACCAAAGCTTTACCTTGCATATGACAGAAAAGCTTTCTTCGGGATAAATAACAGGGACTTAAGAGTAACATTTGATACCAATATCCGCTCAAGGAGAGAAGAATTAAGGCTTGAAGCGGGTGACCATGGCAGACGCTTGTTGCCTGAAGATATATGGCTTATGGAAGTCAAGGCTGAAAAGACTATTCCTATATGGCTTTCAAAGATGCTCAGTAAGTATAAATTATATAAAACCAGCTTTTCAAAATATGGGACAGAATATAAAAATATGATTTTAGATAATCTGGAAGGAGGAAGCAACCAATGTTTGACGCGTTATTTAGTACCTCAACTGAGCCGTTACAGTTAACATTTGGTATAGCAGTATTAACTGTTTTAACTTCATTTGCATTAGGTATGCTGATAAGTTATACTTATATAAAAACACATTCTAAAGGGATTCACTCACAGAATTTTATTCTGACTCTAATTATGATGCCTTGTATTATTGCAATTATAATTCTTCTGATAGGAAGTAATGTTGCAAGAGCTTTTGGTCTGACAGGAGCATTCTCAATTGCCAGGTTTAGAAGTGCACCGGGAGATCCTAAAGATATTGGATATGTCTTTTTTGCAATGGCTGCCGGTTTGGCTTGTGGCGTAGGAGTATACGGCTATGCAATACTTTTTACAGTTACTCTTTGTATACTTATGGTAGTTTTGAGTAAAGTAAATTATGGTGCAAGAAAGTCATCGGATAAAATGCTTAAAATCGTCATACCGGAGGATTTAGACTATCAAGGAGCATTTGACGATATTTTTGAGACTTACACATATAATTATGAATTGAAAAAAGTTAAAACAACAGATATGGGAACCTTATATGAGTTGGTTTATATAGTGAACATGCGACAGAATGCAAGGGAAAAGGAATTTCTTGATGAAATCCGGTGCAGGAATGGTAATTTGAACATTATTTTATCAATGAATCCAGACCCGGTAGATTGATATAATGGTTAAAACGTAACCTTCCCATTCAGAGGCTCAAAATGCACTGGGAAAGATAATTAAAAAATACAACCAGAAGCTAGTAAAATTAGACTTAGAAGCTTTTGGTTGTATTTTTCTTGAAACCTAGTGAATTATATTTCATTTACATTATTTATTGATTATTAACTTGTGTTGTCAACTTATTAGGTAAATAAACTCTTATTACTCAATTACAAAAACATAAGCATCATCAGGATTTGAAACAAGTGTTACAGTGCAATTAACATCTTTTGGAAATACCTCGATTTTATATCCGACATATTTACCACCGACTGAATTATTCCACTGAGGTGCATAATTGGCAGTTGAAGGGGCTGTGCCTGATATTGGATTCAGGACAGGGTAAATCTCGTTTGATTTGCCATCCTTTGTACAATTGATGGTGTGTTGTAGTGCATATATCAAATCTTCAGAAGGTGTAAGTGTGTCTTTCGCATTTATTGTTATAGGTGGTGAACTGCCGAAAGTCAGATATTGAAGGCTAAAGTCCTCACTTTCAAGCATATAAGCTAAGACAGCTTTTTCAATGAGTAAAGCATGATGATCGTCTGCTTTTTTTCTTGAATTTTGGAGTACGCCGGTAAACATACTAAACGCAATAATTGATATTACGCCAATAATTGCAATAACAATAAGCAGCTCAATTAATGAAAAGCCTTTGTTCTTTTTTATAAGCTCTTTCATACAAAATTCTCCCTTGCAAATTAGTACAATAAAATAATTGAGATACAAACAAAAAATATATTTAAGTTACAGGAACAGAAGAATTAACATAAAATGTTAATAAGAATGGAAAGTGCAACCCCCTGAAAACTACAGTATTATTAACTTGTTTTGTAAACTCAATGCTTTCTTTATCTATATTTATATTTTAGCATTAATAAGATGGAAATAACAGCGCATAATATACAATATAAGGAAATAACACTTAGGAATTGAACTAATATACAGGAAACTGATAAATTTGAAAAATAACACCCTTTCTTTAACTCTGCGTCTGGTTCTTTCTGTAAATGAGCAAATTGAAAAAGAAAGGGCTTGTATAATCCTTAGTGTTATCGACTTCTCTTCATTGGACGTTTTTTATTTGATCTTTGAATTATTATCTTTTTACCCTTCAAGTTATAATTCTTCATAGCTTCCATTACTTCTGCAGAGTATTCCTTTGGAACTTCTACAAAAGTGAATCTGTCAAAAATATCTATAGCTCCGATTAGTTTTCCTGGAAGACTTGTACTTGAAGCGATACTTTCTACTATATGCTTGGGCTGGATTTTATTATTGCTTCCAACATTTATAAAAAGGCGTACCATTCCATCCTTGGCACCGGTATCTTCTTCAATATCCTCTTGAACTTTTACTATTTGATCATTGTCCTGATCAAACATAGTTTTTAACAGTGCAGCAGCAACTTCAAGAGTAGTTACATAATTAGTATCCATATCTTTGGAATTAGTATCCTCAAGAACTTTTTCAATATATGAAACATACTTTAAATAACTGCCATCTGAAAGGATATCTTTTACTTTGTCCAATAATAAACCGATTTTTCTCTCCTCAACATCCATAGGAGTGGGAGGTTTGATAAGTTGTATAGTCGACTTTGTGTATCTTTGAATTTCTTTGAGCTTATGAATTTCACGTCCAACTACAAAGGTATAAGACTTTCCTGTTTTTCCGGCTCTACCGGTTCTTCCTATTCTGTGAACATAGTACTCTTCATCGCTTGGTAAATCATAATTGAAAACAGCTTCTACATCGTCTACATCAATGCCGCGAGCAGCTACGTCAGTAGCTATGAGAATATCAATAAGTCCTTTTCGAAACTTTGACATAACTCTGTTTCTTTGATCCTGTTTCATATCGCCATGAAGAGCCTCAGTTGAATACCCTCTGGACTGAAGACTTGAAGTTAGGTCGTCAACCTGCCTTTTGGTATTGCAAAAAACCAGGGACAATCCAATGTTGTTAGCATCAATAAGTCTGGATAATATTTCCAACTTTGACGACTGACTTACTTCCAGATAAAATTGCTCAATGCTTGGCACAGTCATTTTTTTGTGAGTGGTTTTGATATGTATAGGATCCTTTAGGTATTTTGAAGTTAGATCCAATATTTCCTTAGGCATGGTAGCTGAAAAAAGGATAGTTTGTTTTTCGGCAGGGACCTTCTCCAATATTATATCAATATCTTCCCTAAAACCCATATTAAGCATTTCGTCAGCTTCATCAAGTATAACCATCTTTAAATTTGTCAGCTTTAAAGTACGACGGCGCATGTGATCCATAATGCGTCCTGGAGTTCCTATAATGATTTGCGGACGCTTTTTTAGTGCGGCAATCTGACGGTCAATAGGCTGTCCGCCATAAACGGGCAAAATCCTGACACCTTCCTTATATTTTGATACATCTCTTAATTCTTCTGATATCTGTATAGCCAGCTCTCTTGTCGGGGACAGGATTAACACCTGAATTCCTTCAGCATTCGGATCCAGCATTTCTATTGCGGGTATGCCGAAGGCACATGTCTTTCCTGTACCTGTTTGAGCTTGACCGATAAGATCAACTCCTTTAAGTATATGTGGAATTGTCTGAGATTGGATAGGAGTTGCTTCTTCAAATCCCATATCTGCAATGGCCTTTTGAATTTCTTCCGATAGATTCAAGTCCTTAAAAATTACATTTTCCATTTTTCATTTTCCTTTATATATATTTATTTTTGTTACGTTTGTTTTCACAAAACCATTTTTCCCAATTCTTATGATTTCCTATCTTTGTGTCGGAAAAGTTTTTTGCTTCAGCACAACTTAGTTACGGGGCAAGTTGTTGAGCGATAAAAACTCACTTGTACCCATATTTTATAAATTGTATATATAAAACGTCCATTTGTCAATAAATTAATGCTTTCATTGCACGGTAAACGCATGAAAATAAATTTAACACTAAACCCAATTTGAAGGGTTTT
>CAZLZR010000028.1:0-61296 GCA_964564015.1 uncultured Acetivibrio sp.
CGCGTGATTGAAAGTTGGTTCTTACTTATAAAAAAAAATGATGCTTCAGCTGTGGTAATTACCTTGAAAAATGGACAGTATATATGTATATTAGTATTATTGGAAAATTGACTTATATAAAATTCAATAGTTTTTACAAATATAAGACTTTTTGACTTTTATAATAAAACGTACATTATTATTTCAATGTGACTATATAAATCGTGAAAATGATTTTACAAGGACAAATTCAATTTTCCCGATAATAAATCAAGGAAATTGAAGCCCGATGTAAAATCTTTATCGCGTTCAATATAACAATCATTTATATATAAGGAGGATAATGATTATGGGAAATAAAACTTACTATATTACGACACCTATTTATTACCCAAGCGATAAATTACATATCGGGCATTCATATACAACTGTTGCGGCTGATGCAGTGGCAAGGTATAAAAGGTTAAAGGGATATGATGTGATGTTCCTTACAGGTACAGATGAGCATGGGCAGAAGATTCAAAGGAAGGCAGAGGCTAAGGGGGTTACTCCGAAGCAGTATGTGGATGAAATAGTTGATGGAATTAAAGAACTTTGGAAATTAATGAAGATAACCAATGACAGATTTATAAGGACAACTGATAAAAACCATGAAGAAGCAGTCCAGAAGATATTCAAAAAGCTTTACGACCAGGGTGATATATATAAAAGCGAATATGAAGGCTGGTATTGTACACCCTGTGAGTCCTTCTGGACAAAGACCCAGTTGGTTGACGGCAAGTGCCCTGACTGTGGAAGGGAAGTGGAGATAACAAAGGAAGAGAGTTATTTCTTCAGGCTGTCAAAGTATCAGGATAGGTTGATAAAATTTATAGAGGAAAATCCTGAATTTATCCAGCCGGTTTCAAGGCAGAATGAGATGCTGAATAACTTCTTAAGGCCGGGGCTTGAAGATTTGTGTGTATCAAGAACCACGTTTAACTGGGGAGTGCCTGTTACGTTTGACGAAAAGCATGTTGTTTATGTGTGGATAGATGCTCTCTCAAACTATATTACTGCATTAGGCTTTATGTCTGAGGACGAAGAGGCATATAAAAAATACTGGCCTGCTGATGTACATTTGGTAGGAAAGGAAATTGTGAGGTTCCATACTATCATATGGCCAGCAATGTTAATGGCTTTAGGTGAACCTCTTCCAAAACAGATTTATGGTCACGGCTGGCTTCTTTTAGAAGGTGGAAAGATGTCAAAGTCAAAGGGAAATGTTGTAGACCCTGCAGTTCTGGTTGAGAAATACGGGCTTGATGCTATTAGATATTTCCTTCTAAGGGAGGTTCCCTTTGGATCGGATGGAGTGTTCTCAAATGAGGCACTAATCAACAGAATTAATTCAGATCTTGCAAACGATTTAGGAAATCTGGTAAGCAGAACTGTTGCAATGATTGACAAATATTTTGACGGTGTAATGCCTGAACACAGACAAGAGGGGGACTTTGACGAAGACTTAAAAAAGATCGTCATGGAAACTCCACCCAAGGTTGAGCAGTTGCTTGATAAATTGCAGTTCAGTTCGGCTCTCACTGAGATATGGAAGGTAATATCAAGAACAAATAAATATATAGATGAGACAATGCCATGGGCTTTGGCTAAAGATGAGGCAAATAAGCCAAGACTTGCGGGTGTGATGTATAATCTGGCAGAGAGCTTGAGAATTATATCAATTCTTTTGCAGCCGTTTATGCCTGAAACTCCTGAAAAGATATGGAACCAACTTGGACTTACCGAAAAGGGGACTATTGATTGGGATAGTACCAAAAATTGGGGGGCATATACCGCAGGTACAAAGGTAAACAAGAGTGATGTTATTTTCCCGAGGATAGATATAAAGAAGGAAATGGAAGAGCTTGAAAAGCTTACAGTTCAAGAGGACGAAAAGAAGGTTGCAGCCAAGCCTCAAAAAGAGGAAAAGGGCAGCTCTGACAGTTTTATTACCATTGAGGATTTTGCAAAAGTTGACTTAAGGGTTGCGAAGGTATTGGAGGCAGAAAAGGTAGAAGGTGCCGATAAACTTCTTAAGTTGAAACTGGAGATGGGGCAAGAGATAAGACAGGTAGTGTCAGGAATTGCAAAACATTACACACCGGAAGAACTTGCAGGCAAATTTGTCATTCTTGTTGCAAATTTAAAGCCCGTTAAATTGAAGGGCATTGAGTCTCAGGGAATGATACTTGCTGCTTCTGATGACAAGGAGCTTGTACTTGCCGGTTTGGATAAGGCAATTGAAAGCGGAGCAAAAGTAAGGTAATGGAGAAGAAAACATATGCTTTTTGATACACATGCGCATTATGATGATGAAAAGTTTACCGAAGACAGATACGAAGTTATAGAGAATGCTCACCGAAGCGGCGTTTCCTATATTATCAATGCGGCTACTGATTTAAAATCCTGTGAGGAGAGCCTTGCTTTTGCCCGGAAGTATGAATATGTTTATGCAGCGGTTGGGATTCATCCTCATGAGGTGGGTGACATTGATGATATTACTTTGCTTAAGCTTTCAGAGCTTGCAAAGGAGGACAAGGTTGTTGCTATAGGAGAAATCGGCCTTGACTATTACTATGACACGGCACCCCGTGAGACGCAGAGGTATTGGTTTGCAAAGCAAATAAACCTTGCCAGGGATTTGGTGCTTCCAATAGTAGTTCATGACAGGGATGCACATCAGGATTCAGTAGATATAATCAAATCGCAGAAAGCATGCGATATTGGGGGAGTATTCCACTGTTATTCAGGAAGCGTAGAGATGGCGAAAGAATTGGTTGATTACAATTTCTATATATCTGTAGGAGGTTCTTTAACCTTTAAGAATGCCAGGAAATTGGTTGAAGTGGTAAGGTGGATTCCTATAGACAGGCTTCTGATTGAGACAGATTCACCATACCTGACGCCGGAGCCTCACAGGGGTAAACGTAATGATTCAAGTTATGTAAGGTTTGTTGCAGAAAAAGTGGCTGAAATAAAACAGATGGATTATGAAGAAGTTGCTGAGGCAACACTTAAGAATGCAAAAGAGCTGTTTAAGATAAAGTAGTAAAGCATTTTACATAAGTGAATAATCACAAAATTATCTCCGGGTCATATACTGATAATGAATATTGTGAAAATCAGTACCGGAGGTAATTTTTTTATGGAAAAAAAACAGGTTAAAAAAGAAGTGGAAATGGCTGCAGCACCAAAAAAGGTTGAAAACGTGGTGACAGAGCCTGTAATACCAATGCAGAACGGGCAGCAGGTACAGCCTGTGAAGCAAATGAATCAAATGCCGGAAATGAGTCAGTTACCACAGATGAATCAAATGCCGCAAATGAACCAGATGCCGCAGATGGTGCAGATGCCTCAAATGAATCAAATGAATCAAATGAATCAAATGCCGCAGATGATGCAGATGCCACAGATGAATCAAATGCCGGAAATGATGCAGATGCCGCAGATGAATCAAATGCCGGAAATGATGCAGATGCCGGAAATAAATCAGATGCCGCTGATGAACCAGATGCAACCAATTGCGCAAATGCCCCAAATGAATGCTGCACCTTATATGCCACAAGCTCAACCAATACAATACATGCCACAGATGGCGCAGATGCCTGTAATGTGCTGTCCGTACTTAATGAATATGCAATGTCCATTGATACAGTATCCTGAGTGTCCTGCCATGGCACAGGATATATCAAATCAAAATATAAGTCCTTACACGAATAACCAAAATATGATGAGTCCGTATATGAGCAATCCATATAATATGAGTCCTAATATGGGAAATCAATATTAAGATAACTGGAAATGCTGCAAAATAAAAATTAACCGTACATAAAGTCAGGCAGTAGAAATCGGTTAATAACTTTTGCAGCATTTTCTGTTTTTTGGGAAATGAATAAATGATATCGTGTATGTATAGAATATTAATTGTGGAGCAAGATAATGGTTGAATTAGATGTGGTTTCCCAGGTAATTTGACAAAGAAACCAATTTAACTTAAAATAACCATAAGTCCCTTTAATATTTTGGACAGGAGGAGTCGGATGATATTACCACTTGCGAAAAATATTCAAAGGTATTTTTCAAAAAAGAGATTAGCAGCTGCGTTATTAGCAGTTGTAGCAACAGTATTATTGGGGGTATTTGTTTTTTCGGCATTCAGTACAGACGTAATTATCGATTACAATGGAACTCAGATTACTGTTACAACAATGAGAAATACCGTGAAAGATGTGCTTACGCAAAGCGGCATAAGAGTCAGCGATTTTGATTATGTAAGTTTACCACTTGATACACGATTGATCAGAAATAAGACAACTAAAATACATATTAAATCTGCAGTGCCAATAAATGTTTTCGCTGATGGAAAAGAAACAACAATAATGACAAGTAAAGATACTGTCGAGGAAGCTTTGCAGGACAGTTCTGTCGGATTAGGAGTTTATGACAGAATAGAAGGCGTAAAACCTGATGATAAGATTCATGAAAATATGAAGGTGAAAGTTGTCAGGGTAAGACGAGAACTGGTAAGTCAAAATGAAATAATACCTTATGGAGTTGATAGGAAAGCAAACCATTCTATTGATCAGGGTATTGAAGAAGTAGTTAGTAAGGGTAAGAATGGCGTATGTGAAAAGACATATATGGTAGTTTATGAAGACAACAAAGAAGTAAGAAAACAGCTTTTAACCAATGCTATTGTTTCAGAGCCTGTAAAGGAAGTAGTTGAGTATGGTACCATAGCAACTTATACTGCATCCAGAGGAAATATCATCAGGTATAAGAAAGTGCTTGAAATGTCTGCAACAGCCTATACTGCATCTTACAAGGATACTAAAAAACATCCTGGTGACCCGGGATTTGGTATTACTTATACAGGTGTGAGGGTTAAAAAGGGAGTTGTTGCAGTTGATCCAAAGGTTATACCTCTAGGAACAAGATTGTATGTCGAAGGAATAGGTAATACTCCTGATTATGGATATGCAGTTGCAGCAGATATAGGCAGTGCAATAAAGGGAAACAAAATCGACCTTTATATGGAAGGCCAGGATGTGGTTGACAGGTGGGGACGGAAAAAGGTAAAGGTATATATTCTTTACTAAAGACAGGAACATTTGAAGTGTCCTTTGACATTTATTTTTACAATGTCAAAAAGCACTGGTAAATGAGTTATAGTTTGGTTATAATATTTGAAAGGGACTTTTGTTTGGCCGGGATTGTTTGTCCCGGCTATTTTTATGTTATTGTGTATGAGTCAAATGCCCTGAAGATCTATATTTTATGTTTGGAGTTGTGACAAATAATGGGATTAAATACAAAAGAGCTAATTAAAAGATACGGGATCAGATTGACTAAATCTCTTGGACAAAACTTTCTTACTGATGAAAATGTAGTAGCACGTATTGTGGATACTGCTGAGGTCACATCTGATGACCTTGTTATGGAAATCGGACCTGGTATCGGAAGCATGACGGGAGAGCTTGCTAAAAGAGCAGGAAAAGTTGTGGCAGTAGAGATAGACAGACATCTTATTCCGGCTCTCAAAGAGAATCTGAAAGAGTTTTCCAACCTCGAGATAATTAACGAGGATATTATGAAAGTCAATGTTAAAGATATAACGGTCAACGAGCAGAATATGACAATGAAAGTAGCGGCGAATTTGCCTTATTATATAACTACGCCTATTATTATGAAGCTTCTTGAGGAGGAGAATGACCTTGAACTGATGGTATTTATGGTTCAAAAAGAGGTGGCGCAAAGGATGGTCGCAAAACCTGGAGGTAAAGATTATGGCGCATTATCTGTCGCAGTGCAGTATTATGCACAACCGGAAAGAGTATTTGATGTACCTCCGCATTGTTTTGTGCCACAGCCGGAGGTTGATTCTACCATTGTAAAGCTGAAAAAGAATAAAACTCCGCCTGTAAATCTTAAGGACAAGGATATATTTTTTAAGGTGGTAAAGGCATCCTTCGGACAAAGAAGAAAGACACTGTTAAATGCATTGACCAATTTTGGAGGCTTTAACAAGTCGAAGGAGGAAATACGGGAAATATTATCGGCCCTCGATATCAATGAAAATGCAAGAGGAGAGACACTGACAATAGAGCAATTTGCAAGTCTGTCCAATCAATTCTGCTGAATATAATCTGTAACTGTTGGTTATGAAATAACCTGTTTATGTGTTTTAAACGCATAAACGGGTTATTTTTTTGCATTGCAACATATATATAAATATATGAGTGAGAAGTGTTCTTTGATGTAAATTTTATTGAACATGCATGGCTTATGCCTAATGAGCTTTAAATCAGAAAAAGATTGGAATGTGAGTATAACAGTAATATTTCACTTGTTACTTAGATGCGTGCATATTTAAAAATAATGAATATGAGCAGGAAACATATTATGAAAAAGTGGGGGTATAAAAATGGATAACAGGCTCAGGTATCAAAAAAACTTTTTAATATTTGATGAGGAAGATAGTGGTTTTGGAACAAGCCAGAGACCGTCAGGTCATGTAAAAATTGAAATAAGGGATGGTAATGGGAAGCTTTTCTGTCAGGTGAGCAATCTTACCGAGGAAAATGGGAAAACAGGGTATAAGCTTTTTCTAGTAAAGTCTGATGGATTAACGGCAGTTCCAGTGTTTGCAGGAAATATTGTGCTGAGAGGAAACAAGGGTGAATTGGAATGGAGCTTCGATCCTAATAACGTTAGCAATACAGCAATGGCAATAGACAAGTTTAATGTTGTTGCAGTGCTTGCTTCTTCCGAGGATCGGCAAAGTGGCACTATAGCTTGTCCGCTCGCAGCATATAAGGGTAACAAGGTTCAATGGCGGCAAAATTTAAGCAATGTTTTAATAGCGCAAAAAAATAATAAGGAAGTATTAAATCAGAACCAGAAATTTGACGATATTAACAATAAGCATAAAGATACGGTGGTTGAAAATAAGATTGATAAGAAAGAAGAAGTGTCTAAAGCTATTTGGTCGGGTGAAGAGGAAAAGAGAATAACCGGTGCAGACAATATAGGTAAAGAAAATGAAATTGTTCCGATTCATGAATCTATTGCACCGGAAAAAAGTGAACCTGAATCTCAAAACGAAAATGAGCAGGAAAGTGAAAAGTCTTTTGAGAACGCTGAGGAAGACATGGCAGATGAGAATAAAGAGGAAAATTTACTTAAAAGTCCGCAAGAAGATGGAGCAAAAGGAAAGAGTTACTCTTCTTTTGACGGCAGTAAAATTTTCGATATGTATGCAGGCACAAATGATAGCATAAATTTAAATCCTAACTGTATGAACTGTATGTTCTTTAACAGCAAAAACGCGGAAAAACCTAAAATAAAGGAATTTGCTTCCGAAGAATTATCCAGACAATTTGATGTTACTTTTGAAAGGTATTCTCCGTTCATGGTAAAAAGATCGGATTATAGTTGGTGGAAGGTTGTAAGCCCGGTTCATTTAAACAACATCTTGTTCACATTTGGAATAAAGATACCTGTTTTATTTAATCCATTGGTGCTAATGGCCCATTATAAGTATAAGCATTTAATCGTGGGTTTGTATCGGGATGACCAAAGAGACAGAGATTATGTTGTTTTTGGAATTCCGGGGGTGTATTGGGTAGATGAAAAACCTTTTGGGAATGCTTGCAGATGGGCTCAGGCTGAGGGTAATACTCCTACATATGGAGCATTTGGTTATTGGATTGTATATATAAATCCTAAGACGGGTAAAATTCTTGCAATAGAGGAATGAGTTGAAATTCAACTTATCTGCTGAATTTAAATAAATACGAAAGAGAAGGGAGATATTACATGGCCATTGAATGGAGACAAAGCTATGAAATAGGAATTGAAAAAATAGACTCGCAGCATAAAGAATTGTTTCGGAAAATTAACAACCTTCTTGAAGCATGTACCACGCAGAAAGGCAAGGAAGAGGTGATTAATACCATCGGTTTTCTGGGGGATTATATAATAGTACACTTCAATGATGAGGAAAAGCTTCAGAAAGATAGTGCGTATCCCTGTTATACTGAACATAAGGCAGCCCATGAGCAGTTTATAAAGGATTATAAAAATCTCAGGGCTAAACTTGACGAAGAAGGAGTGAGCCTCAACTTTGTACTGACAGTAAATAGAGTTGTAGTTGATTGGCTTGTAAAACACATAGCAGCTGCTGACAGAGCTTTTGGAACTTTCTTAAAATCTAAGGAATAAGGTTTTGGCATAAGCCAGAGAAGCATTACGCTTCTATAAATAAAGGAGGTTTCACCCATGAATGTTTGTAAGAACTGTGGGACTGAGTTCCATGACGCCTTTGAAAGATGTCCGGAGTGCAATGCGTACATAAGTGATATACCGGAAGAAAAGCTGGTGCACCTGACAAACGTTTCAAACGAGCTGGAATGCGGGTTTGTATTGGGCTTACTGAAGCAGGCAGGTATAATGGCAATTAAGAAATCAGTAGGAATGGACGAAGTTGTTGGACTGACACTTGAGGGTATTGAAATACTTGTTGACGAAGAGGATTTTGAAGTAGCTTATCAACTTCTTAATTCCGAGGTTGATGAAAGCACCCTTGATAATGAGGAAATTGAAAGTGAAAATGAATTGAATGAGCACGAAGCAAAAAACCTAGATTAGGAGTAGCTTAAGTATTAAATTGAGTTTTTGTTTTGAATTATAGATTCAATATTTATAAGTAGTTGCAGAAGGGGTTGACTTATTATCAGGTCACCCCCTTTTTGGTGCTATAAAATGGTATATATTATTCTTCACATTTATTAATTGCACCTGTTATAAAATAACTCTCTTGACACAGGATATATAAAATTATAGTATAGAATTAATATAGAGTGTTACACTTAGTTATATAGACAAATGATATGTATCATATAGAGGTGAATAATAATGAATGATTTTCTGGATAAGGACAAACTGATGATGCTTGTTGGCAAAGTCATAGACAATTGTAATGAAGTTAAAATTGCTACCCTTAGTGATGAACTTACAATTTCTCAGGTAGTAAAGTTCTTTGAGAAACAGGGTAGAATCTTCACAAAGACAATGATTCAAAATTATGTTAGGGTTGGAGTTTTGCCGCCACCCTTGGGAAAGAGGTATTATACACGGAATCACCTGATTCTCCTGACACTTATAGACAATTTAAAGAGTGTTTATTCTCTTGAAGAGATAAAGATGATATTGGCTCCCGTGCGAAACAATCCCGATATTTTTGAAGATGATATGATAAAAGCTACAGATATGTACAAAAGTTATATTGAGATGAGAAAAGAAGTTTTAGCAAATTGGGCGGACACAATTCCAAAAATTTTTGACAGTGTGGAAAAGCAAGTTGAGCAGGAAGGCGTCAAGGATGAAGATAAAAGTGCGGTTACACAGTTTATGATAGTTATGACAGTTATGGCAGAAACAATAGCCATGAAGGATCTTGTTAATGAAATAATTGAAAAGTACTATAAGAAATAGACGATAAGTTATAAGCGAAAGTAGCTATGGCGTGATGCTGTAGCTGCTTTTTTTCTTTCCTTTCTCTTCTAGGCAGGCAATTCCTTTTGGCAGGCTCACTGTTATTAAAAAACTCTGATCAAGATTAACCGAGAAATAAATAGATATCTAAAGAAATAGCCAGATAAAGTTTAATAATTATGGTTTGTGACACTGTGTTATATAAAACCGATGCAGGTAAAACTTTTAAAAAGTATTACAGTATAATATAATACGTAGTGTGATACACAACAAACAATATAGAGATACTCTGTAAAATTTATACGTTATTTTCGTAAATGCTAAAGAAAAATATTTTAATAAAAAGGAATGAATTAATAACAGGAAGGAGGTGGATTAGTTGCTTTATGTATATGTAGGATGCTTGTTTTTTGGAATTTTATTTTCAATCATATCGTTTTTACTTGATGGTCACGATTTTGGACTTGATGGTATTGATCTTGACGGTGGAGGCGATTGTCCGGGAATATTTAGTCCTTTGGTACTTACGAGTTCAATAACGGTGTTTGGAGGAGCAGGGATTGTAAGTATGCTGGGGTTAAATATGGGAGGTGTGCAAAGTGCGGTTATATCTCTTGTTCTTGCAGCGATTATCGGAGCAGCGATATTCTTTGGGGTGGTTAGGTTTGCATACAACCAGCAGTCAAATTCAACCTTTTCCCAGGATGATTTAATCGGACTGGATTGTGAAGTGGTTACTCCAATACCGGTGAAGGGGATGGGCGAAATTGTCTATGTTGTCAACGGAGAGAGGCATAGTTTACCTGCAAAAGCTACTTGCAGCGATACAATCAGCAAAGGTGAGAAAGTCTGCATAAATGAAATTACAGGTAATGCTGCCACAGTTTCACGCAAGGTAAATATCAGTGTCCTTGATCATACTGACATGGGCAATGAGGATATTAAGTAGATTAAATATTTAAGGGAGGTCAATAATTATGTTTGATGGAATGCTTGGAATTATTACACTGGTAGTTGGGGTTGTGGTTCTGGTACTGTTTCTGGGGATATCAGTATTTGTAAGCAGGTATGTTAAAGTTGGACCGGACGAGGCACTTATTGTTTCCGGTAGAAAGAAGAAGTTGGCAAATGGTCAGGTCGTAGGATTTAGAATTGTTAAGGGTGGAGCAACCTTTGTATGGCCGATATTTGAGATAGCAAAAACTATTTCGCTCAGAATTATGCCTCTTGATGTAAATTCAAGTGCTTATACTGCTCAGGGAGTTCAGGTTACAGTTGATGGTATTGCACAGGTTAAAATAGACTCTAGCCAGGAAGCCATTGCAACTGCTGCCGAACAATTCCTTAGTTTAAAAGAAGAAGAAATAAGGCGTATCGCAACTCAAACCCTTGAAGGTCACCTTCGTTCAATAGTTGGAAACCTGACAGTGGAAGAAATCAACCAGAACAGGGACGCTTTTGCTCAAAAGGTTCAGGAACTTGCAGCCGGAGATCTAGCAAACATGGGGCTGAGGATTATATCTTTTACAATAAGAGAAATTGCTGACAAGAATGGATACCTTGAAAGCCTTGGTAAAGCTCAAATTGCAAGAGTTCAAAGAGATGCCGTAATAGGTCAGGCAGAAGCAAAAAGAGATGCAGACATCAAGAGTGCGGAAGCTATGCAGGCAGGGCAGACAGCTAAATTCCTTGCAGAGACCAAAGTTGCAGAGTCCAATAGAGATAAGGAAATGAAGGTTGCGGAGTATCAATCTTCAATTAATGAGAAAAAGGCTGAATCAGATCTTTCCTATGACAAGAAGAAGTATGTTGTTGATCAGGAAGTCCAGAAAGAAGCTATGCAGGTTGAGATAGTAAGAAAGCAGAAGGAAATTGAGCTCAATGAACAGGAAATCCTGAGGAAGGAAAAAGAACTTGAGGCGACTGTTAAAAAGCCTGCTGAGGCAGATAAATATAAAACACAGGTTGATGCTGATGCTAATAGGTACAAGACAGAGGTTTATGCTGAGGCTGAAAGAATAAAGAGGTCAAAAGAGGCAGAAGGTCAATCCTATGCTATAAAAGCAGAAGGACTTGCAAAGGCTGAGGCTATTAAGGCAGCCGGTCTTGCAGAAGCTGAGATCATAAAGGCGAAAGGTGAAGCGGAAGCTGCGGCAATGGTGAAGAAGGCAGAAGCGTACAAGATGTTTAATGATGCTGCAATGGCTCAGATGGTAATAGAAAAACTTCCTGAAATTGCACAGGCAATTGCACAGCCACTTGCTAAGACAGAGAAAATAATTATGATTGGGGATTCGGGAGCTTCGAAAATAACCAAGGACATTACTAATGTGATGGCGCAACTTCCTGAGACAGTTAAAGGAATTACCGGCATTGATCTAACACAGATAATCAAGAATTTTGCACAAAAAGATGCTGATGTAATAGAAGTTCCTGAGCAAAAGGCTGAAGGGATTGATATAGAATAGCATTTTGTAGGGCTGCAAGAAATATGCAGCCCTACAAATAAAAACTTTTACCAAATAAATAAGTATGGTATAATTGTTATAAAATAAGTAAAAAAGGGAGTGACTTACTTGCAAAATTATAATGATTATAATTATGAAAGTTCCATTGACAGAAAGAGTGCCATTGCTTCACAGATGGCTAGAGTATTTGGATGGATGTTTATAGGATTGATGGTTACAGGATTGACCGCATTATATACGATAAACAGCAGTGCCATGATAAATCTTATATATTCTGGCGGATTCACAATTTTCGGTCTTATGCTTCTTGAGATTGTATTTGTTGTGTTTATATCAAGAAGAGCTATGCATATGGAATATGGGGTTGCAGCTGGTGCATTTATAATGTACTCGATACTTAATGGTTTGACGTTGTCGGTTATATTCTTTGCGTATACTTTTGGATCGATTGCTCTGGCGTTTTTTATGGCTGCAGGTTTTTTCGGGTTTATGAGTGTATATGGACTTGTGACAAAAACCGACCTGACTTCCATGGGCTCATTACTTATGATGGGGCTTGTCGGGCTGATTATAGTATCCATAGTTAACATTTTTCTTAACAGCAGTCCTTTAGGATGGATAATTTCAATAGTTGGGGTGGCTATTTTCCTTGGACTTACTGCATATGACAGTCAAAAAATCAAAAATATAAGTATGCATTATATGGGTACTGAAAAAGAGAGGAATGTAGCTATAATTGGCGCACTTACTTTATACCTTGATTTTATCAACTTGTTCCTGTATATATTAAGGATATTGGGTAAGAGAAGGTAATAAGATCACCATAAAACTACAATAGTTTCTAATTTTAAAGTTTATAAACTCGTTTAGGGAAAAGCATTTTATTAATTGGCTTTTCCCTAAAATATTTTTATACATTTAGAACATCTGGAAATACCAAAAAAATTTTAAAAAAAATTAGCAAAATTCCCGACAAAATTTGTTCTTTATACGAATGACTATACAACGGAATAATTCCGGTATGCGGGATATGTTCCGCATATATTTATTTTAATTGCTTTACCCTTTACGTAAAATTTTTTAAATTACTTAGTTTTAATTACCGACCTTGCTGATTTTAGCAGTCGGATTTTTTTTGCAGAGGTTAAAGTTCTGTACTCAAAATCACAATTGTATTTTGCTCATTAATATACTATAGTAGTAATATGGAAATTTTATTAATTTGCGAGGTAGAAAAATATGGGGAGACAATTCAGAAATATACTTAGTATTTTAGTTTGTATAACTGTTTGCATTCTTTCCGGGTGTACAATGTCTGAAACACCGGAGGATGACAAGAAGATACCTAAGAATGCGATAGAGCTTAAGCTTATGATAGGACGAGACAAACAGTGGATATTTGATGAGGTGCAGAGAATTCTTGACCAAAAGGGTGTAAGAATAAATGACAAGACTATTTACATAACTACAGAAAAAGCAGGAACCGGCGAAGCTATGGAGAAAGTAATAGCTAAAGGTGCAGATTTTGTAGGTTGGATGCCTGCTTCAAGTACTCATATATTCTGGGCTAATGAACGTTGGTACGCAAGCGGAAATACCAAACCGATTGTTGATGAGGACTATACTACGGTTTTTTTAACACCCACAGTTATAGCAATGCAGGAATCATTGGCCAAAATTATGGGCTACCCGACAAAGAAAATAGGGTGGCAGGATATTTATATGTTATCTACGGCGGCTGACGGTTGGGGAATGTATGGAAAGGCTATTTTAAACCCTGTTAGATTTGCTCATACACATCCTGCAAAATCTAATTCGGGCTTAAATGCTCTGATAGCTGCAGAATATGCATTCAGCGGAAAGAAGAAAGGTCTTTCAATTGATGATGTAAGGGCAAACAGCAGCAAGCTTAAAGAACTGGAACAGACAATTGTTCACTATGGCGAGAGCACATCCCTGTTGCAGAATAAAATAGTTGAGAAAGGCCCATCATTTATCCAATATGCTGTTTTATACGAGTATATGGTGGCAAACATGAATGTCAATACTCCCGGAAGGGAAAAGCTGGTTGCAATTTATCCCAATGAGGGTACAATCTGGGGGGACGTTTGCTTTACGAAAGTTTTTTCCGATAATATAACAGATGAGCAGAGCAAGGCACTTGATGAGGTTGAAAAAATACTTCTGTCGGAAGAGATTCAGAAAAAAGGAATGAACGAATACTTTTTCAGACCAGCCAATTCAGGTATACCACTTTCAAATGCAATTTCTGCAGAAAATGGGGTTAATCCGAATGAACCGCAGACTACACTTGAATTGCCTTCTATTGAGGTTATAAATGAACTCCTTAAAGATTGGCAGACAAACATGAAAAAGAGAGCAAATGTGCTTTTTGTAATTGATACTTCGGGAAGTATGAACGGAGAGCCAATAGATAATGCCAAGGCTGCAATCCAGAATCTGTTTAACAGAGATTTACAAGAAAAGAATTATACCAGCATTGATGATGAGGATACTATAAGTCTTATGACCTTTAATTCGGAAGTAAGTGATGTATATACCGTTAAAGGTAAGGACATAGGTGAGATGAGTTTAGTGGTTGACAATCTCACTGCGACAGGGAATACGTCTTTATATGATGCTGTCAATAAAGCTATTAATGAACATCAGAAGCTAAAACAGGCTGAAAATGAGAAGAAAATTGAGATTATAGTAGTTCTGTCTGATGGTGCAGATACCAAAAGCAGTATAAATTTCAGCAGCTTGAGGAGTATGCTCGAACAGGGAGAAGGAAATCTTCCCGTGATAATTACCATTGGTTATGGAAATGTTGATAAAGAGGTTTTAGAAACTATATCCGACTTAACGGGAGGAAAATACTATGAAGGAAATCCTGAAACCATTAAGCAGGTGTTTGAAGAAATAAAGACCTTTTTCTAAGGGATAACGAAAAATAACTTCCTATTCTTATGTTTTGATAATAATATGAAAGCAAATTTTTCGTTATCCAGAGCAAGAATCTATATTTTGATGCAACTAATATACGCAAAGGATTAGTAGGCTTTCAAGTAAGTTGGATGGAGAAGTTTTAAGTAAAAATAATAGTAGAGGGATGGAACAATGAACAAACGAAGTATTAACCGATTCTCAAGGGCAATATTCGGCACTCCTAATGCAGTAATTATAGGGGGGACAGTAATTCTATCAGCTATTTTTCTAAGAGGTGGCAAATCGGCTTTCCCGTTTGTGGTTATGGGTGCTATCTTGTTGGTTTTTTCTATATTGTATGGTCTCATCTTTAAGAAAAATGCAGAGGCAATTGATGAGAGTAGTTTTGACTTAAAAGAACTCAATAAGGTCAGGGATAATTTGACACCTGTCATAAAAAATATTATAAATGTTTTGAACAATTTGAAGCAGAAATCACAGGATAACAGCAAGTTTATGATTATATCAAGATTTATGGATGAAATTGTGGACTTTGAGGAGACAATTCCGCAGATTGTCCGTAGTTATAGAAAGGGTGCTGAGTTTTTGCATGCCAGAGACGGCAGAATAAATTCGGAAGTAAAGTCGCTTCAGGACAAATTGAGAAATGCGACTGGAGACAATGCAAAGGCAATGTACCAGAAAGCTCTTGATGAGAAGCAACAGACTTTGAATGAAATGCTGGGTATAAGAAGCAATCTCGATGAATGTGAGTCTAAGCTGCATTTTATATTAAGCGCACTGCAAAGGATAGAGACAATTATTGAATCTTCGGAATTGCAAGAGAAAATGAGTGAAGAAGAAACTCAGGATCTCAATCAAAACGTAGAAGCCTTTTCAGAGAGCATAAGAGATATATCAAAATTGATGGAATTGTAATAAGGGGGAGTTGTATTGAAAAATAAAATTATATTTTTTGCCATCGCAATTATTTCTATTGCCGTAGCAGCAGTTATACTGTTTTCGGGAGGAGAAGATTCGGGGGTAAATGTTGTCGGAGGTAAGAAGATTACTTTAAATATAATTGGAATGACAGGAACCGGAAGCAATTTTTTAAACAATGCCAGGGACGAATTTATTGCCAAAAATCCCAAAATTGATATCAACTATATTGGACTTGGAACATTTGAAGCAGTGGATTATATAGTTGAAGGAAAAGATGTAGATGCATGGATATGTGCCGATGAAACCGGAACAGAAATGCTTAAGTACAATTATTCAAATGAGCATAATGGAGAGAACATAGTAATTGAGTCAACTCCAATTGTAGCATCACCATTAGTTATTGTAGGATGGGATGAAAGAATAAGAAACCTTGGGAATATAACAATATCTTCGTTATATGATACAGTTTCGCAGGGCAAGACCTGGGAAGCGGTAGGGGGCAAACCGGAATGGGGATTTGTGAACTTTTCGCACACAGATCCTATTGAATCAAACTCCGGTGCACAGTTTGTAACTCTTCTCATTCATGACTTTTACAGCAGGAATGGTTCTCCAAAAAAGGATCTGTCAGTTGAAGATGTGGCAAATGAAAGCCTTGTTCAGTATGTAAAGTTATTTGAAAAAAATACTGCAAAGCAGGAAGACGGTTCAGGGAAGTTTATGCAATCCCTTGTGACTTATGGACCAAGCCGCTATGATATGGGTGCAATTTATGAATACTATGCCCTTGCCAATATCAAAAATGCACAGGGAAGATGGGGAAATCTGAGGGTAGTGTACCCCACTCCTACAATATGGAGTAACAGGCCATTTATCGTATTAAAAGGGAAAAATGCAACTAACGAGAAGATTGAAGCTTGCAAAAAGTTCAAGGAATATCTGCTTAGTACGGAGGTACAGCAGAAGGCCATGCAAGAGGGCTTCAGGCCTGCAAATATGCAAGTGTCCGATATATCTTACCTTGAAAATGAGTATGGGAAGTATGGTTTCAAAAAAGATATTTCCACGGCAGTACCTGCACCGGATATAAGAGTAATTGAGGCCATTCAGTCTATGATTAAAAGAATACAATAACACGTCTGGTATTATGCAAGACTATAAATTGGTAATGTTAAAAAGCACGATAATTAAAGCAATATTTTGAATATAATCAAAATATTGCTTTAATTGGGAAGATACTTATTAAGGGATAACGAAAAAATAACATCCTATTCTCATATTTTGAAAACATTATCAAATCAAGTTTTTTCGTTATCCAGAGTATGAATTTATATTTTAGTCATACCTAAATTACCAGTTTTCATTTGAATATGGTTTTTTGGGTATTACAAAACATGCAATAATGTATGCCCATACTGTTGCACCAAATACAAAAGCAAGTAATACGAATACCAGTCTTACAAGAGTTGGATCAATGCTAAAGTATTCAGCGATTCCGCCACATACACCTGCTATCTTTTTATCTGTATCAGAAAGATATAATTTTTTCTCCATATATAAGCACCTCTTTTTTATTATTATTTATTAATATTGTACGATATTATTATTGATGTGTCTGATAAATGAAAAATTTTTCTTCACTTAAATAATGTGCACCAAAAGACCCGAAGATATTGACAAATCAAGGGTTATGCTATATATTTACAATTAGAGAGAATGTGTTTTTTAAATCATTTTAAGAATCAGTGTTTCTATAAATCACGAAAGTGATTATACATTGGGAAATTTGATTTTCGTGATATTGTGCTATGGAAATTAAAGCACGATGCAAAATCTTTATCGCGTTCAATATAGTACAATTAATTTAAAGGTGATACAAATTCCCAAAGCAAAGGAGATGGGTCATGCTCGAATTGCTTAAGACATCTATAACAGGAGTAAATCTAATTCCCACCACACTTTTAGGAATAGTAGTTTTGTACTGGATTATTGTTATAATTGGTGCTATTGATATCGATTTTTTCGATTTTGACCTTGACATTCCGGACGGCGATATTGTCTCCAATCCATTTTATGATTTTCTTGGATTTTTGAATATCGGAGATATTCCCTTTATGCTTGTATTGAGCATTTTTAGCCTGTCTTTCTGGATAATTGCCATGATTATAAGTGTTTTATCCTTTGTATCGGCGATGTGGATAAGCGCGGTTCTGCTAATACCCAACATAGTGGTGAGTTTGTTTATTACAAAGGTGGTTACATACCCATTAAAGGGTTTGTTTAGAGGAGTACTGAAGGATACAGAAAGTGAAATAAAAATTGAGGGTCAGCTTTGTACCCTCTTATGCGATATTACCTATGGACGTTTAGGTCAGGCTGAGATAGATAGAGTTGGGCCATCTATTCTGATTAATGTAAAAATTGACGATGAACAAGAGAATATGTACAAGGGGGATAAGGCTTTTGTTGTAAAAAAAGATTCGGATAGGGATTGCTATATTATCAAAAAATTTGAAGGAGTGAGGTAAAAAGATGACCGAATTAACACAAATCATAGTAGTTGCAGTAGTTGCTTGCGTCATCATTATTTTTGGGATGCTTGCATTGTTTTCAAGGTTTTACCGAAAGGTAGACCAGGGCAAGGTTATTGTACGTAATGGTGTCGGAGGACCCGTAGTATCTTTTGGTGGTATACTGGTTGTTCCTATACTGCATCATGCAGAGGTTATGAATATTTCGGTAAAAAGAGTTGAAATTGCCAGAGAAGGTAAGGATGGTCTTATTTGTAAGGATAATTTGAGAGCGGATATAAGAGTTGCATTTTTTGTGCGTGTAAACCAAACAAAGGAAGATGTACTGAAGGTTGCGCAACTGATAGGTTGTGCCAAGGCCTCTGATCCTGAAACGTTAATGGAGTTCTTTGATGCCAAATTTTCCGAAGCATTAAAAACTGTGGGTAAGCAGTTTGATTTTGTACAACTATATACTGAAAGAGAAAAATTCAAAGAAGAGATACTTCAGATTATTGGAACGGATCTTAACGGATATGCACTTGACGATGCCGCAATAGATTACCTTGAGCAGACTGATGTAAGCAAGCTGAACAGCAGCAATATTTTGGATGCTGAAGGTATCAAAAAGATTACGGAATTGACTGCAAAGCAACTGGTGCTTGCCAACCAGATTGAGCGTGACAAGCAAAAGACCATCAAGCAGCAGGATATTAATGCAAGGGAAGCAATTCTTGAACTTGAAAAGCAGAATCAGGAAGCAGAAGCACGTCAGGCAAGGGAAATTGCAATTATCAGAGCCCGGGAACAGGCAGAAGCCGATAAAGTAGCCCAGGAAGAACGCCTTAAGGCTGAAATGGCGCGCATCAAGGCAGAAGAAGAGATTGCCATTGCAGAAGAAAACAAACTGAGACAGATCATAGTTGCGCAAAAATCTAAAGAAAGTACAGAAGTAATTGAAGCGGAACGTGTCGATAGAAAACGACTGCTTGAAAAGACAGAAAAAGATAAGCTTGTAGAGCTTGCTGAAATAGAAAAGCTTAAGTCAGTGGAAGAAGAGAAAAAGAATATCCAGACTGTTATCCGGGAGAGGGTTGCGGTTGAAAAAGATGTGGTTATTGAAGAAGAAAAGATTAAGGATACTCGTGCAATAGCCGAAGCAGAGCGTGTTAAGGCTGTGGCACTTAAGAAGGCCGAAGAAGAAGCTGAGATGAAGTTGATTCTGGAAGTTAAAACTGCAGAAGCTTCAAAACAAGCCTCAGAAAAACTTGCAGAACAGAAAATAATTGAGGCCGAGGCAAAACTCAAATCCTCAGAAAAAGAATCAGAGGCAATTAAGACCCTTGTTGATGCAGAAGTGCTGCAGGAAGCTACAAAGGGACTTGCAGAAGCCCGGGTTATTGAAGCAAAGGCAAATGCTATTGAAAAAGAAGGCGCTTCAAAGGCTAAGGTTTTAGAATCTACTGCCCAAGCTGAAGCAAAGGCTATAGAAATGAGAGCGCTGGCTGAAGCTAAAGGCGAAGAAGCAAAAGTAAATATTAGAGAGAAGGCAGGAACTGTTGAAGCCGACATTATGTCCAAGAAATTCCGTGCAGAAGCTGAAGGTATTGCTGAAAAGGCAAACAGCATGAAGGCCCTAGATGAAGCCGGCAGATCCCATGAAGAGTTTAAACTCAAGCTTGAAAAGGAAAAAGAAATTGAGCTTGCAAATATCAATATACAGAAGGATATTGCAGATTCGCAGGCTTCTGTCATCAGAGAGGCTCTTAAAACTGCCAAGATTGACATTGTTGGTGGTGAGACCATGTTCTTCGACAAGATTATAGGTAGTGTTTCCCGTGGCAAGTCATTTGATCGCATGGTAAACAGCAGTGAAGTACTCAAGGATATTAAAGATACATTTATTGTGGGCGATCCTGAATATTTCAGATCCCAGTTACAGAATTTTACATCAAGGTTTAATATAACCTCGGAGGATTTAAAGAATTTAACTATTTCCGGTGCTATAAATAAAATGATGCTTAAGGCTGATTCAAAGGATATCCCGGTGCTTTCCAAGCTTCTTGAAGCTGTAGAAAAGGCAGGCTTTGCAAGCGAATCTGCATCCTTAATTGAAAAGAATAATTAATAAAAATAAGACGAGGTGTAAGTGACTGTGGATGAAGTCAAAAAAGGCGAACAGAACGAACAAACCGTGCAAAAATCCGAGGGATTGGAAAACGGAACATATGAAGTTATAAAAAACCGCTTGCTCAAACATGGTAATGACCTCAAAGAGCGTCTTGAAAAGTTGAATGATGCCAGAAAAAAGGTTTTCGGCTCAATTGATACAACTATTATTGGAAGTGAAAGGCTTATCACAGACAATAACTGTGTCCCACGAGATATGGTTCCCGTGGGAACTTCCTTTATTTTCGGATATAATGTCTATATGGGGTTAAAGACGAAGGTGGAGCTTGATGATGTTTTTTCCATATATGATTATAAAGATCACACCTTTCAGAGGATTAGCCTTGACCTTATTAAAGATAAGCAGTTTCTGGCCGATTTTGCTGAGTTGTACACGTATTATAAAAACACTTTTTTTGCAAAATTTACACTGATTGAACCTCATCTCTATATGATATTTCAGACCGGTAAGAGTCCCCAGGACATAAAGGCATTCAAATGGCTGATTGGGGACGATAAACTGACCTATATTGATAACCGGAGTGATCACGAGGTAAGGTTTCAGAACAAGAGTGAATTTGATTGGGTAAGGGTAAGAAGGGAAGATCACAGGGATGGGATGTTTCCCCATGTCTCCATTCAGGATAGGGTATTTGTGGAGACGGTAGGAGGCGACCTTACCATCAAGATTGAGAATAATACCGACAGTGGCAAGGGAATATACTCTGAGGCTGTAGAGGACAAAGATCAGACTCTCGACGATGCAGAAATATATTATACCCTTTTAGGTAATTTGGTTTTGCTTAAGATCAGGCCTTATAAGGAAAAGGAATTCAGATATTTTATTTTTAATGACAAGCTTAAAAGCGTTGTACGTATTGATGATATAAAGGATGCCTGCATGCTGCTTCCCGACGATCATGGTCTAATTTTTCCAAAAGGTTATTACCTCAAGAGTGGAGAATATAAACTGTTTGATGTGCCGGTTGATAATTGCGTCTTTGAACAGAAGGATGAAGCTCCTAACGGAGAAGACTATCAGTTTTTCTTTTATAACATAGACAGTGGGTCATATCTTATTTATTCCTACAATCTGATTGATCAGTCGGTGGAAACTCCTATCGTCTGCAGTGGCTTTTCACACTTTGAAAACGGTGAAATGATTGTATTCAAAGCTTCTGAGGAACCGAGGAAAAATCATATGGTTCAGATGTGGCAGACACCTTATGTAGGTAAAAACCATGTGGTAGATAAGAAGGACGATTCCATTCTGTTTAAGATAGGAAACAAGGACATTGTACACTGCATGGCAGATTGCAGAGTCTTGTACAGCCTGATTCAAAAGGGCGAAAGCTATGCGGATATCTATCTGGATATCGTAAAGGAAGCAACTCAAATAATGGATTCCTACTTCTGGATATCAAAGGAAGAGGCCTTTGATATAAAAACTGTACTCGTAAATATAAAAGAAGCTGCTTCCTCTGCGGTTGCTGAATATGAAAAAGTTACAAAGATCAGGAATTCTACTGCTGCACAAATCAGTGCTGTGGAGGAAAAAACTCAGAAGCTCCTGAAGGAAATTGAGTTTGGCAATTTTGACAGTGTTGATGACTATGTACAGGTTCTTGCCAGTGTAAGAAATGTCCGGGGCGAGATTGTATCGCTAAAGGATTTACGGTATACCAATCTGCCACTAATCGAGTCTTTAGAGGAAAAGGTAAAGGAAAAGAATGAACTGTTTTCGCAGAAATGTGTCGAATTCCTTCTTAATCCTGAAGGCTTGAAGCCATATATAGACAGGGTGGTTGAGCAGCAGCAGAGAATTGAGGGAGTTGACAGAACGGCTACTGGTAAAGAACTGTCCGATGCAATGGCAAAAACTTCATCAGACCTTGAAATGCTTATTGACATAGTGAGTAACTTTAACATTGAAGACGCAACAAAGGCAACAGAAATTATTGAAAATATATCCTCAATCTATTCTCAGTTAAATCAGGCAAAAGCAAAGCTCAAAACCCGTATGGGTGAACTGGCTGCTGTTGAAGGAACTGCTCAGTTTAATTCCCAGATGAAGCTTTTGGATCAGGCGGTAGTAAATTACCTTGATATTGCTGATACAACGGAGAAGTGTGAAGAATATTTAAGTAAGGTAATGGTTCAGATAGAGGAGCTTGAAGGAAAGTTTGCCGACTTTGATGACTATGTTGTTAAATTATCTGAAAAACGTGAAGAACTCTATAATGCTTTTGAAGCAAGGAAGCAGATGCTTTTGGAAAACAGGAGCAAAAAAGTGACGGCTCTTCTCAACGCTTCCGACCGTATATTGAACGGAATTGTAAACAGACTTAAAAGCTTTGACACCGTCAACGAGATAAACGGCTATTTTGCATCGGATATAATGATTCAAAAGGTGAGAGATACCGTTGACCAGCTTGAAGCTCTTGGAGATACTGTTAAAGCTGACGAAATACAGGGAAGGCTTAAGACCATAAAGGAAGATGCGGTTCGTCAGCTTAAAGACCGGCAAGAGCTGTTTGTTGGTGGGAAAAATGTTATTAAATTCGGTAACCGGTATTTCTCTGTTAATACTCAGAAACTGGATTTATCACTGGTACAGAAGGACGGAGAACTTTATTTCCATATATCCGGTACGGATTTCTGGGACAAAGTGACAGATGAACGGTTTGACAGATTCCGTCATGTTTGGGATCAAAGTCTGATATCCGAGAATAATGAGGTGTACCGTGCCCAGTACCTGACCAATAAGATTTTTATGGCTGCGTTGAACAGAGAGACTGTAACTATTGATGAGCTTAATTCCTATTCAGATGAAGAGCTTTTGCTGTTTATACAAAAGTTTATGGAACCGAGATATCAGGAAGCTTATACCAAAGGGGTGCACGATGCAGATTGCCGGACTATGCTCAAAGCTCTGATAAGCCTTTACAAGAATATTGACCTGCTGATCTTTAATTCAAAGGCGAGAGCTATGGCACAGCTTTTTTGGTCACGTTTTGGAAAATCTGTTAAAGATAAATTCAGCATGAGGCTTAAAGAACTGGCCAAGGTTTCAAAATTCTTCAAGACAGAACCGGATTTGAACGCTTATATACCGGAAATGACAAGCGCCATGCAGGAAGCATTTTCCACTGTATCCTTTGTGGATAAGGAGCTTATTTGGGAGGCTTCCGTGTATCTTTGCAAGGAACTGATGAGAGGGGACAGATTTGTAATAAGCCTTGAGGCAGAAGAAATATACACTGCTTTTATGTCTAACCTGAAAGAAAAGAGGGCTTTAGACCAGTTCAACCAGTCGGTTAAAAATATTGAAAATGACCTGGAAGGCTTATTCTACCTAGTTCGTGAGTGGTTATCCGCATTTTTTGAAGACGCAGGTATGAGCGAGTCAAAAGATGTAGTTTATGAGGTTATTGTTTTGCTGATTTTAAACAGTTTCAACAGTGCAAGTGTAATAAAAGCCAGAACAAAAGTAGAAGTAACAGGCCTTATTGGCAGTCATCCGACTATAAAAGACGGTAAATTGATATTCTCATACACGGAGTTTTTAGAAAAGCTAAAAGTATATGAAGCGACAACAGTTAAGGACTTTAAAGACTTCCAGGATATGAAGAAAGAGCTTACACAACGTTGTAGAGATGAACTCAGATTGGATGAGTTCAAATCCGAGGTTCTTTCTTCCTTCGTCAGAAATAAGCTTATTGACAAGGTGTATCTGCCGCTTATCGGGGATAACCTTGCAAAACAGATTGGTGTGGCAGGGGAGGATAAGAGAACCGATTTAATGGGAATGCTGCTACTTATATCTCCGCCGGGCTATGGAAAGACTACACTTATGGAATACATTGCCAGCCGTTTGGGAATAACCATGGTAAAAATAAATGGGCCTGCTATAGGAAATGAGGTTACTTCTCTTGACCCCGCACTGGCAAAGAGTACAGGTGCGAAAGAAGAAATTAAAAAACTTAATCTGGCGTTCAAGATGGGAAACAATGTAATGATTTACATTGATGATATACAGCATTGCAACCCGGAGTTTTTGCAGAAGTTTATTCCGCTCTGTGATGGTCAGCGTAGGATTGAAGGTGTATACAAAGGGGTTGGTCAGACCTATGACCTGAGAGGGAAAAAGGTTGCCGTTGTTATGGCTGGAAATCCATACACTGAGAGTGGAGCGAAATTCCAGATACCGGATATGCTTGCAAATAGAGCTGATGTCTACAATCTTGGTGATATGCTGAGGGAGAATGAGGATGCGTTTATGCTCAGCTACATTGAAAACAGTCTGACTTCAAACCCTGTATTAAACAAACTTGCAACCAAGAGCCAGAAGGATGTATATACACTTATTGAGATGGCAAAAAGCGGTGTTCAGGAAGGCCTTGATTTCGAAGGTAACTATACTGCGGAAGAGATAAACGAATTCGTTACCGTTATTAAAAAGCTGTTTAAGGTACGGGATATTGTGCTCAAAATAAATATGGAATACATTCGCTCTGCAGCCCAGGCCGATGAATACAGAAATGAGCCGGCGTTTAAACTTCAGGGGTCTTATAGGAATATGAACAAAATTGCAGAGAAGGTTTTACCTGTTTTAAATGACGAAGAGCTGGATACTTTGATTATAGGAACATATGAAAATGATGCCCAGACTCTGACAACAGGCTCGGAGGCCAATATGCTCAAGTGGAAGGAACTCGTGGGTTGCCTGACTGAGCAGGAAGCACTTCGCTGGAAGGAAATTAAGAGTGTATATAATAAGAATAAGCTTGTTAAGGGCGATGATAAGATTGGGCAGGCAGTAATGATGCTTGGCGAGTTCAGTGAAAAACTCGGAATAATAGGCGAAGTATTGGCTGAAGGAGTTGAGAAATCCAGAAATGAGGCTTCAACACTTGCAAGCCTGGCAGATGCAGTTACACAGTTAAAAGAGGTTCATGGTATGGGAGTTACCAGCTTTTTGGAGCGATTATCACAAAAAAAGAAAGAAAGCTGATAAAATAAGCATAACAAAATTGATTTATTATAATTACTTCTAGTTAGAAAAGTCTATGCAGAAGTACCTCAAAGAGTAGAATACTTCCTTTCAGAATATGGTAAGAGCATACAACCGATACTAGATGCGATGTGTGAATGGAGTAAAAACTACTTGAATGAAAAGGATACAGTTAAATGTAGTGAATCTTGTTCGTAATAATGAAGTTCGGATTTCCGAACTTTTTTGTTGCTTAAGAAAGTGCATTTCTTTCTGGCATCAAAAAAGTTTACCGAAAGGTTGTTTACTGTAGAGGTATTCCCTTGCTTTAAATCGGCAAAGACGACTTTTTCTTTCTGCTTTGCTTTTGTTGAAAGATGGCTTAAGGGGATCTTTATGTTTTTGATCCTTATGTTTAATGTAATTATGTAAATGTTTATCAGATTATAATAAAAACGTATATTATTGGCTGAGGATGCTATGCCATTACTATGGATTTTCATGTAGTATATTTGGAAACGCATATCCAAATATATTTTTATTAATTTTAAGGGGAGTGGTATTTATGAAAAAGGTTGGAACTTGAATGCTCGTAATAACTTTGTTGGCAGGCATATTGCTGCCAAACTCAATTGCTTTTGCATAAGGGATAAACCTTCTGACAAATCCGGGATACGCATGTGGAGATTTTGATGGGAACGGTGTTTTAACTCAATAGATTTCGAACAAAGGAAAAGTTTGGGATGAGACTTTTAAAAATTGCTTGAAAAATTAAATAGTAAGTGCTATTATAGTAATATAAGTGGAAAATGGTACTACTATCTTGCGTATAATAACTACATATACAGTTGATTCGCTGAATAGTGGATAAAAGAATAAAGTTTTTTTGATTTTATTACTTCTATGTCCCCTAAAAATTTATACTACCTACGAATTATTTTAACATAATCGTAAATGTATATACTTAACTTGTGAGCAACCAATATTGTCAAGGTCAGCAGGCTCTAGTCAGCCTGATTAAGATATATTATTTAAATTAAATGACACAAATTCCTTTTGGAGGTGGCTTAATAAGAATAAATGCAATATTATTTTTCTAATGTTTTGTAATATTTGGTTGTGAGGTTATGATTATTTAATCTGAAGTATTGTGTTTTGAAATTTGATTGTAGTATACCTTTAGAAATTCATTTCACAAACATCTTACCCATTCTTTGTTGTATTTCAAATAACTTCCTACTATTAACTAAGATATAAACACAATTAATTGTGTTTTGGTTAAGTTAACCCGTTAGCTTAACTTTATAGCTTTAAGTTTTAAGCAAGTCATTTTATCCCGGGAGGTGAAGATAGTTTTTAACTAGCGATAGTTTACGCTTCAATTCGCTTAAATGAGATGACAGAATGTATGGACCGGTAATACCGGTATCCTGTAAACCTTTTGTTAATTAATTTACATAAGGGTTTAAAGGGGTTTGTTAATTATTGTTTAATTTCTGAAGGGAGGATATTTAAAACATGAAAAAAACGGCTGTATTTTTATTAGTTTTTTCATTATTGACAGCATCTTTACCAGCTGCTTCAGTTAGCGCAGCAGGTGGTGAAGGGTTCAAATCAAAATTTAACGAAATGTATCAGGATATACATGATCCTGCAAATAAGTATTTCGATTCAGAGGGAATACCTTATCACTCAGTTGAAACATTGTGTGTTGAGGCTCCTGACTACGGTCACGAATCAACATCTGAAGCTGCAAGTTATTACCTCTGGCTTGAAGCTGTGAACGGTAAACTTAACAATGAATGGGATGGTATAGGTAAGGCTTGGGATGTAATTGAGGATTACTTTATTCCTTCTGATTCAATACAGGTAGGTTTGGATAAGTATAAACCTTCATCTCCTGCAGGATATGCTAATGAGTTCCCATTGCCAGACAACTACCCTGCTGAAATACAAAATGGAGTATCAGTTGGATCAGACCCAATCCATCAGGAACTGTATTCAGCATATAGTACATATTCGATGTATGGTATGCACTGGTTGGTTGACGTTGATAACTGGTATGGTTACGGATCAGGTACAGATTGTACATATATAAATACTTATCAAAGAGGAGAGCAGGAATCAGTTTTCGAAACAGTTCCTCATCCTTCAATTGAAACATTTAAATACGGTGGAACACAAGGATTTGCAGACTTGTTTACTGCTGGTAGCACAGTTCCGAAGTGGGCATTCACTATCGCATCTGATGCTGACGGACGTGTAGTTCAGGTTCAGTACTGGGCAGATAAGTGGGCAAAAGAAAATGGTGTTAACTTAAGTACTTATAACGCTAAAGCTGCTAAGTTGGGTGACTACTTAAGATATTCAATGTTTGACAAGTACTTCATGAAAATTGGAGCACAAAGTAAGACAGCTGGATCAGGATATAATTCCTGCCATTACCTCATGGCTTGGTACTATGCTTGGGGTGGCGGAAACAAGGGTGACTGGTCATGGAAGATTGGATGTAGCCATGTTCACTGGGGTTATCAAGCTCCTTTGGCAGCTTACGCATTGGCTAATAGTGCAAGCTTCAAACCAAAGTCAGCAAATGGTGCTAAAGACTGGGCTACAAGTTATCAAAGACAGTTGGAATTGTACACTTTCCTTCAATCTAAACAAGGTGCTATAGCAGGTGGTGTTACCAACTCAGTTGGAGGACAATATAAGGCTTATCCTTCGAATTCAACTTTCTACGATATGGCTTATGATTACGCTCCTGTTTACCGTGACCCACCAAGTAACAACTGGTTCGGTATGCAAGCATGGTCAATGCAACGTATGTGTGAAGTTTATTATGAAACAGGAAATGAATTGGCTAAAGAACTCTGTGACAAGTGGGTAGCTTGGGCAGAAAGTGAATGTTCAGTTTCCAGCACTACATGGAAAGTTCCTTCAACATTGGAGTGGAGCGGTGAGCCAGACAAGTGGACAGGTTCAAGATCAAGTAACAACAACCTTACTGTTAAAGTAGCTAACTATGGTAATGACATAGGTGTTACAGGATCAGTTTCAAATGCATTCTTCTTCTATGATCAGGCTACTCAGAAGTGGGGCGGTAATACTGAATTAGGTAAGAAAGCATCTGATAAAGCTGTTGCTATGTTAAACAAGGTATGGGAAAATTGCCGTGACGAATATGGTGTAGGTCAACCTGAAACAAATGGTTCACTCAGCCGTATGTTTACACAAACAGTTTACATTCCATCAGGATGGACTGGAAAAATGGCTAATGGCGATGTAATTAAGTCAGGCGTTAAGTTCATAGACATTCGTTCAAAATATAAAGATGATCCTTGGTATGAAGGCATTAAGAACCAGACAGAGGGTAATCTTTATGAGTACACTCTCCACAGATTCTGGCATGAAGTTGACTACGCAGTTGCTTTAGGTGTAGGTGCAATGTTCGGTTACGGTGAGGGAGGTTCAGATCCAGTAGTTTTAGGTGATATAGATAAGAGCGGTGGAAAACCTAATGCTATTGACTTTGGATTGATGAAACAGGCATTACTTGGACAAATTAAATTTACTGCTGAGCAGGAAAAAGCAGCAGACGTTGATAAGAATGGCAAATTCAATTCACTCGACTTTGGTAGAATGAAAATGTACTTGCTTGGACAGATTAAAGAATTTTAATAGCTAGTTAAATTATTTATAGTTGTAGCAGGGGTTTGAGTATTTAACTTGAACTCCTGCTTTTTATATGCTTAGTGGTATTTAATGGCAGTAGCAAAAGTGATAAACCTTAAGCTTCTGCTTTTTCTTGGAGTATAGGAATTTATAAAAATCCTATTTTTGTAAATTCCTATACTGGGGTTTGGAAAGGGGATTCCCCTTTCCCGGTTTAAGGAGGGCTGGTCGTTCCGCTTCGCTGCACTGCTCGCCCATGCGACCTGGGTGCTCAGGCTGGTCGTTTCGCTACGCTACACTGCTCGCCCATGCATCCTGGGATGCGAAGCATCCGTCGAAGGGAACCATAGGGTTCCCTAGCGAACAAGAAAATTCATGAGCGAAGCGAATTTTCTTGATGTTGAGTGATGGGTTAAATCAAAAAAATTTGGAATAATATTATTTTTGATTGGAAAGTAACATAAATACATATTATAATACTGTCTTATATATTGAATTAGGATAATAGCAGAAAAAGAGAAATTGTTACAGTTTTTTTGAATAAATTATTAGTATTATCATAAATTTATATTATTTTATGACGAAATATAGTATAATATAAAAAAATGTGTCTATGCCAATAAAATAGGAGTGAATTTTTGAAGGAGCTGATACTTGTGGCGGAAAAAAACAAGGTGGAGGTCAGAATAGGCGGCAAAGATTACACTTTGGTAGGTGTCGAGTCAGAGGAGTATTTACAAAAGGTAGCACTTTATATTGACAAAAAAATGAATGAAATAATGAGAGTTAATAACAAGCTCAGCACTTCTATGGCTTCTGTTCTTTCAGCTGTTAATGTTGCAGATGATTATTTTAAAGCATATGAAAATGTAATTAACTTAAACAAGGATTTAAAAGCAGCAAATGAGGAAATAGAAAGACTAAAGGAAGAAAACCGCAGACTGACCAATGAAAATGCAATTGTTAGTAACAAAAACACAAATTTTCAGCTTGAATTGGCGAAGAGGGAAGCTGAGCTGAATGAAGTAAGGAATTCGCTGGAGAAGATCACTAATGCACGGCTGTAATTAAGCTAATAATTGTAATAAATAAAATAGCGCCTTATGCGCTTTTTTTGTTAGTAAGTACCTTTATGAAGATTATAAATATTTATCGCAACTGATGAGATTATTATAAGTGCCAGGGTATTTATGATAAGTAAAAAGTTATAAAAAAGCATCTCACAATAACTATTAGGTAGTGAAGGTGATAACTATGAAGATGATATTTATATTTATAGACGGATTCGGTTTGGGAGAGGCAAACAATGATAAAAACCCGGTTTACAGGGCAAATACGCCTACATTGGATTATATTATGAAGGCAGGAAATGTAATGGAGACCGATGCACGTCTTGGCATACCCGGACTTCCTCAGAGTGCAACCGGGCAGACGACAATTTTTACAGGTGTAAATGCTTCGAAGGTATTGGGAAGGCACTTGCATGGTCAACCAACTGTTACCTTAAAAGAGCTTATCAACAAAGATAATATGTTTATGGAGCTTCTAAGAAGAGGACTAAAGGTTACAAATTCCAATGTTTATAGAACAGAATACCTTGATAAAATGTTTGACCCTAAGGAAAGGAAATTACGTCCATCAGTAACCACAGTTATGACCTTTGCCAGTGGATTAAAATTCAGATCAGTAGAAGATTATAAACTGGGCGTGGGTGTATACCATGACATAACCGGCAAAATTCTGGTAGAAGGCGGTTATATAGAAAACATTATTTCATCTGGTGAGGCAGCCCAAAGGCTTTATAATATAAGCAGAGAATATGATTTTACGTTGTTTGAGCATTTTATGACAGATATAATAGGTCATAAAATGAATATGGAAGAAGCAATTTCGGAGATTGAACTTCTTGACAGCTTCCTTGGTGAACTGTTAAAACTTGTTAATCTTGATGAGGATGTAATTATTATTACTAGTGATCATGGCAATATAGAGGATATTTCAATTAAGACACATACATTTAACAAGGTTCCAACGGTGATACTAGGAAAGGTGAGTCAAATGGCTTCAGTAAAAGTTGAGTCGCTGATTGATATTTTACCCGCAGTTTTGGAAATATTTGATTTAAGGTATGACTAAAATATAAGTTCCTACTCTGGATAACGAAAAAACTTGATTTAATAATGTTCTCAAAATATGAGAATAGGAAGTTATTTTTTCGTTATCCCTAAGCAATATGTAGTTAAAAAATTGAGTGTTATAAGTTTAAAGTAATAAAAAAGCGGTTTTAAACACACTTATAGGAGATACGATATGAGTTTTGATAGAGTTGAGCTGCTGGCTCCTTCGGGGGATTGGGAAGCTTTTTTGGCAGCTGTTGAAAATGGTGCTGATGCTGTTTATCTTGGGGGGAAACTTTTTAATGCAAGGCAGTTTGCCTCAAACTTCGATAATGAGAAGTTGAAAGAAGCACTGGAGTATGCGCATGTAAGAGGTGTCAGCATATACCTTACAATGAACACTCTTATGTCCGATGATGAACTTCCGGAAGCAGTGCAGTTTTTAAAGGAAGCCTACCTTGCTGGTATTGACGGAGTGATTGTGCAGGATATGGGATTTGTAAGGTTTATAAAAAGTCTCTTTCCGGACCTTCCAATGCATGCTAGTACTCAGATGACCATATATAACATAGAGGGAGTTAAGCTGCTTGAGCAGATTGGCTTTGAGAGGGTTGTTCTTGCAAGGGAACTTTCATTGGAAGAAATTAAAAATATAACTGCCAATACCTCGGCTGAGGTAGAGGTTTTTATACATGGAGCTCTATGTATATCATATTCGGGACAATGCCTTATGAGCAGCATAATTGGCGGAAGGAGCGGCAACAGAGGTAAATGTGCCCAACCCTGCAGACTTCCTTTTGAAATGGTAGATAAGGATTTTGGAAAAGTTATAAATAGTAAATCCAGGGGCTCTTACTTAATGAGTCCTAAAGATTTGTGCAGTGTTCAGATATTGAACCAACTTGTAGAAGCTGGGGTCAAATCACTTAAGATTGAAGGAAGAATGAAGGGTCCGGAATATGTCGGGATAGTTGCAAGGGTATATAGAAAGTATTTGGACAGGCTTGCAGCAGGTCATAAAGAGCAGGAGGGGCAATATGTTGTTGAAGACAAGGATATGAGAGACTTGACCCAGGTATTTAACCGTGGGGGTTTTTCAAGGGGATACTTTGAGGGTAAAACGGGAAGTACCATGATGAGTTATGAAAAGCCGAAAAACTGGGGTATTTGGCTGGGAAATGTTATTTCCTATGATAGAGCTTCAATGACATTAAAGCTGGTTCTAAAAACCGATATATCCATGGGAGATGGAATAGAAGTCTGGAACGGGGAAGAGCAAAGCCCCAGCACTGTGGTAACCGGGCTTGAATTGAACGGGAGAAGAGTTGATACTGCCAAAGCAGGAGAAACGGTTTGTATAAGAAGTGTAAAGGGAAATATATCAAAGGATAACAAGGTATACAAAACATCTGATAAAAGGCTTAACAATATGGCGCTTGAGACTATTTCCGGAAAGTTTTACCGCAAAGTTCTGATAAAAGGTAGCCTATCAGTCAGAAAAAATCAGCCTATGGTTCTTTCAGTCAAGGATGATATGGGAAATGATATAACAGTCAGCAGTTCTTTTATACCTGAAGAGGCTATGAACAGACCCATGACAAAAGAAAGAATTGTAGAACAGCTCAATAAAACCGGACAGACCCCCTTTGAATTTAAAGAAGTGGAGGTTGAGCTTGATGAAAATCTGGCATTGCCTATAAGTGAGATTAATAATATCAGGCGAAGTGCTTTAGAACAGCTTGAGTTAAGAAGGACTATGCGATACTCAAGGAGATTGCCGGAGGATTTTGATGAAAAACAAAAAAGTCTGATGTATTTCCCGGGAAATAGTCGAAACACAGATAAAAAATTGGCAATATCGGCATGCATATATAAATTTGATAATAAGATAGACTATGGCAGCCTTGGCGTTGATCGGTTGTACTTGCCTTTCGGAGCGATGTTAGCACAAAAATCAAAGGAAATAATTCTAAATTTGAGAAATAAGGTTCCTGAAGTATATGTATATATACCTCCAATAACGAGGGGAAATTATGATAATTTAATTAGTTCAAGGCTTAATGAAATGATAGATGCGGGTATAGACGGTTTGCTTGTCGGAAATATAGGATTTTTAGGTAAGGAGAAATATTCTTCCAGGATCAATACTACGGGTGATTACTCCTTGAACTGCTTTAACAGTTATTCTTTAAAGCAGTTCGCTGAATTAGGTTTAAAGGGTGTTACCCTGTCTCTTGAATTAACAATGAACCAGATACGAAATCTTGCCCACATTCCGGATCTTGTGAAAGAGGCAATAGTTTATGGTAGAATACCCCTAATGACGAGTGAGTATTGCCCTGTAGGGAGCATAGCAGGTGGATTTGACTCGAAGACAAAGTGCAATGCTGCGTGTCAGAAAAGTGAGCATTATTTGAAAGACAGAATGGGTGCAATATTTCCCGTTGTTTGTGATAAAGTGGATTGCAGGAGTACAGTTTTTAATTCAAATGTATTACTTTTAGAAGAAAGTATTGATAAAATAAAGCAGGCAGGTGTTGATATTATCCGATTGAATTTTACTGATGAAACTTATGATGAAATGTTAGAAATTGCTGACATGCACAGGGCATTGGCTGAGAAGGGAAGGGGAGCTTTAGGAAAATACAGCAGACTAATCGATAGGATTAAAAAACGAGGATTTACAAAAGGTCATTATTTCAGAGGAGTTTAACAATAAGGTTATTTAAAAAATAAGTTAGATGAGATTATATTTTGGAGGTGTTTTAATGTCGGATAAAATTGAGGTTTATTTGGAAGTGTGCCGGGAGGGTGCTGTAATACCAACCTATGCCAAAGAAGGGGATGCAGGTATGGATATATGTGCAGCAGAGGAGGTTTTAATAGCACCTGGGGAAACGGTAATTATTCCAACAGGTATTAAACTGGCAATCCCTGACGGTTATGAGATACAGGTAAGGCCCAGAAGTGGAATATCGTTAAAGACACCTTTGAGGCTATCAAACTCCCCTGGAACTATTGACAGCGGTTACAGGGATGAGCTTGGTGTTATAATGACAAACACTTCAGAGAGTGCTGTTAATGATAAGATTTTTGATATTGATTCAAAGGGAAACAACAAAGGTACATACAGGGTAAGGAAAGGTGACAGAATTGCTCAGATAGTATTGCAGCTTGTGCCTAAAATGAAATTTACAGTGGTAGATTCAGTTGGAGGCATAGGCAGCAACAGAGGCGGCGGGTTTGGTTCGACGGGTGTAAGATAGTTTGGGATAAGAGAAAATTGGCAGAAAAAAAGGGCTTTAGCAAAGAATAGGTTAATCACATCGCTCGGTGCAGATTTCATAATCTGTCACAGGACTTATGTGATAATATTTGTTTTGCTAAAGCCCTTCTTTCTGGGATTATATTTATAGTTAATGCCCTGAGGGGGACATTAAAGGGGGTATCTATGTTTTGGATCTAATAGTTTAAGGACTGACCTGACTATTCCTCTTGATTGTCATCATCGTCACTGCCTGTATCAGTATCTTCATCCTTCTCCACAACATCTTTTTCGCCCTCATCTTCGTCAACAGCCTCTTTGTCATCCTCATCATCAGCGTCTTCTATTGTAATTGCACCTGTTTCAGAATCATACTCAACTTCTTTATCCAGAACTACAGCAATAAATCTTAAAGGTACCATAGTTCTATTATTAATTGATTGTGCAGGCACATCAAGTTTAACTTCTTTGCCGTTGACAAGAACAATGTCGCTATCTGGGTTGATTGTTATTACTTTATCTTCTTTGCCATATACAGACTTTGTTATAGTAATAGTATTAGTTTTCGAATCCCAGTCGACTTTGGCACCTAGAGCTCCACTGACAGCTCTTACGGGGATAAGTGTCCTGCCAGACTTGATGACAGGAGGAACATCAAATTCTACTTCTGATCCTTCAACGAATACCATAATTGCCAGATTATTTTTCTTTTTATTTAAATCCGATATCTTTTTTATAAGAGCCTTTCTGACGAATTTATCATGGTGTTTATCCTTAAGCTTGTCCTTAAATGCTTTAAGCTGATGGTCAACATCGACATCTTCTTCTTTCTCTTCTTCGACTATAATTGCACCGGTTTCAGCATCGTATTCTACTTCCTGGTTTAAAGCCTGAGCTATAAATCTTATTGGCACCATGGTTCTGTTGCTGAGCATTTGGGCAGGTACATCAATTTTAGCTTCCTTGCCATTTATAAGTATAATGTCACTATCAAGTTTTAGAGTGACAACAGTTGTAGATACGCCAGAAGTAGGATCGTAAACAGCTTTACTGACTGTAACTGTTTTTGTTTCTGCATCCCATTCAACGTCAGCTCCAAGTGCGTTGGTAATAGCTCTGACAGGAATGAGGGTTCTTCCTTGCTTAATTACCGGAGGAACATCAAATTTAACTTCTTTGTCTTTGATAAATACGGGTACAGAGTCATCGTTATTCTTCCTTTTTTCTTTGACTTTTTCCTTGATTTTTTGCTTTGTATCAGAGTCTACTATGGAAGCTTCCTCTTGTTTATCGTTTTTTATTTTATTATTTTTATGTAGATCCTTACTGGTATTTATTGATTCGTCGACAGATTGTTCTAAACTTGTTTCCGGGTTTTCCTTGGATTTGCCGCGATTTTCCTCATTACCTTTAGCAAGAACTATAAGCGAGCTTGATAGTACTAAAAGAACCGACATCAAACAACATAAAATTTTTTTCATTCAAATAGCCTCCTTAGATTTTTTGTAAAGTGATAAGAGCAGTTAAGACTTTAGTTTGCGACATAGTTAATTTTTTTCTCTTTATAGTATTTCGTAGATAACATGAAATAATTTAAGGTGTTTTTATAAAAAATTTATGCTTTACAACAAAACAAATATGTCATATAATGTATATATCGAACATACGTTCGAATTAAATGTTGAGAGTAGTAACCGATATTTGGTTATATTGTAAATTGAAATTCTATTCGCAATAGTAAACCATGCAATCAATTATTTACGTCAATGACAATTGTAATAAATAATGTAGTCTCTAAGGGGCAAGTTTTAAATTATACTTACTAAATTTTCTCAATTTGCCGATAAGGCTTATGAGATTTTTATATAAAGGCTCTACATGGGAGATCACAGAATTCTTATACACTGCCGTTGTTTTAGGATGCAAATAACAGGCTGTGAATTTATGTATATATGAAAAACACTAAACTAAATTTAAAGGATGTTTTCATATAAATTAATTAACGTTTAGGTACTATATGGATTTATCTTTAGTGTTCGTTATCTATATAATAGAAGGATTCAACCATAACTTGATGCGAATTGGATAAATGCTGAAAGAGAAAATTTAGACATAGATCCGGTAGAAGAGAACAAAGCGGTTTATGTTTCATATTTCAGATAGGAGGTTTTCTTTTATGGGTAAGGTTTTTGTAGACGTACTTGTACAATTTACTACTGAGGGTGGAAAGGTACCTTTAGGGATTCAATGGGAAGATGGACGTATGTCCAGTATAGATAGGGTTATTGATGTGAGAAAAGCTGCTACTATAAAATCAGGGGCTAAAGGACTAAGATATACTTGTCGGGTTAAAGGCAAGCAGATGTATTTATTCTCAGAAGGTGATAAATGGTATGTAGAAACTACGCAATAAAGATAAATTTTTGTTTCGATAAAGAGGAAACAGATAAAAAGTGGCGAATAATTAACGTTTGGACCAGCAGAATTGAGTACGATTAGTAATACATGGAGTAACTATATAATGGGGGAGAAGTATGAAAAGGTTATTAAGTTTTTGCCTGGCATTAATTTTTACACTGGCATTGTTTAATGGTTCTGTATATTCACAGGACCTGCAAAAGGAAATTGGTGTATTTATTGATGGGTTGTATGTAGAATTTGATGTGTTTCCCGTAAACTTGAACGGGCGTGTTTTGATTCCTTTCAGAGCAATAGCTGAAGCTTTAAATGTAGAAGTATTGTGGGAGGCATCGACTAGAACGGTAACAGCATCAGATGCTGATACGTCCGTCAGACTTCAGATTGGAAATAATATTGCTTTTAAGAATGAAGAGGCAATTAATCTTGATGTACCTCCAACAATAATAAATGGTAGAACCCTCATACCTATAAGGTTTTTCAGTGAAGCCTTTGGGTGTGAAGTACTGTGGGA
This sequence comes from uncultured Acetivibrio sp., assembly GCA_964564015.1. Classification (GTDB taxonomy): domain Bacteria; phylum Bacillota; class Clostridia; order Acetivibrionales; family Acetivibrionaceae; genus Acetivibrio. The sequence goes on from CAZLZR010000028.1 coordinate 37,513, forward strand.
TGGAAGCGCAAATGCAGTAAGGATAGCTTCACCTAAGAAAGCTATGGAGGTGTTGGGCTTCTACGGTTTAGGTTCTTTGGAAACCAGCAGTTGGACTGATTTGTTTGGAAAGAGTTATCCACAAACGGCTTTGGGGAATACGGATATTGTAAGTGAATTAGCTTTTTGCTGGTATGGAATGGATGAGAAAGGAAATCTGATTGCGAACAGTGTAACAGGATGGATGAAACCGGATGGATGAAACCGGATGGATGGGAGAAGGCAATAGAGGCGGCAAAAACATATAAACTTAAGACAGAAATGTGTATAAACATGTTAGATGGTGATAATTCCGTTACCAAGCTCTTGGAAAGTGAGGAATCAATGTCAAATGCCGTACATAACATTGTGGACGAGGCATCCATATATAGGGGTGTAAATATTAATTTTGAAGGCTTGGGACTAAGCCAAAGAGGACAGGAGCTTGAAAAGGTAAAAAGTAGTTTTAACAACTTTGTGAAGCTTCTGTCGCAGGAACTCAAAAATAAGGGCTTGAGACTGACACTGTCATTGCATGCTCCAAACAGTTCCTATAAAGGTTATGACTATAAAACCCTGGGTCAACTTGCCGACAGAATAATAGTTATGGCTCATGACTATGGTATGAAACCCGAACCCGAAAGTCTTGTTATCCAAGCTGTAGAGGAAGCTAAAAAAGAGGTTCCGGCTGATAAGCTTTATCTGGCTATTTTAGCCGAAAGTGAGAATGTGGAAAGTATAAAAACCAAAGTTGGAATAGCAAAAAGGTATGGATTAAAAGGAATTTCATTATGGAGACTCGGTTTAGTTTCAGATGATATGTGGAGCGCATTGAGGGAAGGCATAGATACAAGGCTGGTTGAATAAGAAAGCATAGCCTTGAACTGAGAACAAATTTGTTTGATTTAAAATAAATCAGATGGAGGCTGACTAGGATTGTTTGGGCGCGCCTCCATTAACTTACAGCGAAATAACAATGCTAAATAATCTGATTTTTGATCAGGCAGAGTTTTTTAAAGCACTCAAGCTGTTCACTATAGGGTATGACGTTTAGCCCGCTGGGGTTTGAACATACGTAATCGGTAATTTCATCAATAAGACTTTTTTCTTGAATTCCCGTCTGCACTTTTAGAGTGCTTTCAGGAATTTTTCTTATATATGAAGCAAAAGCTCTGTAAACTCCTATTCCGACAAAGCATACGATTTTAGGATTTATTCTTTGTATCAGTTCTTTTAAGATAGCTGACCCTTCCCTAAACTCGCCGGATGTGATATCCTTTGCAGATTTTGTGGTCCTTGATACAATATTGGTAGAACCGTAACCAAAGTCTAAAAGCCGGATATCTTCCTCCGGAGAGAGTTTGTAAGGTGTTAACCCAGATTCATAAAGTAGTTTCCAGAAACGGTTGCTTTTATTGGCATAGTGATGTCCTGTTGCGGCAGACAGTGTGCCGGGATTATAGCCAACAAAAAGTATATCGAGATTATCTGAAATTAAATCAGGCAGAAGGCCTGAATTATCCTTGTTAATCATTTTACTTACCTCTAAATTAAATATTTTTTCTTTTATAGGGTGTATGTTATTTAAGTGAAGAAAAATATGGAAGAAACATTGTGAAGCAAGTTGTAGAGCCTGTTAATACGACGAGGAAAGGGAGAGCATTGTTTGAGCGAAGCGAGTTTTGCTCGACCCCGAGGAGTATTTACAGGCTCTAAACTGCGAAACTTAAGTTTCTGGAATATTTTTCTCCACTTATATAGAATGCACCCCTTTTGCAAAATGCTATTGCAGAATTCCGGAAAATGTTTGATAATACTTATTATGTACATAATTAAACGGAAATTGCAATTATTGAAGCGCGAAGCAAAATTTTTATCGCGTTCAATATAGAATGCAAGGGGTGAGGATAATTAGCGTAAATGGAAATCTGGACTCTCTAAAGAAGTCTGTGATAGATGAATTGGAAGCACTTTCAAAGATGCAAACAGACAAAAACGATTTTGTTCCACAAGAGCTGGCGGATGCTATTTCCGGTATCAGCAGCAGAATAAACCGTGAAATTTCCATATTTATTGACAGGAAGGGTAATTTGGTTGATATAAGTGTTGGAGACAGTAACACGGTAGGTCTTCCTGAAGTTGAAGGCAGAAGGGACAAGTCAAGACTTTCAGGAATCAGGTGTATTCATACTCACCCAAATGGTGCAGGAATGGTTTCACTTGTTGATATAAATTCCATGCTCAAATTGAGACTTGACGCTATGGTGGCGATTGGAGTAATGGATGGTAATATAACAGAAATATTTGTTGCCATACCTCAAAAAACAGGAGGAAATGAATTTAACAAATCACAGGTTTATGGTCCCTTTAAGGCTCATGACAAAAGATTTTCCGAACTCTGGAGTATAATAGATGAGATTGACAGAATAGCAGGTGATACATTTTATGCAAACAATGCAGATGAAGAAAGAGCTATCCTCGTAGGGCTTGAAACTTCCTCAGGGAATATTGTTAATGGAAAAAGCGCAGGAGAAAGATCACTCGATGAACTGGAAGAACTGGTTTGGACAGCCGGTGCACATGTGGTAAAGAAAGTTCTCCAAAGAAGGCAGGGAATAGACACAGCCTATTATGTTGGGAAGGGTAAACTGGAAGAACTGTGCCTTATTAGTCAGGCTCTCGATATAGATCTTATTGTTTTTGATGACGAGCTATCAGGGGCGCAGCTTAAAAATATTGAGGAACTTGTAGGTATAAAGGTAATCGACAGGACAACTCTGATTCTGGACATATTTGCACAGAGAGCGAGGTCAAAAGAGGGGAAACTTCAGGTAGAGCTTGCTCAATTGAAGTATAGAATATCGAGACTTATCGGGCTTGGGAACCAGCTTTCAAGATTGGGCGGGGGCATTGGAACAAGAGGTCCCGGAGAGAAAAAGCTGGAGGTTGACAGACGACACATAAGAAGAAGGATAAATTATCTTGAATCGGAACTTAAGGAAGTTGAAAAGAGAAGGGGAGTTATTCGTAAAAGCAGGGACAAGGATTCATTGCCGGTTGTTGCTTTGGTGGGTTATACAAATGCAGGTAAGTCAACCCTTATGAATCTGCTTTGCAGTACAGATGTGTTTGCAGAAGACAAACTTTTTGCAACACTTGATCCCACAGCCAGAAACCTTAAGCTGCCAAATGGAAGAGAAGCGCTGCTCATAGATACGGTGGGATTTATCAGAAAACTTCCCCATGAGCTGATTGAATCGTTCAAATCCACATTAGAAGAAGCTGTATTTGCCGATGTACTTGTACATGTTATCGATGTTACAAGTGATGAGGTTCACGAGCAAATAGAAGTAGTCAATAATATTTTATATTCTATGGGAGCTTCAAGCAAGCCAATTGTGATGGCTTTGAACAAAGTTGATTTACTTGTGGAGAGAAAAAGGGCTCCGATTGTTAATCCCTTGGGTGACGAGATAGAAATTTCCGCCATTACCGGGGAAGGTATCGGTGAACTGCTGAAGGCTATTACTGACGCACTTGGGCAGGACGAGGAAGAACTGGAATTGTTCATCCCATATCAGGAAGGCTGGGTAATACCTTATATTTATAAAAACGGAAGAATTATCACTAAGTGTCATGAGGAGACAGGCACTTTATTAAAGGCTTGTATTTTGAAATCAAAGGTGGATTCAGTTAAAAGGTTCCGCGTTTAAAATAATTTGTCAGTATATTTCCAATACAATTGAATAAAATTTACCAATATAGTATTATAATAATATAGGAGACAGAAATAATGTATTCCTGTTATTTCTCCTAATGCAGGTAAAATTAATAATGAAAGGGGTTTTTACTATGTTGGTAAAGAGCTTTACAGGCGGAGTTGTATTCTCTGGAGATAAGGTTCTCCTCCTCAAAAATGAGGAAGGTTGGGTGCTTCCACGAGAAGTATTACACAATGGAGAATTGCCCAATGAAATTGCCCTCAAAAAAGTAACGCAAGAGTCCGGTGTTCAAGCTGAAATAGTTTCACCAATAGGTCAAACAAGTTACGAATGCTTATCTACCCCACGTCAAACACCATTCCTCAATAAAATTACCTGGTACATTATGAAATCTCAAAATGATAAAGTAAATAAGGAAGAAAGCCGGAAAGACAGTGCATTTGTCAGTATCGATGAAGCAATGGATTTAATGAAATACAACCAGGATAAATCCTTGGTTAGTTTGTCCTTTACAAAATACAGGGAAATGGAACAATACATTTAAGGAAAATTAAAAGGAAAATTGTAAAAGCAACAGTATATTTACTGAAATGTTTTTATTAATAAAAGGACCATGTGTCCGTTCAACGGACGACAAGGTCCTTTATTAACATTTTTTCAAAACATAGGATGTTATTTTTTCGTTATCCCTAAGCTGAGTGTCATCAATGTTTTCAAAGGTCGAATATAAATAGGTTATTAAAATATTTTTGAAAATCTGAAAGCATACTTTCCGATAACATGATCAAGAGGTACGCAACCTATCATTCTGCTATCCCAGCTGGCATTTCTGTTGTCTCCCATGACAAATATTTGATTTTCCGGAATAACCACTTTTTCGTCAGGGAAATAATTCATAGGTTCTTTTATGTATGACTCTTCAACTACTTCTCCATTCCTGTACAACTTTCCATCGACATATTCCAATGTGTCTCCGGCTTTGCCGACGACTCTTTTAATCCATAGAATATCCTGCTTTTCTTTTGTAATCATGCTTGTAATTGCATTATACTTAATACTGTCTGTCAAATCATCGGTAAAAGATCTTTCCCTGCTTACGCGACTGTCAATAATGACAACATCACCATAGTCAGGTTCAGAACCTAAGGTGTGAATCAGTTTGTTTACCATTATTTTATCATTTTCGAAAAATGTGGATTCCATAGAACAACCAATGATTTGCGTTGGTTGGAAAACGAATGTATTTATAACTAAACCGATTAAAACAGCTGAAACAATATACCCTGTCCAACTTGCAATCTCCTTGACGACGTGCTTCATAATAAATCCTCCCATAAAATCATTTCTTATAAATATTATACACCAATATGGGTCGAAATCTATTAATTTTTTGTTAATTTTGAACATTGTTAGGGTGTATAGATTTTTCTGTTGGTAGATATTCTTTATATGGGTTATAATTAATAGGATGAATAATCTCATATTATAAAAGGTGGTTAATTTGGATAAGGAATACAAAACGGTACTAAATTCTGCTGTATGTGAAATTGAAGAAAAAAAGTCCCGATTTATAGCCTCTGTAAAGCCAGTATCAAACGAGGAAGATGCTCTTTCGTTTATAAACGCAATAAAGACAAAGTACTGGGATGCTACACATAACGTTTACGCATATTCAATCGGAGGTAACAACATTATACAGAGGTATACTGATGCCGGAGAGCCTTCAGGTACGGCAGGGCTTCCAATGCTGGAAGTAATTAAAAGGATGGAGGTTCAGAACCTCGTAGTTGTTGTTACAAGATATTTTGGCGGGACTTTCCTTGGTAGTGCAGGACTTATTCGTGCATATGGCAAAAGTGCTGCTAATGGAATTGAAGCTGCCGGAATTGTCATGAAAAAACTGTGCAGGGAAGTAAGCGTAATTATCGAGTACACCTTATTTGGAAGGGTGCAAAGTTTGCTTATTTCACAAGGATATACAATTAAGAATATTGTATATGAGCAGGATGTAGAAATGCTAGTTTACGTATATGTTGATGAAATTGATAAATTTGTTGATATTCTGGTTGAAGCCACTAATGCAAGAGCAGTTATTGAACCCGGAGACGATACATACATAACTTTGGATTTGCAAGGTAAACTAATTTTATAAAGAGGAGAGTGATACTGATGATGGAGGAAGAAATGCTCGAAAAGAAAGTATGGGCTGTAATAGGAGCTAACACTAATCCTGATAAGTATGGAAATATGATTTATAAGAAGCTTAAAAAATTCGGATATACAGTTTATCCTGTTAACCCGAATTTTGAGGAAATTGAGGGAGACAAGTGTTATAAGGACTTATCTTCATTGCCTGAAGTTCCTGAAGTTATAGATATGGTTGTTTCTCCTAAAAGAGGGGCAGAAGTAATTGAGGAAGCAGCCAAAGTCGGGGTAAAGAATATTTGGCTGCAGCCTGGAACTTATGACAATAAAATAATGGATTTAATTGAAGAAAAGGGACTTAACGCTGTACAGGCGTGCGTACTTGTAGCTCTCAGGTAACAAAATTAGAACAAACTAAGAGGCTATATGATAGATTTCTGAGAATTCAATATTTATAGCCTCTATAATCTTCAACTGATTATTTTGTTCAGTATTTGATGTGCAACTGACAGAGTTTTCCGAATGCTTTATTGGCAGAATAACGTGAAATTCGCTGCCAATGTTTTCTTGGCTCTTTATTTTTATATTTCCGCCATGAAGTTCAACAAAAGACTTTACTATAGAAAGTCCCAATCCGCTTCCTTCTATGCCTCTGGTCAATGAACTGTCAACCTGCTGATAGCGCTCAAACACACTGTTTAGCATATGTTTGGGTATTCCTATACCCGTATCCCGCACAAAAATATGTACTTTATCGTTTTCAGATGAAATATTTATTGAGATTTTGCCTCCCGGATTTGTATACTTTATTGCGTTTGATAATAAATTAAGTATTATTCTCTCAATTTTATCAACATCTACTGAAGTAATAATTTCCTCGTCCATAGTGTCAAATTCAAGAGATAATGACTTCTGTTCGGCATAAGGTATAACCGACTGTGTAATTTCTTCAATAAGGTAGACGATATTGCAGTTGACCAGGTTTGATTTTATATAGCCTGATTCGATTCGGCCAAGATCCAGCATATTGTTAATCAAGCGTAGCAGTCTATAACAGTTTTGCTTAATGGTTGCTATATGCTTGCTGGATTTTCTTCTATCGACTTCAATATGGGAATTTTTTTGTTCAATAAGTTGGATTGCGCCTAAAATAACGGTTAAGGGGGTTTTCAGCTCATGAGACATATTGTAAAAAAACTGAGACTTTTCATTTGTGCACTTAACGGTAGTGTCATAAAGTGATGCGATTTTTTCCAGAACTTTGTATTGCACATCAATTTCTTTCTGATATTTGTCCAGTTCTTTATCTTCCGGTAGTTCATCTTTCTTAGTAATTGGAAGGCGCCTTTTAAAACATAGCATATTTATGAGCAATAATACACTAAGAAGGACAACTTCAATGACTATATTGTAATTGAACTGTGCAAATAAAATATAGTTTGTATTTTGGCCAACTTCCTTCAATGCTATAAAGGAGCTCAAATTTAATATTAATAGAAGTGTAATCAATATAATGCTAATAATCCTTATGCATACCGTAGAAACCTGTTTAATGCTCACTTTACATCAATCCTTATATATATTATATTTATACTACGTGTTGATTAATGTCTGGTTTGAATAGCATATATATGGTTAAAATACATAAAATACCATACATATTTTATATAAAAATAGTAAATCTGTAAATACATTTTTTAAAAAACCAATTTAAATTATAAAATAACTTTATAAATTGTTCTTTTAATATTATAATTTATACTAATATGTTTTATTCTAAAGTTTTTATGGAGGTGTTTTATGTCAGGGCATTCAAAATGGGCTAATATAAAACGTAAAAAGGAAAAGACAGATTCACAGAGAGGTAAGATATTTACCAAACTTGGCAGGGAAATTACCATTGTTGTAAGACAGGGAGGACCGGAACCTGAGGCAAATTCCAAATTAAAGGACGTTATTGCAAAAGCAAAGGCTGCAAATATGCCTAACGAGAATATTATGAGATGTATTAAAAAAGCTGCCGGAGATGTGGATAGTGCAAACTATGAAGAGATAGTTTATGAAGGTTACGGACCGGGCGGTGTTGCAGTTATAGTTGAAGCAATGACAGATAACAGAAACCGTACAGCAGGGGATGTAAGGCATTACTTTGACAAATTCGGGGGTAACTTAGGTACAACCGGATGTGTGTCCTTCATGTTTGACAAAAAGGGAGTAATCCTCATAGAGAAGGATGGCAAAATAAACGAGGATAACCTTATGATGGAGGCCTTGGAAGTTGGGGCAGAGGACTTTACTGCTGAAGAGGATGTCTACGAGATTACAACCTCTCCTGATGATTTCTCTGCTGTGAGAGAAGCCCTTGAAAAGAAGGGGTACGACTTTGTTGAAGCTGAAGTTGAAATGGTTCCTCAGACCATGACAAAGCTCACCGACCCTAAACAGATTGAGTTTATGGATAAGCTTATTGAGCATCTTGAAGACTTGGATGATGTACAGAATGTTTACCACAATTGGGATGAAGAGTAAAGCTAGTAGTGGTAATGGTTTTTAAGGATTAAATGGTAATGTGTTACGAATACTTTGTTAAACAAGATATATCTGGAAGCTAAAGAACTTTAATGAAAGTTCTTTAGCTCTTCTTCTGTCAGGACACTAACAAAAAGGTTTGGCAAATCATTTTCGTTTGAGCATCCTTGAGCATAGTACCAATCGAATACTTTTTTCTTTATTTCCTCGTGGTTTCCTTCGATAGTGTGCGGATATACAGCTATCAGCTTGTTTGTTATCTTATCCTTTAATCCTACATGTACCGGATGATTATTACTCATGTGCAAATCTACCTTTCATTATTTTAGGAAAAAGGGCTGTTAAAAAACAACCCTTTTTTCTGTTATTTTATTTGTAATTATTTGTTTGTATAGTTACTACCGGTGTATGATTCGAAAACCTTTTTAACGATGTTTCCGCCGATTCTACCAGCATCCCTTGATGCAAGGTCACCATTGTACCCTTGTTTTAAGTTAACACCAATTTCAGAAGCTACTTCATATTTCATCTTATCAAATTTAGTTTTGCTGTTATTGTTAGCCATATTATATAGCCTCCTTTAATTTTTTTCACTATCAATGTGATAGTGTACTATTATAATGTGCAGCAAAAGTTTTTTTATAAGGTGAAAATGTTGCAAGGGATGTCAAACTTTCCATGTTACATTGTATTAATTAAAGGGTATATATAACCACAACAACATGAAAAACAAAGATAACTCTAGTTAAGATATAGGAGGGATTAAGATGAAGTTGAGGACGAAAAAGGTGGAACTTACTGATAAGGATAAGCAGGTTTTGTTGAAATATTTGAATGTATGTACCGATGTCGGAGGTTATGATTGCGGCATTATGAAGACTAAAGAAGCAAATTTTAAGCTAAGCATGGGATTAAACTAATAATAAATTCTTTCAAATTTGTTAAATTTAAGGTGCCTATTTTATAAAATAGACACCTTTTTATGTTGTTTATGCTTTGTCTCTTACAGTAGGCGATTCTCTGAAGAGTAAACTTATGCTGTACAATCCTGCCAGGCCTACTATGGAATAAATAGTTCTTGCTAAAAATGTTGGTGAACCACCAAATAAATTTGCAACCAGATCATATTGGAAAAGTCCGACTAACAGCCAGTTCAATGCTCCAATTACTACCAGAACCAGAGCAAGTCTATCCAAAGGTGTTCTATTCATAGTTATAACTTCCTTTCTTGTTTTTTATATGTGTAGTATTTCCGATAATTTTTTTATTAATGTATAGAAAATTATGTGCTATTTACTATTCGAAACAAATTTGGTAAGATTATTCCGAGTATTAAATTCAACTAATTGGAGGAATCAATATGGCTGGCTTTTGGGACAACGAAGAATTAATTGGAAAAATCGAAAAAAATAATCGTGAAGAAATACAGATCAAAAAGGTTGAAAAAAAGGGTAAACAATATATAGATATACGTGTTTTTTGGTCAGATGGAGAAAGCGACGAGTTTAAGCCAAGTCAGAAGGGTGTCACTGTACCTTATGATAGTCTTGATCAGTTGAAAGAACTGATAGGGAAGATTGAATAATATTACTGACTTTTTGCTGTCGAGCGGCTTAGGGATAACGAAAAAATAACATCCTATTCTCATATTTTGAAAACATTGTCAAATCAAGTTTTTTCGTTATCCAGAGTATGAATTTATGTTTTAGTCATACCTTACTGCCCAACAGATTTATTAAGATAATCCATCACAGTTTGGGCGAATATTTCCATACCAGTTGCTATACAGCTTTCGTCAACATTAAATTTACTGCTGTGAAGGTTTTCAAAGTGTTCGGCAGTTGGATGGGTGCAACCTAAGTTAAACAATGCTCCAGGTATGTTATTCAAATAGTACGAAAAGTCCTCAGCAAGCATGGATGCTTGATTGTTCAGTATTATATTTTTTTCAGGTATGACTTTTGAAGAAGCTTCAACGATCAAATCGACTACTTCTTTACTGTTGATAACCGGAGGATAACCAAGATTGTAGTCAAAGGTATATTCTGCTCCCATCCCGCCTGTCACAGAGGAAAGAATAGCACTCATTTTCCGGGAAATTTCCTTGTGGATTAAGGGGTCAAAAGATCTGACAGTGCCTTTGATTGTCGCTTTTGACGGAATTATGTTAAAGGCAGTTCCTGCTTGAAAGCATGTGACGGATAGCACGGCACTTTTTAGAGCATCTACATTTCTTGACACGATGGTTTGAAAAAGGTTTATTATATTTGTCCCTATAACAATTGGGTCAACGGCTTTTTGAGGTTCGGCAGCATGTCCGCCCTTACCTGTTATCTCAATTTCGAACTCTGCGGGAGATGCCATTACAGGACCTGAGCTTATGGAAATCTGGCCGGATTTTATGCCGGGAGACACATGTAGTGCAATTATGGCATCCACTTTTGGATTTGCAAGAACTCCCTCATTTATCATTTCTTTTGCTCCACCGAGGCCTTCTTCAGCAGGCTGGAATATGAATTTCACATTGCCTGTGATTTTATCTCTGTTTTTACTGAGAATATGTGCTGCACCAAGGGCGATGGAAGTATGTACATCATGGCCGCAGGCATGCATAATTCCTTTGTTGGCAGAGGCATATTGCACATCGTTTTCTTCAAGAATTGGCAAGGCATCCATATCAGCCCTTATAGCAACAGTGGGACCCGGGGTGATTCCCTCTAAAAGACCGGTGACACCAGTGCCTGCGATGCCTTTGGTTACTGATAAACCGAGTTTTTCCAGGTATGCAGCAATGAGTGAGGAAGTTTTAAATTCATTAAAACCTAATTCGGGAAATTGATGAATCTTTCTCCTTATTGACACTATTTCGTTTATTATATCTGAAGAATTCTGTTTTATTATACCTGAAAGCATAATCCATCACCTTAATATTTTAATTGAAATTGATATCGCAGCGTTGGCTGCAAAAAAATTAGTAAGTTCCGCTGCGATAAGCAGATGAACTGTATCTTCTCAAAAACTGTCTTATAACGCGTATGTTATAAGACTTCAGTATAAAAGTCTGCTAATAAACAAACTTTTTTTGAGAAGAACAGTATAAGGCCATTATAGCATTTTGTAAACAATATAGAAAGGAGCAATTCCTATTTCGTGGTACTTTTTTTTGTGTTTTCTTCAAAGTATATACAGTCGGTTGTTATTAATACAGAATTCATAGTAACATTATCTAAAGAACACTTACCATCCTTTTGATGAATGCAATTGGAGGAGCAGTTGATAGTTGTCATAAATTCACTCCTAATAAAGAGTTTAGATAATTTGATAACATTCCATAATATATTATTCCCATTAGTCATTAAATTATTTATGTTATATTAATTGATAACGAAAAATAACATCTAATTCTCGTATTTTGAAAACATAATCAAATCCGGTTTTTCGTTATCATGAAAAGAAACTTATGTTTTAGCTGTACATAATTTTAAGAATTCAAAAGCCGCACCTCTGTCGAGGTGCGGTTTTATTTGAATAACTGCCGATTACCCGGGCAATCAACAGCTAGTAGCCAACATAAAAGTTCACTAAAAATGGAATTTATCTATTGTATATTATGAATTTATATAAGAATGTGTGATAATATTTATATTATGTTCAATGATAGTATAGGTAACGAACACCAAAGTGAAATCTGCATAGCATCTAAACGTTATCTAATTTAGATGAAAAACATCCTTTAAAATTTAGTTTAAGTTTTTCATCTATAGTTTATTATCATAATAAGAAATATATTCTTGTGAGTTGTAAGCACGACTAAAAATTATGTAAAAAATATTTGTAACCGGAGTTATGATATGAAATATGTAGATATTCCCAATATACCCAGCAGTAAAACTGTTCTTGCCATTACTGACGGGAGAATAACAGAAAGTCTTGAAAAGGGACTCATAGATAATGGAATTCATATAATTAAAACAAGGGCACATCCATCTTTGTACGCATCAGTATCATTTCATCCCGACATGTTTCTTCACCACCTTGGAGGCAGAACCATTGTTTATGCACCAGGTACAGACGCCAGTACCCTTCGTGAGCTTGAAGAAAATGATTTTGAACTGATAAGAGGAGATTCCGAACTCACTTCCAGATATCCCGGCAATATTTCGTATAATGTGGCAAGAATCGGGAGATATGCATTTCACAATACAAGGTATACCGATAAGGTTTTACGGGATTGGTTTTTTAAAAATGATGTTGAATTAATTCATATAAATCAGGGATATGCAAAATGTGCAATTTCTGTTGTGGATGAAAACTCAATTATTACCATGGATAAAGGTGTTGCAAGAATTGCTGAAAAGAAGGGTTTTGACGTTTTGGTCATAGAGGAAAAGAATATTTTGCTTCCGGGACTTGATAATGGATTTATAGGTGGAAGTTCCGGTTTGATTGACAGAAAAAAGTGGGCCATAGCCGGTGAACTTAAAGCCTTGTCTTCTTTTTGTGAAATTTTAGATTTTTTAGCCACTAAAGGTATTGAAAGCGTTTCTTTATCAAATGAGCAGGTTGTGGATATAGGTTCTTTGCTTCCCGTTGTTGAAGATTCAAACACCCACGCAAAATGGTGTACATTATTTAAGTGAAGAAAAATATGGAAGAAACATTGTGAAGCAAGTTGTAGAGCCTGTTAATACGACGAGGAAAGGGAGAGCATTGTTTGAGCGAAGCGAGTTTTGCTCGACCCCGAGGAGTATTTACAGGCTCTAAACTGCGAAACTTAAGTTTCTGGAATATTTTTCTTTACATTTATTACATGCACCATGCAAAAATGGAATAAGCAGGATTTGAATTAAAAATTTACAAGTATCTAAGATGATGTGCACTTGTAACTTACTATATTGATTTGCATATAATATACTATGAAAATTCATAATGTAGAACAATAGGTTTGTATGTTGAGAATGATTGTAAATGGGTGTCATATGGTAATAATTGCATATATCGCTTACTGCATACAACAAATTACTAAGACATATACTACGTTTGAAGGGATGTGAAGTTGATGCAGTGTCTTTGTATTGGGGTTAATGATTGTGCAGAAAGTGTAAAAGGCTATATAACGAATGAATTAGGAAAGCTGAACAAATTAGACATAGATTGTTTTGTGACCGACAGCGTTGACTTAGATGGCTCAACTTCTGTAATATGCACACTTAACCGTGTAGAAAAGTCAACACCCGAATACGACGAATTGCTACTTAGTGTATCAAACGGCCTGGCGGATTATATAATTGAACAGTATGAAGAAAAACTTATTCTCAGAATAATCAATAGCAATTACTGCTATTTTAATTCAATAGAAAAGAAAGAAATATTGAGATTGGCTCTTTTGATTATTAAAAATGATGATAAAAACTTTTTGAGCAGTTTATATCAGATCAGGAGAAGGAATATAATCATTAGAAAACTGTTAGAATATTTTGAGAGTTCAGACAAAGTAATACTGGATGGCTTTGTAAACTTCAGGCTGAAAGATTATGTGAAAGACCTGGAAGAGATTGTTGACAAGGCTGTGGATGATTTCCTTACAGAGAGGGAATATAAAGAGTTTATCCGCCTTTTAAGATATTTTGTTGATATACAGGAACCTAAATTTAATGTAATTCATGTATTGGTAGACTATGACAGCAAATATATCCTGCTTGATGAAAACAAGAGGGAAATAACTAATGAATGTATTCAGGAATTTATGAACGATATACCTGAAGGTGAAATTAATTTTGATGATTTGCTGGTCAGCTCCCTTATAACTATGGCACCAAAAAAAGTGGTTATTCATAGTGCCAAAAGCTTTAGGAACAAGGAACTTTTGGAAACTATTAAAAACGTATTCTGGGGTAAGGCAATTATCTGCCCTGATTGCGAACTATGTCTGGTTAAAGTGGCTAGAAGTGAGAATAAGAGTTAGGAATTATCTTTAGTTTTTTACCTTTAAAGTGAGATTAGTGCATATAAAAAAGCAACGATCTCACTTTTTTAATGTATGGGAAAAGGAAAGGGCATTGGCCTATATGCTTTTTTCTTTCATAATTTTACTTTTAGAAACAAATAGTACTAATTTCCTACATAATTTTTCGCAATTTATATTGACAATAGAATTTCAAATGATAGAATATATCGTGTGACACAATATGATGTATAATCTTAATTCAAATGGTACATAATATAGATATTAAATCAGTGTTGCTCAAACCTTCAGTTATTATATATTGTTGTTTTTAATCTTCAACGGAAGATAAAAATGAAAAAACTAATGAAAATTAAAAAACTAAAGATGAATATCCGGGGAAATAAAAAGAGAGTGCAACTCTCTTTTTCCCTTTTTATGCAACTTTAGCTTGTTCTAGCTCAATAGGAGAAAAGCTTAATCATTCTTACATATTTGATGTTACGTATATATTTGTGGTAGAATTCGTTTAAGTGTTAATGGGTAAAGCATGTGTTTCAATTATTTATTAATGTTACTTGATATTTGTAAATATAAATAGATAGAGGGAAATATATTCGGAGTTTACTGGAGGTATATCCTTGAGAGTAGTAGCATTCATTGGACCAAGTGGTACAGGTAAAAGCCACAGATCTGTTTGGGTAGCGCGTGAACGAGAAATAGAATGTATTATAGATGATGGTATCTTGATAAGGGGCGCACAGATAATTGCAGGGACTTCGGCAAAGAAAGAGAAAACGAAGATTGCTTCAATTAAGAGAGCTTTATTTACTGATGATGTACACGCTAATGAAATGAAACGTGCTTTTAAGAATTACAGTATAGATTCTGTACTTATTCTTGGAACGTCCGACGGCATGGTTGAGGCTATAGCAAAACGTCTTGAACTTCCTGAGATAAGCGAAAGAATTTATATTCATGAGGTGGCGACTGAGTTTGAAATAAAACAGGCGCTTTCGACAAGAAGAGAACAGGGCAAACATGTTATACCTGTTCCGACTTTCGAAATAAAAAAGGACTTCTCGGGTTATTTCCTTGATCCTTTGCAGGTTTTCAGAAGAAAAGGAAAGGGAAGCTTTCAGCTTATTGGAGAAAAGTCTGTTGTAAGGCCTACTTTCAGTTATATGGGGAACTATACTATTTCCGACTATACTATATATCAGATAGTTGAGCATGTAACATCAAATATTGAAGGCGTTAATAAAATATCACGTTTCAGAGCGGAAAATCATGTTGACGGCATATATATAGAAATGGATCTGGTTTTAGTTTATGGATGCTTAATCAGGCCGCTGCTCAAAGATGTGCAGGCTAAAGTGGCTGAAGAGGTTGAAAAGCTGACTGCTTTAAATATTAAAAGGTTGGATATTACGGCAAAAAGTCTTGTAGTGGATTACAAGAAGATTGTGAAAGCCTTATAGTATAAATAGAAATTCGCTAATTGATAACCGTTATAAGATTTCAAACACCCTCAGATGGGTGCATGTAAGTTAAGTGAAGAAAAATATGGAAGAAACATTGTGAAGCATGTTGTAGAGCCTGTTAATACGACGAGGAAAGGGAGAGCATTGTTTGAGCGAAGCGAGTTTTGCTCGACCCCGAGGAGTATTTACAGGCTCTAAACTGCGAAACTTAAGTTTCTGGAATATTTTTCTTTTCATTTATTACATGCACACCCTCAGATAAATCGGAAGGGTGTTTTATTGTTTGATGAATTTACTTTAAATTACAGTGTCCGGAAAGTTTTTGAATACTTCTTATGAGCGCATCCTTTGAATTTCCCCAGGGCTCATCGTTATAGCGGTAATCGAATTTCTTTGTAAACCAGTTGACTTCCTGCTGTATCCGTTCCATATTATTAATTTGTATATTCATCAGGTTGTTCACAAAGATAGCGGTGTCCTTTGGACTGAGATACTTCTTTGTGCCTGAGAGCAATTGCTTGAGATGCTTTAAACAAAAACCCTTCTGATTATTGAACATGGACTTGAATTCTTGTTCCTTAAAGTACAAGAAGAATATGACATCAATATACCTGTCCATAGTCTGATCCAACCTGCTGCAGATGGTACAGGAGTCTCCAAGTTCGGAAAGTTTGCTTATCAGGTCATCTACAAGCTTTTCCGTTTCAGTTTGTTTAGGTGACATCTTATTGGAAAAATTTTTTATCATGGATACTTCAGAATCTTTTTTTAATTGTTCAGCTTTATCGGCGTACATTTTTTTAAGCTTAGAGTTTTGCTCGCACATGTGGGTGTCTACAATAAGACCTAAGCCCAGGCGGTTTGCCTGTGTATTGTAAAGCATTTCAAAATGGGTTTTGCAAAAGCCTTTTTCATTGGTTATCATTCTTCCGTCAGGTTCCATAAGGAAGGGACCTAAAACATACTCAATATTTTCGTCTTCGAGTTTCTTTTCGAGTTTGCACAGAGGACACTCACATTCGGTTTTGAAAGCATCGGTTACCGGTATTGTATAAATCTTTTCCTTCATAAGATGGTGTATCCTTTCAAATTATTTTAAAGGTATAATTTGCGGTTTTTAAAAACTTACTTAAATTATACCAGAAAAATAGGGTATTATATAGAGAGATAACGAACACTTAAGATGAATTTTTGCAGTGCCAACGTTATCAACGCAAATACATTATGAAAAAGAGATTGGTGATTACATGGATTACAAGGGATATAATGTAAGTCAGAAGGATAAAACTGTTACTGTCGGCAACATTAAGGATTTTGATCCTGTACATACATTTGAGTGCGGACAATGCTTCCGCTGGGTCAGGCAGGTGGATGGGAGCTACACAGGTGTTGCAAGGGGCAGAGTATTGAATGTGAGTGTTGAAAATGGGATTTTGATTCTCAAAAATACCGATATCGATGACTTTATAAATATCTGGTTTGACTACTTTGACCTTGGTCGGGACTACAGCAAAATAAAGGAAGCTGTGATGAAGGATGATATAATGAAGGAAGCTATAGCCTTCGGATGGGGAATTCGTTTGTTGAAGCAGGATATATGGGAAACGCTGATATCATTTATTATTTCGGCCAATAACAGAATACCCAGGATAATGAAGACTGTTGGAGTGATCTCAAAGCTATATGGTGAGACGCAGGAAATGGACGGAAAGCACTACTATTCCTTTCCTGGCGTAAAAAAGCTTGCACAGTCATCTATTGAAGATCTTGAGGTATGCAAGGGAGGCTTCAGATGTAAATATATTCTGAATTCTTCGCGTATGATTGAAGAAGATGAAATAAATTTGGAGAAAATACACCTTATGGACACAGACAGTGCAAGAGAAGAATTAATGAGGTTTCCCGGTGTGGGGCCAAAGGTTGCTGACTGTGTGCTGCTTTATAGCGGTACAAAATATGATGTTTTTCCAACAGATGTATGGGTTAAGAGAGTTATGGAAGAACTGTATTTTAAAAGAGAGGCCGGTCTTAAGGAAATACAGAAATTTGCAGCCGGGTATTTTGGGGATTTGGCAGGTTTTGCACAACAATATCTATTTTATTTTGCCCGGGAAAACAAGATAGGCACCATAGAATAGTGGATATAGTAATTGTGTGGGGAATATTTCCATGGTTAATTAAGTTAAAAGTCTTGAAACACTTGAATTTAAAGGGTTAAAATTCTAAGCTAAAAAGAAAATTAGATTTTATGAGAATAATAGAGTTTGATAAAAATATATGTGATTTAATGACTTTAAATGTATATTATATCGTTTGTTTTGCAAGCTTGTATGATGTTATAATAATTTTGACGAAACGAATAAACGAGTTAATGTTAGCCTGAGGTGTTCGAAATAGCCTATAATTTTGAACCTACATTTGACGTAAGGGAGTTCGGAGTTTGAAATCAAGATGTCAGGCCCCAATCTAATTCCGACATATACTCTAAGGTATATGCAACGGCAGGGGAAGGCAGAGGTTCTCAGCAGAACACCCACCTAGCCTGGGCTAGGTGTCGAAATATAGGGGAAACGGCATTTTGGGTATTAAATATAAAATATGAAGGCTTCGGTGAGCACCGAAGCCTTCATATTTTATTACTATATATTACATTATATTACATTGCTCTTCCAGGAATTATTGCATCAATAATTCCATAAATCAATGCACCGATTATTGCGCCCATAATAGAAACATCATATCCGGCAATAAAGAACTTGGTTACATATAATATTACTGCTGCAAGTATAAATCCGGAGACTCCCCTTCCAAACGGTGTGGCATTTACACCAAGAAGCTTTAATGCCAAATAATCGAGAGCAGCAAGTGCTATTGAGGCGAAAAGCAACGGCCAGATTCCGTTAATTGTAAAACCTGGAGTAAGTGCAGCTGTAATACCTAAAACGATGGCACCTACAACGAGCCTTATTACGAAATGTGTTATATTAAAACCTTCTGCTCTTGCATTATAATGATTAGCCATTATATCACATCCTTTCGTTAGCATTTACATCATAAAAAAACCTATTCACTAATATTATTAATAATTATTAGTTTTTTATTCAATTGTAATACTTGATTAATTTCTAAACAAGTAGAAAATGGATGAACTAGAATAAATAGCATATTAAATATTGTATTAAGGGATAACGAAAAATAACATTCTATTCTCATATTTTGAAAACATTATCAAATCAAGTTTTTTCGTTATCCAGAGTATAAATTTATATTTTAGTCATACCTTAAATTAATGAAAAGAATAAGAATAGCATTTATTGTATTTACTTTAAGAAGTGAATTTGGTAAAATGAAAAAAATATCTTTAAAGATGATGATTGAGTAGAGTAATCTGGCTACCCTTAAAGAGAGGAGTTGTCGACGGCTGAAAGCAGCTCTGGGGCAATGGGCAGATGAAGTGCACTTATGAATCGGAAATTCCAAAACGTTTTTAAAAAACGTCGGTAGACTTTCCCGGAGATGCTCCGTTATGCAGCACAAGATGGTTTTTCCAATTAGAGTGGAACCGCGTGTTAACCCTCGCCTCTATATTTTTCTGGCGGGGTTTTTATATTGCCTCAGAGGTCTGGCATATACTTAAGTGTAGACTTATAAAAATAAGTATATGAGGTAAATTATAATCATAATTTTTTTTAAGCAGGGGTGTTGAATATGTTTAAACAAATGCTGGAAGACGCTAAATCGATAGCTCAAAGAGATCCGGCAGCAAAAAACTCAATTGAAGTAATTTTGCTTTATCCGGGCTTTCACGCAGTTTGTTTTCATCGATTGTCCCATTGGTTTTATAAACATAAATTATTTTTTGTTGCCCGAATGATTTCCCAGATTGCAAGATTCTTTACAGGAGTTGAAATTCACCCCGGTGCAGTAATTGGCAGAGGCCTTTTTATAGACCATGGTATGGGGATTGTTATTGGGGAGACGGCTGAAATAGGCGATAACTGTACAATATATCATAATGTTACACTTGGCGGTACAGGAAAAGACACCGGTAAAAGGCATCCAACAATAGGTAATAATGTTTTGATAAGTGCGGGTGCAAAGATACTAGGACCCTTCAAGGTCGGAGACAATTCAAGAATTGGTGCAAATGCTGTGGTTTTAAATGAGGTGGAACCTAATACGACAGTGGTTGGCGTTCCCGGTAGAGCGGTGAAAAGGGGAGAGAGGAAGATCAGCCCGTCCATTGAACTCGATCAGGTACATATTCCCGACCCTGTTGCGCAGGAGTTATGCAAGATACTATACAGAATTGATAATCTGGAAAACCTTGTTTCAAAGGAACATGATATAAAGCTGAATGATGGGGTGAAACTTATGCCCCGGGATATTATCGAGCAGGATTGCAAAAAAAAATTTAAGGATGGAGAGAGTAATGAAAATTTATAACACATTGACAAGAAAGAAAGAAGAATTTATTCCTATTAATGAAAATGAAGTCAGGATGTATTCCTGCGGACCTACTGTATACAACTATTTCCATATCGGAAATGCCAGGCCGTTTATTATATTCGATACGGTAAGGAGATATCTTGAGTACAGGGGCTATAAAGTGAATTTTGTACAGAATTTCACTGACATTGACGACAAAATGATTAAGAGAGCAAATGAGGAAAATATTACCGTCAAGGAACTTGCAGACAGATTTATAAGCGAATACTTTACTGATGCTAAAGGCCTTGGAATTGATAAAGCCACAATTCATCCAAAGGCGACGGAAAACATCGATGCCATTATTGAACTTATAAAGAAGCTTGAGGATAATGGGTTTGCTTATAGCGTAAACGGTGATGTGTACTTTAGTACCAGGAAATTTAAAGAGTATGGAAAACTTTCACACCAGTCTTTAGATGACTTGGAAATTGGTTCAAGAATAGATGTGGATGATAGGAAGCAGGATCCTATGGATTTTGCTATATGGAAGGCACAAAAACCCGGTGAACCTGCATGGGACAGCCCATGGGGCAAGGGGAGACCCGGATGGCATATAGAGTGCTCTGCTATGGCAAATAAATATCTTGGAGAAACAATAGATATCCACAGTGGAGGCCAGGATCTGGTATTCCCTCACCATGAAAATGAGATAGCGCAAAGCGAAGCTGCCAATGGGAAGCCCTTTGCAAGGTACTGGATGCACAACGGCTTTATAAATGTAAACAATGAAAAGATGTCAAAATCCGCCGGCAACTTCTTCACTGTAAGGGATATTGCAGAAAAGTTTGATTATGAGGTAATCAGGTTCTTTATGTTGTCTGCTCACTACAGAAGCCCCATAAACTTCAGTGCGGATCTTCTCGAGCAGGCTCAAAATGGTCTTGAGAGGATATACAACTGCCTTGATAATCTGTTGTATCTTGGTGAGCATGCACAGGCAAAAGAGTTAACATATGAAGAGAAGGCGCTTCAAAGCAGGCTTTTAGAGATAAAGGGCAAGTTTATTGAAGGTATGGAAGATGACCTCAATACTGCAGACGCCATTGCAGCAATATTCGACATGGTAAAAGAGGTGAACTCCAATATAACTGCAAGCTCCAACTCTTCAAAGGAGATAATAGAATTCTCTCATTCGTTGATTAAAGAACTGGGAGGAATCTTGGGAATAGGGCAAAAGCAGAAGGAAAATGATCTTGACAGCGAGATAGAGGAGCTTATCAACCAGAGACAGCAGGCAAGAAAGGAAAAGAACTGGAAACTGTCTGATGAAATAAGGGATAAGCTTAAAGGTATGGGAATAGTCCTTGAAGATACGCCGCAGGGAGTTAAATGGAAAAGAGTATAGTTGGAAAAAAACATCAAAAGTATTCATTCAATAATTAATATGGTTGTAAGGTTATAATAATATTTACTTGTTAAAATCGGTAGGATATAATACAAATTGTTGGATTAAATCGCAGCAACATAGCGTATAGCTATTGGTATCTGTGATAAAATGGAATTTAAAAATTTGTTCAAGGTATAATATATGATTGATACGTATGGCAAGATTTTAGAACAGTTTAATTTTAGTGAAAATGAAGTAAATAATTTGGCTCCTCTGGTGCTGGCATATATAGGCGATGCAGTGTATGAGGTTTTTATACGCACGCTATTAATCAGCAAAGGCAATATTCCTGTACATATACTCCACAAGCGTTCGATTAATTTTGTAAAAGCGAAGGCACAGTCTGATATAATCCATAGAATAATGGAAAAGTTAAATCAGGACGAGCTTGATATTGTGAGAAGAGGCAGGAATGCAAAGTCAGGTACAATTCCAAAAAATGCCGATGTGACAGAATACAAATATGCTACGGGCTTCGAGGCGTTGATAGGATATCTGTATTTGAAGAAACAGAATGACCGTTTGATGGAAATTTTGAACATGGCTATTTCAGAGGCCTGATTTTTGTTAGGATTTAATATCTGTTTTTGTAGTTAAAAAAAATGTTGGTAGATTTTATTTTTAGAAAAATTATATGTAAAACACCAACTTTTTGAGAAGAATAGTAATAGTGTTTTTGTGTACAATTGCAAGTTAATTCCTGTTATAAAGTGCTGCAATACTATAAAAGAAAGAGTTGAATATAATGGCAGAAAACAAAAGAAAATCCGATTTTAAGAAGCCTGGGAAAACCAACGAAAGATTACATGGAAACAATGAGAAGTTTGGAAGGAATAATGCCCGGACAGGTGGAAAGCCTGGTGGACACAATGACAGGCCGACAAGGGACGGCGAAAGACCCGGAGGGCAGAGTGGAAGATTCGGGAAAAACAGTGCAAGATATAATGAACGTCCCGAAAGAATGGATAATGCAGAGATTGAAGATGTAAACGAAGGGATTGATAAGCTTGAGGGCAGGAACTCGGTGCTTGAGGCTATCAGATCGGATAGGACTATAAATAAAATATTTGTATCAAAAGGTGACAAGGAAGGTTCGATAAAACAGATAATTGCTCTGGCCAGAGAGAAGGGAATTATTGTCCAGGATACAGACAGGATAAGCCTGGATAAAATTTCTACGACACATGCCCACCAAGGAGTAATAGCATTTGTAGCTGTGAAGGATTATGTTGAGGTTGATGATATATTGCAAATTGCTCAATCAAAGGGAGAAGCGCCCTTTATCATATTGCTCGACGGAATAACCGATCCTCACAATCTGGGCTCAATCCTTAGAACTGCAAACGCCGTTGGAGCACATGGGGTAATTATACCTAAAAGAAGGGCAATAGGCCTTACTGCTGCGGTATCGAAAGCATCCGCAGGTGCGATTGAATACGTGCCGGTTGCCAGAGTAACCAACATGGCACAAACTATTGAATACCTTAAGGAGCAGAATATATGGGTGGTAGGAACCGATCAGTCGGGAGAAAAATCCTTCTATGATATAGATTTGAAAGGCCCAACAGCACTTGTTATAGGAAGTGAAGGTGAGGGAATGGGCAAACTAGTCAGCGAGAAATGTGATTTTGTTGTGAATCTGCCTATGAAAGGCCAGATTTCATCACTAAATGCTGCTGTTGCAGGGGCGATAGTAATGTATGAAATATTAAAGCAAAGAGATAAGTATTAATTTAATTGTTATTTTTATGAATATATAGGGTAAATAAGTATTATAAAAAAGAAGAAAATTTTTATAATTTTTAAATTAGGTGTACGAAAGAAAGTCAATCTGCCGATATTTATATAGAAAGAGTTATTTATGGAGTCGGATATTGAAGAAACATAAAGGAATGTAAAGGGTAAGATTGACAGAGCGCAAAAATAAATAAAACCAACAAGACAATTTCAATAGTAACCGGAATTGGCAAAAGCTTTGAGAGATGCGGTGTGCCAAGTAATGGTTTTTGACAGAGCTGAAGCATAAAAAAAAGATTCAGTAATGACAAGGGAAATAAGATGCCT
>CAZLZR010000029.1:0-59765 GCA_964564015.1 uncultured Acetivibrio sp.
CAAAATATTGTTTTTCAAGGTTCAGTTCACTTTCTGAAGTGGGAAACTTGAGTTATTAAATAGTTTATTTTATGCGAGAATTCCATCTGCTCCCTGTATTAAGATATGGTAAAATAATATATCTTATTACAGGGAGTAATTTGTTAATAAAATATTTACAAATAAAAAAGTTAATAAAATATACAAATATATGTAAATATAATATATAATGTTGTAGTAGAAATTCCAATATATATATAGAAAAAATAGGGGAGGATTGGACTTATGAGAAAAAAGGTAAGAAAACTGACAGTATGTGTAGTCTTAGCGGTTATGCTGGTGGGAATTTTATCTCAGAGTGTTTTTGCGGCAGTATCAGGAGGGAATACTTCGGTAGTCACTGGGTTTAATTGTCTGTACACGTCAGTTATAGATTTCGGGGAAAAAGCATCTGAAGATTGGAGGACTTTAGGAGATGAAGGCTTTTCAAAAGGTGCAGTTGAGAATACAACAATTGCACTGGACAACAACTCTGTACCTTATGTCGTGTACTCAGATGCTAAAAACTCTGGAGAAGTTACAGTTAAGAAGTATACGAATAACAAATGGAATTCTGTCGGAACTGAAGGATTTTCAACAAAAGGGGTAATAGATGCATCTATAGCTATAGATAAGAATAATATTCCTTATGTTGTTTATGTTGAGGAAGTTAATGGCAAAATAGTTGTTAGTAAGTTTGTTAATGGTAAGTGGACAAAGGTAGGGGGCAATGCCGGATTTGGTGATGAGGCATCAATTGCTCTTGATAGCAATGGTACACCTTATGTTGTATATACATACTCTATAAAAAACAAAGATTTAGGAATGAAAAAGCTATATGGTGTAGTAGTAAGCAAGTTTCAAAATAACAAGTGGGAAGTTGTATATAACGTGGGTTCTTCGGGCCTTTTCGATTATTATACCTATCCTGAAGTTGCTATAGATAGTAACGATACTCCTTATGTTGCATTTAACCATAATGGAATAAATGTAGCCAAGGTGTCCCTCTCTTCAAATGCAGATGATAAAAAGCCCATAGATAATTATTGCATAAAAAATGATGACAAGTATATATCAATGGCAATAGACAGTAAGAGCAATGTGTACGTTGCATACCAGGAAGGTAGCAGCGAAAAGGCTGTAGTCAGGAAATACACAAACGATAAAGGGTTAAATTTAAGTGACAGTTGGAAGGTGTCAAAAGGAAAGGCTGGTTATACATCAATAGCTTTAGACTCTTATGATAACCCTTATATAGTATATATGGATTATAAGAATGGATGCAAGGCAGTTGTTAGTAAATATGAAGATGGCAAATGGTCTTGTTTGGGAAATGAAGGGGTTTCAAAAGGAAAGTCGAAATATACATCAATTGCAATTAATAATGATGGTATTCCCTATGTTGCATATCAGGATGGTACAAAGTGTGACAAGGCTACAGTAAGTATGTATGCAAAGGAATTTGTAATTACCTTTGATTCAAATGGCGGAACTGAAATAGAGAATCAAAAGGTTATTTATAATGGTAAAGTGCAAATACCTGACGAACCTGAAAAGGATGGCTATATATTTGAAAACTGGTATCAAGATAAGGATTTAACAGAAGTTTTTGATTTCAATACACCTGTAACAGGAGATTTAACCCTTTATGCAAAGTATACGGCAGCATTTCCAACAGCTGATTTGACAGTAAAGATTCAAGGTAATGGAAGTGTTGATGACTGGGCTTATGGTAGCACAAAGAGTTTTGAGTTGGGAACGTCTGTTACTTTAAATGCCATTGCCGATGAAGATTCAGAATTCTTTTATTGGATGGATAAAAGCGGACGTATATTGTCAACTGACGCTGAATATACTTTTGAAGTAGGCTGTAATGAAACTTTGACTGCTATATTCTTTGATAAGGATCAAAAGCTGGTGACCTTCAGAAATGGCAATGGTGAAATTATAAGGACCGATTATGTAGTTGAGGGAAAAGATGTTGCGTTCCCTTATTCTCCTTCAATCTTCGGTTATAGATTTATAGGCTGGGATAAGACTGCTGATGAAATAATTGCTGCCCCAGGAAATGTGGTAGTAACTGCAAAGTTTGAAAAACTTGAAGAAACTGTAAGCATATCAGTTTATGGAGGAACAGGTTCCGGGGAATATGATCTGATGGATTATGTAACTGTTATAGCTGATGAACCTGAATCAGGACAGAAATTCGCATATTGGGTGGATGAAAAGGATAATAAATTGTGTTATGATGATGTATATAAATTTTATGCAACAAGATCAGTTGTGCTTACAGCTGTTTATGTATCTGATTCAGAGACTATAGAACAGGAAGCAAGCATTGCTATAACCAATATCACAAAAACAGAAGATAAAATATACTTTCTAGCAGAAAGAATTATTCCTGAAGGTAATACAGTAATTTCACACGGAATAATTGCTACCAATAATTCCACTATTGGAACTTCGGAAGAAGATTTTATATTGGATGGCACTGACGTTTTAAAGGCTACAGCAAAAACCAAGGGATTAATCGGAACGTTTGTTTTGTATAAAGGTTCAGCTTTAAATGAAACCTGGTATGCCAGAGGATATGTAATTTACAAGGATAGTGAAGGAAATGTGTTTATAATATACAGCACTATAGTACAAGAGACTTTAAACTAAAGGAGGAGAGAAAAATGAAAACTAAAAAGATTTATGAAGCACCAGAGATTGATATCCAACAATTTGAGGTTGAAGACATTATCGCCGCAAGTGGTGATTTTGACGGAATTGATTTGATGGGTGTGGATGGTTTCTAAAAAGCATGGGGCATTTATGCCCCTATTGCTTTTGTAATCTTTAAGAATGGTAAGCCTAAAATCAAGAGGGTATAAGGGTGTATATAATTTAAGTGAAGAAAAATATGGAAGAAAGATTGTGAAGCAAGTTATAGAGCCTGTTAATACGACGAGGAAAGGGAGAGCATTGTCTGAGCGAAGCGAGTTTTGCTCGACCCCGAGGAGTATTTACAGGCTCTAAACTGCGAAACTTTAGTTTCTGGAATATTTTTCTGCATACTTAATAAATGCACCTAGGGTATAAAACTCTCTTGATTTTAGTGTGTTATAAATATAGATACTTAGCACATACAAGGGTAGTTTATTTTTTGATATGAGGTCATTATGAATACATTTAGAATTGCAGAAATTAACCTAAATATGACAGCAAAGGGTAAAATACTAAAAAGACAATCTAAAGCATACCTTTCAGAAAAAAGTACAATTGCTGATATTACAATAGATATAAGTGAGGATTTTTTAAAACAAAAGCAAAAGGAAATGCCCCATCTGACCTTAGACGAGTGTGAATATATTTGGACTGGCGGTGACTTTTATAATAAACTTCTGGATTTTGACGGTTTTATGCTTCATGCATCTGCTGTTGCATATGAGAATAAAGCCTATCTGTTTTCAGCCAGAAGCGGGACTGGTAAATCCACACATGCGGAACTTTGGAAAAAGTATTTCGGAGCAGATAAAGCAGTTATTATCAATGATGATAAGCCTGCAATTCGTTTAATGGATAATAGTTTTTTTGTCTATGGTACCCCGTGGAGTGGCAAATCTGATAAAAATCTTAACATAAAAGTACCGCTAAGGAGCATTGTTTTTATTGAAAGATCAGAGACAAACAGAATTGACAGGATTGACAACAAACAGGCAATTGGCCTGATAATGAATCAGACGCTCCGTCCCAAACAAATAGAAAAAATGGACAAACTGTTTGATTTGCTTGACAAATTACTGGCAACTGTTCCTATATATAAATTGTGCTGCAATATAAGCGAAGATGCTGTAGAGCTGGCATATAAAGTAATAGGCTAAGAAATGAATGAAATATGTGAGGAGAAGATCTTATGAAAATATCAAAGGAATTTGCACTAAGAGAAATTGCCGGAAATTATATAGTTATACCGGTAGGTGAAAATGCAGTTGATTTTAAAGCCATGATTACATTAAATGAGACGGGTGCTTTTCTCTGGAAGCAGCTTCAAGAGGAAAAAACTCACCGGGAGCTTTTAGATGCAATGCTTGAGGAATATGATGTAGACAAGGGGACAGCAAATACAGATATTGAAAAATTTATCGAAAAACTAAAAACAGCAGGAATTTTAGAACCATGAATATCAGAAAAGTTAATACGACGCTTGAAGGATTATCACCTATCATTAATGAAATATTGGATAGAAATATTGACGTAACCTTTGCTGTCACAGGAAACAGTATGTATCCGATGCTGGTTCATAAGCGAGATAGTGTAATTCTGGCAAAGTGTGATAAAACGAGCTTAAGAAAAGGTGATATTCCATTATATAAACGCAATAGCGGCAAGTATGTCCTTCATAGAATTGTAAAAGTCAATGAAAAAAGCTACGATCTATGTGGAGATAATCAATATATAATTGAGAGAAATTTGCCTAAAGAAAATGTAATTGCGGTGGTAAAGGCCTTTGAACGCAATGGAAAGCTGTATAGTTGCGATGGATTTGCCTATAAATTATATTGGCGCTTAAGAGTGCTTTCAATTCCTTTTCGCTCCTTGTGGCACAGAAGCAAGGGCAGACTAAGGAGACTGAAATGATTAAAAAACCGGAATCTTTACTGTGGATATATGGGTACTCAAAAAGACATATCTTCAAGGTGGTTTCATTAACATTCATAAGTGCTCTGATTTCACTGATTTTTATAATATTGGCACTATTATCTAAACAGGTTATTGATATTGCCACAGGTAAGCAAACAGGGGATATTAAGCTGTATTTTGTTTTGTTTATGGTGTTAATTGCATTTCAGGCAGTCTTAAATATTATAAACAGCAATATTCGTGTAAGAGCAAGCGGCAAAATTGAAATGAACATAAAGAAAGGGATTTTCAGTTCGCTGTTAGATAAAGAATTGGTGGAACTGGGTAAATACCACTCAGGGGAATACATAAACAGATTGACCAGCGACATTGGAATTGTCGTGGAGGGTATAGTATCAATCTTGCCGCAGGCTGTTTCCATGGCGGTAAAGCTTGTTGCGGGATTGGCAGTACTTGTTTTGATTGATCCGGTTTACACATTAATATTAATAGCCTGCGGTATTTTTGTGTTTTTAATCAGTTGGTTCTACCGGAAAAAATTTAAGGCTTTGCATAAGGAAGTGCAGCAGACCGATGGAAAAACTCGCTCGTTTATGCAGGAATGTGTTGAAAATCTTATAGTTATTAAGTCCTTCACATCAGAGAAGCCGATTATAAACAGGCTTAAAGCTTTACAGAACGATAATTACAGGGCAAAAATCAAACGTAATACAGTTAGTAATCTGGCAAGTACAGGTGTGTATGTACTCTTTACAAGCAGTTATTATTTTACGCTCATATGGGGTGTAATGCAGGTTGGTGCAGGTACAATGAGCTTTGGTTCTTTGACTGCTTTTTTGCAGGTATTCGAACAGGTAAAGGCGCCTTTTAAAAATATTTCAGGAGTTATTCCGCAATATTTTTCAATGATAGCTTCAATAGAGCGCCTGAGGGAAATAGAGAAACTGAAGGACGAAGTCAGTACCAAAAATGCTGATGATATTACAGATATCTATAATAAAATGGAATATATTAAATTCGAAAATATTAGTTTCACATATGATGATGAGCCTGTTTTAAAAAATGTAAGTGCTGTTGTAAATAAAGGTGAATTGGTTGCAGTTGTAGGAAGTTCCGGTGCAGGAAAAAGCACACTTATAAAGCTGCTTTTGGGTTTAATTGCGGTCAATGAGGGAGAAATTTGTCTAAAGGCAAAGGACAAATGCTATAAAATTGATGCCGGAATGAGAAAATTATTTTCCTATGTACCCCAGGGAAATATGATTTTATCAGGAACCATCAGGGAAAACATTACTTTTTTCAATGATGAGATTAGTGAGCAGGAGGTTATCAACTCTGCAAAAACAGCTTGCATTATGGATTTCGTTTCCGAACTTCAAAATGGCCTGGACACGCTAATCGGTGAACGAGGCGTTGGTCTCTCGGAAGGTCAGATACAACGTATTGCAATTGCAAGGGCACTTACTTCAAAAGCACCAATATTATTGCTTGATGAGGCAACATCAGCTCTAGACAGCGTAACCGAAAGGGAATTGCTAAAGAACTTGAAAAGCATTAAAAATAAAACTTGTATTTTTATATCTCACAGAGAAGCGACAATTACAGATTGTGACAGGGTAATTGAAATTGAAGGCAACAAGAGGTCAGGAGGATAAAATATGGACGGTAACAGCCAATATTTCATAGAATTATTAAATGCTTTTATAAAGGATACATTACCTCCAAAACCGGTTGATATAGACTGGGACAGGATATATAATCTGTCAAGCTTTCACTCTTTGAGTGGTGCGGTTTATTTGCCTGTTCAAAAGCTTGATAATAGTGACAAGCCCGAACAGTCTATATTGAACAAGTTTAAATCGGATTTTTTTTATGCAACAATAAGATATGAGGAGCAGGAAAAGACTTATCATGAGATTATACAAAAACTTAATGAACATAAGATTGAGCATCTCTTCTTCAAAGGGATTATTATTAGGGAATACTATCCTGTTAAACAGGTTCGTACCCTTGGTGATATTGACTTTCTTTTACATGAAAAGGATCAGAATGAAGTTAAGGAAATTTTTATGGGAATGGGATATAAAAACAACTCCTCTCTAGCCCATGAGAAATACCAAAAGGGAAAGCTGGTTATTGAAGCCCATGATAAAATTATTAATAATAAATTCAGTTCCAAGGCTGACTATCTCGATTGCTTCAAGAATAGCTGGGCTCATGCAACTGCCAAAGAAAACGGGTATACTTATGTCCTTAATATGGAATATCATCTTGTATATTTGATTGCACATATTGCAAAACATTTTTATCAAAACGGTGCCGGAGTGAGAATGGTTTTAGATATTGCTGTAATTCTTAAGAGATTTGGAAATACACTGAAATTTTCATTTATATGGGAAGAACTTAAGAAAATTAATCTGGATAATTTTGCGAAATGTATTTTTGGCTTGTGTGACAGATGGTTTCAAGTGGGAACTTACGATACGAAATATAAAATGGATGAAACTACTTATGAGCTTATGTCCAAGTATGTTTTAAAGGGAGGAACGTTTGGATTTGGCTTGAATGCAGCCATCCGAGAAATGAGAAAACAATATTCGAGGACCGACAACCGAAAGCTTATACAATTCAAAGCTTTTTGGGGCAAAGTATTCTTAAATTATGAAGAGATGAAAACTAAATATCCTGTACTTGTAAAGGCTCCTTACATACTGCCTTTTGCATGGATACACAGATGGTTTAAGGCTGTTACCAAAAAACGCATAAGGACAGCAAATACCTTTAGAGGGTTTTTTGAGTGTACGGAAGAAGCGGAACAGACCTATAATTTAATGAAAACACTTGGTCTTTAGTTTTCCCCAAATTTCTTGATGTATTAAAACTACAGTTATATTGAATCTATATAAAGTGTGAAAATGATTTTACAAAGTCGAATTGACTTATGAATAATATGTTCCGTTTGTAACTTTTTTGATATAATGGAGTTGATTAATTAAGTTGGGGGGAGTTTTATGACTAATAATGTTAAAAGAAAAGTTATAAATGGCCTGATTTCTACACTTCTTTTTTCCGTTACAGTATTTAATTTAGGGAATACCTATAGTATAAATGCCGCAGAATCTGTTGAAGGAGTTAAAAATTTCGAAATAATAAATCCATATAAGACAGTTGACTGGAATTCCTTTGGACAATACAAAGCAGCTCTGCATATGCATACTAACGAATTTGATGGTTGCCAGTCTGCTAAAGACATGATTGAGGATTGCTATAGGAAAGGCTATGACATTGCTGCAATTACGGATCATGATGTTACAAATACCACATGGGATCGAACAGACAGAAGCTCAACTGCATATCTTACCAGTGAACGTCTAAACGAAATCAATTCCGGTACTGACAGAAACGGTAGAGGAATGATAGGGATACCGTTTTCAACCGAACAGTCGGTATTTGATCATGTTAATACATACTGGGCTGATTTTCTAAATGGAAGCAACGCCACAATAGAAAGTAAAATTGCAGAATGTGAAGAATTAGGAGGCATTTCGCACATAAATCATCCTGGTGGAGACGCGTCCAGTAGTAATTGCTTTGATGGGGATCAGATTACTGAATATGGGACACGCTATGTCAAGCAATATGTTGGCTTATTCTTAAAATATCCATCCTGTGTAGGTCTTGAAGTCTTTAACGCAGGTTATGGTAATAGAGAAAGTTTCAGACTACTCTGGGACCATATCCTTATGAACACAATGCCAAGTCGTCAGGTTTGGGGATTTTCAAATGATGACGCTCATTATACTACGGGAATTGGGTTTAATTTTAATGTTATGCTTTTGCCTGAAAACTCGGAAGAAAATATTCGTTATGCAATGGAAAACGGAACCTTCTATTTGGTAGCTTCAACGACCAATAAGCCTGTTGAAGATTATTTAACCGGCACAGATAATGTGACTTTTCCTGTAATTAAAAATATCATTGTTGATCAGAATGAAAATTCAATAACAATAGCCGGTGAAAACTACGATACCATAGAATGGATTGCAGACAGCAAGGTTATAGCTTCCGGTGAAAGTATAGACCTCAATGACTATGAAGATAAAATTAATACATATATAAGAGCACAAATAAAAGGTGCTGGAGGTATGACACTGACACAGCCTTTTGGGGTGATTGAGAAAAGTTCACCAATAAAACTCGGGGATATAAATGAAAGCGGTGAAGTAAATTCAATTGACTGTGCACTGCTAATGAAACATTTGCTTGGTATGGCTGGGAGCAAGCTTACTGGAGAAAAGCTGATTATTGCAGATGTTGATGGCAATGGTACTGTTAATGTCATCGACCTGGCATATATGAAAAAATATATTTTAGGTATGATTAAAAATTTTCCGAGGGAGCAATAGCAAACATTATTCCGCTAGGTATGATTGCTATTGGATATAAAGCGGAAGAGAGAACAACTAAAGAGAGGTTTAATGAAGAAAAGCTGCATTTTGAAAAATGGTAAAGCATACAACAAGGTATCATGAAATTTTTAAGGAGTTAAAGAATAATGTCCAAAATTTTTCTGAGATTTCCAGGCGGCAGAACCAAGTCCCTTACCATGAGTTATGATGACGGGGTAGAGCAGGATATCAGGCTCGTTGAAATCTTGAACAAGTACGGATTAAAAGGAACATTTAATCTGAACAGCGGATTGTACGCTAAGGAAGGTACGGTTTATCAAAAAGGTGATGTTCACCGCAGAATGACCGAAAAACAAGTAACACAAACTTTTATGAATTCAGGACATGAGGTTGCGGTACACTCATTAACTCATCCATTTCTTGAACAGCTGCCTGATAGCATGGTTGTTGGTGAAATAATAAAAGATAGAGAAAATCTTGAAAAACAGTTTGGTACAATTGTTCGTGGGATGGCATATCCCTATGGGACAATGAATGACAACGTTATTTCTGTTGCTCGGTTCTGTGGTATTGTTTATGCGAGAACAGTAATCTCAACAAATGACTTTAGAATTCCTACCGATTGGATGAAATTAACTGCAACTTGCCATCATAACTCACCCGAACTTCAAAGTCTGACAATGAAGTTTGTAGAGGACAAAGTAACCCGGGCACCTTATTTATTTTACTTATGGGGACATAGCTATGAATTTGATACTGATAACAATTGGAATGTAATTGAGGAGTTTGCAAAATATGCAGGCAATAGAGAAGACGTTTGGTATGCTACAAATATTGAAATTTATGATTATATTGAAGCATATAAGCGCTTAATATTTAGTGTAGACGGTAAAAGGGTTAAAAATCCGTCGCCAATAAAGGTATGGTTTGAGCACGCAGGTGATATTATTGAAATAGAAGCAGGATCAATGATAGAACTATGAGTAGAAACTTGTTATTTTAAGAAGCACCTGTCGAAAAGATAAAATATCATAATCAAGAATGAAATGAGAGAGGATTTAATAATTATAATATAAACGACTCTTTTTGGAGGTTATTATGAAAAAGATAGCAATATTATTAATTATTACAATCCTCATTGTTTTATCGTTCATTGGGTGTAACAAAAACAGCAGTGACCAGATTACAATTGGATGTGCCATTTACAAGTTTGATGACACATTCATGACAGGTGTAAGAAATGCGATTACGGAAGCTGCTGACGGAAAGGCACAAGTCGATATTGTTGACAGTCAGAATGCCCAGCCTGCTCAGAATGATAAAATCGATCTGTTCATTACAAAAAAAGTAAACAGCCTTGCTATCAATCCGGTTGACCGTACTGCAGCAGGTGTCATAATTGACAAAGCAAAAAAAGCTGATATACCGGTAGTATTCTTAAACAGAGAACCTCTTGCAGAAGATATGCAAAAATGGGATAAAGTCTACTATGTCGGGGCAAAAGCCGAAGAATCGGGTACAATTTCCGGTCAGTTGATAGTTGATTATTGGAAAGCACATCCAGAAGCTGACAAAAACAAGGATGGTATACTTCAATATGTCATGCTTAAAGGTGAACCAGGCCATCAGGATGCAGAGCTCCGTACAAAATATTCAATTAAAGCTCTTGAAGATGCAGGCATAAAATACGAAAAACTTGCTGAAGATACAGCAATGTGGGATCGTGTAAAGGGACAGGAAAAGATGGCCGCATTTTTAGCTGCTCATGGTGATAAAATTGAAGCAGTATTTGCAAATAATGACGATATGGCATTAGGTGCTATTGAGGCGTTGAAGGCTTCCGGATATTTCAAGGGAGACAAATATATGCCGGTTGTAGGTGTGGATGCTACAGCTCCTGCACTAAAAGCACTTGAAGATGGAACTCTTCTGGGTACCGTTTTGAATGATGCAAAAAATCAGGGGATTGCAACTTTTAACTTGTCTTACATCCTTGGAAAAGGTGAAACTCCAACCAAAGAAAACACTTCTTATGAAATCACAGACGGCAAATACATATGGATAAAATATAAGAAAATAACAAAGGACAATATGGCGGATGCCATGTAAATATCTAATGTGTTTTTTTCTTAAGCATATCGCAGCTTAAAGTCGGAATCAAAGTAGTAAATTCCGCTGCGGCAAACAGCGGAACAATATCTTCAAAAGGTTTATTAAGAAACAAACCTTTTTTGAGAAGAATTGTATAAGGGGAGTATGTCTGCTCCCCTTAAATTCTGCATAAACTATCCATTATAAAAGGACATCTTTACCTTGAGTAAAGGAGGACTTATATGTCACAAAGTAAATTTATCCTTGAAATGAATCAGATCACAAAAGAGTTCCCGGGGGTTAAGGCATTAGATAATGTGACCTTTAAAGTAAAACCCGGGACTGTACATGCTCTAATGGGTGAGAATGGTGCCGGGAAATCCACATTGATGAAATGCCTGTTTGGGATTTACAAACCGGATAACGGAGATATAATAATAGACGGTCAACCGCAAATGATAAGAAATTCAAAAAACGCAATCAACAACGGTATTTCAATGATTCACCAGGAACTCCATCCCATCCTAAACAGAAGTGTTAAGGAAAATATATGGTTAGGAAGATTTCCGGTTAAAAAATTTGTTTTTTTAAAATTCGTTGATGACAAAAAAATGTACAAGGAAACTAAAACAATTTTTGACGAGCTTGATATGGATATTGATCCGAATACCATTGTAAGAAATCTGTCAGTATCTAAAATTCAATCAATGGAAATTGCTAAGGCAACTTCTCAGAATGCAAAAATAATTATTATGGATGAACCTACATCATCCCTTACGGAGACCGAAGTAAACCAACTGTTTAAAATTATAAGGGAGCTTAAATCAAGAGGCGTGGCAATTATATATATATCACACAAAATAGAGGAAATCCTAAAAATTTCTGATGAAGTAACCATAATGAGGGACGGCAAATACATGGGTACCTGGAATTCATCCGAATTAACCACAAATATGATAATTTCGAAAATGGTAGGAAGAGATCTGACTGACAGATTCCCACCAATAAAAAATACTCCGGGAAATGTTGTGCTAAAGGTTAATTCCCTGACCTCAACCCACCCAAAATCCTTCAAAAACATAACTTTTGAATTGAGAAAAGGAGAAATTCTAGGAATTGGTGGGTTGGTTGGTGCTCAACGTACTGAGTTGGTTGAAGCTATTTTTGGAATCAGAAGCATTTCCGCCGGTCAAATTTACATAAATGGAAAACAAGTCAATGTGAAATCTCCCGTTTGTGCCAAACTCCATAAAATGGCTTTATTAACTGAAGAACGGCGTGTAACAGGTATATTTCCGGTACTGTCCGTAATGGAAAACACATTGATAGCAAATATGCGAAAATACAAGAAAGCATATCAGCTGTTAGATGAAAAGAAGAGAAAATCCGATGCGACCAAAAGCATAAAGAAATTTAAAGTAAAAACACCCACATATAAGACCTTGATAAAAGATTTATCGGGTGGAAACCAGCAAAAAGTACTATTGGCAAGATGGATACTTACCGAACCGGAAATTCTAATACTTGACGAACCTACAAGAGGAATAGATGTGGGTGCAAAATATGAAATTTATACAATTATCGCAGAGTTGGCCTCGCAAGGCAAAAGCATAATAATGATTTCATCGGAAATGCCTGAATTAATCGGTATGTCCCATAGGATTATGGTTATGTGCGAAGGAAGGCTGTCCGGTATGGTAGACAGAGAAAATGCCACTGAAAAAGAAATTATGACCTTGGCAACTCAATTTTCGTAAATATTTAATGTAATAAAGATTTTACATCGCGCTTCAATTTCCTTAATACAATATCACGAAAATCAAATTTTCCAATGTATAATCATTTTCGTCATTTATATAAATAGAAAGTGGGGAGAAGAACATGTTGAAAATCGGCAAGACTCAAATAACCTTGGCCAATTCAAGAAGTTTTTTAACACAAAATGCCATATATGCCGTATTGGTGGCGTTAGTGGCCGGGATTGCAATCATAGATCCCAGTTTTTTATCCTTTAACTGCCTTCGTGATATATTGCTCCAATCCTCCACCAGAACAATTATTGCGTTAGGCGCAGGATTCATATTGATAACCGGTGGCACCGATTTGTCTGCCGGACGTGTAGTAGGACTAAGCGCAGTAATATCAGCAT
Organism: uncultured Acetivibrio sp.; assembly: GCA_964564015.1. Taxonomy (GTDB): domain Bacteria; phylum Bacillota; class Clostridia; order Acetivibrionales; family Acetivibrionaceae; genus Acetivibrio. The sequence continues at coordinate 13,294 of CAZLZR010000029.1, forward strand.
CAATGCTTCAAACAGCTGATTATGCAAGAAGATTTTATCCGGACCTTGCGCAAATACCAATTATAATTCCAATATTAATTGCTGTAATTGCAGGTTTAATTATTGGGCTGATAAATGGAGTAATTGTTAGCAAGCTTAATGTACCACCGTTTATTGCTACATTAGGTACAATGGTGGGAGTGTACGGACTGAACTCCATATATTTTGATACACATCCAAATGATTCCCAACCTATCGCCGGACTAAGAGAAAGCTTTACCAACCTTGGCTCCGGTTACATAGGCATAATGCCTGTAATTGTTCTTATTGCGGCAGTTGTTGCAGTCGTTGTCTGGATTGTATTCAATAAAACAATTCTTGGCAAATATATGTATGCAATTGGCGGAAACAAGGAGGCTGCATTGGTATCGGGGATTAACGTATCTAAAACTCTGATAATAATATATAGCATTGCAGGTGCGTTGTATGGCTTGGCAGGAGTATTGGAGGCGTCAAGAACAGGCGGGGCAACAAACAATTATGGGAATATGTACGAGCTGGATGCTATAGCTGCATGTGTAGTAGGCGGGGTATCAACGTCAGGAGGTATTGGTACTGTACCCGGAATTTTGTCGGGGGTGTTGATATTCAGTGTCATAAATTACGGTCTGACTTTTATTGGGGTAAACCCAAACTGGCAATTGATTATTAAGGGGCTGATAATTATTGCCGCAGTTGCATTTGATATACGCAAATATTTGTCAAAGAAATAAGGAATAGCAGGTACAAGCAATAAATGTGAAGAAAAATATTCCAGCAACTTAAGTTCCGCAGCCTGGTCTAGAGCCTGTAAATACTCCTCGGGGTCGAGCAAAACTTGCTTCGCGAAGGAGAATGCTCTCCCTTTCCTCGTCGTATTAACAGGCTCTACAACTTGTTTCACAATGTCCAGAATCATAATTTTGCTGCAGGATAAATTCACGGAATAAAAGAAAAAGCTGCGAACAATCCCAAAAATAGAATAATCCGTAGCTTAATTTAGCTTGTATTTTATGAAGAATAAATTCCTGTTACAAGAATTGTTGTATATTTGCACTACTCTGTTCTGTTAAGCTTATCCGCATCCTCGCTTCTAATCTGTGCTCGCTTGATTTTTCCGCTTATGGTCTTAGGAAGCTCGTCTACAAATTCAAGAATCCTAGGATACTTATAGGGAGCAGTTACATGTTTAACATAGTCCTGTATTTCTTTCTTAAGTGTGTCAGATGGCGTATAGCCTTTTGCAAGTACAACGGTGGCTTTGATAACAGTTCCTCGAACCTCATCGGGAGCTCCTGTTACAGCACATTCTACAACTGCCGGATGCTCAATAAGTGCGCTTTCTACCTCAAAAGGACTGATTCTGTATCCGGAAGCTTTGATAACATCATCATTTCGACCGACAAACCATAGAAACCCATGCTCATCCCTGTATACCATATCACCGGTATGATAAATATCATTATACCAAACCCTGCTTGTTGCTTCAGGATCTTTGTAGTATCCGCAAAAAAGTCCGGCTGGTTTGTTTGAATCAGCCTCTCTTATAACAAGTTCACCTTCTACGCCGGCGGAACATGGACAGTCATTTTCGTCCACTACATCTATCTTAAATGAGGGATTTGGTTTACCCATAGCCCCGGGATAAACATCCAGCCATTCAAAGTTTGCAACCAACACTGTAGTTTCTGTCTGGCCAAATCCATTTAAGATGCTAAGCCCGGTCCTGTTTTTGAATTTTTTAAAGACTTCCGGGTTTAGCGGTTCACCCGCAGTAGAGCAATGTACCAGGGAGGACAGATCGTATTTATCAAAATCATGCTGAAGCATAAATCTATATATGGTAGGCGGTGCGCAAAAAGTGGAAATTCTGTACTTCTCAATTTTTTCAAGAAGTTTTATAGGTTCAAACTTGTCCATGTCATACACAAAATGTACAGCTCCGCATATCCATTGTCCGTAAATTTTTCCCCAACCGAATTTAGCCCAGCCCGAGTCGGAAACTGTCAGATGAAGACCTCCATCAACTACGCGCTGCCAATACTTTGCGGTTACAATATGACCAAGAGGATATGTAAAACTATGGACTGCCATCTTTGGCATGCTGGTAGTTCCTGAAGTAAAGTAAATAATCATAGGATCATCATTGGCACTAGCTTCACTACCTGAGGGCTTTGTCCATACTTCAGACGAAAGTTCTACGCTCTTGTCAAAATCCGTCCAGCCTTCATGTTGACCTCCAACAAGGAACAGCCTTTCAACAGAAGGAGATTTTTCTCTTGCTGCTTCTACCTGGTGAATTACCTCCGGCAGGTTAAATGCAATAATGGCCTTAATTGAAGCAGCATTACACCTGTAAGCAATGTCTTTTTCAGTCAGTTGATGAGTAGAAGGTATATATGTTGCGCCGATTTTTGCCAGAGCAAGCATCACGAAATAGATTTCATATCGTCTTCTAAGAATAAGCATCACCCGGTCACCTTTACGGATACCGGCATTAAATAACATGTTGGCAGTTTTATCGGACCATTTTTTCATTTCAGAAAATGTAAACTTTCGTTCATTACCATTATCGTCACACCATACAAGTGCCAGACGGGAGGGCTCTTGACATGCATATTCGTCTACTATATCGTAAGCAAAATTGAAATTCTCCGGTACAATGATTTTATAATTATCACAGAAGTCCTCATAGGACTCAAAATCTGATTTAGTAATATACTTATAAGACAGATCCATTTTTTCACACCCTTTACAAAAGTATAACTGTAATAAATTTTGCCGGTTTGTTTTCCGTTGAAAGCATTTTGTGAGGTATCATAGAATTGAAGTAGAGGGTATCTCCCGGCATTAAAATGTACTCTTCAGTTCCAATAATCACTTTCATCTTTCCTTCAAGGCAGTAATTAAACTCTTGTCCTTTATGGGAAACTAACTCAGGATTCTTATCGGCTTCTAAGGTAACAAGCAGCGGTTCGATTTTTCTATTGGCATACTTATATGCCAAACTCTGAAAATCATACTGGTCGTACCTTTCAACTTTAAGTCCTTCCCCTTTTTTGATATAACATACATCGTGAAGCTTTGGAGAGACTCCGGTGAGAACCTCAGTAAGATCTACCTTGTAGAAGTCCGCAATTTCATATAATATGCTGACGGGGATATCATCTTCACCGTTTTCATATTTTTGATAATCCTCACATGATAGTCCCAATTTTTGCGATACTTCCTTCTCCGATATCCCTGAAAGCAACCTTAACCCTTTAATTCTAGCGGCAATATCCCTTACCTTTTCATTCATAGAAACACAATCCTTTCTCGTAAAGTATGGAGAATACTGCTAAAGTCCATTTATATTGAATTATACCACATTTCCATTATAAGTATAAAGCTTTTTGATTTGTTTGTAAGGTTACCTGATACAGTTGGACAAACTAGTTTTATAGAAAAAATCTGACGTTTGTGTTCCAATATGCAGAGTTGACCTTGGAATTTCAATAAGAATTGCTTTTGGATAGAGTTTCATGTACAATAATATTGGAAATAAATTAAAAATCTTAAGCAAATTGAAAAATAGATTTCTGAAGAGTTGGGAACGGTCGAATGAGAAAAAAAAGAAAAGTAAAAGTTATCATAAGTGCTTTGTTTATCTGTTTTCTTGTTAATTGCATTATACAGAATAATTTGATAGAAATCTCAACTTTTGATATAAAGACATCGAATATTCTGAACCCTGTCAGGATAGTACATTTATCCGATTTACATGATAAACAATTTGGAGAAGACAACAAAGCCTTAATAGAGAAAATAAAGCAGCAAGAACCTGACATTATAGTATTTACAGGAGATTTGATCGACAGTAGGTCTAAAGATATTACTGGGAGCGTTAATACACTAAGTAAAATGAATAAGTTGGCACAGATATATTATATTCCCGGAAATCATGAATATAGATCCGGAAAGTCTGATTTATTATTTGAAATGCTGGAGAAGGAGAATATAGAAGTTTTAAAAAGTGATACCAGAAGCATTTTAGCTAATGGCGAGATGCTTGATATTATTGGAATAGATGAAGCAGTTAGCAGTATTGAGAATATTAACAAAAATCTGATTGAATTTGAAAAGAGCAGTAATTATAAAGTTTTGCTTTCTCATTATCCTGAAAACTTTTCAAGGTACTACAATAAGTATAGTATAGACTTGATGCTATCGGGGCATGCCCACGGAGGCCAGTTTAATTTGCCCTTTATAGGGGGATTATATGCACCCGGGCAGGGTTTTTTCCCAAAGTATTATAAAGGTATACACACAGAAAATGGTGTCAATTTAATTGTAAGCAGAGGTCTCGGAAACAGTTCGTTTCCATTGAGACTATTTAATAACCCGGAAATAGTTGTTATAAATTTGATTCCTTCAAAAGGAAAACTGCTTATACAAGACAATCAGTAATTTGGACTTCAAAAATGTATTGTTATTTTAATAACTACAGGAAATACCTGGATAACCTGTATCGAGATGGCAGTACTATATTGTTAAACGGAAGCTAAATAACGGAAATTAATGTACAAAATATATAGATGATTTTTTACATGGAGGTATTGTGTTGAAAAGATCTAGTGTAAATAACTTACCCATTTTAATTGGATTAATAAACATAATACTTGTAGTAATTATTTTTACATGTACACTTTTTATTAACTACAAGAAAATACCATCAGTATTATTAGGCTTGTTAGAAGGGTATGTTAAGTACTCATTTGTAGTTGCAGTTATAAGTTTCATATTAACACTAATGGCAAATAAAAAAATAACTATGCTTAATTTAGCAAATATTATGTATATTGTTTTATATATAATAACATATTTAGCTATACAAGAAATAGTATTGGGAATATAAGGATGAACTTATATGAAAAAGATTACAAATTTAAATATTCCATTATTAATTGGAATTGCAAACTATATACAAACTACTTGTAGAGTACTTAAAATATTCATTCATACCTGCGCTAATAAGCATAGTTTTAACTAAAGCATCAACTCCAAAAATGCCGGCAATTAACTATATTCTTAATATAATATATTTGATTATATACATATTAGCATTTTTGCTTATAAGCAGAATTCAATTAGGAGTATGAAAAAACACTTGCCGCTGGGACGGGATGAAGGGACAGGTAACATGTACAAGACTGCTGATAAAGTCACTTTTTTCTGAAAACTAATGCTTTTTTGAATATAGGGGCAGGTGGTGCTCAGTATCTTTCTGATTCAAAAAATTTACCTCCTTTTAATCCATTTTCTGAGTTTAAAACACCAGGAGACCTATACTAAATGGCGGCTGGGGAGAGAATCCCGGTGATGCAGAAACAATCCAAATAGGAATAGATGCATACCATAGAGAGCATCCATTTGGTTTCTTAGTAAAAATTCAGATAAACACACTTTATAGTGTGTTTATCTGGGTATTTAAATATTTAAATTGGAGTTGATAATATGAAAAAGAAAGCTGGTATTTTAACTATTTGTATATTCCTTATATTAATACTGGTTACGGGATATTTTGTACAACAGAATTTCTTTTCAAAAAATATAACAAGTCCTCAGCCTGACAGTAAATATTCAGGTGATGCATACTTAATTATAAAAAATAAGAAATATGGTTTTATCGATAAGTCAGGTAATATAATTATAAAGCCAATATATAAGTACGCTGAGGATTTTTCAGATGGTCTTGCACTAATTGTACATAATGGCAAAATTGGATATATTGACACAAGTGGAGAAGTGGTAATTAAGCCCAAATATGAGGAAGGGAAGAAATTTAAAGACGGGTTGGCACCAGTAAAAATGGCAGGAAAATGGGGCTATATCAATAAACGGGGGAATTTCATAGTTGAGCCTAAATATGAAGAAGCAGATATCTTTTTTGATAAAAGAGCTATGGTAAAGTTGAAAGGTAAATGGGGATTTATTGATGAAAGAGGTAATCTTGTAACAAAGATTGAATATGATGATGCAACTATATTTAAAGAGAATCGAGCGAGTGTATTAAAATTCGGCAAATGGGGGTGTATTGATGAAAATGGGAAAAAAGTAATTGAGCATCAATTTATTGACCCACTATACTTTTCACTAGGGCTGGAATCAGTTAAAATTAATGATAAATGTGGATATATTGATACGTATGGTAAGATTGTAATACCGCCAAAATATTTGGGGCTGGAAGTTTTAAGAATAATTTGGCTTCGTTTAGAATTAATGACAAGTATGGATATATTGATAAAAACGGCGAAGTTACAATTGATGCGAAATTTGATGGAGCTGATCAATTCAGTGAGGGACTTGCAAAGGTTCGTATTGGAGAAAAATATGGTTATATTAATACATTGGGTTATTTAGTAATACAAAATAGTTTTTCTGAAGGCAGGGCTTTTAAAGAGGGGCTTGCTGCTGTCAATTATAATAGAGATGGAATTGATAATTGGAGTTTTGTTAATGTTAAAGGAGAATTGACTGTAATGCCAATGTTTGATTCTGTGGAAGATTTCAAAAACGGTTTGGCAAAAGTTTGGTATCAAGGTCAATTAGGGTATATAAATAAAAGTGGATTCTATGTTTGGAAACCTACATACTAAGAACTTGTTATGATCCAAGTACTGTAAGCGCAGTAAATGAATTTAAAAATATTTATTTACCTGGTGGAAATAAGGGGAGTAATGAAGGAAAAGTAGGAGACACAATATGGCTGTATATAAAGCGGGAAGTTAATCTAAAGAATCTGGAAGGTCCAACAAACCCAGAGTATTTGGTTAAAAGAAAAGCGGAAATCTGGGATGAGTTTTATACTGATTATGATAAGCTGATATCCAAACCTAAATCATCAAGCAGTACCTCGGGTAATACACATGATTATGGGAAAAGTGTTTCAAATCAGGGGACGGGTAAAACTGAACAACCTGGATGGGATGATAAAGCAATGTCTGCTATTAAAGGCACTCCAATGTACAAATGGTTCCTCGAAAAAAACACAATATGGAGATTTTCCTGGATTATTTGATTTAGGTGGCTTTTATAGAGATGGAAAAAGATAAATACATGTTTCACATAAATGATAGCATACTTGAGCAATTCTATGCTAAAATAAAACTGATGAAATTGAAGGAGTGATTTTAAATGCCAAACAAAAAGCTGGTTCGTTTTGATTGGGCAATGAAATATATATTACGCAATAAAGCTAATTTTGACGTGCTTGAAGCCTTCCTGTCAAACCTTTTGAAGGAAGAAATCAAGGTGCTGGATATCCTTGAGAGTGAAAGCAACATGGAGGCAGAGAATAGAAAATTCAACCGTGTGGATTTAAAGTGCAAAGACTCTCAGGGAAGGCAGATTATAATTGAAATACAGAATCAGCGGGAAGCTGATTATTTGCAAAGGCTCTTGTGGGGAACATCGAAGGCAGTGGTGGAGGGTCTGCAGCTTGGCAGCAGATACAGAGAAGTGGTTAAGGTCATTTCTGTCAGCATCCTGTACCATACAATGCGGGTGGATGAAAAGGAAAATACTGATTTTATATATTATGGAACTACCGAGCTTGTAGGCTTGCACACAAAGAAGCCGCTTGTACTGCATGAAGCAGTATCGAAAAGTGATAAGGTATCGGTTGTGACCAGCAAGGATGTGTTCCCTGAATACTACATGATTTATGCAGAGAAATTTCAAGATGTAATCAATGAGGATATTGATGAGTGGGTCTATTTCTTCAAGCATGGTGAAATCAGGGATGATTTTAAATCGCCGGGGATACTGCTGGCAGCTAAGAAGCTGGATTATCTGATGATGACGGAGGATGAAAGACGGGCTTATGATGGGTATTTGGCTTATTTAGGGCAGGAATTAGATATTTTGGATTCAGCCAAGGAAGAAAAAGCTGTGGAGATTGCAAAGAATTTATTGCTCGAAAATTTGCCAATACAAATGATCGAAAAGACAACGGGATTGTCTAACCAAACACTTCTGAAATTAACCAAAGAACTTGGGTTATGAGCAATTATAACGGACGATCCGTAGGGACAGGTACCATGTCCCTACTTCCTGTTTATGATATAAAAAACTCTGTGGGTATGATATGAAACAAACTCTTGAAAGGTATTCATCAGGTAAATTTTCTCCTGAGCTGCTAAAAGCATTGTCTGAAGAAACTATTATATAAATGCCAAATTCTATATTGACAGATTTTAAATGTTCGATTATTATAGAACTATGAAAACATTAGATTTGGTAAAAATATTTAAAGCATTATCATGCGAACAAAGATTATATTTATTCAAAACCCTTTTTGAGTGGTATGAAGCCAGCAATGGAAAAGATGGTGAATATACCTGCACTGAAGGGATTGAGAAAAGCTTTACAAAAGCCTGCTGTTGTATGAAATTATCACGTTCCACGATTTCACATCATTTTAAGGAACTACAAAATGCAGGTCTTATTACTTATACCCGAAATGGTCAAAGCTTTATGTGTAAAATAAATCTTGAAGCGGTAGAGGCTATTCAGAATTTCCTGAAATGAAATTATTTTGTAATAAAGTTCGATAGTTTTAGAATATTAAAACATCTATATATCAAACTATTTTTTTACTCATAATGTTCGATGGTTATAAAACAATAGTACATAACTCAATAAAATTTAAGGAGGTTTCTATGCTTTGGAATTTTGAACAAGTATCAAATGTATTTTCAAGTGTTAAAAGTAGCATTCTTATTGATGGAAAATGGGGTATAGAAAGAGAATCCCTAAGAGTTACACCTCAAGGTAAACTGGCATTGACGGAGCATCCTGCATCTTTTGGCAACAAGCTTGAAAACACTGAAATAACAACTGATTTTTCTGAAAGTCAGCTTGAACTTATCACACCACCTTTTACTTCAGTAGAAGAAACCTATGAGTATTTGCTAAATCTGCAGTTAAAGGTTGAAAAGGAACTTGGGGAGGAGCTTTTATGGCCTCTTAGTATGCCTCCAATATTACCTGCTGAAGAGGAAATTCCTATTGCAAAGTTTGAAAACTCAATAACTGGAAGAGAAAATGAAATATACAGATTAGGATTGGCTACTCGTTATGGTAAGAAGATGCAAATGATTTCAGGAATTCATTTTAATTTTTCTTTTGGCAGTGAATTACTTGATATATTGTACAAACGATTTGGCAATAAAATAAGTAAGCGGGAATTTATTGATAAAGCATATTTTGCTACCGCAAGAAACTTTCTTAGATATCGGTGGTTGTTGATTTATCTTTTTGGTGCATCTCCTTCTATTGATTCTACATTTCTTCCTACAATACATCAAGAATTGAAATTTATTGTGAAGTGCTGTCCTGAGTGCTGTAATCCAATCAATAGTTATGAGAAATATGCAACATCATTAAGGGTAAGCCGGTTTGGATACTCAAATTCTGTGCAGGGAAAGTATAGTGTATCCTTTAACAGTCTGAATGATTACATCCAAGGGTTAAAAAAATTATTGTCTACAAAATGTGCCATGTTTGAAAAATTGGGATTGTATAAGAATGGAAAGCAAATCCAATTAAATGGTAACATTCTGCAAAAAGAAAGCGAATTTTATTCTTCAATTAGGCTAAAGCAGATTACAACAAAGGGGGAGAGACAATTGGATGCTCTTGAAAAACGAGGAGTAAAATATGCAGAAGTAAGAATTTTTGATTTGGATCCTTTTGAAAAAACAGGAATGAGTCTGAATCAAATGCTTTTTCTTCAGGCTTTTATGTTGTTGTGCCTATTTGAAGAAAGTGATCCTATAGACGAAAAAGAATTGATAAAAATTAACAAAAATCATCATCTGGTAGCTCTTAACGGTAGGAAACAAAATCTTATGCTGTATAAATACTGCGGTGGTAATATTACATTGAAAAAATGGGGGGAAGAGATACTTGAAAAGCTTGCTTTTATTGCAGCGGTTATGGATAAGGGGAATAGCGGGACTAAGTATCAGGAATGCATTGCTTTTGAGCTTGGAAAAATAAAAGATGTATCATTGCTTCCGTCATCAAAGATACTTGATGAAATGGGGAAAAGAGGAGAAAAGTATTTTGAATTTGGCATCAGAAAAGCTATAGAACATTCAAATCCAAAAGTGCAGTCAATGGTCTATTAATTATTATTAAATATTAGAGGAGGGCTATTATAATGTTGAAAGGTTATGAAAGATTAGAACTATCAACACAGCTTGTTATCGAGGAAGCACTGAAAAGAGGCATAGAAGTTGAGGTGTTGGATTGGAATGATAATTTTATACGTTTAAGGAAAGGTGATAAAACCGAGTATGTGAAGCAGGCTACCAGAACATCGAAAGATACATATATAGCTCCGCTTATCATGGAAAATAAGGACGTAACCAAAATTGTATTAAGAGAAAATAAATTAAGTGTGCCTGATGGTATTACAATTCTGGAAATAGAAGAGGGTGTAAAGAATTTTTATAAGTTTTCAGGCAGTGATGTTGTAGTCAAGCCAAAGTCAACCAACTTTGGTAAAGGAGTAGTAATATTAAAGCATCCCTATTCAGAAGAAGATTTTAAAAATGCAATAGAGCAGGCATTCAATTATGACAGCTCAATAATGATTGAAGAATTTGTTCAAGGAAAGGAATATAGGTTTCTTGTAATAGGTGATGAAGTGGCAGCTGTTTTACACAGAGTCCCTGCCAATATAATAGGAAATGGCATTAATACAATAGAGGAATTGGTAGCGGAAAAGAACAAAGATCCTCTAAGGGGTAAGGGATATGTCACACCTCTAGAAAAAATCACTTTGGGTCAGGTTGAAAAAGAGTATCTGGCTTTTTTCGGAAAGAATTTTAGTACAATACCTAATAAGAATGAAATTGTTTATCTTCGTGAAAATTCAAATATCAGTACTGGTGGGGATAGTATTGATTTCACAGATGAAATTCATGATGAATATAAGAGCATCGCAATAAAAGCAGCCAAGTCGGTTGGTGCAAAAATCTGCGGTGCGGACATAATAATTCAGGATATCAAGGTAAATCCACACAAGAGTAACTACAGTATTATTGAACTTAACTTTAACCCAGCTCTACATATTCATGACTTTCCTTATAAAGGTAATAATAGGCATGTTGAAGGAAAAGTTCTTGATTTACTGGAACTTTAAGTCCTTAAAAAGATAAAGATTTGGGAGTTTTTCTTGGTTGTTTATTGACAACCTTCAATATGATTGATAATCTTATTTTAAGATATCGATAACCATCGATAACATCGAAGCGTATAAATATTAAAGGGGGTAATTTATGAAGTACTCTCATGCAGAATATGTTACCGCATTTAAGGCATTATCAGATGAGACACGGTTAAAGATTGTTGATATGCTGTCATGTGGGGAGATGTGTGCGTGCAAAATATTGGAAAAATTCAATATTTCACAGTCAACTTTAAGTTATCACATGAAAACACTTGTAGATAGCGGAATTGTAAATGGTGTTCGTGATGGAGCATGGATGAGGTATACGCTTAACAAGGAAAAAACAAATTCAGTCCTTTCGTTTTTAACTGAGATAACAAATGAAAAGGAAGATTGTATTTGCAACAGCATTGAAAAAAAGGATTGTAAACAGGAATCATAACGTTAAATTAAGGAGGAGTTTTATCATGAAGACAATTGAAATTTTTGATCCCGCAATGTGCTGTTCCACAGGAGTTTGTGGACCATCTATCGACCCTGAGCTTATGAGAATAGCAACTGTTATTAATACACTTAAAGAAAAGGGAATTATTATCAAAAGACATGGATTATCCAGCGAACCTCAGGACTTTATTTCAAATAAGGTTATAAGTGATATCCTAAAAGAAGAAGGAGCAGATATTCTGCCTGTTACACTTGTAAATGGTGAAGTTGCCAAAACAAAGAAATATCCTACAAACGAAGAACTTGAAAATTGGTTGGGAGTTAAAATAAATACAACGCCATCTAAGAAGAGTGGCGGTTGCTGTTGTGGACCAATGGGGTGTTGCTAGGATGGCAACTAACTATGAAACTTTTGATTTGACAAAAATCAATTTGACGAAATACTTATTTTTTACCGGCAAGGGCGGTGTGGGTAAGACCTCCACCGCTTGCGCTGTTGCAGTCAATCTGGCTGATGACGGTAAAAAGGTTCTGTTAATAAGCACCGACCCCGCATCAAATTTACAGGATGTTTTTGATACAGTGCTTGATGGAAAGGGTGTTCCAATAGATGGCGTACCTGGTCTTGTAGTTGCAAACCTCAACCCGGAAGAAGCCGCTCGGGAATACAGAGAATCAGTTATTGCTCCCTATAGAGGATTGCTGCCTGACAGTGTCATTACCAACATGGAGGAGCAGCTTTCCGGTTCTTGTACTGTTGAAATTGCAGCATTTGACCAATTCTCAAGTTTTATAACCGACAAAACAACAGAAAATAAATATGACTATATTATTTTTGATACTGCACCAACCGGACATACACTCCGCATGTTGCAATTGCCATCTGCCTGGAGCAATTTTATAAGTGAAAGTACACATGGTGTGTCTTGTTTAGGTCAGCTTTCAGGACTTGAAGCAAAAAAAGGCATATATAAGGATGCCGTTTTAAACCTCTCCGACGCTAATAAAACAACTTTAGTTCTGGTTTCAAGACCTGAAGAAACCCCGTTACTTGAAGCAGAACGCTCAAGTTTGGAGCTTAGTGATTTGGGCATTAACAACCAGCTATTAATAATTAATGGTGTGCTGAATGACGTATCTGATAAGCTGTCTCAGAAAATGTTAGATAAGCAGCAAAACGCTATGAAAAACATGCCTCATGGTTTGAAGAAGTTTAAAACTTTTACCATTCCACTTCGTTCTTACAATATCTTAGGACTTGATAATATCAGAGCGTTCTTCAATAACGATAATTATAAAAGTGCTGATGTAGCACCTAAAACGCTTGGTTTTAAGCAGGTTGATGTATTAATTGATGATATTTATGCAACAGGTAAAAAAGTTATTTTTACAATGGGCAAGGGTGGAGTAGGAAAGACAACTATTGCTGCAACTATCGCACTAAATCTTGCTAAGAAAGGTGTTAAAGTACACTTGACTTCCACCGATCCAGCCAACCATCTCAAGTATGTCATTGAAGGTGCTGAGAATATAACACTTAGTAAAGTTGATGAAAAGCAAGAACTGCTAAACTACCGGAATGAAGTGTTGAGCAAAGCTCGTGAGACTATGAGTGAAGATGATATTGCGTATATTGAGGAGGATTTACGTTCCCCTTGTACACAAGAAATAGCAGTATTTAGAGCCTTTGCAGAAATAGTTGATAAGGCAGAAAATGAGGTTGTAGTCATAGACACGGCTCCGACCGGGCATACTCTTTTGCTGCTCGACTCTACACAAAGCTATCATAAGGAAGTTCAAAGGACAAAGGGTGAAATTCCAATTTCTGTTCAAAGACTTTTGCCTAGACTTAGGGATAACAAACAAACAGAAGTTGTTATTGTTACATTGCCTGAAGCTACTCCAGTCTATGAAGCACTCAGACTTCGTGATGACCTAAGAAGAGCAGGAATCAATAACAAATGGTGGGTCGTTAATCAGTGCCTATCCATGACAGATACCAGCAATCCAATGCTTATTGCACGCGCCGAAGCAGAAAAGCAATGGCTTAATAAAGTGAAAGAAATAAGTGCGGATAATTTTGTTGCCATACCCTGGCTCCAGGATGCATCAATTCAAAGCATAGCAAATTCATAATATTAAGGATTGAAATGGATAATGTAAAAAAACTGATTATCATTTTTAGTGTGCCGGAAGAAGTAAAAGTGAAAATCTAAGAAAGCTCTTGTGTTTTAACGTTTTGAATTAAAAATACTTAATGAGTTGATTTGAAAGGTTGTGGCGATATGGAAAAGGCAAAAACAGCATCAGGCATTGGTTTTTTCGAAAAGTATCTGACAATATGGGTGCTTCTCTGCATGGCAGCAGGAATTCTTATCGGTAAGTTTTTGCCAGGCATCCCTGCGTTTCTAGAACAGTTTGAATATGCAGAAATATCTCTTCCTATTGCAATACTAATATGGATTATGATTTATCCTATGATGATGAAGGTGGATTTTCAATCTATCAAAAATGTACGCAAGAATCCTTTGGGTCTGATTATATCAAGTGGAACAAGTTGGTTGATCAAGCCATTCCTTATGTTTGGCCTTGCAGCGTTTTTCTTTTATGTGGTTTTTAAAGCATTCATTCAAGTTGAATTAGCGAGGGATTATGTCGCAGGTGCTGTACTTTTAGGAGCAGCTCCTTGTACTGCTATGGTTTTTGTTTGGAGTAACCTGACAAAGGGCGATCCAGCCCATACCCTTGTTCAGGTTTCGGTCAATGACCTGATTATCCTTGTTCTTTTTGTGCCGATTGTATCATTCCTGCTGGGTGTTACAAATATACAGGTGCCGTGGGATACACTGTTCCTGTCGATCGTAATGTTTGTTGTGATCCCGTTGGTTGCCGGTATACTTACACGTACATTAATGATAAAGAAAAAGGGTGAGGAATATTTCACACAAAAATTTGTATCTAAGTTCGACAGTATAACTACAGTGGGTCTGCTGTTAACACTTGTTATCATCTTTTCATTCCAGGGAAATGCAATACTTAATAGTCCGTTAAACGTTTTGATGATTGCTGTGCCACTTGTTCTCCAAAATGTATTAACCTCTGCTTTTGCTTATTGGGCATGTAAAAAGTGTAAACAGCCTCATAATATAGCCGCCCCTGCAGCACTTATTGGAGCATCGGATTTTTTTGAGTTATCTGTGGCTGTTGCAATTACACTTTTCGGTGCAGATTCACCGGTGGTACTTGTTACCACTGTTGGAGTGCTTACAGAGGTTCCCGTTATGCTTACACTTGTCAAGTTTGTTAATAAGACCAGGCATTGGTTTCCGCAGCAGGCATCTGCTAACAAGTAATTATTTTATGAAGGATCATTATGGAGGTTATTGATAAAAGGCTTCCCAATGAATATGAGATAGACTGGCTGGAGGGGGTAAAGTATGAAGATACTTATAATTGGTGCAGTAGCAGCAGGTACATCTGCAGCCACTAAAGCAAGAAGAAACAATGAGGATGCAGAAATAAAAATATATGAGATGGATAGTGATATTTCTTACTCAGCCTGTGGGCTTCCTTATTTTATCGGTGGCAAGATTGAAAATCTGCAGCAACTGGTTCCAAGAAACTCAGCATTTTTCAAAAGCAAATATAATGTTGATATTCTGACGAGTCACCAGGTATTGAAAATAGAACCATATAACAAGAATATTGAAGTTAAGAATCTGTCTACTTCTGAAATCTTTACTGAATCATATGACAAATTAATAATTTCAACAGGTGCCAAGCCAATAGTTCCACCGATACAAGGAATAGATAAGAAGAATGTTTTTATGCTCAGGAATGTAAAAAGTGCTGATTTGATAAAAACCTTTATAAATAAGGAAAATCCTCAAAGAGCAATTGTAATTGGTTCCGGGTTTATTGGGCTTGAGATGGTAGAAAATTTAAAAGCTCTCGGAATAGAGGTTTCTGTTATTGAGATGGAAGATCATCTGATGAAGCCCTTGGATAATGACGTATCAATATACTTGAAGGATGTCTTAATCAAGAATGGTGTAAACGTATATATCAATAATAGCGTCAAGGAGTTGGTAGGAGATGAGTATGCAAATAAAGCAGTACTCAATAGCGGAACTATACTAGATACTGATATGGTTATTGTGGCAGCAGGGATTCGACCGAATGTAGATCTTGCAAAAAGAGCAGGTATTGAGCTTGGAGCAACAGGTGCAATTAAGGTTAACAACAGAATGGAGACAAGTATTAAAGATATTTATGCATGTGGGGATTGTGCTGAAAGCTTTTCCATAGTTACCGGGAACCCATGTTATCGACCATTAGGATCTACAGCCAATAAGATGGGAAGGATTGCTGGAGATCAGGTGACAGGTGGAAACCTTGAATTTAGAGGGGTTTTGGGTACTGGTATTTTTAAAGTATTTGATAATACAGTTGCACAGACTGGGCTTTCAGAACGAGATGCCATACAGGAAGGTTATGTGGTATCAGTTTGCCACAATATTAAGCCTGATAAACCTGAATACTTTCATGGAGAAGAAATGCTGATAAAAGCAGTTGCAAATAAAGATAACGGTAGGTTGCTGGGTGTGCAAATTATCGGAAAATCCGGTGTAGACAAGCGGATTGATGTTTTCGTCACTGCCATCACATTCGGTGCCAAAGTTCAGGATCTGTTTCATTTAGACCTTGCTTATGCACCACCGTTCTCAACTACTAAGGATCCCGTGATGTATACTGGAATGATATTGACAAATGAACTGGAAAGAGGAAGAAAGCTTATCACGGCGCAGGAACTGGATGAAAGAATACAAGATAATGAAAGCATTACTATTATTGATGCCAGAGTAGCTAAGCAATATCAGCAATCTCATGTTGAAGGAGCAATCAATTTATCCCATGAAAGTTTAAGAGACAATAAAAATACAATAGATAAGGATAATATGATTGTAACCTACTGTAATAAAGGTGTTACAGGTAATGCAGCACAAAACATATTAATTAACAATGGATTCAAGCGAGTCTATAACTTATCTGGAGGGTACAAGAACTATAGGGTTTTGGATTTATTAAATAAAGCACGTAAACAGTCATTTTGAGGTTGTAATGCTTAGCCTGACTATTATCTGAAAATCTGTGAAAATTGAAGAACTGCCGTATACCGAACGGTACGTATGTGCGGTGTGGGAGGTCGGCTAATCAAATAATGCTTAGCCTCCTATCAGATAAATTGGAGTTGTTTATGATGTAATAAATTCTGTGGGTATGATAAAAAACAAACTCTTGAAGGGTATGCAGCAGGTAAATTTACATCGGAGGAACTTAAGATTAATAGTGATAGAGAGATTAAAAAAGAAGATATGATAATTTTATCAAAGCAGATAACTGACTAAATAAAGTGAGACGTAAGGAAAAAACAAAAAAATCATTTACAACACCAGATATCTGTGGTATAATTCTAACTTGTGGAAATACGGACGGTCCTCTGTTGAAAACAAGAACGTCTAGGCAGGAGGGAGGATGACAATTATGGATATAATTAAGGCTATTGAGCAGGAACAATTGAAAACAGATAATAAGCCTAAACTTGAAATCGGTGACTATGTAAAAGTACATGTTAAGATTAAAGAAGGCAACAGGGAAAGAATTCAGGTTTTCGAAGGAACTGTTATCAGATTGAAAGGTGCAGGACTTAAGGAGACTTTTACAGTAAGAAGAGTTTCTTACGGAGTTGGAGTTGAAAGAATCTTCCCGGTTCACTCACCAAACGTGGATCACGTTGAAACAGTGAGAAAAGGTAAAGTTAGAAGAGCAAAACTTTACTACTTGAGAGACAGAGTAGGAAAAGCTGCAAAAGTAAAGACAAGATTAGGTTAATACTAATACAAATAAAGGGGACCTCAGGTCCCTTTTATTATACCAATAAGATTGAAATTTTTTTGAGATATTCACTAAAAAGCTTTTATTTTATGCTTAGCTAAAATAGGTTCTTTAATATTAAGTGATAAAATGTTATAATAAGTTCGTAGTAATACTCTTTGGCTATTGCATCGGAATTATTAATAATACTATGTAGAGAATAGGGTTGTAACTTATGGTGTTTAATAAAAAACCTGATAACCAGGATATCATAAAGGATAATGAACTTGAAAAAAAGTTTGGTGTTAACTATGAAAATGAAAAACCCAATTATTTCAAAGAGATATTCAAGTGGATTCTGGTAATTATAGTTTCGGTATTTATTGCTCTTGTGCTCAGAGCATATGTTTTTGAATGGGTTATAGTGCAGGGACAGTCTATGGAAAATACTTTGTACAACCGTCAGGTTTTATTTGTTAATAAAATCGGATATGTTTTCGATTCACCCAAAAAAGGTGATATTGTAGTGTTTGAAGTAGTTAAAGGAAATTTAGACTATTTTCCCGTAATAAATAATGTACCTGCTTTGGCATCATTGCTTCCACCTAAAAACGAAGTTGATTATATTAAAAGAGTTATAGCAGTAGCTGGTGATAAGATAGACATAATTGATGGCAAAGTATATGTTAACGATATCCCTCAGGAAGAAACCTATGTAAAAGGGACTACAAAGGAGCAGAATATTGAACTTCCATGCCATGTTCCTGAGAATAAAGTTTTTGTTATGGGTGATAATAGAGAAAACAGTAAAGATAGCAGGCAGATTGGTTTTGTTGATGTTGATAAAATAAAAGGGAAAGCAGCCTTCAGAATAAGACCCATTAAAGAATTTGGCAGCATTTATGATTGATTTTCAATGTTTTGTAAACTTGGCTGAAGGTAATACAGACGCACGGATATTTCAACGTAAAGCGACATAATGCTTGACTTTAGGAGGAAAAAATGAATATACAGTGGTATCCTGGTCATATGGCAAAGACCAGAAAAATTCTTAATGACAATATGAAGTTGGTAGATGTAGTAATTGAGTTGTTAGATGCCAGAATTCCAATAAGCAGTAAAAATCCTGACTTTGATGATATATTTAAAAATAAGCCCAAAATAATTGTTTTAAACAAATCTGATCTGGCAGATGAAAAAGTTTGCAGCAGTTGGAGTAAATGGTATAACTCACAGGGTTATGCCAATATTTTTATTGACTCCATTAAAGGTAAGAATATTAACCAGCTTAAGAACCAAATGCAGAACCTGATGAAAGATAAAATCGAAAGGGACAAGCTTAAGGGGAGGATTTCAAGGCCCATTAAGACAATGATTGTTGGTATACCAAATGTTGGTAAATCTTCTTTGATCAACAAGATTGCAGGTAAGGCAAGTGCTGTAACAGGAGATAAACCAGGTGTCACAAGAGGTAAGCAATGGATTAACGTCAATGATCGTATACAGCTTTTAGACACTCCGGGTATATTATGGCCCAAATTTGAAGACGTTGAAGTGGGGTTAAACCTTGCAATAACCGGTGCAATTAAAGATGATATACTTGATACTGTTGAACTTGCCTCAACGCTTTTTGAAAAACTAATAAAACTCTATCCTAAAAACCTTATGGAGAGATATAAACTGAGTTCAATTGAAGGAAAGACCGGCCTTGAACTGCTTGAAGCTGCAGGAAAGAACCGAGGGTGTATAATATCCGGAGGCCAGATCGACATGGGCAGAATTTCTGCAATTGTCTTAGATGAGCTTCGCGGAGGTAAGATAGGCAAGATCACACTGGAAAAACCGGAGGATATGGCAAATGACACAATCGGCTAAAAAGCTTACTATAAAACAAATTGAAGCAATGATAGCTCCATTGACTGTTGAAATGGCCTTAGAGAAGTTGCATGAATTAAAGGAAGAGTATGGCGCTAAAATTGACAAGCTTGTTTTAAAGTACGAAAAGAAGAAATTGCTGCTGGAAAAAGAGCAGAAAAGATTTGAAAATATGTGTTCCTTTGAAAAAGCTGCATATGCAAAGGGAGCCAAATTTATCGCAGGTACAGATGAAGCAGGCCGTGGTCCTCTTGCAGGACCGGTGGTAGCAGCCGCGGTAATACTCCCGGAAGGTGTTTTCATTAGCGGGCTTAATGATTCAAAAAAGCTGAGCGAAAAACAGAGAGAAGAGTTATATGACATTATTACGGAAAAAGCAATTGCCTATGATATAGGTATTGTTGACGAAAAGATTATTGACGAAATCAATATTCTGAATGCCACAAAAATGGCAATGGAGATTGCAGTAGAAAGCCTCAGTGTAAAGCCGGATGTCCTGCTTACCGATGCCGTAAAGTTGGATAATTTAAAAATACCGCAGAAATCTATAATTAAGGGTGACGCTCTAAGCATATCTATTGCAGCCGCTTCTATAATTGCAAAAGTGACCAGGGACAGGCTGATAAATGAATTGGATTCTGTTTATCCCGATTACGGTTTTAAAAAGCACAAAGGTTATGGAACAAAAGAACACATAGATGCAATAAAGAAGTTTGGTATTTGCCCAATACATAGAACCACCTTTACAAAAAATTTTATGGACTGATTATATAAATAAATTCAGTATTTGTCCGATAAATAGAATAAGCTTTACAAATTTCGGATTTTAGTGAGCCCAAAGGGGGACAGGGATGAAAATAGAAGGATTTGTTGGCAATTTGGATATAAATATGTCCAGCATGCCTGACATCCTGAGTAAACTTGCAGTTGGTGATATCATTAGGGCAAAAGTACTTAATATTTCAGCTAATGATCTTATACTAAAGCTGTTTGATGGTACTACTCTTAATGCAAATTCCCTGACTTCATTAGATATCGTGCAAGGTGATGTTGTGGATTTTGTTGTAAAAAGCAACATCAATAATCAGTTGGTTTTAGAAACAGTTAAGGAAAAAGACAATAACCAGAAATCTTTAAAAGATTCGGAGTTAAGTATTAAAAAGCAGCTCATAGAGCTTGATATAAAACCTGACAAAAAAAATATGGAAATTGCAAAAGAAATTAAACAAACCGATCTTCCTTTAAATAAAGAAGTATTTGGAAAGATTGCCGATGCAATTATCGGTTTTAAGAATTTTACACCTCAAAAAGCAGCGTATCTCGTTGCAAATAATATTATTCCTGAAGAGAAAAATATATCAATATTGAATAAAATCGTTGATGAAAAACAGAAAATCAGTTCCATGGTTCAAAGTACATTGGATTCATTATACGAGATAACAGATAATGATGTAATATCGTCAATAAGACATGCCTTGAAGCACTCCATAATTCAAGGAACTGATACTGAACATGATCCTGAGCAATTTGTTATAAATGACAGTACAAGGAAGGAGCTTGTAAGGAGCACTATAGAAAAAGCGTTTGCTGATCCTGGCTTGGATAAGGGGCCTACGACAAATGCAATTAAGGAGAAACTGACAGAGTTTATTACTGCAAGTTTAAAAGAAGATCATGGTGCTGTTCCCAAACATATAAGTAGTGATAAATTTCAGGCAGAAAAAGCAATAATATTTTTAAAAGAAAATTTGAAGGGTGTTGAAAAAACGAAATTTAATCAGGTTGAATTTGTCGAGAGCATCTTAAAGAATACCAACAAAAAAATAGGAGAAAAACTAAAATCATTCGATATCCCTGCCAAAGATGAAACTCTTTCTGAAGAACAGCCTGTAGAAAGAACTAAATATGAAAAGGCTATAAAAGATGTATTTGAAAGAATTCATTTAAAAATCGATGAGAATACTTCAGGCAAAGACCTTCAGATAAAAAAGGCATATAAGGAAATGTATGAAAGCCTTGAAATAATAAAAAGCGTAATTGAGCATAAAAATCCTGAAAATAAGGAAGCCATACTTCAAAAAATCGATAACCTTCAAAGCAGTTTAAAGTTCATCAATGAGATTAACAACCACAGCACTTATATACAAATTCCCATGAACATGTTTGACAAGAATTCTACCGGAGAGCTGTATGTCCTCAGGAAAGGCTCAAACAGGAAAAAGATCGATCCTCAGAATGCCTCGGTACTTGTATCCTTAAATACTCAGAACTTAGGTCAGATTGACTCTCTGGTAAGTGTAAATAAAAAGAATATAAGTCTCAATTTACGGGTTGAAGACAAGACAATTATTGAATTTTTGAAAGAGAATTATGTACAATTGTACAATAGTCTTAAAAGCAAAGGGTATAAGCTCGTAGATGTTAAATACAGGCTGATTGAAGAGGAAATCAATGCAATTAATGCCGACAGGATAATAAAAAAAGAGCTTGATATGGACAGACAAACAATAGACTTTAAAATATAAATTATAAATTGGGTGATGTAAATGCCGGAAAAGAAAGAAAAGGTTAAACAGGCCGCTGCCTTAAAATATACCCCGGGGAATAACCGCGCACCTGAAATAATTGGGCTTGGAAGCGGTGAAATTGCGGAAAAAATCATTGAAAAAGCTAAAGAAAATGATGTGCCCATATATAAAAACGATGAACTTGCAAATACGCTGAATGCTTTTAAAATCGGTGATGAAATTCCAGCGGAGCTCTATGAGATAGTGGCAGAAATACTAGTATTTGTAAGCAACATGGATAAAAAATTCGGAGATAAAAAATGGAAAAAGAACTTACTAACAAAAGAACTGCTGGAACAGCAGGTGAAAAAATAGCCGAGGAATACTTAAAAGAGAATCATTATTTCATAATTGCTATGAATTTCAGATATAAAAGGCTCGGAGAAATTGACATAATTGCCCGGGAAAACAATTATATCTGCTTCATCGAAGTCAAGATGCGGAGCACTCTTGAGTACGGTTTACCAAGAGAGGCTGTCAATTACAAAAAGCAGGAAAACATAAGAAAGCTGGCCAGTATATTTATCGGCAAAAACAACCTTCACAATGCAAATATCCGCTTTGATGTTGTGGAGGTGTATGTAAAGAAAGAAAAGGGGTTAATGACTGTTCAAAACATTAACCTTATCAAAAATGCATTTTAACTATGAGTTTTTGTATTTCTAGGGTGCATGTAATAGATGTGAAGAAAAATATTCCAGAAACTAAAGTTTCGCAGTCTAGAGCCTGTAAATACTCCTCGGGGTCGAGCAAAACTCGCTTCGCTCAAACAATGCTCTCCCTTTCCTCGTCGTATTAACAGGCTCTACAACTTGCTTCACAATGTTTCTTCCATATTTTTCTTCACTTAAGCAATATACACCCTATTATTTTGAAACCTGGAGTGATATTTAGCAAGGAGGGATAAGACAGTGCATGAAGGTCATAGAAACAGACTTAAGACGAGATTTCTAAAGGATGGTCTTGACAGTTTTGAACCTCACCAGGTTTTAGAACTGCTTCTTTTTTATTCAATACCCAGAAAGGACACTAATGAAATTGCACACGAACTCCTTAATAAATATGGATCGTTATCCGGAGTGTTTGAAGCCGACCCGAAGGATCTTTCAAAAAATCCCGGAATTGGTGAAAATACTGCGTTTCTCCTTAGCCTTATACCTCAACTATCAAGAAGGTATTTTAGCGATAAATGGGGAGATAAGCCTGAATTGAACAGCTCTACCAAGGCCGGAGAATATGCGGTGTCCCTTTTTGCAGGACGTACTTATGAAGCATTTTATATCATATGTCTTGATTCACAGAATAGAGTCAATTATGCTGAATTAGTCCATGAAGGTACAATAAATGAAGCTCCGGTATACCCAAGAATGTTGGTGGAAGCTGCATTAAGGCATAAAGCCAATTGTGTTATTCTTGCCCATAACCATCCGGGGGGAAGCATGAATCCTTCGAGAGCGGATATTGAAGCTACAAGGACAATTTGCAATGCTTTAGAATCAATTTCAATAAAAGTTATTGACCACATAATTGTATGTGGCGGAAAATACTATAGTTTTGCTGAGAATGGACGATTGGAATCCGCAAAGTTTTAGTGACTTACTAACGGATTCATCCATATCTTCTAAAATATTTTCTTTTCAAAAAAAATAAATAAAATAATCGCAACAAATGATAAATTTAATCAATTGTATGTTAGTCAAAAATGTAGTAACATTATTTTGTAGGATAATAACTATCTAGTAACATATCGCTAATCAACGCAACAATCTTTCTAATACTAATCCATAGAAAACTATATTCTATCAGGTGTTTTTAAGTATTATGTTTTACTCATAAATTATTATAATCAATGTTATTGGAGGTGTTTAATAACATAATTTAAACATGCCATATTTATTATAAAATTTTTTGAAAGGAAGGGATAGGATGAAAAAGAGTAAAAAACATTCAAAGAAGGCAAGGTCTTTGGTTGTAGGTGCTGTTATCCTTGCAACAACAATTATTCCTGTTAATACCGTACCTCTGAATGCAGCTGATGTGGAATTCAATTATGCAAAAGCATTGCAGTATTCGCAATATTTCTACGATGCGAACATGTGCGGTACCGGTGTTGAAGAAAACAACCAGTATACGTGGAGAAGCGATTGTCATGTTTATGATGCCGAACTTCCTCTTGATTCCACAAATACAAATATGTCAAGCAGCTTTATCACTGCAAACAAAAGCGTACTTGACCCTGATGGCAATGGCAAAGTCGATGTGTCAGGAGGCTTCCATGATGCCGGTGACCACGTAAAATTCGGTATGCCTGAGGCATATTCCGGTTCAACAGTAGGGTGGGGATTCTACGAGTTCAGGGAGCAATATGAAGCTACAGGACAAGATGAACATGCTAAAACAATATTAAGATATTTCAATGATTACTTTATGAGAAGTACATTTTTGGACAAATCAGGTAAGGCAATAGCATTTTGTTATCAGGTTGGTGACGGTGATATTGACCACGCTTATTGGAATGCGCCGGAAGTTGATGAAATGTTCAGGAAAGGTTGGTTTGCTACTGAAGAATTGCCTTCAACCGACTGTGTGTCAGCGGCAGCGGCTTCACTTGTAGTAAATTATATGAACTTCAAGGATGAAGATCCTGAATATGCTGAAGAAAATCTTAAATATGCAAAAGCTTTGTTTGAATTTGCAGAGAGATGTGATAACAAAGAAACTAATGCAGATGGCCCTAAAGGTTATTATGCTTCCTCAAAGTGGCAGGATGATTACTGTTGGGCAGCAGCATGGCTTTATTTGGCTACTCAGGATCAACACTATCTTGAAGAAGTATTCAAATACTATGATTACTATGCTCCTTCATGCTGGACACACTGCTGGAATGATGTTTGGGCAGGAACTGCATGTATTTTGGGAGAAATCGATGATTTATACGATAAAGACAGCCAAAAATTCGAAGATATGTATAGAACCGCCGCAAACAAGAGCCCTTATGAAACTATAGATTTCTGGAGTCAGATTGCAAAAACGGTAGACAATTGGATGGATGGTACAACAGTTACAATAACACCGGGTGGGTACTCCTTCCTCAATCAATGGGGTTCTGCAAGGTATAATACGGCAACTCAGTTATTAGCACTTGTTTATGACAAACACCACGGTGATAAACCATCAAAATATGGCGAATGGGCAAAATCACAGATGGACTACATAATGGGTGATAACCCAATTTCACGTTGCTATATCGTGGGTTACAGCGATATTTCTGCGAAATATCCACACCATAGAGCCGCTTCCGGTTTGTCGAAATGTGAAGATCCTGATCCGCATAAATATGTGCTTTATGGCGCTTTGGTTGGTGGACCCGGTTCAAGTGACCAGCATATAGACGTTACATCGGATTATATCTATAATGAGGTAACCATAGACTACAATGCGGCCTTTGTTGGAGCATGTGCAGGTCTTTACAGGTATTTTGGTGATTCCTCGATGCAGGTTACGCCAGATTTCCCACCGCCTGTAAATATAGATGATCCCGACGATAATCCCGGTGGCTCGGCATACTGGGTTGAGGCATTTTGTGTGGACATTGCACAGGCTGATGGCCCAAAAGCTACTGAAATTACTTTATTTGTAAAATCGAACGTAAGAAAGACTTCAAAAAATATCTCAGTCAGATATTATTTTGATTCTACAGGAATGACATCTCTTGATCCTGAGAAAATCGAATTAAGGCAGTTATATGACCAGGCAGGAACTGAAACTGATTATGCTGCTGAGTTATCAGGTCCTCACCATTATAAGGACAAGATTTATTACATTGAGATAAGCTGGCCGGGTTTTGTAATTGCTAATTCCAACAAGAAATACCAGTTTGCGCTGGGTACATATGCTTGGCAAAATTACTGGAATCCGGAAGATGACTGGAGCCATATAGGTCTTAAAGTTGAAGAGAGCAATTTTACAGGAATACCTGAAAAAACTGAAAATATTTGTGTTTATGATGACGGTGTTCTTGTAGGCGGCATTGAACCAGACGGTTCTACTCCAGTAGTAACGACACCAACAGTAACTCCAACTCAGGTAACACCTACACCTACAAAATCAACTGTTGTATTAGGTGATTTGAACTCTGATGGCAAATTTAACTCTATAGATTTCGGCCTTTTTAAAGCGACTTTACTTAAACTTCCTACCCAGCCTGTTAATTTGGCAGCGGCAGATGTGGATGGAAATGGTTCACAAAATTCTATTGATTTTGGATATATGAAACAAAGGCTTCTTGGAATGATATCAAAATTCCCAATAGAATAGTGGCGTTATTGTAATTTACAAATCAAAAGGAGTCTCGTAAACCTAATTTTAGTAGGTAGCGAGACCCCTTTTTGTAATTATATTGTATTTTATCTCAGCCAAAAATCAATATGCTTATTTCAGCCACAACGCATCGCCTATAAGTGCAGTTGTAAAGCCCAAGTCAGAAATTCTTATGTAAGTATAATTAAGATATTCAATTACAGAATCGCTGGCCTTAAGTTTATCGCTACCTTCTTGTTTAGGCAATGTTAAATCTGTTTTACCAGGTATTTTTATGTAGCAGTTGTTGGCGTCTGCGGTCAAATACTGTGCAAACGCTGAGATCTCAATGTAGTATTCATTGTTATATATTACATACATTATAGCTTCATCACGAAGATTCATACTTAAAGATTTCATTGTTTTACTACCGGACGCAGTGACATTGGCAGTTGAAGAATTATTTGCCGACTGAGTTGTTGTCAATTCAGCTGTATTAGTATCCTTATTCCAGAAAAGCTCGGCTCCTATTGCCTCTGATGTTTTCCTAAGGCTTAAATAGGTTGTCCCATTCAAGTTTAACATTGGATAAGTTTCGTCTTTTAAGCTCTTACCATTAACTGTTATATCATAGGTTATTGGATTCAAAATATATTGTGCTGCTGCTCCTACCGTTCCAGTTAAAAGACTTCCCAAAATTACACCTACTACAAATTTTTTCATACAAAAATTGCTCCTTTCAAAAAAGTAATTATTTAATAAAAAATAATTCTTTCTATTATAACACATATTCTGCAGTGGAGGATAATGAAATGGAATACTGTAACAATTGCGAAAAATATTGTAAAAGCAGTATGTTGTAAAGTTAAGTATACTCCCTCTGTCCGAAATTACTTATGGTATGCTAATATATTCCGGAAGAAATTGTTTAAATATATGTCATTTTACAATATATACTAATTTATTCAATTAGTAAATACTGTTTTACAATTATAACCGATAATTTTTATAACATATTTTATTATTTGTCTGCATAGATTATAATTAATCTCTGGAATAATCTAAGGACAGGGGAGAGACCATGATAATTTTTGATGCACATTGTGATACGATAACCAAAATAATGGAACTAAATTCAAACCTTTACACAAACAATTGCCATATTGATTTGGTGAGGTTAAAAAAGTCAGGTAGTTTTGTTCAAACCTTTGCTGCATTTATTGATCCGATATATTCACAAGCCTACGCAATGAAGCGTGCAATGCAGATTATTGACCGCTTTTACAAAGAGTTGGAAACTTATAAAGCTGATATAACGTTGTGTTGTAATTACATAGATATCGAAAAAGCTGTTTCAGATGGAAAAATAGCTGCAATGCTCTCTATTGAAGGAGGAGAAGCACTTCAGGGAGATCTCGGAGCTTTAAGGAATTTTTACAGACTTGGTGTAAGAAGTATTTGCCTAACATGGAATTATAGAAATGAAATAGCAGATGGAGTAAAAGACGAAGAGTCTGGTGGAGGCCTGACACCTTTTGGAAGAAATCTTATTAAGGAAATGAACAATCTTGGAATGCTTGTTGATTTATCACATATATCGGAAAAAGGCTTCTGGGACGTAATTGAGACAACAACTAAGCCAATAATAGTATCACATTCAAATGCAAGAGTTATATGTTCGCATCCAAGAAATTTGTACGATGATCAGATAAAAGCTGTTGCGAAAAACGGTGGAGTAATTGGAGTTAATTTTTATCCTGACTTTTTAAACAATGCAGGAAAAGCCTCAATGGCAGATATTATAAAACACATTGAACATATTATTTCTGTGGCAGGTCCTGACCACATCGGACTTGGTGCGGATTTTGACGGAATCGAAAAGACACCTGATGGTATCAATGGGGTTGAAAGTGTAAGTGCTGTTTTGGAAGAAATGGGGAAACTAAACTATTCGGAAGAAATAATAGAAAAATTTGCTGGAGGGAATTTTCTCCGACTAGTTAAAGATTTATAAGGGAATATTTAACCTGATTACCTATTGCGACAAAAACTGCAGCTAAAGTAGCAGGTTTTGATGTTGGATTTACCGGACATTAAATTTTAGTAAAATAGTTTACATAAAAGACAGTATTTTTATTAATATAATATATGTAACCCTCTCAAATAAGACACTCGAATGGAGTATTCGGGTGTTTTTTTTCGTCTGCTTATAATAAGATTGTTGACTATAAATTTTACGCAAAAATCAAAGTGAAATAATAAGATTAATAACTTGCAAATTTTATAAAACTTTTCATTAAGGCAAATATAAAAAAGTTCTTATCCAAAAACAATAGGTCGAGGAAATCTGATAAATGCAGTAAGGAATAGCTGAAATAGTACTTCGGATTATCTCATGGACTATTTGGGTCAAATAGGCCCTTAAAGCGGAGTTATAGCCGAAGTTATATTTACAGCATTACTTTGAACAACTGTTCAGTATGCAAACCTTTATTTTTCTCTAAAAAGTGTCTTACTACGTTTACTCTATAAGATTTCAACATAAAAGTTTTGTTGCAAGTAGCCGGTTGTCTATGCTTTAGCACTGGATTACTGAAGAAACCGGTGTTCCAAATTAATGAAATCCCAAAATATATCTTGCATAAATTAAATCATAATCTTGCAAAAAAACATATAATATATTAAAATGGAGTACATAAACATATAAACTGGAGGGTTAAAAATGGAACTGTCACAAAAAGGTCTTTCTATAAGTCCATCATCGACACTTGCCATAGATGCAAAAGCAAAAAAAATGAAAGCTGAAGGGATTGATATCATAGGTTTTGGAGCAGGTGAACCTGATTTCGATACTCCCGATCATATAAAAGCAGCTGCAATAAAAGCAATCAATGACGGATTTACAAAATATACGCCAGCTGCCGGTACTCTTGAGTTAAAGCAGGCTATATGCAATAAGTTCAAAAGAGATAACGGACTTGACTACAAACCGTCAAATATTGTTATCAGCAACGGTGCGAAGCATTCACTGGTTAATGCTTTTCAAGCTATCTTAAATCCTGGTGATGAAGTAATTATACCTGCACCTTACTGGGTAAGCTACCCCGAAATGGTAAAACTGGCAGACGGAGTTCCTGTTATACTAAACAGTACTGAAGAAGAGGGTTTTAAATTCAGTATCAGCAAGCTTGAAAAAGCAATAACAGCTAAAACCAGAGCCATTGTAATAAACAGTCCTAGCAATCCTACAGGTATGATATATTCTGAAGAAGAGCTTAAGGCAGTTGCTGAACTGGCTGTAAGCAAGGGTATATACATTGTTTCCGATGAAATCTACGAAAAGCTTGTATACGATGGATATAAACATGTAAGCATTGCATCATTCAATGATAAAATCAAGGATCTTACAATAATTGTAAACGGTGTTTCCAAGTCATACTCAATGACAGGCTGGAGAATAGGGTACACAGCTTCTAACGAAAAGATTGCCAATATAATGGGCAATGTACAGAGCCATGCGACCTCAAATCCGAACTCAATAGCACAAAAGGCAGCTCAGGCAGGTTTGGAAGGCCCTGAAGATTTTATGAAAGTTATGGCCGATGAATTCACAAAGAGGAGAGATTACATGGTTGACAGGATAAATTCGATAAACGGTCTGTCCTGTATAAAACCAAACGGAGCTTTTTACGTAATGATGAATATCTCCAAGCTGATTGGGCAAGAATTTGATGGAGTTAAAATAAATGGTTCCGATGATTTTGCAAATGTGTTGCTTGAAAAGGCAAATGTTGCATTAGTACCAGGTTCAGGCTTTGGGACAGACATTCATGTAAGGCTTTCCTATGCAACTTCAATGGAAAATATAAAAGAAGGATTAAATAGAATTGAAAAATTCTTAAATAAATAATATAATGAACAAAGGTTATGTTTGCTAAATAGCCTAAATCATTCTCATATTTATAAATTTGATGTGGCGGGAATTAATTTTCTCGCAATTTTTTTGTGGATTTACCCCTGAAAAGAAGGTATAATAAACTTTGGTAAATATACAGGTTATAATTAGAAAAGCTTATGGAGGTTGAGGAGTTTGAAAAATACTTATGAAAGTCCTTTAAATTCAAGATATGCCAGCAGTGATATGCAGCATGTTTTTTCGCCGGATATGAAATTTAAGACCTGGAGGAGATTGTGGATTGCTCTGGCAGAAGCTGAAAAGGAGTTGGGACTTAACATTACCGATGAACAAATTGACGAATTGAAGAGGCATAAAGATGATATAAATTATGAATTGGCAGAAGCAAAAGAGAAAGAATTCAGACATGATGTAATGGCACATATCCATGCATACGGAGAGCTTTGTCCAAATGCAAGGGGTATAATACACCTTGGTGCAACTTCATGTTACGTTGGAGACAATACCGACATAATCATTATGCACGAAGGTTTGAAGCTGCTCAAGAAAAAGCTTGTGGCCGTAATAAGCAAGCTTTCTGAATTTGCACTAAAGTATAAGGATCTTCCAACTTTAGGATTTACGCACTTTCAGCCGGCTCAGCTTGTGACTGTTGGTAAAAGGGCTACGCTCTGGATTCAGGATCTTGCTATGGATTTAGAGGAGATGGATTTTGTATTGTCCAATATGAAATTACTGGGTTCTAAAGGTACAACCGGAACACAGGCAAGTTTCCTTAGCCTATTTGAGGGTGACCATGAAAAGGTTAAAAAACTCGATAAACTTATTGCGCAAAAGATGGGATATGATAAGGTTTTTGCCGTTTCAGGCCAAACCTATACCAGAAAGCTTGACAGCAGAATTTTAAATCTGCTTGGAAGCATTGCACAGAGTGCTTATAAGTTCAGCAATGACATGAGACTTCTCCAGAATATGAAGGAAGTTGAAGAACCTTTTGAAAAAAATCAGATAGGCTCTTCTGCAATGGCTTACAAGAGAAATCCAATGAGATCTGAAAGAATTTCTTCTCTTGCCAGGTATGTTATTGTTGACACTTTGAATCCTGCAATAACAGCTTCAACACAGTGGTTTGAAAGAAGTCTTGACGATTCTGCAAATAAACGTATCAGTGTTCCAGAGGCATTTCTTGCAGTAGATGCAATTTTGAATATTTATATAAATATTGCCGACGGACTTGTTGTTTATCCAAAGGTAATAGAAAAGCATATCCTCGAAGAACTCCCGTTTATGGCAACTGAAAATATTATGATGGAAGCAGTTAAAAGGGGAGGGGACAGACAGGAACTTCATGAAAGAATAAGAGTGCATTCTATGGAGGCTGCTAAAAAGGTAAAGATTGAAGGCGGAAAGAATGATCTGATTGAGAGGATTGCATCAGACAGTGCATTTAACTTGAATCTCGAAGAATTAAACTCGGTTTTGGAACCAAAAAACTACGTAGGCAGATCTCCCCAACAGGTTGAAGAATTTGTGAAGGAAGTTGTAAAGCCAATTTTAGAAGCCAATAGAGATATTAATATAAATGTCGAGTTGAAAGTTTAATTAATATAGAATTTTTTAAGAGAAAAATATAAATTGTATTATGGGGAGGGATAAATTTACCCTCCCTTTAAAATTTGAAGGATTCGTAATACCTAATCTGGCGCTTATTGAAGTACCGTGTTACTAAATTATGTCTAAGTTAAAGCAAGGTAAAAAAACATTGAATTCTTTTGGGTGATGTAGTAAAATTAGTGATGACGTAATGACATATTATTATGCTAAGGAATAACGAAAAAATAACTTCCTATTCTCATATTTAGAAAACATTATTAAATCAAGTTTTTTCGTTATCCAGAGTAGGAACTTATATTTTAGTCATACCTTAACTCTGATGGCACCTATATAAACTCGTTTATAAATGTATTTCATAAAAACAGGTAGGGGGATTTTTCAGTGATAAATAAGTATAGCAATGTTCCTCTTTATTCTCAGTTGAAAAACTTGATTATTGATAAGATTGATAACGGAGAATATCAGCCGGATAGTAAAATTCCATCAGAACAGGAATTATGCGAAAAATATGACATAAGCAGACCAACTGTGAGACAGGCAATCAGCGAGCTTACCAACAGCGGGTATTTGTATAAAGAAAAGGGTAAGGGTACCTTTGTTTCAAAACCCAAGTCGGCAATTGATGTAAAAGCTTATACGGGCTTTACCGATTCAATTCTAGACAATGAGGCTCCCGGAGAAAGAAATATTGTATTGCTCGAAACAGTGACAAACAAAGAATACAGAAAACTTTCCGACATATTTTCCATAAGTAACAACCAGACTTTTGATTTTGCACAAATTGCTTTTGTAACAAACTTGGAAAATGAAATATATTCCTATAATATATCATACATTCCTTTAGGACTTTTTCCGAATATTATAGAAGATGTAAGAAATAAAAAGCAGTCTTTTGATATATTAAGAGGAAAATATCCCTTGATACCTACAAAGACAAAAAGTTCGTTGGAAGTTATTTATACTGATCAGAATGAAGCCCAGTATTTGAAAGTCCAGCCCGGTCAGCCGCTTATAAAGATATCTAATATTATATATTCAAAGAGCGGACAAGTTGTTGAGTATGTTGTATCAAAATACAGAGCAGACAAGTGCAAGCTTGTTTTTGAAAATACAAAATAAATTATTTCATCAATATAAAAGGCTCTACACTGTGTAGAACCTTTTTGTTTGAAGTTCGGTGAGGCATTATTAATGCTATAACGGTTGCTATTTTTGCTTGAAGGTTATCGGTTATTTTATTTAACTTTGATACCCCAGATTTTTTGTCCGCGCGTACCTACAACAATCATATCGTCATATACGGCAGGTGAACCTTCAACATTACCTTCAAGCGGTATCTTATCAAGGATTTGACCTGTTTGGCCTTCGATAAGGTACATATATCCTCCGGAGTCGCATTGAATTATATATGACTTTCCATTCTTTGTATAAATGTCAACAGGTGAACTCCAGCAATAATTATTAAAATTGATTACCCATTTTTCCTGTCCTGTTTCCTTGTCAAAGGCAATCAGTTTACCGCCGTTTTTATTCCAGGCCTTAGCGATATTGTATATTACAAGATCACTTATATCGTTTTTACCTATAACAGGCGATGCAAGAGCTCCACCATTTGTTTCACTGAAAGTACACTGGTATTTGTTCTCCCAAATCAATTGGCCGGTAAGAGCATTTATTTTTCTTACATAGCTGTAACCGCCATTTCCCTGGTGGTCAACCTCGCAAGCAGTATATAG
This sequence comes from uncultured Acetivibrio sp., assembly GCA_964564015.1. Classification (GTDB taxonomy): domain Bacteria; phylum Bacillota; class Clostridia; order Acetivibrionales; family Acetivibrionaceae; genus Acetivibrio. Next base: position 46,858 of record CAZLZR010000029.1, read on the forward strand.
AGATACTTTTGAGTTTCCCAATTCTTCAATCCCAATTGTACTGTCGGTATCATCAGATACATTTCTCACCCATACCGGGGTGAAAGAATTCAGGTCAACGCATTGCATATACCCGCTGTTGTCTACAAAATAGGCAAAGTTTTTATATATTGCAACGGAGTTTTCAATACCAAGCTTTTTAATTGAAGGCGATTTATACCTGTACTTTGTAACCTCAGGATTAATAGAGATATGCCCCTCATTAACATCAAAATTGCTGTTTAACTTTACAGAGTAGAGAATTCCGTTTTCACCACATTCATATAGTGTATCATTGTTTTTATCTATTAAAGGCGTTGAATCAAATGCCCCCCACGCTCTGTAAGCACTTTTGTCAATTCCGTTTATGAAGTAGAGCATTTTTTGATCTATAAGGCTGAATATGCGAAACCCAATTTTACCGGTTACACTTCCGTTTTTTTCAATACCCTGACCTGAATAGAGAAGTGGCAATCCTCTTGGGTCAACGCTAACACTTCCTTTGATAGGAAATCCTATGTTAATAGGATTTCTGGTGTTCTTTCCGTCATCTAAATCAAGAAAATAAATTTTACCGTCAAGGGTGCCATAAATAACTTCTTTTAAGCCGGATTTGTTTTTTTTGTCTTCAAATATATTCATTTTTCGGCGAAGTTCATCATTCCATTTAACTATAGCAGGTTGTCCATTCCAGCCAACGCCTGTCCAAAGGTCAATATATCCTATTTTTACGCTCCAAATCTTCTCAAGCTTATTTTCATTGACTTCTACATTACCGTAACTTGAAGAGTTCCTGTAATTATTTCCTCTGAAGGTTGTTACACCTTCAATGCTGTTGTACTCGTCTGGTTCCGGAAAAGTGATGTTATTTTGAATATCTGTCGCATTATTATCCGTTATAATTTCCCATTTTATGTTTTGAGAAGCAGGAAGCAGTTCATTAGGGATAATAACTTTTTCTTCATCAGGTTTCTCTATAGGATCTGCCGCATCGGGTATATCGTCCTTATTAAGATCTACAATATTACCCTTCTCGCTATCAGAAGGCGTAACTATATCAGGATTGGAAGGTTTATTATCTCTGGCAAGATATTTATCAAGCAGGATAAAACCGGGCACAATTAATATCAGAATAATTATATTTGTTATCAGCAAACCCTTAAAAAATTTCATTATTTTCATCCTTTATTTTTTAGTATTGAGTAAAATTAATTTTGTAATTTTGCTCAATAATTATATTAACCTAATTTTAGAAATAATTAAATACGTTTATCAAAATTATAATGAACACTCAAAAAATATAAAGATAGCTATGACAATATAATTTGCCAAGGCTATCTTTATGTAAAATGTAATTATAGACCATAAATTAATTGGTTCAAATCTTCAGATTATTAAATTATATTTTTTCTCTTCAGATTATTAAATTATATTTTTTCGTTGTTCAGAGTAGAAATTTAGTTTTAAGCTATACTTATTCTCTAAAACCAAATCCGCCACAGCAGCAAAATATTATGAATATTATAATCAATATCCATATACAATTATTGCCGAATCCAAAACCTCTTTCTTCCATCTGAAATTACTCCTTTCTTTAAATTATATTTTGAATTAATCTCTGTATTTAGTTGAATCGCAACATCCCCAGAAAAGTAACAGGAACAGAATGATGAACCAAAGTATTGTCTCGTTGTCAACTATACCTCCTAAGAACCCTCTTTCTTCCATAATCCGCATCCTCCTTGTGAATACTTCCTCTTAATCTATTTCATAATATTAAACCGGAGCCGATTGTGTTACTAATTTAAGACGTAAAGTCTTGGAGGGTGTATATTTTTCTTCACATTTATTACATGCACCTTACTTGCAAATATGTTGTTGACAATAATTACATGTTGTTATAGAATGTTTACCGCATATTACTGCTGTTTTAATAACATAGCAAATGACCAAATAAATATTCTGACTTGTGAGGGGTAGCAGTTTGAAGATATATACAGTAAAAATAAATGCCCAAGTTGAAAAAAATATTTTTGATGAATTGCTTTCTTTTCTTTCCGATGAAGAACAGAAGAAGATACTTAGGTTTCGAAGGTATGAAGATGCATTGAGAGGACTGACCTCAAATATACTTTTACGATTTATTATAGTATCCTTATGTAAAAAGAAAAACAACAGCATCCACCTATGCAAAAATGAATATGGAAAGCCTTATATAAAGGACATAGATAATTTTCACTTTAATTTGTCCCATTCAGGTGATTGGGTAGTTTGTGCAGTTGATAGTGCAACGATTGGAATCGATATTGAAAAAATACATGATGTTGACCTGAATTTGTCTGCGAGGTTCTTCTCAAAAGAAGAGCATTTATATTTACTTTCTTTAGAAGATATTAAAAGGAGGGAAGTATTTTTTGATTTTTGGACTTTAAAAGAAAGTTATATTAAGGCAGATGGCCGAGGTTTATCTTTACCTCTAAATTCATTTTCTTTTAAGATTGAAGGTAATTCCATCTTGTTTACAACTAATAATGAACTAAAAGATTGCTATTTCAGGCAGTATCATATTGATAAAGCTTACAAGATGTCTGTATGTTCTCTGAATTCTGATTTTCCTGAGAATCTTACTGACATCTCCTTTTACGATTTGCATAGTATGGCAAAAGTACGTTTAACTTAGTATTTATGTACCAAAGGCAGGAAAAATTGTTTGTTGAATACTAATTATGAAAATATAGTATATTTGTTGATGTAAGTATACATAATTAGTGTATAGGGGTTGAATTCTAAGTAATATATTAAGAAAAGTGCGGATTATATAATTGTTGAAAGATATTTTGAATTATAATATAATTTAATTAGGCTAACGTGCTTGAAAAGTGAATAAATAGTGTTGACATATTATTAAAAGTCTGTTCTAATTATACATATTGTTATAGTTTGGTAATTAATCTCGTATTGTTAAAACAACTATGTATTAGCATAAGAGATTATTCATACAATTGCAATTATAAATTAGCTCACAAGTAGTATCAAATACAACCTCTTCACACCAATACAACTTTGTATAGCATCATTACTTTGTTTTATCAATATACAAATTTCTTTATTCCATAAAACTTTTTACTTTATTTGTTCTCTATCTTAACTGCATTTGAGTAAGCTGTTTTTATGAAATATATATGAAAAATTTATAAATAACACCGTAAAAAAACTAATTTTATACGAACTACTATATAGGTTATATTTATGAATACTTAAAAGAGATAATATATTGTAATTCGGCGCAATTTTAATTATAGAATTAAATAATATACGATGAAATTTTTAATTAACCTAGTGGTTGCTCTTTTGAGGTGCAAATAGGTACAAATCACAAAAGGAGGTGCTTAAAGTAACGATGTACCTGTAACTTTTAAAAGAGTGACTTAAAAAATATTGAAAATGTTAAACCTAACCATGCTTGATATCGGTATAGTAACAAATATTTACTGTAATACATGGAAACATTAATCTTTATTGTTAAGTCAACCTTGTACTAAATAAAAAAACAGACATTATACGTAATTATAGTAAATAGCATGTACTTTAAAGCATAGAATATTATTAAAGATGCAAATCGATCATAGAATATGTGTATCTTTATATAGATGTGTTTTAATGTACTTGTTCATTGTTTTAACTGTTGATGGGGAGTTCCAAAATTGAGACAGAGGCCAACACCAACAGCAACTACTAGAGAGAACTAAATTGTATTTACTGAAATCGATTTAAACAGTAAAAGAATTAAAGTATAATCTATATACCTATCTACCCAACAAAAGTCGAACTTATTCAACTAAACATTTCTTCATACTTTTCTTTTTCAAAACAATATACCTTTTGATTTGTGTTAATAAGTTTTTACAGTATATTCAAATTAGTTACCAATTTAATCCTTTGAAAGGGGATGTATTTTATATGAGGATAAGAAAGGCTATATCTATTCTCTTGGCATTCGCATTATTATTAAGCAGCAGCTTGTTTACAAGTATTGCATTTGGAGCTCAGACTTCGAGTATAGAGCTTCAACTTGATAAGAATGTGGCAAAGGCAGGAGAAACAATCAAGGCAACACTTAGCATTAACAACATCAGTAATTTTGCCGGGTATCAGGTTAATTTGAAGTATGACCCAGCAGTATTACAACCGATTAAGTCCACAGGTATACAATACACCAACACTACAATACCGGAAAGCGGCACATTGCTTGGAAATAGTGACTTTGGTATTCTCCCTCAGGCACTACACAATGTAGAATTAGGGATACTGAATTTCGGTAAGTTGTACACAAATCTGGAAGATTACAGAACTGCCGGCACTCCCGAATCATCAGGTTCAATTGCGGTAATATACTTTAAGGTTCTTCAGGAAAAAGCAACTTCAGTTGTTTTTGCAGATTCCAAAACTATGCCGGTTGCTAATATCGGCACAAATCTCTTTGACTGGAACGGAAATAAGATAACTTCCGGATATACTGTTGTTCAACCGGGGTTAATAAACTCAGATAATCAGAATCCAATAATCGAAAGCAATATTTCAATGGAGTTTGACAAAACTTCTGCTGCGGTAGGAGAGATTGTTAAAGCTACTATTAATGCAAATAATATTGAGAATTTCGCTGGTTACCAGGTAAATCTCAAGTATGATCCTGCTGTACTTCAACCTGTCACAGCATCAGGAAATGCTTTCACCAGCACCACAATTCCTACTGGTGCTACAATTCTCACAAATGAGGATTTTGGCAGATTACCATTAGCTAGTAACGATATTACAAATGGTATATTGAATTTCTCCGTTTCATATACGAATCTTGAGGATTATAGAGTAAGCGGTAATGCTGAAAAAACAGGTACACTTGCTGTTATCCAGTTTAAAGTTCTTCAAGGGAAAGCAACTACAGTATCCTTTGAAGATACAGCTAAAATGCCAGGTGCAATTACCGGTACTATGCTTTTCAATTGGAATGGTGAAAAGATAAAAAGTGGTTATACTGTTAAACAGGCAGGAATACTCAACAAAGACGGGCAACAAGTAATAAATGGTAATGTTTCATTGGAATTGGATAAGACGACTGTTTCAGTTGGCGATATTGTAACTGCTACAGTTAAAATAGATGCTGTCGATAATTTCGCAGGATACCAGGTTAGTTTGAGTTATGATCCTGCAACTCTTAAACCGGTTACAGCTTCAGGATTGGATTATACAAACACTACAATGCCAGCATCTGGTACTTTACTTGGGAATTCTGATTATGGTCCATATCCGCTGGCAGATCACAACTTATCAGGTGGCATATTGTGCTTTGGTAAATCATATACAAATCTTGAAGAGTACAAAAAATCCGGAACTGCAGAAAAGTCCGGCACACTTGCTGTAATAAGCTTCCAAGTTCTTCGGGCAAAATCAGCAGCAATTTTATTTGAAAATACTGCTTCAATGCCAAGCGGTATATCTGGAACAATGTTGTTTGATTGGAACGGTGACAGAATTTTAAGCGGTTATACAGTCACTCAGCCTTCTGTTATTACTGTAAACGGAGATGTAAATGACAATGGGGTTATAACACTTGATCTTGACAAAACATCTGCATCTGTTGGTGATATAATAACTGCAACGGTGAAAGTCAATAAAATGAATAATCTGGCTGGCTACCAAGTAAACCTGAAATATGATCCCGAGGTGCTTCAAGCTGTTAATCCTATAACAGGAGTAGCTTATGGGCAAACTACAAATCCTCTAGCTGGAGGTTTACTGAATAATTCCGATTATGGAGTAATAGCTGCTGCGTCACATGACTTTAGAGCAGGTATTCTTAATTTCGCAAGATCGTATACAAACCTTGAAGAATACAGATTAAATGGCTATGAAGAGTCTGGTACGTTAGGTGTTGTAGGTTTTAAAGTATTGAAGGAAAAAGCTACTTCAATTACTTTTGAAAATACCGGTACAATGCCAAGCGCAATTGTTGGTACAATGTTGTTTGACTGGTATGGAAACAGAATTACAAGCGGTTATCAGGTAATACAACCTGAGAAAATTAATTCAAATGTTCAGAGTACAAGTTACATAAAAATGAACTTTGATAAGACGGAAGCTGCAGTTGGAGAGATAATTAAGGCATCTATAGTAGTTAATGATATAGAGAAATTTGCAGGCTATCAGGTAAACTTAAAATATGACCCAGCAGTTTTGCAGCCTGTTAATGCTTCAGGAAACGCTTATACCAGCACTACAAATCCTTCTGCCGGTGATATTCTTGTTAATCAGGATTATGGAGTATTGCCTGTTGCATCACATAATTTAACGGAGGGAATACTGAACTTTACTAGAACATACACAAATATTGAGGATTATAGGCTATCAGGTATTGCTGAAGAAAAAGGGACTATTGCTGATATATACTTTAAAGTGTTAAAACCTGAGCAAACCTCAATACAATTTGAAAATTCAAGTACAATGCCAAATAGTATTTCTGGAACTATGTTGTTTAACTGGAATGCAGAGAGAATTATCTCAGGTTACGAAGTAATACAGCCAGAAAAGATCAATACCTGTGCTCTTACACCAATCAAGACTCCTGTTATAACAGTTACTCCTACAAAGACAATTGCTGTAACACCTACCGCAATTATACCACCTGAATCAACACCTGCAGTTACTCCTACAACTATTGTGACGCCTACAGTGACTGCTACTCCTACTTCTACAACGGTAGTACCTACTGCAACTAACCCACAAACAATTGGTGATAGTTATATTACTGTTGATCTTGACAAAACAACAGCAAAAGTTAATGATACAATTAAAGCAACCGTGAGAATTAATAATATTGAAAATTTCTCGGGATTTCAAGCAAACTTGATTTATGATCCTGCTGTTTTACAACCAATCACTGCAAGTGGAACTGCGTATTCAAACAGCAGCATTCCATCTAGCGGAACCATACTTAAGAATAGTGATTTCGGAGTAATACCTGCAGCATCACATAATGTAGCATCCGGAAAATTGAATTTTGGAAAGCTATATACAAATCTTGAAGATTACAGAGCTTCCGGAAACCCGGAAGAAACTGGAACAGTGGCTGTTATAACGTTTAAGGTTTTAGCAGAAAGTGCAACTTCTATTAAGTTTGAGAATGCAGCTTCTATGCCTAATGGTGTAACAGGAACTATGCTGTTTGACTGGTTCGGAAATAGAATAGCTTCCGGTTATAAGGTAATTCAACCTGAAGAAATCAATGCCAATGTTATGCCTACCAGTTATATAGCAATAGAATTAGACAAAGCTAATGCAACAGTTGGAGAGACAGTTAAAGCTATAGTAAGAGTTAATGAAATAGGCAACTTATCGGGATACCAGATTAATTTGAAATATGACCCGACTGTATTACAACCTGTTAAATCAACAGGCGCTGCTTACACTAGCAGTACAATACCATCAAGTGGAACTTTAATTGCCAATGTTGATTATGGTCCTGTTAACGCAGTATCCCATAACTTAACATCAGGTATACTTAACTTTGGTAAGTTATATACTGCTCTTGAAGATTACAGAGCATCTGGAAGCCCGGAAGAAACCGGAACATTAGCTGTTATAGAGTTCAAAGTTCTTAAATCTGCTCCATATAAAGTGGAGTTTGAAAATTCAACAACAATGCCTAACGGTATAAACGGAACAATGCTGTTTGACTGGAATGGAAACAGAATTACCTCAGGATATACAGTTTATGCTCCAAAAGAAACAAACTAAGTAAATTACTATAAAAAGCTTCCTGTAACTTTAGTTACAGGAAGTTTTTGTGTTTCTTGTAATTTCTACGAATAATTTGATTATATGTGAAATTTCCTGTCAAAATGATTGAACTATATAACGATAATGTAGTATATTTAATTTATATTGATTGTAATAATTTATATCAAAATACTCTACAGGATATATGGCGAAATGGAAAATCAGAATTTTTGAATAGTAAACCTTTTCTATTAAAGCATGCAGTTAAACAGGGGGAATGATAAAAGTGGCTAATTACGTATACAAAGGGAAAAAGAAAGATTTTCTAGATAAGCTCGCTGACCGGATTGTAGTTTTATACGTTGCATTTGCTGTTATCCCGATACTAACACTTTTCAATAATTCTTTCAGGATTTTATTTGAATGGTTTCTCTATAGTTTGGGCAATTTTTTTACAGGCTTTGGCAGCTTTTTTGGGTTCTTAGGCTATATAGGTTTTTCCGGCTATATAAAAAATAGCTTAATGTTGTGTGCTATTAGCATAGTATTGGGTCTATCGCTTGCCATACCTACAACATATGCTATCTCACGTTACAAGTTTCGCGGAGTGAACCTTTTTGGTATATTAATTGTAATTCCTTTGCTTATACCGACAATTACATACTTTTTATCCTTTGCGGTTTCAATGAAATCTTTTGAACAACTCACCAATATAGATATATACAATTCCTATAATGGCTATATTGTTTTGGCTTTGATGTATTCCGTTATGTATCTTCCATATTGTATATGGATTCTGAGAGGAGCTATAATTGCTATACCGACTGAAATAGAAGAGGCAGCAAGAGTTGATGGATGTTCGAATTTTAAGCTGATAACAAAGATTATTTTACCTTTGATCAGATCTGGAATAGTTGTTGCTTCAATGTTTATTGTAATGTTGGTATGGGATGAAAGGTTTTTGGTAGATGTCTTAATGACAGATGAGAAATATAGAACAGTAGCGCTATTGCCTACCTATGAAGGATTCAGATATATATCAGGACCTGTATCAACGGTGCCAATATTTATTATATTTTTCATGATTCAGAATAAGTTTATGAAGGGCATCACAGGAGGGGCTTTAAAGCAATAATAATTTATTGGCAGCTAAAGGGGGAATAGAAGTGGGTAAACTAAAAAAGAAGAAATCATCGGGACACAAAAGTAAAAAACCATATTTGTTACTGATTCCAGCATTTATAGCTATATTTTTTCTGCAAATTCTACCGTTTATTGAAGCCATATATATGTCTTTCCTCAACATCAGAGGTAACACACTTAAGAAGTTTTTTACAACATTCACAGCTCCTTTTGTTGGCTTGAAGAACTATCTCTTTGTTATAACCGGCTCAAATGGTACGCAGGCATCTTCTTTCCATGCATCTATTAATAAGACTATATCTTTTGTAATAATTGCAAATGTGCTTACACTTGTTGTTGCGCTTATTATTGCACTGGCTTTAAATAGAAAGTTTAAATTTAGCGGTATTGCAAGAAGCCTTCTACTTCTTCCGTTTATAATGCCGGGTTTTGTAATAGAAACTGCTTGGTTAACATTGTTTTCCAGAAACGACGGTCTTGTTAATCAGATAATCGTAGACTATTTCCATCTTGTTCCTGACAAAATACAGTGGTTTGCTGGCGACAGGGCATTTTGGGTAGTAACACTAATTACGGTATGGCATTACTTTCCGCTATTTGCTCTATTCATACTGGCAGGTCTTCAGAATATTCCCAAAGACTATTATGAAGCTGCTGACATAGATGGTGCCGGACATTTCCGCAAATTTACAAATATAACTTTGCCACTTTTGAGACCAGTCCTGGCAATACTAATATTTCTTGGAATAATAATAAATACATATGATTCATACAAGGTACTAGGAACGGAGTTTTATAGTGAAGCAGGTTGGTACTTTATAATGGATTATTTCAGAAACACGTACTTCACTCCATGGCTTTATGGAGCTGGAAGTGCAGGTACAATAATGGTTATGATATGTGTAGGTGTGTTTATATTATTATGGTATTTGTTTTTCAGAAAGGATTTTAATTCAGCCTCGGAAGATAGCAGTATTACAGAAGGTGAAAAAAGAAGAATACTAATTTTTGATAATATTGTGCAAATGTTTGAAATTATAAGCAGTAAAATTATGAAGCCTTTTAAGAGAATAAATAAAAAACTTGGTATAGTTGAAAAAGCACAGAGAATTGTACACTCTACAGCATTAAAGATTAATTATCTTTGGCTGGTGTTTTGGCCTGTATTGATATTTAGCGGGTTTAAACATCTAACATCAAATATAGGGCATGAAGGGCTATGGTATGATGAGGCGTATTCTGCTGCAATTATAAATCATTCATTTGCAGATATCATAAATATAACAGCTGAGGACAGCCATCCTCCCTTATACTTTATGGCTCTTAAAGTGTTTGGCATGATATTCGGGCGTACAGAGAGTTCATTAAGGCTGTTTTCAGTAATCGGTGTACTGGCGCTTGCTCTTTTAGGTGCAGGTCCTGTAAAAAGAGCGTTTGATAAATTTACAAGCATAATTTTTTCTCTGCTTGTAATTATTATACCTATGAGCCTATCAATAGGTCAGGATGCAAGGATGTATACATGGGCGGCTTTCTTTGTAACGGGTACAGTTCTGTACGGCTATTTATCTGCAAGAGATGGAAAGAAAGCTGATTTTATTATGCTGTCCATTTTTTCAATTGCCTCAGCTTATATTCACTATTATGCTTTATTGGCAGCTACTATTGCCAATGCTCTACTATTTGTATACTTTCTCAGGTCTTCAAATAAGAAGAGAATGTACAAATATTTTATTTCAGCAGGAGTTGCTGTAGCGTGTTATATACCATGGATATTAACTCTGGTTTTACAGATTTCAAGAGTGTCGAAGGATTTTTGGATACCACCGGTAGACGGGAATACAATATGGCATTCATTGCTTTTTCCCTTTGAAGCAAAGTTTGATTCGAGCTATCCCTTTATAATTCCATCATTTATTGGAGCGCTTATTTTTGTTTTTGCAGGACTGTGGTTTACAATTAAGAATAAGGATAAGAAAGGTATTCTGTCGGCGTTTGCAGTGTCAGTATATATATTGACCCTTGTCACAGCAGTTGTTGTGTCCATTCTTGTAAGACCAATACTTGTTACAAGGTATATTTTTCCGGTTGTTGGATTATTCCTGCTTTCCGTATCTTATGGAATTACAAGAATAAAATATAAGGATTTTTCAATATTTGCAGTTGCAATTATTTTTATATTTTCTCTCGTACCCTATAATAAAATAAATATGAACTATTATAATGGACCAATTAAGGAATTGAAATATTACATGGAAGAAAATATAAAACCTGATGACATATTTATTCACTATGATGAGCATACCTTTGGAATCTTCTCATACTATTATCCGGAGCATGAGCACTTCTTGTATCTCGAAGAAGGCGTACATGGTTACAGCGGTTATAAAGCTTTTAGTCATACCGGAATAGCTGGGACTGATGTAAGTTCCTTTATCAAAGGCCATGATAATATCTGGGTTGTCGGCAGGGCTGGAGGAGGCAGTCAGAGTGGCATATATGAGAGCTATAATAACGGTATTTTAAGCTATAAGGAAGATGATAAGATCTTACAGGTTGAGAACTCAGGATTTGCATATACTGCCAGAAGAGTTTATCACGGAAGTGGGGAAGAGAACAATCCTTGTTCAAAAGGGAAAATCAAAATTTCTATCAATAGTATGCTTAATAAATCCGGACCTATTGTTGTTAAATTATTTAACAAAGATATTCCTCTTGTTGATGAAGAGAGCCTTGAAATAATTGAAGAAAATGTTTATATGACCAAAACTGTAGAAGCTAAAAATGGCATAGTTGAGCTGGTTTTAGAAGACATGCCAATGGGCGAATACTGTGCTATAGCATTTCACGATGAAAACAATAATGGTAAACATGACATTGATAGTGAAAATAACAAGTTTGAGGGTTATGGAATCACTGGTTATATGATTGGTATACCCGAATTTAAATTTGGCAGGTTTACTCTTGACTATTTTGAAACAGAAATTTTGATTAATCTTTATTATCCGGAACAGTATACAGGAAACTAAATCTTTTATATAAATTTTTATTTTTAAGGAGGATAAGACTGATTAGTATAGAATATATAAAGTATAATAACCATTATTTTTATGAACCGCATTCAAGATCAGTCGGAAATGAATCTTCAAGGTACAAGATATTTGATCAAAACTTTGGTTAATACTTTACAAACTTTTTTCTGTTCATAACTAAATCGTAATATCTATTAAATTGGAGGGGCCTTTATGACTTCATTTGAATTATGTGAATATTTATCAAAAGTCAGTGAATACATTGAATACTCATTTTACAAAAACTCATCTGAAATAATGGAAGCAATTATGCAAAAAGGATTTAAAAATGTATTTGAAGCTTTAGCTGTAAAAGAAGCCAATAAGGGAATATTTGAATGTAAATCATCCTGGAGTATTGATTCCGGTGTTAAATTTCTGAAGGATGTTGTAATAGACATAACCGGTGAAATGATATTTATAACTGAAGTAATCTAAAAATAATAATATTTGTGGTAGTAAAAGTCAAAAAGTTTTTATAAAACTTTTTGGCTTTTTTAATGCATAAAAATTATGGACAGGTTTCATAACGCAATTGCCACAGCAGGGAATGATGGCACATTTATCAGATATTCGAGAAAATGCTATCCTTGGCATTTTTACTTTATGTTATAGATTCTCGGTCACTCATTTTAAATTACGTCTTTTTTTTTATCATTTGCACCCACTTTTATTGATTTTATTCAAATACAGATGTATACTTTTATTATAATAAATGTGTGCAAAAGTTTCTAAAAATGAATTGGCGTAAGAAATATTCCGAAAGTAAAACTATAAATACATAGACGAAAATATTTTCGCTAATGCATGGGAATTTATTGCATAGACGTAATTGTTTCGTCTATGGGACGTTCTCTGAAATACGCTGGTGAAGTATGTGCAGTATTGGAATGTTTTTAATTA
>CAZLZR010000030.1:0-55201 GCA_964564015.1 uncultured Acetivibrio sp.
TAAGGTGGGGAAAAATCTTTCCCCTTTTTGGGGAATTTTTATTGACAATAACACTCCTTGCGGGCGTGTGGATTGAAACACAAAAACAAAGACGGCACGGGGCGGCTGGGTAGGTCACGCTCCTTGCGGGCGTGTGGATTGAAACAAGTCATATAGAAATTGCACCAAATTAATTACATGTCACGCTCCTTGCGGGCGTGTGGATTGAAACTAATATATAATACCTTATTTTTAAGGCGTTTAAGTCACGCTCCTTGCGGGCGTGTGGATTGAAACAGAAAGAATAACTTCCTGCTTGATAACCTCATCTTTGGTCACGCTCCTTGCGGGCGTGTGGAATGAAACTCGTTTTGTCTGTTCTGCGACTGCTAGCGGGGCTAGTCACGCTCCTTGCGGGCGTGTGGATTGAAACAACACAAGCTCTTAATCGACGTAAAGGTATTTGTGTCACGCTCCTTGCGGGCGTGTGGATTGAAACGATGTAATCGTTCTTACTACCCCCGCCCCCAAACGTCACGCTCCTTGCGGGCGTGTGGATTGAAACATAGAGAGCTTGATAAAATATGGTTATCTGGAGTTGTCACGCTCCTTGCGGGCGTGTGGATTGAAACTGGACCAGGTGTTACTAATACGATTCACTTTTAATCAATTGTAGGGCATTTTTCGCTTTTTCGTTATTTGGGTCATACTCCAGGCATTTTTCGTAGGCTATTTGAGCATCTGAAAATCTTCCCAAGCTTTGTAATGCCACGCCATTAAAAAAGTAAATAAGTGCATTTCGGGGGTTAACCTCGATTGCTTTTTCAAAAGTTACTACAGCTTCATCATACCTTTCTATTAAACATAATATAGCACCTTTTTCGCCCCAAATTGTATCATTGCTATAACCAAGTTCAATGGCTTTATCAAAGCTGTTAATTGAAGATTCGTATTCTTGCATTTCTCCAAGAATCCTCGCTTTACTATAAAATAGAAAACCGTTTGTAGGGTTATTATTAATAGCCAATTCGTAACATTCTAATGCTTCTGGATTTTCGCCTAATGCATAATAAACTAATGCTTTGTTATTATAAGTCTCCCAGTTTGATTTATCTAACTCTATTGCTTTATTAAGCTCGTTTAGAGCATCATTATATTTTTTTAAATTGTAAAGTGCCAAACCTTTGTTATTATAAGCTAAAGAAAATGTAGGATTTAGTTCTATAGCGATATTATAATTTTCTATGGCCTGCTCATATTTCATTAAATTATCTAATGCGAATCCTTTATTATAATATGCAATATCATATTTTGGATTTATATTTATAGCCTTATCTGCAGCTTCAATAGCTTCATTGTATCTATGTAATTCCCGTAGTATCAAACTCTTATGATTGAAAGCCGCATCAAAGTTTTGTTTTAAGCGAATTGCTTCATTGCAAGCATCAAGTGATTTATCATAGCTTTTCAAATGATAAAGTGCAATACTTTTATTAAAATGTACCTCTGGAAATTTATCATCTTCACTTATAGCATTATTGAAGTAGGTTAATGATTCTTCGTATTTTTCAGAATTCACCAACTCTAGTCCTTTAGAATTATTTTCATTAACATATTTGCTATTTGATTGAGATTTGCATGCTGTGAAATTCGCTAAAATTATGAGAACTACTGCTAAAATAATCAATTTGAAATTCGATTTTTTCATTTTCTACTCCCCAGTTATATAATATTATGGTTAGATTTCCTTATTTACAAATCCATACTTAACACATAAATGATTCTTCTGTTACGATTATAGCATATTTTAAACTGTTTTTGAAATTTGGAAACTAATTAAAATAAATTCAAACATAGTCCATTTATTATATATTGTATTTGGCTAAGCACAAGCAGATCAATAATGGTGTATAAATTCCGTAGTTTTTATGATATAATTCGGCTGTTGAAAGATCAATGGCAAATGGGGTGGAAGTTAAAGTGAAAGTATTAAATAAATATTTATGTATTGTTATAGTATCCTTGATATTCATGATGGGGATAATTGGATGTGATGTAAATACAGTTTTACCCGTTCCAACAGATAGTCCTGTTTTGACGGTTCTCGAAACCCCAGAGGTTATAGTAACTCTTGATATACCCGGAGTTAAAGAAACCAATGGGATAATTTATAAAACAGAGCCTCCGAGAGAAACGACAGAAACACCAAAGATAAAAGAAACACCAAAGATAAAAGAAACGCCAAAGGTAACAAAAACACCTGAAATAACAAGAACACCAAAAGCCCCTGAAATAACCGAGATACCAAATGCTGGTATTCAAGTTAAAGAGGGTCAAAGATACTCTTCAAAAGATGAAGTTGCTGCGTATATTCATAAATTTCATAAATTACCTCCAAACTATATTACGAAAAAAGAAGCTGAAGAAAAGGGTTGGGATAATTCAAAAGGCAACCTTTGGGAGGTGACCGACAAAATGTCCATTGGTGGAGATGTTTTCGGCAACAGGGAAGGAATTTTGCCCAAAAAGTCTGGACGGAAATACTATGAATGCGATATAAACTATAAAGGCGGTTACCGTGGAAGTGAGCGAATAGTGTACTCTAATGACGGACTTGTGTATTATACGGCCGATCATTATCAAACATTTGAGCAGCTATTTTAGGAGGAAAATAAATGAAAGAAATCAAGTTAGATGGGGCAGAAATGCTAGATAAAGAAACAACACATGCATACTTGAAAGAAAAGTTGTCATTGCCCGAGTACTATGGGGCAAATCTGGATGCTTTGTGGGATTGTCTTTCAACAGAAGCGTCCCAGATAAAAATAACAATTCTGAATTCCGAAATCCTTTATAATAATCTTGGAACCTATGGTAAATCAATTATAGGACTTTTTGAGGATTTGGCTGATGAAAAATCTAATGTCAAAGTATGTATAAAAAAGTAATCCATTATACTAATAAGTACAGGAAATGTCCAGCCAATTGATAATGTCATGTATAACTTCATCTTTGTTGGTTTCATTTATCAGTTCGTGTCTTGCACCGGGGTATAATTTGTGTTGCACCTTCTTAATGCCAAAGCTTTTGTATTGTTTGGAAAGCTCGGGTATGTCTCTGCCCCAATGGCCTACGGGATCCTTATCTCCTGAAATCAAAAGAATAGGAAGATCCTTGGGAATTTTTGAAATACACTTTTGATTTTGGATGGCCCTGAGCCCATTAAACATCTCCAGAAAAAGGTTGTTTGAACAATGGATTCTATATAGGGGGTCATTTAAAACACTTTCAATGACTTTTTCATCCCTTGAGAGCCAGTCAAAAAAAGTTTTAGGTTCGGGTACATATGAGTTAAAGGCCAGAAAAGTAACTCTGTTTATGTAGTAACTCCTTTTTTTACCACCTTTTCTTTTAACCAGTGTTTTTGCAATTAATATTCCTGCGTTTACAAGGATTTTTTCGTACAAGCCTGTGCCGGACAGAATCACACCATCAACTTTTGGTGCTGTATCTTGCAGGATGTTTCTCAATATAAAACTCCCCATACTATGGCCAAAGATGAATACAGGGATGTAAGGGTGGTCTCTTTTTATGGTCTCTGTAAGTAAATTACAATCATTCATCATAAGTTTCCAGCCGCCGTCGTCTATATGGACCAGCCTGTCCTGATCTTTTGAAGTTCTGCCATGACCTCTTTGGTCGTGAGCATATACTATATAGCCGGCGCTTGTCAAAGCTTTTGCAAACTCAAGATACCTTCCGGCATGTTCACTAAGCCCGTGTATAATTTGAACGACGCCCTTTGAGTTTAAATCTTCCGGTGAACATTTATATACAAATATATCTTCTCCATCATAGGATTTGAAGGTAAAAGTATTGGTTATCATAAAATATTCACTCCCTTTTTACTTTGACTTAAACATAGTTTATCAGGTTGTGTACATCTTATAAGAATCTGCAATTTTTAGCAATTCGTCCCTTGTATTTAATTCGGGTTTGTCTATTATGGTATCTAAAAGTCTTTGCAAGATATACCCGATTTCCTTGCCCTGAGGATAGCCTAAGTTTACAAGGTCGGTTCCGTTTATCTGAAGGTCTTTTATACTTAAGCAATGGGGCTTTTTTGTGATTTCCAAGTAGATTTCCCTGATTTTATATAAATTTTCTAACCTGGCTTCAAGTAATTCCGGATTCTGACCCCTTTGGTCGGCTTCCTGAACTTTTAAAAGGTCAAGGAAGTATTCGGCACCAATTATACTTGCAGCTCTTCTTACCGATTTGTATTCAGGGTTTATGCGTTTGTCGTGGTATTTAACCAGATGACAGACCTTTGAAATAGTTTTGTTATCAAATTTAAGTCTTTCCAATACTGCTTTTGTGATTTCAATACTTTTTTCAGGGTGTCCATAAAAGTGGTCAATGCCGTACTCATCAGTGGATTTGGTCAGTGCTTTTCCTGTGTCGTGCAATAACATGGTCCATCGTAGAAAGTCCAGATTTTCTATCGCCGATACTGCTATTAAAGAGTGTGATGCAACATTGAAGACATGATAAGGATGATTTTGTGTCACGTCAAAGCATAAATCAAATTCAGGTAAAATGTATTTTAAAATACCTGTCTCTCTCAAAATCGCAAAGGTAAGTGGTCGTTCGGACATCAATATTTTGGACAGTTCATCCCTGATGCGTTCCTGACTGATATTTTTTATAAGTTCCTTTTTTCTTTTTATTGCATCCAAGGTTGTTTTATCCATATCAAATCCGAGCACAGCGCAAAACCGTATAGCACGTAGCATCCTTAATGGGTCTTCCGTATATCTGTCATCTGGATTTCCAACGGCACGTATTATTCCGTTATTTATATCTTTTACTCCCGAATGGGGGTCAAATAAACCTTCTGAGGGATGAAATGCGATAGCATTTATTGTTAAGTCTCTATAGGAAAGATCCGTAAAAAGATTTATATTGTCTTGGGAAGTTCCCGTTTTAAAGGTTGTGACTTCTGTAATACAATTGTTCAGCAATATGGAAACTGTTCCGTGCTTGATGCCGGTATCAATGGTTTTATCAAAAAGAATTTTTACTTCTTCGGGTGTTGCAGATGTTGAAACGTCCCAATCTTTCGGTTGTCTGTTAAGGATACTGTCTCTTACACATCCACCAACCACATAAGCCTTATGGTTATTGTCATTCAATTTCTTTATTATATGTTTAACCTCTTCGGGCAAATTTAAGACCAAATTCATATTCATTAAAAATACCTCACCCCATATTATGCTTTTTAAACAGGATTTGATATTATTATATACTATTTGGCTGAAAAAACTAAGTCCAAATTTTATGGATGGTTTTTATGCGAATTGGATAAGGTGAAGGATTTGAGGTGTAAAAAAGGATAAAAAAATACCCCGTGCATTCCAAAGAAGAGAAGGGAGAATGCATCGGGATTTAGGGGAGTAACTTTTATAAAATTACTTGACATTAATATATATCAATTTGTTGAATAATGGAACCAATCGACTTAATATCACAAAATTCGACAAAATATTTCAAAAAAAGCAACACTTTGAGATGTTGTGGATTTTCTATGTCACAGATGGTTTATTTGTTGGATAGAACTATAACCTAAGTAGAAATATTTTCACAAAAAAGAATCTAAAGTAATAAGAAAACATGTATAGAATAGCTTCAAAACTTTGGACTAAGAGTGTCTTCAAAAAAAATCCTCAATAATACATATATAATACTACGAGGATATAAAAGTAATTCGAATCTCATTTGTATTATAACACGGAGGCACAGAAAAAACCACCGCTTTTTCTTCATATTTTACATTAATTTATTACAGCGTAACTGCTGACCATGTGGTTGTTTGAACAAATAACCATACTAATTATAAACTTACAGAATTCTTGACACTTTGTAAAAAAGCTGATATTGTAATCACTAGGATTAAAAAAATTTTGCCTCTTTGCCTCTTGGTTTACTTAATGGTAATAAATCCGAGAAGGGTATCAGAGGCCGTTATTATTTTAGTACTTCTTAAGTGGACAGGAGTTGGAATCTATGAATTCTAAACTTAAGGATGATATGACTGATAAGTTGTTTGAGGCTATTTTGCTCCTAAACAATATTGAAGAATGCTATAATTTCTTTGAGGATATATGTACTGTTGCTGAACTTAAGGCTCTTGCACAACGTCTTGAAGTTGCCAGAATGTTAAGGGATGGCAAAACTTACACGGATATTAGCGAAGCTACAGGTGCCAGTACTGCTACAATAAGCAGAATAAACAGGGCTTTGAATTATGGGGCTGATGGATACAAGGTTATACTTGATCGGCTGACGGATAATAAAGGCTCATACTAATTTAATTGTTGATTATATTCAAAAAATTAGTTAAAATTGCTATATGAAGAATTAATTTTAGGGAAGGTACAAATGTTAAGAAAACTATTTATCAGTTTGCTGATTTTGTCAGCACTGACATCGGATGGTATTATAAATTTAACAGAGATTTTATGCGATCCTTCCATTTTAACCAAAGAAGTAATTGATGTAGTATTAGGTTTTGAAGGAGAGTTTAACGATGCTCAGCTCAGATGCTTAAGTGAAAAGCAGGAGTTGAAGGTGAGTTCTACTCTTTTTTCAAGTATAAAATTCAGTAATTTTTCCTTCAAGGAGTTTTCACGCGGCACAGGTATAAAATCATGGTTATTGCCTGGTAAAAGAATGATGGAGCTTGCAATGCTCTTGTTGTCTTTATTCCTCATTCTGATTGCTGCTCAAAAAATATCGATAAAGGATATTCTTTTATACCGTTCTGATTTATCTCCTCCGGTCTGTATCAATTAAAGAATGTACAAATTATCGCTTCATGGTTTTTGAGCCTGTTTGAGGTTAAATTGTTTCTTGAGCAAAGGTATGAAAACCATGATAGTGTGGTTCGTCTACGAATTCTTCACATACTCTGCATTGAATAGAGGTGATATAATGCTTTATATTACTGTAATATTTTCTGCTTTATTGATTGGAATAATGGTTAGCAGAATCAAAGGCGGAAATCCAAGCATTGATAATATAAATTTTAAAAGTCCGTGGCTGTTGTTGCCAAGTGTGGCTTTGCAGATTCTATCAGGTATTGCTGAAGCAAAGGGATTAAAATTCAGTATACTTGTTGCTCTGATAGTCAACAGTATGGTGTTTGGTTTTGTATTTTTGCTGGTCTGGATTAATAGAAGATATATCGGACTTTGGTTTATAGGTGCGGGTGCTTTATCAAACGCTCTGGTAATGGTGTTTAATGCTGGAAGGATGCCGGTAGATGTAAGTCTTTTAGGTGATAAAGCATATTTGGCGGAGTATGTTGACTTAATAGTACGGGATGCAGACAACAAACATGTATTGATTAATGAGGCTACAAAGCTCCCATTTTTAGCTGATGTAATCAAAGTTCCCGGATTCTTGGGTTTGGGAATGCCTTTGATAAGTATTGGAGATATTATTGTAGCAGTAGGATTATTTGTATTGTGTTTGCAGTTTTGTTTATATACTGAAGCGAATAAGAAATGCCCAAGTTCCTTGCAACAGAATTAATCAGAGTGCACAGGACTTAGGACTGGTGAAGTAAATTTTCATAGTATGCAAGATTAGGAACTTGCTATGTTAGCAAGCACAGCTTGATAAAAATTTTTGGAGGTTTTATTTATGAAAAAATTGATCGAGAAGATTATAGGTAGTTATAGTGATAGAGAGCTTAAAAGAATAATGCCGATAGTTGACAAAATAGATAGTTTTGAATCTGAAATAAAGGCTTTAAGTGACGAGAAACTAAAAGGAAAAACTCAGGAATTTAAAAAGAGACTTCAAGAAGGTGAAACGCTAGACGATATTCTTCCGGAAGCTTTTGCTGTTATGAGGGAAGCATCCTGGAGAGTGCTTGGAATGAGACACTTTAAGGTTCAGCTCATTGGAGGTATTGTTCTTCACCAGGGCAGAATAGCTGAAATGAGAACCGGTGAAGGTAAAACTTTAGTTGCCACACTTCCGGTATATCTGAATGCTCTGGAAGGGAAAGGGGTTCATGTAGTAACTGTAAATGACTATCTGGCAAAACGTGATAGCGAATGGATGGGCAAAGTTTACAATTTCCTTGGACTGTCAGTAGGGCTTATTGTACACGGTCTTGATAATAATGAAAGAAGAGCGGCGTATAATTGTGATATTACCTACGGAACTAATAATGAGCTTGGGTTTGATTACCTTAGAGACAATATGGTTATTTATAAGCAGGATATGGTTCAAAGGGATCTGCACTATGCGATTGTAGACGAAGTGGATAGTATTCTTATTGATGAGGCAAGGACACCGCTTATAATTTCAGGACAAGGAGATAAATCCACTGAGCTTTACAAGATAACAGATTCCTTTGTCAGAAGACTAAAAGTTAAGGTATTTACAGAATTAGATGATAAACAGGATAATGACGATATAGAAGCTGACTACATTGTCGATGAAAAGGCCAACACTGCAACACTTACAGCAGAGGGTGTAAAAAAGGCAGAATCTTTTTTTGGAATTGAGAATCTTTCAGATACAGACAATCTTACAATTTCACACCACATAAACCAAGCTTTAAGAGCTCATGGTATTATGAAGCTGAATAAAGATTATGTTAATAAAGATGGTGAAATTATAATAGTTGATGAGAATACAGGACGTTTGATGTATGGAAGACGTTATAGTGACGGACTCCATCAAGCTATAGAAGCAAAGGAAGGGGTAAAGGTTGAAAGGGAGAGCAAGACTCTTGCAACTATCACTTTCCAGAATTATTTCAGAATGTATACAAAGCTTTCCGGTATGACCGGTACGGCACTTACCGAAGAGCAGGAATTTCAGGATATATATAAGCTCGATGTTATAGTAATTCCAACAAATAAGCCTATTGCCAGGGTTGATTATCCCGATAGTGTTTATAAGAATGAAATGGGCAAGTTTAATGCAGTTATAAATGACATATTGGAATGTAACAGAAAAGGACAGCCTGTGCTTATCGGTACAATATCCATTGAAAAATCCGAATTGTTAAGCTCAATTCTCAAAAAGAGGGGAATCCGCCATCAGGTTTTAAATGCCAAGTACCATGAGAAGGAAGCGGAAATTATTGCACAGGCAGGTGAGTATGGCGCTGTCACAATTGCAACTAATATGGCCGGTCGTGGTACCGACATAGTATTAGGTGGTAATGCTGAGTTTATGGCCAAACAGGAAATGAGAAAGAAGGGTTTTAGTGATGAATTAATCAATCATGCAACAGGATTTAATGAGACGGATGATCAGGAAATTCTGTCAGCACGGGCTGTATACAGGGAACTTCATGATGGATTTAAAGATAAAATCAGTTCGGAACGCGATAAGGTAGTTGCTGCGGGAGGCCTCCACATAATTGGTACAGAAAGACATGAATCAAGGCGTATTGACAATCAGTTGAGGGGTAGATCCGGCCGTCAGGGAGATGTTGGTTCTTCAAGGTTTTATATATCCTTAGAGGATGACCTGATGAGACTCTTCGGCTCGGATAGACTTACCGGAATAGTAAATGCGTTAGGACTTGAAGACGATCAGGCTATTGAGCATAGGATGCTTTCAAGTGCCATTGAAAATGCTCAGAAAAAAGTTGAAGGTAAAAACTTTGGAATAAGAAAGAATGTCCTCCAGTACGATGATGTAATGAATAAACAAAGAGAAGTAATATATTCTCAAAGAAGGAAAGTATTAAATGGAGAAAGTTTAAAGGATAGCTTCCTGAAGATGTTTGAAGGTATAGCTGATAATATAGTGCAGATGTATTGCAGTGAAAGTCCTCTGCCTGACTATTGGGATTGGGAGAGTATAAGATCCTTTGCAGAAGGAGCTTATGTTCCGGCGGGTGCGTTAGATATTTCAAAAGATGAAATGGAAGGAATGACACCGGAAAAGTTAAGAGAAAGTATTCTTGAAATGATTACAAAGAGATATGAAGAAAAGGAGAATGAATTTGGTTCTGAACTTATGAGAGAGCTCGAAAGAGTTGTTCTTCTAAGAATTGTAGATCAAAGATGGATGGATCATATTGATGCCATGGATCAGCTCAAGCACGGAATTCATTTGAGGGCATACGGACAGAGAGATCCGGTAATTGAGTATAAATTCGAAGGTTTTGACATGTTTGAAGAAATGAATAGAAATATTCAGTTTGATGCTGTAAAAGTAATTCTGAATACTCATGTGAATCGTGAAAAAGAGGCTCCAAAGCGTGAGAAGGTGGCAGAACCAATAGAGGCATCACATGGAGATGAAGCAAAAAAGCCGGTTGTTAAAAGTCAAAAGGATAGAGTTGGCAGAAATGACTTGTGTCCATGTGGCAGCGGTAAGAAGTATAAAAAGTGCTGTGGAGAAAATGCATAATTATGCCGATAATAGTATATAGGGTGAAAATTGTGATGGTTTCGGCCATCACAATTTTAGTATTAACTAATTAAAAAACAAACTTTTTTAGAAGAATAGTATAAGATAAGCGAATTTGCTTAAAGAGGGGACAAGTGGCAGCAAAATGAATTATGATGAAGCATTAAACTATATACATAGCACCTTGAGATTTGGTATTAAGCTTGGACTTGATAGTATTAAAACCTTACTTGAAATGATGGGAAACCCTCAGGACAAGCTTAAGTGTGTTCATGTGGCAGGAACCAATGGCAAAGGTTCAACAGTAACGTTTATAAGCAGCATCCTTATTGAAGCAGGATATAAGGTTGGTATATATACTTCTCCAAGTATTGAACGCTTTAATGAGCGCATTAAAGTAAATTCTTCAGAGATAGAAGGGGAAGAACTTGCGAGAATCACTGCCTTTGTTAAAGAACATGTGGATGTTATGATTTCGAAGCATGGAATTTATCCTACGGAATTTGAAATAGTAATGGCAATAGCATTTCAATACTTCTATGAGATGAAATGTGATGTTGTTGTTCTTGAAGTTGGGCTTGGAGGAAGGTTTGACGCCACAAATGTAATTAAAGAACCTTTGGTGTCGGTTATAACAACTATCAGTTATGATCATATGGACAGGCTCGGGGACACTCTCGAAAAAATAGCCTTTGAAAAAGCAGGAATTATAAAGGAAGGAGCCGATGTAGTTGTTTTTCCTCAAAATAAGGAAGTAATTAAAGTCATCAGCGATGTATGTGAAAGCAGAAAAGCAACCATGCACCTTGTTGACTTTGGTACTGTTAAAATAAGGGATTTTTCGATAGATGGACAGGAATTTATATATAGGGAGTGGAAATCTTTATACATATCACTGTTAGGTGAGCACCAGGTAAAGAATGCTGTAATTGCATTAAATACAATAGAACTGCTTGGCGAAAAAGGATATAAAATATCTGAAGAAAGTATAAAAAAAGGTCTCCTGAATGCAAGATGGCCTGGAAGGCTTGAGGTTTTGAACAAACAACCGATTTTTTTAATTGATGGGGCTCATAACGGTGAAGGTGCTTTGGCATTATCAAATGTATTGAAATCATATTTTCCCGGAAAGAAAATATTATTTATTGTTGGTGCTTTAAAGGACAAGGATGTCAGATCAATTATCGAGCCCACATTACCTCTTGCATCAGGATATATAACAGTAACACCTGAAAGCCCAAGGGCTTTGTCTTCGAAAGATATGGCAGATTTTGTTGCACAGTATTGTAAAAATGTATTGGAAAATGATACAATTGAAGGGGCAATAAAAGTTGCTTTAGGCCTTGTTCCTTCGGATGGGATAATATGTGCATACGGTTCACTTTATTATATAGGAAAAATCAGAAGTTTTTTTGTTTGAGGAATTTGCATAATAAGTAAAGGGGTGAATTTATGATTGACTTTAAGCAGGAAATAAAGAGCTATACACCTATAGACCTCGAAAAGCTGAAAAAAAACAACTCAAATATGCCAGATAGCTTAAAAAACTCTTGTTTACTTTATAACAAAGCATTAGATGATTTTCGCACAAAGAGTGAAGATATTGCTGTTATTGAACTTAAGAAAGCTATTTCTTTAAATCCTGATTTTTGTGAGGCAATAAATTTGTTAGGGCTGTTATATGCCAGTATGGGAGATTATACAAAGGCGAGAGAGAAATTTGAAAAGGTTTTGAGTATAGATAAAAGTAATATTGCTTTATCATATATGAAGGTTATAGATCCTAACTACAGTCAATCTGATAATGCTAAAGAAAAAAGGAAGGGGAAAGAGAAAATTAAGACAGCAGTTCCTACGAAAGCCGAAAAAACTGTGGT
Organism: uncultured Acetivibrio sp.; assembly: GCA_964564015.1. GTDB lineage: Bacteria > Bacillota > Clostridia > Acetivibrionales > Acetivibrionaceae > Acetivibrio. The sequence continues at coordinate 12,306 of CAZLZR010000030.1, forward strand.
AACTTCTTCCGCTTCAGAAGGTTCTGCACCAGGCATAAGGCAGATATTCAAAAACGATCTTGTAAAATATATTATAGGTTTCATTGCCGGATTGTTTGTGTTTTTTGTGATTAGTACAATAATAAATTCAGGAGAGGTAGCACCGGTTACATCAGATAACGAAAATATACCTGTTGTAGATGAGAATAAAGAAGATTTTGAACAAAAGTACAATGATTTGAATGAAGAACATAAAGCGTTATTGTTGCAGCTTGATGAATTCAAAAAGAATACACAAAACTATTCTAATATGACTAAGCTTTTGGAAATAGACAAGTTGGTTTTAAATAAAGATTATGTTGCGGCAGCTGATCTGTTGACAGCATTAAGAACTGTGGAATATAAAGGAATTGAAAGGGAGAAATACGAAAGTTTGCGGGGACAGTCAATGGAGAAAGCAGCTAACGAACTATTCACCAAGGGAAAAGAAATGTACAAAAAGAAACAATTCAAGGAGGCTCTCGATGACTTTGACAAGGTTGTAGCATATATTGGCGAATGGAAAAATTCGAGTGCAACAGCATATTATAGAGGTGTATGTTTAATGGAGTTAAACGAAAAGGAAAAAGCTTTGGAAGCTTTTAATGAAGTTATATCAAAATATCCGTCAAGTTCCTTTGCAAATTACTCTAAGAGCAGAATAAGCAGCCTGAACTAAATGTGGCGGATTTATACACATAAACAAACTCCCGACTTACACAAAAATGCTTTGGGAGTTTGTTTATGTATGAGTGCATGGTTTATAATTAATAAGTATCATTTACAGATTTATCTTCACTAAAGAGCAAAGTTTGGTGTGCAGTTTGACCAGGCAAAACTTTAATATAATTTGATTGACATTTCAGGGTGTTTCCAAGTTGTGCATATATAATATAATACCCAGGAGGTAAATCATCTATAATGAAATTTCCATTATTGTCCGAATTGGTCTCACATACCGGAAAACCACATTTATGCCCGAAGTATAAATATATGTTTACATATCCAATCGTAAATTTATTCTTCTTCAGCATTGTGGTACCGGTAATTTTTCCGGAATAATCTATCTTTTCATTTTTTACATAAACATTGACATTCTGAGTATTTAATTGCACCGGATTAACGTCAACCTTTTGTTCCTGGTCAAGATCCTGTGAGTTATACTGGAAACTATCAGTATCAATGCATTTTTTACTATTGCTTTTTTCCGATATCTTGGTATTTTCTTCAACTATTAGGTTTTGCCGCTCCATGTGTTCACATCCTTTTTCCGGTACAAAAGTCTGGTCTGATCAATTTTATGTAGCAGTGGGGAAAAGTTCCCCACCACAATTAGTTATTTAATATTTATCTTTTTTTCCTTGAACTGATCCAAAGCCTAATCCAGTAGCTTTGCTTTCAGCTTTGTTTTCAGCTTCATTTTTTGCATCACTCTTGGCTATAGCTTTATTTTCAGCATCATTATCAGCATCATTTTCAGCTTTTGTTTTATTTTCGGCCTCATTATCGATTTTTGTTTTGTTTTTAATCTTTGTTTCATTTTCAGCTTCGTTTTCAGCGTCGTTGTCAGCATCATTTTCAGCACTTTGGCCTTGAATTTGTTTTTGTGTGAGAACGTTGTAGTTGACCTGCTTGTTAACTTGGTTCTGGCTGTGGAATTCCTTTTCCTGTACTTCTACATCCTGATCAGCCTTGAGTTCGGATTCGAGTTCAGCTTTGAGTTCAGCTTTTAATTGAGCTTTGAGTTCGTTTAAATCGATGTCTAACATGGTTATAACTCCTTTCAATTTTTGAGATTGATTTGGCTTACAGTATATAATATTCTTTATGTAATCAAATGTGATAGTTTACCATAAACATTTTGAGGGAAAAATTAGAAGTTATTTTTTTTTAATAATTAACCGATAAATAAAGTATTGTAATTAAAGCAAATTTGGGTTATGCTTATATAAAATAAAAATTAGGGGGTTGAGTATTAAATGAAAAAACTAGGTTTCGGATTGGCTGTATTTTTGTTTGCTACAGGTACATTTGCTTCTGTTGCAAACGCTGCTGATAATATTGTTGAAAGTCCGGATGTGAAAATAGTTATCGAAGGTCAAAAGGGAACATATAACGATGTTACCATAATAGCAAACGACAGAACAATGCTTCCATTACGTGAAGTGCTTACAAATTTGGGTGTTCAGAATGATGATCAACATATAATTTGGGATGCATCTAAAAAAAGTATTACCGTGAAAAAAGATGATAAAACTATATACCTTGAAGTGGGAAAAAAGACTGTTAATGTTAATGGAACAGAGACAGCTATTGATGTTGCTCCAATTATTTACCCTAAAAACAACAGAACATACATACCTGCAAGAGTTGTGGCTGAAAGTCTTGGAAAACAAGTAGTATGGGACGGTACAACAAAATCGGTATTGATAAAGGATCAAAGCAGCTTTAATGAAGTAAAAGAAATTATAACAAAAGCAAATAAAGCATTGGACGACGTTGATAAGTACAAAGTAGATATGGGAATGAAAATGAAAGTGTCTCAGGAAGATTTCAGTATGGATTACGACATTGATATGGTTTCTGAGGTGGATAAAGCCAACAAAATAATGCATTCAAATGTAGCTATGAATATGTTTGGAGCAAACATTGAGACTGAGGTGTACATGAAGGATGGGTATTCCTATACCAAGAGTCCAATCGCTGAAGGATGGCAAATAGAAGAAATGGATGCAGAAGAATTTGATGAAATGTTTTCAACTAGCAGCGATGTAAGTAGTATGGAACCTACAGACGTAGTCTGTGCAGGTATGGTGATAGCTGAAAGTGAAAATCCCGATGAAATAGTCTTAAGAGGAAATGTAATGTTAGCAGATTTTATAGATGGTTTTAATGAAGGATTATTGTCATCAGGGAATGAAGATATTGCAGAGCTGGATATGAACAATTTCTTTATTGAAGTGGTTTATGACAAGAATACTTATATGGCAAAATCTACAGTCCTTCAAATGACAGCTAATGTGGAAGATGAGTCTGGAAAAGGGCAAATTGAAATAGAAGTTGGCGTTGATGTTACAGACGTAAATGGAGACTTTGTGATTGAGTTGCCTCAGGACGCAGTAGTAAGTGGAACAGAAACCGCAAGATAAGAAATTGATGAAGGGCTAATGTATGACTGACTTATCAAGTTGGTATGCATTAGCTTTTTTTATTGCCTAAAAAAGTACACTTCTTTCTTTTGGCAAAAAAAGATATATTTCAACAAAAAATGCACCGATGTACATTAAAAATTTTATAAAGAGCGAATATCTATAAAAGTTAAGGTTATCAAGTTTTAGATCAACAGACTTAAGGGGATGAAAGGCTTGAACTCATAAGACCCTCGCTTAATGTCCAAAAGCTTTTGTAAAATATCTGGAAAGCTAGTCAATGTTTAGTGATTTTTATTCAGTTTTGGGAAATAAATTGATGTAATCCGAACCACTGAAAATATTTTTTGTTTTCTCAAAATATAAATTAAATTAGTATTGCAGTTTAGACGAAAAATAGAGATAATATAGTAAAGATATTCCTTTTACTTATATTTTGCTAACGCAGAAATCAAATTTTGTTATATAATGTATAATATAAATAAGTCTATGCGAGGTTACATATTAAAGTGCGGTTTAATTATTTTTTTTCATTAGCCGGTTTAAGGGGGGTGCTCTATGCAGGAATATTCCTCATTTAATAATACACAGCAGGATTTTACAATTCATGATCCTCTTACAGGGGCTTATTCTCGTGCGCTTCTAAATGAGCAATTTCCCGATGAGGTTGAGAGGTGTTCCCGCTATGGTATACCATTATCACTATGTTTAATTGATATAGACTATTTTAAAAGCATAAATGATGCTTATGGACATATTCGTGGGGATCAGGTTTTGCAGTCTTTTGTTAAACGTTTAAATTCTCTTATGAGAAAGTCTGACATTTTGTTCAGATATGGTGGAGATGAATTTGTACTGCTGATGATGAATACCCACAAAAAGCAAGCATTATCTCTGACTAACCGAATGCTGGATAAAATCAGAATGGTTTCTTTTCCCGGTGATCCACCGCTTAATATTTCTTTAAGCATAGGAGTGGCAGGATATCCTGATGATGCTTCCGACGCTGAAGAGATGTTTAATGTTGCAGACCGCAGATGTTATGAGGCCAAACGTCGCGGACGGGGTCAGGTTGTCGGAGAGACTTACATATTTCAAAATGACATTGTGTTCAACAAATTGTCGCGATTGATTGAAAGGGATGAGGATTTTTCTAAGCTTAATTGCTTCCTCGAACTATTATCGGCTAAAGGAAGAGGGATTTTGAGTGTTATTGGACCTCAAGGTTCCGGACGTACAAGTTTTCTTACAAAAGTAGAATCAACTGTAAGAATGAACAATTATGAAGTTTTATTTCTCAATGCCAGGTATGAATTAAAGTCAAAAGCATATGGGCTTTTACTTGAAGCGGAAAACGAGTATTTCGATTTTAATAAATTCAGTACTGAAGAATTTGATGATTTATTGCTTAAACTGCTACAAAAAAACAACAGGGCAGGTTTTGTAATAGTTCTTGATAATATGGCGTTTGTTGACCATGCTACTTTGAATTTGTTAAGGAATTATCTAATGGGCAATAAACTTCCCTGTTTTGGTCTTATCTACTCGTCAGAACCAGATACGACAAGAAATTTTGACTATTTGAATGTACCTCTTAGTGATACTGTTTATTTGAAGCCATTTTCTCCTAAAGGAGTTAATATATTTGTTAGAAGTGTTTTGTCATGGGATCCCGAACCATCTTTTTTAGACTGGCTGTATACCCAGACAATGGGATATCCAAAGCAATTAAGCGAAAGCCTTTCATACTTGATTGAAAAAGGTGTAATAAAGAAAAACAGTGAACATGAATGGTTAATTGAACCTAACTACGTGACTATCTCACTCCATAAGCAATTTGGTAGGTTTGGCAAAATGCCTCAGAACAACTTGCCGTCTTTTCTTACTGAATTCATCGGAAGAGAGACAGAAATGAGTCAGGTTAGCTTGCTTTTGGATAGAAGCAGACTGGTGACTCTTGTTGGACCTGGAGGTATTGGAAAAACACGCTTGGCTTTGCAAGTGGCATCTATGCGACTCAATGACTTTGAAGATGGTGTGTTTTTTGTGTCTCTTGCTTCAGTTACCAAGCCGGATTTGGTAGTTTCGTCCATTGCAAAGGTAATGGATATAGTTGAAACCTCGGGACAATCAATTTTAGATTCAATGAAAAGTGCACTTAAAGATAAACATAGACTTATAATTGTAGACAATTTTGAGCAGGTTATTTCTGCTGCGCCCATGTTCGCAGAGCTTCTTGCGTCAGCCAGATTAATAACTATGCTTGTTACAAGCCGCGAAGCGTTACACATTTCCGGTGAGCATGTTTTTAATGTGCCTCCACTGGATGTTCCTGAATTGGAGCAGAGAGTGTGTGTGGAAAGTATGATGCAACAGGCGGCAATTGCGTTGTTTGTTTCACGTGCCCAAGCCGTGCAAAACAATTTTGTACTTACAAAAGATAATATCCAGCAGGTGGCAGAATTATGCGATCGACTGGATGGTATACCGCTGGCAATTGAACTGGCAGCATCAAATGTGGGACGAATTTCACTGGCGGAAATGTTGGAACAAAGCAGAAATAGACTAAAGTGGTTAAATAATGGACCGAGGGATATGCCATCTAGGCATCAGACTTTGAGAAGCACCATCGAATGGGGATATAGCTTGCTCAACAAGGATGAACAACAATTATTTACAGGATTAGGAATATTTTTAGGGAGCTTTACAAAGGATGCTGTAGAGAAGATTATGGCTGATGTAATTGGGCTTGAAGTAAGTATTTCTGACTGCTTGATATCCCTTTTGGATAAAAGCTTGATAAGAAATATCACCTGCAACTCAAATGATGAGATTTGTTTCGAAATGCTTGAAACCATACATGAGTTTGCTGTTGAGTGCTTGAATGAAAGTGGTTATTTGAGCGTTTTAGAGGAAAAACATGCTTATTATTATTTGTCCCTGGTTGAAGATGCATTGAAAAATATAAACGGTCCGGAACAGTATATGTACCTTAATCGGCTTGAACGATCATATTCTAATGTTTTGGCTGTCATTGAATGGGCAAAGAAAAAGAATAATGTGGCTCTTGAAGTAAAGCTGGCTGTCGGGCTTGGCGAGTATTGGGAGCTTAGAGGGCGTTGGAGCGAGGGCAGACTGATACTTGATAATATAGTTAACAGATATGCGGGAAGTTTAAAATCAAAGGAATTTGCCATGATATATCATTGGCTTGGCAGATTGGTTCAATTGGAAGGAGATTGTAATAAAGCTATAGAATTACTGAATACCGGGCTTGATCTTGCCAGATTGAATCAGGATTGCGTTGGGGAAGCTGCTATATTACATAAGCTTGGATGGGTATATTACATGTATGGGGATCACAAGAAAACTGAAGAGTTGTGGAACAAAAGCCTGGAGTTATTCCGTCAAGAGGATGACAAGCCGGGAGTAGTACTTGTTTTGCAGGATCTTTGTTATAAAAAGTATTATGAAGGTGATTTCAATCTTGTTGAGAAGTATTCAAACGAGAGCTTGAAGATATGTAAGCAACTGGGAAATAAAAGAGGTATAGCGACCTCTCTTAACAGGCTGGGGCGTCTGGCTAGGGGAAAGGGCAATTTTGAACATGCAGAAAAGTTATTTAAAGAGCATCTTGTTGCGTGTGAAGAGATTAAGGATAAAATTGGAAAGGTCGGTACCCTTATTTGCCTTGCGGAGTTGGCACGTTCCGAACGTAAACTTGGATTGGCAACAGAATACTACAAGGAATGTTTGAAGCTAAGTCAGGAGATAGGGTATAAAAGTATTGTTGCAAGCGTAATGAAAGACCTTGGGGAGATAGCAAGGTACCAGGGTGAATTCAGGTTGGCAAGTGAGCTGTATAATGAAGGTTTATCCATATCATTGGAAGTAAATGATAATTCAGAAACGATGTGGATTTACAGAAATATGGCTGAATTGGAGATGTATCAGGGAAATCACGATAAAGCAAGGGATTTGTATAAAAAAGGTTTAGAAATATTCCGTGAGCATAACCAAAGCAATGCTGTTTTTGTACTGCTTACACTCGAAGGTGTGGCAGGGCTGGCAGCACTTGATGGAGAACTTGTCAAGGCTGCAAAGCTTTTTGGTATTACCGATAAGTTATTCGAATCAAATGGCAAATTAATTTCAAAAGATGATGCGGATGATTATAAAAGACGTTTTGTAGAGGTACAAGCAAAGTTGGATATAGAAGCATTTAATTCGGCATGGAATGAAGGCCGTTCTATGACAGTGGAAACTGCTTTAGACTTTGCTATTCAAGATCTTTCAGATAATAGCTAATTGCGGGAAATTAAATAAAAAGGGATGGCCTATAAGGAACCAACCCTGATAATAAATGGTTTTATATGATATACTCTAGTTTTATATTAATGTATGCAGGATTAAAAGTGGTTACAAAATAGTTAAAATTATTTAGATATTGTGATTTTTTATGTCAATTTATTATATGGATTTTTTTGGTTTGTTTTTATCAATTTTCTTATATGATTCATTCTAATTTCTTAAACAATTTGGATTAATAATTCTCAAATTTTTCCGATATAAAATGAAAGGGAAAGCTCTGGAAAAAGGGGGAATTTTTTTTATGGAAAATGCCATTAGGGACAGGTTTATATTCACTTATGAAAGTGGTGTATCCGGTAGCTTCTTGGTTGCAAGTACTTCAAAAAATGAAGCTGTTGTGGAATTTCAGGTTAATATGTTGTCAAAAAATCCGAACAGGCATATATTACCCCTTGATGTAAGGCGTAATAATGACAATATTAATATATATTACAATATAACTTCAAAACTATCGTTATTGCAATATTTAAAAAGAAATAAACTGAGTAAAAATGAGTTTATAGATATTTTCTCAGGTATTGTAAAGACACTTCTTAGTTCAAAGGGGTTTTTACTCTCTGACAGATCATTTGTAATAGATGAAGAATATATCTTTATCAACCCGGATTCAATGTGTATTTCTCTTGTATATTTGCCCTTTAAATTTGATATTGACATAACCAGGGCTTTAAAGGACTTTGCTATGAATTTTGTTGTGTATAATGCAAATATTGATGAAGAAGATAGCGATACTTTTTTACAGCAGTTTATAAGTTTTCTTAAGAAAGACACCTTTAATATATTAGATTTTGATAAATTTCTAAAGGTATTAAAAAGAGATGTAGAACCTAAACAGGAAGCAGAATTTCAAAAGCAGGAGAGTGATATTGGGGAGAGGCAAAAGCAATTGAAAAGTGAGAAACCGGCCATAAGTGGCAGTGATTTGAAGCAGGAAAAATTTAAGGTAGAGATACCTAAGCCTAAGAAAACTCCAACTGCCGATAAGAGTGTGCCCGGGAATGCACAGGAAAAATTTGAAATTCCCGAGAGATTTGAAAACGTGTTGAAAGGTTTGAGCCTCAGACCTAATATTGTTATTGGGATTGTGATACAGTCAGCAATAGCCATAATTATTCTATGGCTGCTTGTGTCAGGAAAACTTGACAGACTTGGCAATGACAAGCTTTCTACGTTCGTTGGACTGTTGTTGATAGGCACCGCTGTAAGCTACTTTGTATGGAAGAAAATTCTAAATATAAAAATCGAAGAAATTAATTCGGTAAGTAATGCAAAGGTACCCCGTCAGATCGAAAAGCCAATAAGACCTCCAAAACCGGCGAAAACCTCAGTAGGTAAAAATGTTAACTCTGCAGCATCTTTGAACCCTAAAGAGGATATTGAATATGAAAAGAAAAGGGGAGTAAAAAAGGAATCTCCTATAAAAACTCCTTTTGTTGATCCTATGGTGGAACAGAATCGGGAAGTAAAAAAAGCAGAACAACCGGCTATTAAGAATATTAATGTAAACGAGACTGTTTTTTTGGGTTCTGTCACTGTGACCCCTCAACTTAGGATTGTTGAGGATGGTAATGTAGAAGAAATTGTTATTAATAAGCCGAGTTTCATAATAGGAAGGCTGGAAGGACATGTGGATTATGTGCACCTTAATAATGCTATTGGTAAAGTGCATGCAGAAATTATTACCCGTGCAGGGTGCTACTTTTTAAAGGATCTGAATTCAAAAAACGGCACATATATAAACGGAAAAAGAATAGAAAGCAATAAAGAATATGAGATAAAAAACAATGATAGAATTACACTGGCAAACACTGAATTCTTGTTTGTCATCATATAATTCTTGAAATTTGCTTTTTCGATGGGTGGTGGGTTAAATAGCAATCCAATATATTGAAGCTTCTGTTCTTTTGCTAACATCACTTATAAGTGATATAAAATTCTATAAAATAAGAAATAAGGTTACAATAACTTTTATGTCCGCAGGTTTGATTACAGGTTTTTCCATCCAGGGATGTAAAGGTGTGTTAAATTCTTTTTTCGGCATTGTTATTCCCTGTATATTGCTATTTGTTTTTTATGCACTCAGGATGCTTGGTGCCGGAGATATTAAGCTTTTTTGTGCTTTGGGTGCAATTTTTGGAGGGGAATATATAATTGCTATTATTGCATATTCCTTTATCGCAGGTGGAATAATAGCACTTGCCTTAATGGCCATAAGAAGAAATGCCAGGGCTAGATTCAGACACTTTTGCAATTATTTTAAAATGGTATTTCTGCTTCAAAGTTTCAGACCCTATACTGAGTTTGGAGACAAGGAGGATAACGGAAAGTTTCGTTTTGCATATGCGGTGTTTGTTGGGACTTTCTTTTTTATTTTCACTAATTGTACTTAAAAAGAGCATTGCAAAAAAATGAGTGCATGTTTTTTAAGTGAAGAAAAATATGGAAGAAACATTGTGAAGCAAGTTGTAGAGCCTGTTAATACGACGAGGAAAGGGAGAGCATTGTTTGAGCGAAGCGAGTTTTGCTCGACCCCGAGGAGTATTTACAGGCTCTAGACTGCGAAACTTAAGTTTCTGGAATATTTTTCTTAACATTTATTATATGCACCCAAAAAATACAGGTATGTTGAAATATCTCCAGGCTTAAAGTAAAATAAGAATAACTATGGATTCAAAGGATGTATTTATTATGGAGAAAAGTCCCGGCTATGACACAATACTTGCACAAATTGGATGCAAAAATACCAGATCAAGAAGGGCAATTATCGAGGTGCTTGAAAAATCGGATGTGCCGCTGTCGGCCGAAGAGATTTTTATTCAGGTAAAGGATTCCGGAGCCTCGACAAATCTTTCAACTGTTTACAGGACTCTCGACCTTATGGAGAACAAAGGATTTTTAGACAAATGTGTTCTGAGTGATGGCAGAGCCAGGTACCAGCTTATTTTTGAAGGTCATAAGCATCATATAACCTGTACAAACTGCCACAAATCTGTACCTATAAATATTTGCCCGCTTGAAAATCTTGAAAAATATGTAGGTAAAAATACTGACTTTAACATAACAGGTCATAGGTTGGAACTGTATGGTCTGTGTCCTAAGTGTAGAAAAAAAGATTAATATAAAATTTCCGCAATAAAAATGGAGTTGAATTAATAAATTGTTAGCACTCATAGTCAATGAGTGCTAAAATTATCTTGACAAGCTTTTACAAACGAATGTAATATATTTATTAGGGATGAAGTTACTTGTTAATTCCCATGATAAAACTAATTTGGACAGGAGGGTGCACTAATGAATCACCAAAGTGGAACAATATCCATAAATACAGAAAATATTTTTCCAATTATAAAGAAATGGCTTTACTCTGAAAAAGACATTTTTGTTCGTGAATTGGTTTCAAACGGAAGTGATGCCATAAGCAAGCTGAAAAAACTTGCAGCTATCGGAGAAGCAAATATCAATAGCGATGAGAAGTACTTTATAAAAGTCGTGGTAAATGCTGGAAATAAAACTATCCAGATAATAGACAACGGATTAGGAATGACAGAAGAAGAGGTAAACAAATATATAAACCAGATTGCTTTTTCCGGAGCAAAGGACTTTGTTGAAAAATATAAGGATAAAGCAGACGACAGCCAGATTATAGGACACTTCGGTTTAGGGTTTTATTCGGCATTTATGGTTTCCGATAAGGTGCAGATTGACACTCTTTCTTACCAGGACGGTGCTCAGGCGGTAAGATGGGTTAGTGACGGCGGTACTGAGTTTGAAATGGATAAATCGGATAGAGCAGAGAGAGGAACTACCGTAACTTTATATATATCGGAAGACAGCAAGGAATTTCTTGAAGCCTACAAAGTCAGAGAAATACTCGTAAAATATTTTTCATTTTTACCTTATGAATTATACTTTGAAGATGCAAACGAGAAAAAAGAAAAGAAAGAAAAGGAAGATGAAAAGCCTGAAGAGCCAAAGCCTATAAATGATACAAATCCTTTATGGCTCAAGAATCCTAAGGATTGTACCGATGAAGAATACAAGGATTTTTACAGGAAAGTATTTTTTGACTTTAATGAGCCTTTATTCTGGATTCACTTGAATATGGATTATCCTTTCAATCTTAAGGGGATTTTGTATTTCCCTAAGTTGAAGCATGAGTTTGACACTATGGAAGGGCAGATAAAACTTTTCTACAATCAGGTATTTGTGGCTGACAATATTAAAGAAGTAATTCCGGAGTTTTTGATGCTGCTTAAAGGAGCTATTGACTGTCCTGATCTTCCGCTTAATGTATCCAGAAGTTTTTTGCAGAATGACGGGTATGTAAATAAAATTTCGACACACATAACCAAGAAGGTTGCCGACAAGCTGACCTCCCTTTTTGAGAAGGAACGTGACACCTTCAATAAATACTGGGATGATATAAATCCATTTGTTAAATTTGGATGTATCAAAGAGAAAAAATTCTTTGAAAGAGTAAAGGATATTGTAATTTTCAAGACTACGAAGGATGAATATGTCACTTTAAAGGAGTACTTGGAGCATAACAAGGAAAAGCATGAAAACAAAGTGTTTTATGTTACGGATGAAAGACAGCAGGCTCAATATATCAAATTATTCAAAGAACAGGGTATGGAAGCGGTAATTCTCTCAACTATGATAGACAGTCACTTTATTCAGTATCTTGAAATGGAAGAAAAAGATGTTAAATTCCTGCGAATAGATTCAGATATAAGTGACAGCCTGAAAAATACGGATGAAGACAAAGATGATGCGGCTGTAAAGGAATTGACCGAAAGCCTTGAAAAAGTATTTAAGGGAAGCTTGAATAATGAGAAACTGAAGGTTCAGGTTGAAGCGTTAAAGTCAGAATCAGTTCCTGCAATGATACTTTTGTCTGAGCAGTCAAGAAGAATGCAGGAAATGGCCAGAAACTATGGTGGCTTTAATTTTGGCGGAATGTACGACAACGATGAGACCCTTGTACTAAACAGAAACAACAGTTTGATTCGCTCACTGATGAGTATTAAAGAGAAGGAAGACAGAAAAGAAGATGTACAACTTATATGTGAGCATGTCTACGACCTTGCACTTATGAGCCATAAGCAACTTGAGCCTGATGCCATGACGAAATTTATCGATAGAAGCAATACTATCCTTTCAAGGCTTGCTGCAGAAGATGCAAAGTAGAGGTTGAAAAACACACCATGTTAGAAGTTGTGAAGAGTGGAAGTAGATAGGAAATTGTATTGCAGAATTTAATCAAATAATGATTTGATAACAATAAAGAACCTATAATAAGGTTCTTTTATTGTTAGTATTTAATCAGTATTAGAGATTGTCTTTTATTCTGTTGTTTATGGTGGTGCGGAATTCCATTTGTTCGAAAGCTTGGCAATGATGAAAATCTGATGTTTTGCGTATTGCTTAAGTGGTTCTACGGTAATTTAGGAGTCTTTTTGACGTATCTCAACTCTACGAATTTTCCCGCTTATGGTTTTTGGAAGTTCCTCCACAAACTCTATTATTCTAGGATATTTGTAAGGAGCAGTTACTCTTTTTACATGATCCTGAAGCTCTTTAACAAGTTCGTCACTGGCAGTGTATTTTTTTGTTAATACTACTGTGGCTTTGACAACTTGTCCTCTTACAGGGTCAGGAACTGCTGTTATGGCACATTCCAATACAGCCGGATGCTCTAATAAGGCGCTTTCTACTTCAAAAGGTCCGATTCTGTAGCCTGAACTTTTTATTACATCATCTGCTCTACCGACAAACCAGTAATAGCCGTCTTCATCTTTCCATGCCATGTCTCCTGTATAATATACTCCATCATGCCATACCTTTTTGGTTAATGCTTCATCTCGGTAGTACCCCTGGAACATACCTACAGGTATATTTTTATCTGTTCTTATAACTATCTGACCCTCATCACCAACTTCGCAGGATTTTCCGTTTTCATCAATCAGGTCAACGTCATATCCGGGTGTAGGCTTGCCCATTGAACCAGGTTTTGGCTCCATCCAAGGGAAGGTACCTAATACAACAGTCAATTCTGTTTGCCCATAACCTTCCATCAGTTTTAGACCTGTGAGGTTAAGGAACTGATTATAAACCTCGGGATTTAAAGGCTCTCCTGCAATTGCGCAATACTTAAGTTTGCTCAAATCATATTTTGTCAGGTCTTCCTTGATAAAGAACCTGTATATGGTCGGAGGTGCACAAAATGAAGTTACGCCATGCTTGCAAATAACGCTTAAGAGTTCTTTCGGAACAAACTTATCGTAATCATATACGAAGACAGCACTTCCGGCCATCCATTGTCCGTAAATTTTGCCCCATACTGCTTTTGCCCAGCCTGTATCGGCAACAGTAAGGTGTAAGCCATCTTCCTGTACATTTTGCCAGTATTTTGCCGTAGGAATGTGGCCTAGAGGGTATGTGAAATTGTGTCTTACCATTTTTGGCATACCGGTGGTTCCTGATGTAAAATACAGAAGCATAATATCATCGTTGGTTGAAGCTTTATCACCGGTAGGTCTGGTAAATTCTGAGGAGGCTTCTTCCACTTCTTTAGTAAAATCATACCAGCCTTCCTTGGTTCCTCCTACCAGCGCTAAGGATTTGAGAGTAGGAGACTTGGACCTTGAATCTTCAATATGCCTTATAACTTCATCTTCCGCAACTGAAACAATCATTTTTATATCTGCCGCATTAGCTCTATAAACTATATCCTTCGAGGTCAGAAGGTGAGTGGCAGGAATACATATTGCGCCTAGCTTATGGAGTGCAAGAATGGCAAACCAGAACTCATAACGTCTTTTCAGGATAAGCATTACCGGATCGCCCTTTCCAATACCGGCTTTTGCAAAAAAGTTGGCAGTCTTGTCACTATAGCGTTTTAACTGGCCAAAGGTAAAGGTGGCTTCAGCACCCTTTTCGTCGCACCATACAATTGCAACTTTGTCCGGGGTTTTTCCTGCAATTTCGTCTACAACATCATAGGCAAAATTGAAGTTATCAGGGACGGTTATTTTATAATTTGCAAGATAATCTTCATAAGAAGTAAAATCTACTTTTGAAATATATTTTTCCAACATTTAAAACTGACCTCCATTATAAAATTATTGCTAAAAATTTAGCAGTTTTATCATTCATAGCTTTCATACCATGGTTTGCTCCGGAATCAAAAAACAGTGAGTCACCCTCATTGAGAATAACCTCATGACCATTGATTATTACTTTCAAGGTTCCTTCAATGACATAGTTGAATTCCTGACCAGGGTGAGAATTATAGTGTATTTCAGGATTGGAATCAGGTTCGACGGTAACCATAAAAGGTTCGGCTTTTTTGTTCACGAAATTGTAAGCAAGGCTTTGATACTTGTATTCCTTCCTTCTGTCAACGCTTATACCCTTATCTTTACGTACGACGGAATATGTATGAAGCCTTGGAGCTTCACCTGTAAGGATTGCAGCAAGCTCCACATTAAATTTATTTGCAACTGCGTAAAGAAAACTTACAGGGATATCTATATTTCCACTTTCGTATTCGAGATAAGTGTCAATAGATATATTAAGTTCTTTAGCTAAAGTTTCAGGTGACACATCGGAAATTTCACGAAGTTCTTTAATTCTCCTGCTAATTTGCTTGATTTGCTCTGACATAAAACCATCCTTTCGTATTTTATTAAGTAAGGAGTGAAATATTACTTCCACTACGATATATACCATAAAACCTACTGCTTTTCATATTTGAAGATATGCCTGCCTGCAACTAATCTGACATATGCCAAAAGCCTTATAACATAATTGTATAAGACACTGCAGCTTCCTCTAATATGATAAATTTTTAAGTATATATCATCGTAGCATAAATAGAGTTGAAATGTAAAGGCGATATCGAACTAAAGCTTAATATCATTAATTATTATAATTAAATAAGGTAAGATTCGTTAACTATATATATTTGTATTAATAAAATAAACTTATTCGTTCCTTGTTTGTACAAGAAATTTGGTAAACTCAGCCGAGGTTCTTGAAACAGGAACATTTTTCATTGTGATAATACCTAGTTTTCTCAAGGCAAGCTTTTCCTTAAGCTCAACCTTGAACAGCTCATTTTTATCAATAAAGCTGCTTGCGCTTTCCTTTAGCACATGGGCTATTCCAAGACCGATTTTTGCAAATTCAAGAAGGAGATCGATACTTTCAAGTTCAATTTCAGGAATTAGATTTATGCCCTTTTTTTGAGCGAAAAAATCTATGTTTCGGCGGGTTGAACTGTTCCTGTCAAGCATAAGCAGGGGATACTCCGATAGCTCTTTAAGAGAAACTTCCTTGCCTTTTAGTTCAATAAACCTGTTTGAAGCGACAAATATATCTTCCACGTATTTGAAATTCTCAACTGCAATTCCCTTCTCATGAACAGGAAGGGTTACTATTCCAAAGTCAATTTTACCTTCTTGTAATATACTTTGAATTTGATGAGAGGTTCTGTTTATAACCTGGATTTTAACTTTAGGGTGCTTTTTGATAAATTTATCAATTTTGTCAATCAGGTAATATTTGCATATGGTATCGCTTACTCCAATTCTTATTTCTCCGTTTACCAGGTTTTGAGATTCTAAGAGCTTGTTTTCAGCAGTTTTTATGAAGTTGTAGGCTTGTTCAATATGCTTGAAAAGCAGCTCCCCTTCAGGGGTTAATTTTATTTCACGGGTTTTTCTAAAGAAAAGTTGAGAACCTGTTTTGGCTTCCAGGTTTTTAACTGCCTGACTGACTGCAGATTGGGATACATGAAGCTTTGCGGCGGCATCAGAAAAACTATTGTTTTTTGCAACGTGATAAAATATTTTGTATAGTTCAAAGTTAATATCCATAAGAACCTCTTATAGTAAATATTAAAATTATTAATTTTACTTATTTATTATATCATATTATAATACTTAATGTAAGCGGTTTTATGTAAGCGATTTGGTAATATAAAATCGGCAGAACGCAATATATTGTTTGAGTTCAATATATAAGTGAAATGGCAGTGGAAAACATATTTTTATTATTTAATATACAAGAGTAGGAGAGAAAAATATGGATAATAATGTAAGAAGAATTTTTGTAGAGAAGAAAAAGGGCTTTGATGTTGAAGCTAACAGCCTGTATCGTGACTTGAAATATAACCTTGGTATCGATGGCTTAAGTAATGTAAGGATTATAAACAGGTATGATGTTGAAGGCATGTCAGATGAGGAATTCGAAAGTTCAAAGACGACAATATTTTCCGAACCACCTGTTGATGCTGTTTTTGATGAAAGTATTGAAATTGGTGATGGAAGCAGGGTAATTGGTATTGAGTATTTGCCGGGTCAATATGACCAGAGGGCAGACTCAGCCTCTCAGTGTGTTCAGATACTTACCCATGGAGAGAGACCAAACACAAAAGTTGCCAAACTTGTTGTTCTTGAGGGTGTAGTATCAGATAACGAATATGAAAAGGCAAAAAGTTACCTGATAAATCCTGTTGAAAGTCATGAGGCATCTATGGAGAAGCCGTCTTCTCTTGATGTTGAAGTAACTGTACCTGAGGATGTAAGGGTTTTGAACGGATTTATAAACAGGAGTTTTGATGAGCTTAAAAGCTTTATGGATGAAATGGGACTGGCAATGTCCTTAGAGGATCTTGAGTTTTGTCAGAAGTATTTCAGAGATACCGAGAAGAGAGATCCAACCTATACTGAAATAAAAGTTATTGATACTTACTGGTCAGACCACTGTCGTCATACAACCTTTCTCACAAACATTCAGAGTGTGGACATTGAGGAAGGCGCATATAGTGTTCCTATCAAGAAGGCTTATGAGAGCTATCTTGAATCAAGAAAATATGTATATGCAGACAGGCAAAAGGATGTCTGCCTGATGGACCTTGCAACAATTGCTATGAAAGAGCTCAGGAAAAAAGGAAAATTGGAAGACCTCGATGAGTCTGATGAGATAAATGCGTGCAGTATTGTGGTTAATGTTGATGTAAACGAGAATAACGAAGAATGGCTGGTAATGTTCAAAAATGAGACACATAACCATCCGACAGAAATTGAGCCTTTCGGAGGTGCTGCTACATGTCTGGGAGGTGCTATAAGAGACCCGCTATCAGGAAGATCCTATGTTTATCAGGCTATGCGTGTTACCGGAAGTGGCGATCCTAGAACCAGTATTCAGGATACTATACCGGGCAAACTTCCTCAGAGAAAGATAACAACCGGTGCTGCTGCAGGGTATAGTTCATACGGAAACCAGATTGGTCTTGCCACAGGGCAGGTAGCAGAAATTTATGATGAAGATTACGTGACAAAGAGAATGGAAATTGGTGCAGTTATTGGTGCGGCACCAAAGAAAAATGTTATAAGGGAAACTCCGGCAGCGGGAGATATAATTATACTTTTAGGTGGTAGGACAGGCCGTGACGGCTGCGGAGGAGCAACGGGTTCTTCAAAGGAGCATACTGAAGATTCGCTTCTTACTTGTGGTGCTGAAGTACAAAAGGGTAACCCACCTACAGAAAGGAAAATTCAGAGGTTATTCAGAAGGCCTGAAGTGAGTACTATGATAAAAAGATGCAACGACTTTGGAGCCGGTGGAGTTTCTGTAGCTATAGGGGAGCTGGCAGATGGACTTAATATTAATCTGGATTCAGTACCGAAAAAGTATGAAGGCCTGGATGGAACAGAATTGGCTATTTCCGAGTCCCAGGAGCGAATGGCTGTAGTTGTAAAAAAAGAGGATGTGGATAAATTTATTGAAGCTGCAAGAGATGAGAATCTTGAAGCCACAACAGTTGCAGTAGTAACCGCTGAGCCAAGATTATCAATGGTCTGGAGAGGAAAGACTATAGTTAGCTTAAGCAGAGAATTCTTAAATACCAATGGAGTTAAACAAAACTCCAAGGTCATTATAACTGCGCCTTCGGAAGATAGTTCCTACTTCAAAGCATGTGGTGAACAGGATGCAAAGGATTTGGGGAAGAAGTGGGTCAACACGTTAAAAAATCTAAATGTGTGCAGCCAAAAAGGTTTGGTTGAAAGATTTGACGCCTCTATCGGAGCAGGATCTGTTCTAATGCCTTTAGGCGGAAAGTACCAACTTAGTCCTGCGGAAGGGATGGCTGCCAAAATTCCGGTATTAAATGGAGATACTACTACTGGCACACTAATGGCCTATGGGTATAATCCATTAATAGCTAAATGGAGTCCTTTCCATGGAGCTGTGTTTGCAGTTGTTGAATCGGTGGCAAAAATAGTTGCTATGGGTGGTAATTATAAGACCACAAGGCTTACGCTGCAGGAGTATTTTGAAAAGCTGGGCAGGGAACCAAAGCGTTGGGGCAAACCTTTTAGTGCACTTTTGGGTGCCTACTATGCACAGATGAAACTCGGTATTCCTGCAATAGGCGGAAAAGACAGTATGTCTGGAACTTTTAAAGATATGAATGTTCCTCCTACATTGGTTTCCTTTGCAGTAGATGTGGCAGATGTCAGAAATGTTATTTCAACTGAGTTTAAGAATACTGATAGCAATGTTGTGCTTGTAGAATTAAAAAGAGATGAAAACCAATTGCCTGACTTTGAAAATCTGGATAAAAACTATACCAGAATAAATGAAATAATTAAGGTCGGAAAAGTTATAGCTGCACAAACTGTAAGATCTGGGGGACTTGCCGAAGCAATAAGCAAAATGAGCTTTGGAAATATGATAGGTTTTAAGTTTAAAGAAAACATAACAGTTGGAAGGTTGTTTGCACCGGAATATGGATCAATAGTTCTGGAAATAAGTAAGAATGAAGATTTAAGCAAGCTATTTGAGGGCATTGAATATGAAATTCTTGGTACTACTCAGAAGAAGGAAACTATTGATGTTAATGGCATAAGCATGAATATACAGAGTTTGATCGAAAACTGGGAAGAACCGCTCGAAAAGATTTTCCCAACCAAGGCAGATTCAGTTGAGGGTAAGCCGAAGCAGTTTGCGTATGAAACAAGAAATACATCAAAACCTAAAGTTTCATATGCAAAGCCGAGAATATTCATCCCCGTATTCCCGGGCACAAATTGCGAATATGATACTGCAAAGGCCTTTGAAAGAGCAGGAGGTCAGGCAGAAACGTTTGTTATCAGGAATCTGTCGTCTTCCGAGATCGACAAATCGGTAGATTTAATGGCAAAGATGATTGACAATTCGCAGATAATAATGATTCCCGGGGGCTTCAGTGGAGGAGATGAACCTGACGGTTCCGGTAAATTTATTGCAACGGCCTTCAGGAATCCAAAGGTGAAGGACGCGGTAATGCGTTTGCTGAAGGAAAGGGATGGCTTAATGCTGGGTATATGTAATGGCTTCCAGGCTCTTATCAAGCTGGGATTGGTTCCTTATGGTGAAATCAGGGATCTTACAGATGAAAGTCCTACATTGACCTTTAACACTATCGGACGCCATGTATCCTGTATGGTGAATACCAGGGTATCATCTACACTTTCACCATGGTTCAGCAACCTAAAAGTCGGTGATATTCATTCTATAGCAGTATCACATGGTGAGGGAAGGTTTGTGGCAAGCGAAGAGGTGCTAAATGCTCTCGAAAAAAACGGTCAGGTAGCTACCCAATATGTTGACCTTGATGGAATGGCAAGTTATGATATTAGGTTTAATCCTAATGGATCTTTTGAAGCTATAGAAGGCATAACAAGTCCTGATGGAAGAGTACTTGGAAAAATGGGACACTCAGAGAGAATTGGGACAAATGTTGTCAAAAATGTTCCTGGTGAGAAGGATCAGAAGTTGTTTGAAGCAGGTGTGAATTATTTTAAGTAAAAAAGAATTATAAATAATAGAGGCGATTCTTACGATTAGTATATGTGGGTGCATATTTCTCTTCATACATACATGTACCTATTATGTGTCGTAAGAATTGCTTTTTTTGTTGTGATTTTTAACAATTCGTTTTAGAATTATAAAGATTGGGTATATTTATTATATTGAATAAATCTTAGGAGGTTGTATTATGATCAGTGAAAAGATTCAACAAATGCTTAATGACCAGCTGCAAAAGGAGTTTTATTCCTCTTATCTATACTTGTCCATGGATGCGTACTTTAAATCCCTTGACTTAGATGGATTTGCGAATTTTTTTGATGTACAGGCCAAGGAAGAGCGAGATCATGCTATGAAGATTTATAACTATATAAATGATGTTGGAGGAAAAATTGCATTAAAGCAAATTGATGCTCCAAAAGTAGATTTTGAATCTATTGAAGAGGTTCTTAAGTTATCTCTTGAACACGAGCAGTTTATTACCAGATCTATTCATGAACTGGCTGATGCTGCACTTGCAGAAAAAGATCAGGCTACATACTCATTTCTTCAATGGTTTATAACAGAGCAAATTGAGGAAGAGGCAAATGCCGAAAGGAATATAAAACGGTTTAAGCTTGTGGGAAATGACGGAAGAGGAATATTGATGCTTGATTCCGAACTGGCACAGAGGGTTTATACCCCTTTGATAGCGGAAAATGGACAAGGTTAGTAAAATAATGATAGTATTGAAATATAAGGGCTCCATAATGATTAATAGCTTTTGATATACAATGAACTTAATAAATAAAATTCCAGGGAGGAATAGCTAAATGAACGAGTATATTATCATGGCAGTACTTATTAACCGTCGTTCCAAGAAGGCACCAACAGTACAGGAGGTTTTTACCAAGTATGGCTGCTCCATAAAGATGAGGCTGGGGCTTCACGAAGCTGGAGATGTATGTTCGGAGGAAGGCCTTGTTTTGCTGCAACTTGCAGGGGATAAAAGTGAAATAAAGAACCTGGAGGATGAGCTTAACGGTATTGAAGGTGTTAAGGCGAAGACTATGAGTATTTCCGGTGATTAATTCAAAATAATAACCAGTTTGTCAGAATTCTGATAAAAGTAGATGGAAAGCTGAATTTCCATCTGCTTTTTTCGTTTCTTGATGTTAAGGAGATTATGGTTGTTTGATGTTTCTTTTTAAGCTTATCAAATGGGCCTAACTATAGAACTAAAAGATTCAAGTAATGAAAATTGAAAATACATTTATAAAAATGTAAGCTCTAAAAGCAATAGAAATGATATAATACTGGTAATAAAAATTGCAAGACACAATGTGAAGTCAAAAGGTGATAAATTTGGGAAATAAAATAGAGAATCAAAAAATTTCAGATAAACTCCTGAATATTTACATATTGCTCTTAGAAAAATATGGAGATCAACACTGGTGGCCTGCCAAAACTCAGTTTGAGGTGATTGTTGGTGCTGTATTGACTCAGTTTATATCGTGGAGTAATGTTGTTAAGGCCATAGATAACATTAAGAAAAGTAATATGTTGGATGCAAGAAAACTCTATGAATGTGATATTGAGTTAATCAAGGAAATGATAAGGCCTGCAGGATTTTTTAACAGGAAAGCCGTAATACTGAAGTCGGTTGTGACCTTCCTTGTGGAAGAGTTTGATGCGGACCTTGACAGGATGTTTCAAAATCCGCTTGGAGTATTAAGAGACAAGCTCTTGAATGTGAAAGGAATCGGGCCTGAAACTGCCGATTCAATATTACTGTATGCAGGCTATAAAAAGATATTTGTTGTAGATGCATATACAATAAGAATATTTACTTGTTTGGGTTTTCTTAAGGGAGATGAGAAATACCATGATGTTCAATCGTTTTTTATGAAAAACCTGCCTGAAGATGTTGATTTGTACAATCAATTTCATGCCCTTATAGTGAAGCTGGGAAGCGATTGTTGTTCCGGAAAGAAACCTAAATGTGATTCCTGTGTCTTAAAGGATTTATAAAGTTGATTTGAGAAAAAAACGATATTATGATTAATTATAATGACTTGAGAGGGGTATTAGAGGATGGATAAGAATAACAGACCTGTTGGAAGAGAAAAGCGTTTTGGCTCTGGGGGTGGAAATGTTCAGAGACGTGGAAGTGGTCTTGGTGGTGGAGCTGTAGGAAACTCAAACGCTTATTCGGATAGAAAAGGTGGTTCATCAGGAAGTGGAAATGGCTCGGGTCGAGGTTTTGGAGGATATAATTCCGGTGGAAGAAAAAGGTCTACAGGATGCTTAACTTATGTAATTATACTGCTAGTCATTGCCTATATAGGATATAATTTTTACAAAAGCATGTCTGGCGAAAACCCTGACAATACGACCAGCAATAACAATCTCTACTCACAAACAAACAACCAGTCCGGCACAACTGATAAAGGTGAATATCCGGTTGTGACTACAGTGTCAGAGCATGCACGTGCTAAACGTACATTGTTGAAGGGGAATGGTGAAGATAAGGCAACAATAATGGTATATATGTGCGGAACGGATCTTGAGACTAAAAGTGGTATGGCTACTTATGATTTGCAGGAGATGATGAAAGCTGCAATTTCCGATAACATAAATATTATAGTTGAGACTGGCGGAACATCAAAGTGGCAGAATAATTTTGTAGACAGCAGAACCAACCAGCGTTTTAAGGTCACTAGTGAAGGCTTAAAACTTATAGAAAAAGACTTGGGAAAGAAATCCATGGTTGACTCTTCCACACTATCTGATTTTATAAAGTACTGTAAGTCAAACTATCCTGCTGACCGGTACTCCCTTATAATGTGGGATCATGGAGGAGGTTCGCTTAGCGGATATGGGTATGACCAGCACTTTCCGAAGGATGGAATGAAACTGGATGAAATAGCTGTTGCTTTAAAAAATGGGGGGTGTACCTTTGATTTTATAGGTTTTGACGCGTGTTTAATGGCAACCCTTGAAACGGCAATGGTTTTAGAACCTTATGCAGACTATATGATCGCATCGGAAGAAGTGGAGCCCGGTATCGGTTGGTATTATACGGGTTGGATAACAGCACTTTCCGATAATCCATCCATACCTACAATTGAGCTTGGGAAAAAACTGATAGACGATTATGTAAAAGAGGTCAGGGCTAAAACGCCTAAAAGCCAGGCGACACTTTCGCTTATTGATCTTGCAGAGTTAAAAGGTACAATACCCTCATCCTTTGAAGCTTTTGCAAAATCAACAAGTAAACTTATTGATTCAGATGATTATAAAGTGGTTTCTGATGCTCGTTCTGACGCTAAGGAATTTGCGAAGTCTTCCAAGATAAATCAGATAGACCTTATTGATTTTGCACAAAATTTAGGTACACCCGAGGCAAAATCCTTTGCTGATGCACTTCGGGGATGTATTAAATATAACCGTACATCAACTAATATAACAAATGCTAATGGAGTTTCTATCTTTTTTCCATACGGGAGTCTTAATAAGCTTAATTCAATGCTTAATACCTATGAACAGATAGGAATTGACGACGAGTACAGCAAATGTATTAAAAGTTTTGCAAGTGTGACAGCAGGAGGACAAATTGTATCCGATGGAAGTGATAATGTGCTTACGACACTGCTTAATGGTCTTGGGGGGACACAAAACCAGTCTTCAACTCAGTCCTCAAGTTCAAATGGTATTGAGTCTTTGCTCAATGAGTTTTTATCCGGTGGAGATTATAGCAGCATTACAGGACTTGTAGGCGATTCGTTGGGGTGGCTTGATGCTGATCGTATGAAGGCTTCTATAGATTATTACGAGAAGAATAGAATTAGTTCAAAGGATCTCAAAATAACCCAAAAAAATGGACAGAGAGTACTTGCCCTTTCGGAAAAACAGTGGGATCTTGTTCAGAATATGGAACAAAACGTCTTCTTGGATGACGGAAATGGTTTTATCGATCTTGGTCTTGATAATGTATATGAATACAATGATGATGGCGACCTTATTATGGAATATGACGGCACATGGCTTGCGATTAATGGTAACATTGTAAGTTACTATATGATCTCCGAGGATAGGAATGGAGATAACTATTCGATAAAAGGGCGTGTGCCTGCATTATTAAATGGTCAGCTTGTAGATATTATACTTGTGTTTGACAACCAAAACCCATATGGTATGGTTTTAGGTGCCGAGATAAAATATGATACTGTAACACAGACTGAAACGTTGGCTAAGGGTCTTATAGATATCAATGCCGGTGATAAGATAGATTTCTTATGCGACTACTATACCTATGCCGGTGATTATAAGGATACTTACTACCTTGGAAAGCAGTATACTGCCACCGGAGAATGGAAAATAGAGAACCTTTCGGTGGGTAACAAGAAATATCAGATGACTTATCGAATAACAGATATATATAACAATAAGTTTTGGACACCTTCTATAACCAGTGCTTTTTAACATTACTGATTTCCAGTTAAGTAAAATGTTAAAAATACACTTCCTCTGATTGTGCCCCGCAGGCTCTGGAAATAGATTCTGTCCGGGGCACCGGTGCTTTTTAACATTACTGATTCAGTACGGCTGTAATTTTTCTTGAAACGCTAAAAGATTACGTATATTAGCCTGGAAATGTGAATAATATTTACTTAGGATAATTAAGGACATTCCAGGTGAAAAAATGAAATTTTACGCAATAAAAATTGATACATTATACAAGTGCTTACTTTTAGCTATTGCTGTACTTGTTGCTTTTACAGGAATTTATTTGTCTAGAAATGAAGTTGCCGAAGTGTTTGAACAAAAACGCGATCTGCCCATATATTCTGTAGACTGCAATCAGAAGAAGGTTTCCATTACCTTTGATTGTGCATGGGAGGCAAGTGATATTCCGGATATTATAAACACTCTTAAAGAACATGATGTCAGAGCAAGCTTTTTTTTAGTGGGGCACTGGGCTGAAAAACATCCCGATGCAGTAAAGATGATGGCGGAGAATGGGCATGATGTTGCAAATCATTCTTATTCACATTTGCGTATGGGCGCAATCGACAACGGAAAAATAAGATCCGAAATTGCTAAATGTGACGATGTGATTAAAAAGATAACCGGTAAGAAACCGGAGCTTTTCAGAGCTCCCTATGGTGATTACAATAACAATGTCGTATTAGCCGCAAGGGAATTGAATGAATTTACAATTCAGTGGGATGTGGATAGCCTTGATTGGAAACCGGGCATTACTCCCGAGCAAATAAAAAACAGAGTTTTAAAAAAGGTAAATAATGGATCGATTATTTTATTTCATAATGATACTCAGCATACAGCTAAGCTTTTGCCTTCAATAATTGAAGCATTAAAAAGTCAGGGGTTTGAAATGGTTCCGGTATCTGAGCTGATCATGAGGGAAAATTATGAGATTAATGTTGAAGGAAGGCAGATAGAGAAGAAATAATTAGGTATGACTAAAATATGCTTGCATACTCCGGATAACGAAAAACCTTGATTTGATAACGTTTTCAAAATATACGAGCAGGAAGTAGTTTTTTCGTTATCCTTAAGTAATTATAATGTTTTACATAAAAAATCAAAAAAGAGTACATTATAAAAATACAATTATCACAGGAAATGGGGTTGAACAAGTGCTAATAGCTGGCATTTTTGGTCAAAGTAATAAGGAAAGCACGGCAAATCTCATTAATTCTATCTTTTCTGCCTCAAAAAAGAGGTTTAGTATTATTGACTCAAAAATCCTTATAAATCTTGATCAAAAAAGATTTAAGGCTTATTTGAATGAGCTATTGAAGAATAATACTGATATTTTGATATTGAAGGTAAATATATTTGATCTTGATAAGGAAATTTTCGATTGCTTGAAATTTGATATAATTATTTTTACTGATAAAGCCGATGATTTAAAG
Organism: uncultured Acetivibrio sp.; assembly: GCA_964564015.1. Lineage (GTDB taxonomy): Bacteria > Bacillota > Clostridia > Acetivibrionales > Acetivibrionaceae > Acetivibrio. Next base: position 38,626 of record CAZLZR010000030.1, read on the forward strand.
GAGTCTGAATCAGACGAATATAAAGAATCAATGAGGAAGGCATTCTCACTTTTAGACGAAAAAGGCATTGCAATAGTTAATGCTGATGACAATGAACTTTCGAACTTTCTAAACGGAATCAAGCATTATATCATAACATACGGTTTTAACCTCAAGGCCAGTATAACAACATCGAGTGTGGGTGACCTGGTAGCAGAAAACAATATAATGTGCTGTTTGCAGAGGACTGTTTTTGCAAGAGATGGAAATATAATTGAACCCCAGGAATTTATTGTAAAAGCCCACCCTGACATGGATGACCCTTACAATGTTTTGGCTGCTGCAACATTTGCGCTGGTAAATGGTGTGGATTTGAATTCGTTGAGTAATTAATATAACAAAATAAAAATCAGATGAATATATGACCGTGCTATTTATCTATAAAATAAGCTGGTTGGTCGTTTCGTTGTGCTATACTGCTTGCCTGTGTGACTTGGGCTAAACCTTAATATGTTTTTCAGTTCGTTATCTATATAATCAATAAGTATATTAATAAAAAAATATGATTTCAGGGATTTGCAAGTTGAAAAATGTGTAATATAATTAGAAATAATCCGATAATACTATATGGATAGAAATTATTCCATAAATCTTCGTTAGGTTTTTATTTATGGAATTTGCCGGATAAGTGTTCAGAAATTGAGTAGGGATAAATTCCTCCGGGATTTTGAAGTGTAGTTTAAAACGAGTCTAATTAGTCTTTTCTAAACGGTAAAACGGTTTAGAAATTAGAACCCTATACCGGATAATATTTTGAAGATTTTAATATTTATATATAAAGTTATTCTAAAATCTACACATTGCGAATAAACATTACATTAGATAAATATTTAATGTACGCAAGCCTAAGAGAGGAGTGTGGGGGTCGGATGGTCGGAAACATCATTGAGAACAACATGGTGACCATTTCCGGTAAGATAGCAACTGAAGCAGAATTTAGCCATGAGGTATACGGTGAAGGGTTTTATTCATTTTCGCTCGAAGTGCCCAGACTAAGTGAGAGTTACGATAAAATAAGCGTGACTGTTTCAGAACGTTTGATTTCCAGAGAATGTTTGGAGATAGGTAAATTTATTGAGGTTGAGGGGCAATTCCGGTCATATAATAATTTTACCGGTAATATGGAGGGAAGTAAACTTATTTTGACGGTTTTTGCCAGGGAGATTAATTTCCTTGATGATGAAAGGAAAATAAAAAACCCAAATCAGATATATTTAAACGGCTTTATCTGCAAAAAGCCTGTATATCGAACAACTCCTTTTGGAAGAGAGATAACTGATATATTGCTGGCGGTAAACAGGCCATACAATAAATCAGACTATATTCCATGCATATCATGGGGAAGGAATGCAAGATACTCATCAAATCTGGAGATTGGTGACAATATAAAGGTATGGGGAAGAATTCAGAGCAGGGAATACCAGAAGAAGATGGAAAATGGTGAAGTAATCACAAAGGTTGCATATGAGGTTTCGGTTTCTAAGATGGAAATCTGTTCAGAAGAGCAAAAGAAGGAGCAGGAGCTGGAACAGGAACAGCAAGAAGATAGTAATAATGTTGATAATGAAACTTAAGAATGGAAAAGTGATGATCTGATGTCATCACTTTTTATTTTTGTATAATGAATTTGCAAAGAGGCTTTACGTTGACACTGATTTTGAAAGATAATATAATTAAGCTGTCTTAGGCAAGGTGAATAAAGTAAATTGATAAATATGGTGAAATAATATGACAAAAAGCTTTTTGATTATACTTTGTGTTTTGTTGGCTGTATCTTTTTCAGCATGCAGCAATTCAGTAGCAACTCCATATGAAAACGAAGAATTTGCCATGGGAACTATAATCAGGCAGAGGATTTATCACGACAATGCGGAAGATATAAGCAGACAGGTAATAGATAGGATCAGGAAAATTGAAGACCGAATGACTATAAACAAAGCAGGTGGAGAAATTAACAAACTTAACAGCTCTGCCGGTAAGAGTTTTGTGGAATTGAGTGAAGATACCCTGTTTGTACTGAATAAGGCAAAGGAGATATCCGAATTAAGTCAGGGTGCTTTTGATATAACAGTAGGTGCTCTTGTTAAAGAATGGGATATTTCTTCCGGAAACTCCGTTGTGCCTTCTCAGGAAAGGATACACAGCCTATTAGGGCTTGTAGATTATGCGGATATAATAATTGATAAGTCCGGTTCCAGGGCGAAACTTGAGAATACTGGCCAAATAGTAGATTTGGGAGGAATAGCGAAAGGTTTTGCCGGAGATGAGGCAATTAAAGTATATCGTGAGAATGGAGTTCAATCTGCTTTTATTAGTCTTGGGGGGAACATTGTAGCTTTAGGAGGCAAACCTGACGGAAACTCTTGGAAAATAGGTATAAGAGATCCAAGGGGAGCTGAAGATTCTTATATTGGTATAGTGAGTGTAAAGGATAAAGCTATAGTTAGTTCCGGGGATTACGAACGGTTTTTTGAAAGGGATGGTGTAAGATATCACCATATTCTTGATCCGAAAACAGGATACCCTGCCGATTCAGGGCTTATAGGTACCACCATAATTTCAGATTTTTCAATTGATGCGGATGCTTTATCAACTGCAGCTTTTGTTTTAGGACTTGAGAAAGGTATGGATTTAATAAAGAAGTTTGACGGTGTTGAAGCTGTTTTTATAACAGATGACAAGAAAGTTTATATAACCGAAGGCCTGAAAGGTATATTTGAATTTGAGGGTACGGGTAATGGGTATGAATATGTTGAAAAAGGGTGATGCTATACTTATAGGCGTTTTTGCGGTTGTGATTGTTATTTCACTTATAAGTATGTCAATATTTAAGAACAGTGGTGAAAATGCTCATAAGATAGCTGTAATAAAGATGAACGACAGAGTGATAAAAAAAATTGATTTGGACACTGTTACCGAGCCTATGGAGATTGAGGTTTCGGGTGCATATAATGAAGTAATACTTGTTGAAAAAGGGCGTATCAGATTTAAGGAAGCTGATTGTCCGGATAAGTTATGTGTTAAGTTTGGATGGTTATCGGAAAAAGGTGATATGGCAGCCTGTATTCCTAATAATGCTCTCATCAAAATTGAGGGATCTGACAAAAAGGTAGATGCCGTAACTAACTAGTACTAAGGTGTTAATATTTAACAATTGTGATTGTTCATTAATAAAATGATTTATATTGAACGCGATAGAGATTTTACATCGCGCTTCAATTTCCTTAATACAAAATCACGAAAATCAAATTTTCCAATGTATAATCATTTTCGTGATTTATATAAAGAGTATTGAGAATAAATAGTTTATGGGGAAGCATTTAGGCATAAGGCTTATAGGAGTTCGGGGTGAATAAGACAAAACGTATTGTTTTGCTGAGTTTGATGGTGGCTCAGGCGTTGGTTCTTTCGATAATTGAATCATGGGTTCCGGTACCGGTACCTATACCGGGCGTTAAACTTGGGTTGGCAAATATAATTACAATTATCGTAATAATATTTTGTGATTTTAAAGATGTTCTAATTGTGGTTTTGCTCCGCTGCGTACTTTCAGCTGTTTTTGGGGGTGGGGTGTCAGGTTTCCTTTTTAGTTTTGCAGGAGGGATACTTAGCGCAATTGTAATGTATACGTTATACAGGGTAGGCTCTAAAGTGTTTAGTATTATAGGGATTAGTATTGCAGGGGCAGTTTTCCATAATATTGGTCAGATAGTTATTGCAAGTATAATTATGAAAGATATGGCATTCTATACAATTCTTCCTATACTTCTTGTTTCAGGGGTTATTATGGGGCTTTTTGTGGGACTTTGCAGCAGTTTTTTGGAGAGAGCTTTGAGAAACACAAAAATATTTTGACATAGTGATTTTTGTTAATCAGCAAAAGTTTTAGTACCTTGGGGTGCATAAAAAAGGAGGATTGATATTGATGATTAAAGTGATTTGCGGAAAAAAAGGTGTTGGCAAGACCAGAATTTTGGTAGATACTGCAAATAATCTGGCTTCGGAAAGTTCTGGAGACGTAGTGTATATTGACGGAACTGGCCAGTCAATGTATGACTTGGTACATAAGGTTAGATTCATCAACATATCGGAGTTTCCTGTCAGAATAAACAATGGGTGCTCTTTTCTTGGTTTTCTATGCGGAATGATTTCAGAGGACTATGACATTAAGGGAATATTTACAGATGACTTTACCGGGACTGTAAAAGATAATACCGACGACTTAAAGAGCTTTTTCGAAGATATTGAAAAGCTTTCATCCAAATTTAATATTGAGTTTTATTTTTCAATTGAAGGTGAACCGGAGTCTATGCCTGAATTTATCAAGGCTTTCTATTAAGTGAAATAATAGTATAAGGGATAACGAAAAAATAACATCCTATTCTCATATTTTGAAAACATTATCAAATCAAGTTTTTTCGTTATCCAGAGTATGAATTTATATTTTAGTCATACCTAACAGGGTTTTTAATGTGGAATAACCTAACAAAGGTTGTTCCATTTTTCTTTCTGCATTGTTATAATAGAAAAAGGATTTTTACTGTGAAGGGATCAATGATGAATAATATTGCAGAAGTGGTAATAAGCAATTCTACAAGGCAGTTTGACCGGGTATATCATTATATGATACCCGACAGGTTTATAGGCAAAATAAGTCCTGGGATACGCGTAATTGTGCCTTTCGGTAAGTCTAACAGACATAGGGAAGGCTATGTCTTAGGAGTTTGCAGTGAAAGCGGCCATGCTGATCTGAAAGAAATAAGTGACGTTGTAGATGAAAATTCTGTTTTAGATATAAATATGATAAAGCTTGCACATTGGATGAAGCACAGGTATATAAGCACTTATTCCGATGTTTTTAAATGTTTGCTTCCTCCCGGGACAGGCTTAAGAAGTTCAAAGACGATAAGTCTTCTTAAATTGGACAGTACCATAAAGGGGAATTATGCTAAAATCCTCCAAACACTAATGGATTTTGGAGGTGAACTTGAATACGATAATTTACAAACCGAAACAAAAATAAAAGGCATACTAAAGTATTTAAGTAAATTGGAAGAACTGGAGTGTATATCGGTCAGGGAAGAATTTGGTGCAAAGGTAAGCGAAAAATTCGTTAAGGTTGCGTATCTGGCCAGACCCGCACAGGAGGTTCTTCAGGATATTGAGGGGAACAGACTGAGAAGTATAAAACAGGTCAGAATTCTTGAAATGCTTTTGGAAAATGATCATATATCGGTAAATGATCTGGCGAGGTTTGCAGGTGTTTCGAAGAGTGTGTTGGATACTCTTAATAAATATGGATATATAGGGTTTAAGGATATAGAGGTTACACGAGATCCATATGAGAACAGGACTTTTGAGAAAACCAGTCCGCTAAAACCAACAGAGGAGCAGGAACATATTTTAAGCAGTGTAAAAGGAATGTTGGACAGCAATAACTTTAATGAGGTATTATTGCATGGTATAACAGGAAGTGGAAAGACGGAAGTGTATCTTCAGCTTATTGACCACTGTATAAATGCACACAAACAGGCTATTGTGCTTGTGCCGGAAATTTCTTTAACTCCCCAGATGGTGGAAAGGTTTAAAGGAAGGTTTGGTGAATATGTAGCTGTGCTTCACAGCAGATTATCTCTTGGAGAGAGGTATGATCAGTGGAGGCTTATCAAATCTGGAAGGATAAAAGTTGCTGTCGGAGCAAGGTCAGCAGTGTTTGCACCTTTTGATAACCTTGGGATTATAATAATAGATGAAGAACATGAAAATTCATACAAGTCGGAGATTTCTCCTAAATATCATGCCGTTGAAGTTGCAAGAGAGCGCTGCAAATATGAAAACGGAGTACTCCTATATGGTTCTGCTACACCTTCAATAGAGAATTATTATAGGGCAGTGTCAGGGGAAATAAAACTTTTTAAAATGGTAAAGCGTGCCAATAATCTGACGCTTCCCCAAGTAGAAGTTGTGGATATGAGATGCGAACTTGATGAAGGGAACAGAACGATTTTTAGCAGGGCGCTTTCTGGTGAGATAGAAGAGAACATACGAAGAAAAGAACAAACAATTATTTTTCTCAACAGGCGTGGGTATTCTTCCTTTGTATTATGCAGGAACTGCGGGTATGTGTTAAAATGTCATAAATGTGATGTATCGATGACCTATCACTCGTATGATGAAAGGTTGATATGCCACTATTGCGGATATACCGTAAAAAATGTTGCCAACTGTCCAAAGTGTAAAAGTTCTCATATAAAAGGTTTTGGAACCGGAACTCAGAAGATTGAGGATGAGATTAAAAAGCATTTTCCGGATAGTTCAGTAATAAGAATGGATATGGATACGACAACCTATAAAAACTCGCATGAGGATATTTTAAAGAATTTCCGTGAAAATAATACTAATATATTGGTGGGCACTCAAATGATAGCAAAGGGGCATGATTTTCCTAATGTTACCCTTGTAGGGGTGCTGGCTGCGGACAGCATATTGAACACCGGCGATTTCAGAGCAACAGAAAGAACCTTTCAGCTCATAACACAGGTGGCAGGGAGAGCCGGAAGAGGAAAAGTTCCGGGACGGGTTATTATTCAGACTTATAATACTGAGAATTATAGTATTGAGTGTGCGTGCTCTCAGGATTATACCGGCTTTTTTGAAAAGGAGCTAATAGTAAGAGAGCGTCTGTCATATCCCCCGTTCACAAACATCGGATCAATTGTGCTCAGTGGGATAAATGACCGTATGGTATACAATAAGGCTGTAGATGTAAAGAAATTTGTTGATTCACAATTCACTGATGATGGGAATAATATAAGTATACTTGGTCCTTCACGTTCTATAATAACAAAAATTAAGAACAAATTCAGATGGAGAATAGTTATTAAATATCAGGAATTGGAAAAACTTATAGATGTATTAACCGGAGTATATGATAAATTTTACCAAGGACAGGATAAGAATGACACAAGTATTAGTGTAGATATAAATCCGATAAATATGTTATAATACTTTTGACTTAAGCAATTTATGAATATTTTAATAATTTTGATCTCATAATTCTATAATAACGGTTTGGGGGAAGCTTAAAATGGCATTAAGGAATCTTAGATTTGATGGTGACGAAGTATTAGGTAAGGTTTGCAGGCAGGTTGATGTTATAGATAACAGGATTTTAACCTTGCTCAAGGACATGGCGGATACCATGTATGCTGAAAAGGGAGTAGGGCTTGCTGCACCGCAAGTTGGTATTTTAAAGAGGCTTGTTGTAATTGACGTTGGCGACGGCTTACTGGAGTTGATTAATCCTAAAATTGTAAAGACCGAAGGAGAAGTGGTAGATACAGAGGGATGCCTAAGTGTACCGGAACTGGTTGGAGAAGTTGCGAGGCCTAAAAAAGTTTGGGTTGAGGCATTGAATACAAAAGGAGAAAAGATTTGTCTTGAAGGTGAAGATCTTCTTGCGCGGGCTTTTTGCCATGAGATTGACCACTTGGACGGAATTTTATTTACTAGCAGGGCTATTAAATTGATTAATAAAAAAGATTTAGATGATTAGTAAAAACCAGATATTAGAGCTTCAGGTTAGATTATATTTGACAGGTAAGAGGTGGCTTAATTGAAAATTGTATTTATGGGTACTCCGGAGTTTGCAGTACCGTCTTTAGATATGCTGTTAAAGGAAGGCTATGATGTTGTGGCAGTAGTTACGCAGCCTGATAAGCCAAAAGGCAGGGGGAACAAATTGGCTTTACCTCCGGTTAAGGAATATGCTTTAAAGAATGGTATTGAGGTGTTGCAGCCGGAAAAAGTAAAAACAGAAGAGTTTGCCGATAGAATAAGAAAAATAAATCCGGATTTGCTTGTTACAGCTGCATATGGAAGAATTTTACCTAAGTCGGTTTTAGATATACCGCAGTATGGGTGCATAAATGTTCATGGATCTCTTCTACCTAAGTATAGAGGTGCGGCTCCTATACAATGGGCAATTATTAATGGCGAAGAAAAGACCGGGATTACAACTATGTTTACTGATGTTGGAATGGACACAGGGGATATGCTCCTAAAAGGTGAGTTGGAAATCACTGAGGATATGACTGCCGGGGAACTTCATGATCGGTTGTCCCTGTTAGGTGCGGAAGTATTAAAAAGAACGCTTGAAAAGCTAAAAGAGGGGACAATTGAGAGGGTTCCCCAATCGGATGCTGAAGCTACATATGCTTCTATGATGAAAAAGGACACCGGTCTTATTGACTGGACAAAGACTTCCAGGGAGGTTCATAACCTTGTAAGGGGTACAAACCCTTGGCCTGGAGCATATACATATTATAAAGGTGAAAAGATGAAAATCTGGTTGACTTCGGTAGTATCCAAGGATAGTCATGATATGAAGCCGGGAACCATATGTAAAGTCAGCAGGGACGGTATTGATATTGCGTGTGGGGAAGGTAAGCTGAATATTAAAGACGTACAATTTGAGTCCTGTAGAAGAATGTGTGTCGAAGATTACATTTGCGGGCATAAAATGGACGAAGGTGAAATACTTGGATAAGGCCTTGAGGAAGTTTGTCTTGCTATCAATTCTGCTTATTTCCGTCATGTTTTTTATGTTGACTGTTTTTGGTTTTGTTTACCGGTTTTCAACAATAAATACATACAATTTTATATTGTTAATTTTTATTCTTATGACAATACTAATTATATTGTTTTATGTGATTTCTATCATTAGTATTTTTTTGGTGTACAGATTCAAATCACAAAACAGGATAACAGGCTTTATAGCAAGACAAGGCATAAAAACTTTACTTCCCATGGCGATTTTTTTTGCTAGTATTTTAAAGACAAAAAAGGATTTATTGCGTAAGTTCTATATAGATTTTAATAATATAATTGTAAGTGCTTCAGGCAAGTGCTATTCACCTGAGAACGTCCTTATTCTGCTTCCGCATTGTTTGCAGAATTCCGATTGCGGGTATAAAATTACTAATAATGCTGATAACTGTAAGAGGTGCGGAAGGTGTTCAATAGGGGATATTGTTGAAGTTGCCCGAAGTAGAAGGGTGGAAGTGAAAGTTGTAACAGGAGGGACAGTTGCCAGGAATATAGTCAAAAAACTAAGACCTAGGTTAATTATAGCGGTTGCTTGTGAAAGGGATCTTACAAGCGGAATAATTGATTTGGGTAAAGTACCTGTTATTGGGTTGATAAATGACAGACCGAACGGGCCATGCTATAATACCTCTATAAACCTCGATACTTTGAGGACGTGCCTTGACAAAATCTTAAATATATAGATGTAGCTACCGAACACCAAATCTATATTATATAGAATATATTACTGACTATATCAAACGTTGTGTGGTATTAGCAGGATAACGTTTTATTAATACTTGCTTTAATAATTTAAAATAAAGGAAAGAGTTAGGAGGTTGTTTTATGGGTTATTTTTATGGATTTGACATTTATTATTTGATACTTGTAATGCCGGCTTTTATCTTTTCTCTGTACGCTCAATTTAAGGTGAAAAGCACATTTAGTCAGTACAGCAGGGTTGGTAACAGCAGGGGTATGACTGGAGCAGACATTGCAAGGACTATATTGGATAGAAGCGGCCTTTATGATGTAAGGGTAGAAGCAGTTGCAGGAGAACTTACAGATCACTATGACCCCAAGACAAAGGTTGTAAGGTTGTCACAGTCTGTGTACGGAAGCAGCTCGGTATCGGCTATAGGTGTTGCAGCACATGAAACAGGACATGCAATTCAGCATAAGGACGGTTATGCTCCGCTGGTTTTAAGAAGTACCCTGGTTCCGGTAGCTCAGATAGGTTCTTCCATCGGTCCTACAATGGCGATATTCGGATTGATATTAAGCTGGCCGATAATAATTAATCTGGGCATTTTGCTTTTTGGGGCTGCAGTGCTTTTCTATCTTGTAACATTGCCGGTGGAGTTTAATGCAAGCAGCAGAGCCATAAGAACCCTTGAAGATACAGGGATACTCAATTATAATGAAATAGATCCTGCAAAGAAGGTTTTAAGAGCGGCTGCAATGACTTATGTGGCATCAGCAGCTGTTGCAATAGCGAGTTTACTGCGTCTTATATTATTAGCGAACAGAAGAGATGATTAAATATTATGAAGCTTGATTTACCGAGAGAGACAGCTCTTAAAGTATTATACGAAATTAATAAATCCGGGGCATATTCAAATATTGCCCTGAATAAATATCTGGAAGGCGGAGAGTTAAGTAACCTTGACAAAGCTTTTATTACAGAACTGGTTTATGGTACATTGAAATGGAGACTTTCTATTGATTATATCATTGATCAATTTTCTTCTGTGAAAATAAAAAAGCTTTCCCCGTGGATACTTAATATTCTGAGGCTGGGAGTTTACCAACTCGTTTATATGAGTAAAATACCAGAATCAGCAGCCTGCAATGAGAGTGTCAACCTGGCAAAAAGGTATGGGCACTCTGCCAGCAGCAGGTATGTTAATGCTGTGCTTAGAAATGTGGCGAGATCCAGGGATAAGATTGGTTATCCCGACAAAACTTCCGATCTGGTCGCATATCTGTCTATAAAATATTCACACCCTGACTGGATGGTAAAAAAGTGGCTTGAGCGTTTTGGTGAAAGTTTTACAGAAGGGCTGCTCAGGAGCAATAATGACACTGCACCGTTAACAGTAAGGGTAAACACATTAAAGACTAGCAGAGAAGAACTGGAAAATTCACTAAGAAATGAAGGCTTTGAATCTGTTACTGCCAAGTATGTTGATAGCGCATTAACAATAAATAATCCATCTTCTTTGGCAAGGATGGAAGCATTTGCTAAAGGTTTGTTTCAGGTTCAGGATGAAAGTTCAATGTTGGTTGGGAAAGTTCTTGATCCCAAGCCGGGAGAATTTGTAGTTGATGTCTGTAGCGCCCCCGGAGGTAAATCCACCCACATTGCAGAGCTTATGGAAAACAGAGGACAAGTTGTGGCCAGAGATATTCATGAGCATAAAATAAAGTTAATAAACGAAGCAGTGCAACGGCTTGGTATTGATATAATAAAAACTGAGATTTTTGATGCTTCACAACAGGATAAAAATCTTTTAGGTAAGGCTGACCGTGTTTTGGTTGATGCACCATGTACCGGTCTTGGAATTATACGGAGAAAACCGGATATAAAGTGGACAAGAAATACAAATGATTTAAATGAAATAGTAAAGCTTCAGGAAAAAATACTCAGTATTTCTTCCGGGTATGTAAAACCTGGAGGAGTATTGGTTTATAGTACATGTACCATAGAGCCTCAGGAGAATGAGGAATTGGTTAAGAAATTCCTGAAAGACAATGGGGACTATTACCTTGAAGATATATCGGAACTTATTCCTGATGGATTGACCAAAGATACTGCTAAGGATGGATATATTCAGCTATACCCTAATATAGACGGTATTGATGGCTTTTTTATTTCCAGAATGCGGAGAAGGAGCTGAACTTATGGACAGAAAGCTTGACCTTCTTAATCTTACAATTGAAGATTTAGAAGATTTTTTTATTGAGATGGGACAGCAGAAGTTTAGAGCAAAGCAGGTTTTTCAGTGGGTTCACAAGGGTGTTAAGGATATTGATGAAATGACTAATCTCTCTAAAGAATTCAGGGAAAAACTGAAATCTGCAGCATATATAAACAAGCTGGAAGTGGTTGGAAAGCTTGTGTCAAAAATAGATGGTACTACAAAATATCTGTTTAAACTTATGGATGGAAATATAGTTGAAAGCGTATTGATGAAATACGAGCATGGTTTATCCGTTTGTATATCTTCACAGGTGGGCTGCAAAATGGGGTGCAAATTTTGTGCTTCAACGGGAGTTGGATTTATGAGAAATCTGACCTCGGCTGAAATGCTTGATCAGGTGTTAACCATCCAGAACGATGCAGGCAGTAGAGTTGGGAATGTAGTTGTTATGGGAATAGGAGAACCTTTTGACAACTATGATAATCTCGTGAAATTTATCAGGTTGATAAATAATAAGGATGGTATGAATTTGGGAGCAAGACATATTGCGGTTTCAACCTGCGGTCTTGTACCGGAAATCATAAAGCTGTCCAAGGAGAGTTTACCTGTAACATTATCAATTTCGCTTCATGCACCTAATGATGAAGCGAGAGAAAAAATTATGCCTGTTAATAAAAGGTATTCTATTGACAAATTGATTGAAGCATGTAAGATATATACAGAGACTACAAATAGGAGAATAACATTTGAGTATGCACTAATTGATGGAGTAAATGACCTGATTGAATGTGCACAGCAGCTTTCGGGCTTATTGAAGGGTATGTTGTGTCATGTTAATCTGATACCTGTAAATAGTGTTACAAACTCTGGCTTTAAAAAAAGTAGCAAGGAAAGGATTTATAAGTTCAAAGAAGTGTTGGAAAAGCGTGGAATTGAGACGACGGTCAGGCGGGAACTTGGTGCAGATATTGATGCAGCTTGTGGTCAGCTTCGCAGAAGCCTTATTGAAGCTGTTAAAGAATAGTTTATTATAATTGGTATATATTACGCAATAATTTAACTATAAAACATTTTACAAGTTTTCTGGGGAGTGGTATAGTGAGATTTGGAGTAAACAGCGATAGAGGTAAAGTAAGAGAACTGAATGAGGACAGCTATAAAGTTATCACAGGAAAAGATGGTATACCTGATACCTTTATTGTAGCAGACGGAATGGGCGGACATAACTCAGGAGAGCTTGCAAGCCGTATGGCTGTTGATCTTTCTGAAGAGTATCTGCTTAAGTCCCTTAAGGGTGTTGGTGATGAAGAAAGTATAATATCCTTCATTTGCAGTCTGGTTGCCGAAGTTAACAAAAGTATTTTTTTGAAGGCAAAAGAGTCTGAAGAAAATTATGGTATGGGTACTACTTTTGTCATAGGTATACATATGGATGGAAAATTCTTTATCGGACACGTAGGTGACAGCAGAGCATACCTTGTTAGGAACGGAGTTCTCGAACGGATAACTACTGACCACTCATATATAGAAGAGTTGATAAAAAATGGTTCGTTAACCAGGGAGGAAGCACAGAATCATCCTAAGAAGAATGTAATTACCAGGGCTTTGGGGTGTGAAGAGAGTGTTGCCGTTGATACATATTCAGTTAATATAAATGATAACGATATGCTTGTTTTATGTACCGATGGATTAACTAATATGTTAAATGAAAATGAGATTTTGTCAATAATTAATAATAGCGATGAACCGCAGTATTCATGCAATGAATTGGTGAGACTTGCTAATGAAAAAGGTGGAGAAGATAATATAACGGTTATTCTTGTAAAAAATTCCTGAGTATTGATAAACTTACTATTTGCATATATATATTTTTGTGGAATATTATGTGCCGAACCGTTATATGTTGAATAAGTAAAGAGGGTATTTTATTGGGTTTAAGAGATTAATGAAGAATTGAAATGCCATTAAAAGAGGTGTTGTTATGGAAGGTCGCATACTTGGTGGAAGGTATGAATTATTAGAGAAAATTGGTGGGGGCGGGATGGCCCTTGTATATAAGGCAAAGTGTAAATTATTGAATAGATTTGTAGCTGTTAAATTGTTAAGGCCTGAGTTTACTGCAGACGAAGAATTTGTTAAAAGGTTCAGAGTAGAGGCTCAAGCGGCAGCAAGTCTATCTCATCCTAATATTGTATCCATATACGATGTCGGAAAAGAAGATGACATGCATTACATCGTAATGGAGTATGTAAATGGTATAACATTAAAGGAATATATAGTCCAGAATGGTGCATTGGATTGGAAGGAAGCAGTAAATATAGTCATACAGATATGCTCCGCAATTGAGCATGCCCATAAAAATCATATAGTTCACAGGGATATAAAACCTCATAATATTTTATTGACAAAAGATGGAATTGCAAAGGTTACAGACTTTGGAATTGCACGGGCAGTGACTTCTTCAACAATTACGGTTGTTGGAAGTACGATAGGTTCTGTTCACTATTTTTCACCTGAACAAGCTCGCGGAGGATTTTCAGATGAAAAATCAGATCTTTATTCTCTCGGAATAGTTTTATATGAATTAGTTACAGGAAAGCTTCCTTTTAACGGGGAATCACCTGTTGCAATTGCGCTCAAGCATATACAGGATATGCCTGAAGAGCCTATAAGTATCAAAGAGGATTTGCCAAAGGGTGTAAGTGATTTAATAATGATTGCAATCGAAAAAGATCAAAAAAACAGATATCAGTCTGCAACTGAAATGCTTGATCACTTATATAAGGTTTTAAAAAACCCTGATATGGAAATAATTACTGAAAACGGGGACAATGTTTATGACAGTCCTACGGTTAGGATTCCGTCTATTGGTGAGAAGGCAATGTTGATGGAGAAGAATTCTTCTAAAAAAACAGGTGAAAACAAAATGGAAAAGAAAAAGGATAAAGTTACTACCATACTGGCTATAGCTACATCAATTATAGTTATTGCTGTTATTGGATTTATTATTGGTGTGGTTATTTGGCCGACACTTACAGAACCAAAAGAATATGTAGTGGAAAATTATGTGGGACAGAATTATTATCAAGTCAAATCGATGTTGGAAAATAACAAAATTGAAGTTACAGAGAATCGAAAAAACGATGAAAAAAAAGAAAAGGATATAATACTGGCTCAGGATACTCCTGAAGGTACAAAACTTGTGCAGGGAGGCTACAGTAAGGTAATACTTACTGTAAGTGATGGTCCTGCGCTTATAACAATGAAGGATTTTTCAAATATTGATTATCGGGCTGCTGTAACTCAAATTGAGTCTCTTGGACTTGTACCTAAAGTTGTTGACGAATTCAGTGACGAAGTAGCACAAGGCATGGTAATCAGAACAGATCCGGATGAGGGGGAAGAAGTAAGGCTTGGCAAGGTTGTCAGAATTTACAGAAGCGAAGGACCTGAAATTAAAATGACAACAGTTCCGGAGCTGAATGGAAAAACAAAAGCGGAAGCTATAAGCCTCTTGGCTGAGAAAAATTTATCCGTTGGAAATATTTATCCTGAGGATAAGACGAATACGGTTGATAAAATTGTCAAACAGGAACCTGAGGCAGGAAAGAGTATTGAAGAAGGAAAGTCTGTAAATATATATCTTGAAGAGAATGTTCCTGATGATAACAATGGTGACAATGGTAATAATGGTGATAATGGTGGCAATACCAACAATGATAAAATAGTGGCAAGAACACTGGCCTTGGTTGATCCTGATCAGTATGGAGAATTTGTAAGAGTTCTGGTTAATATAACCAGATCAGATAATAATGCTGAGGAGCAATTGTACAGTGAGGTAAAAAGGAAAACTGATTTCCCGCTGACCTTGTCTATTCCAGTGCCAAGGGATGGTAGTACCGAGGTTAAGGTTTTCTTGAACAGTAAGCCATATTCGCAATTTACTGAGAAATATTAGTGTTACAAATATACACCGAAAGAGGAGGACGAACGATTGTTGCCAGGCATAATCATTAAAGGTATTGGAGGGTTTTATTACGTAAAAACCGAGTCCGGAATATACGAGTGCAAAGCAAGGGGTATATTCAGAAAAGACTCAAATACTCCTTTACCTGGTGATAAGGTATCAATCTCTGTTTCGAACAAAGATGGGAGAATAGGGAATATAGAAGAGATTTTTCCACGTGAATCTCAACTTATCAGGCCATCTGTTGCAAATGTAAACCAGATTGCAATTGTTATTGCTGCTAAATCGCCACAGCCTGATTTTTCATTGCTGGACAAGCTTCTTATAACTGTTGAGCAAAAGAAAATCAATGCTGTTATATGTATCAATAAAATAGACCTTGACAAGGACATGGAATATAAAAATGTAGCGGTGTCTTATGAAAAAGCAGGATACAGAGTTATAGCGCTTAGCTTGGTAATTGAAAAAGGTTTTGATGAACTTGAGGGTGTCTTGAAGGGCAAAACGACTGTTTTTGCCGGACAGTCAGGTGTGGGAAAATCTACAATTCTCAATAAGGTGTTGAACTCATATGTAATGAAAACCGGTGAAGTCAGTGAAAAAATTGAAAGAGGAAGACACACTACCAGACACGCAGAGCTTATAGAGCTTGTGTCAGGAGGATTTGTAGTAGATACACCAGGCTTTAGCTCCTTTGAGTTAGATGGGCTTGAAGCCGTCGAGCTTCAGAACTTTTATCCGGAGTATCAGGAATATTTTGGGAGATGCAAGTTTACCGGATGTTTGCACATAAGCGAACCTGAGTGTGAAGTAAAAGCGGCTGTTGAAAGGGAAATTATAGATAGCGGAAGGCACGCCCGCTATGTGGATTTTTGCAATATGCTTAAGGAAAAACAGCGCAAGAAGTATTCTTAGGGAGCATTTAGCTTATTGAATATTTAATGATATAACCAGGAAAATACATATTATAAGTCTGCAGATCTTTATAATATTAGTATTTTTTATTTTAGGTATGACTAAAATATAAGTTCCTACTCTGGATAACGAAAAAACTTGATTT
>CAZLZR010000031.1:0-54314 GCA_964564015.1 uncultured Acetivibrio sp.
TGTGCATTTTGAACATAATTCATTTCTAGAAATGAATTATGTTCAAAAGCACTAGAGGGGCTTACAAATTATCAATTCAAACTCATTATTACCGGCTTTCCTTATACTTACAACCCTATAATTATCGTCAAAATCATCACACTTTAGTCTTGGAGACGATGTAACACTTATGAAATAATTCTTTATGCCGCTATTTTCCAGCATTCTTTTAGCATCTCTTAAAGTAAAGCCTATAACATCCGTTACACTCATCCTATACCTCAAGAATTTCAGCGTCTTTATGTTCAACAACCTTATCAATTTCAGCAATAAATTTATCTGTCAGAGTCTGAATATCTTTTTCTGCTGACTTAAGATCATCTTCTGTCAATTCTCCATCTTTCTTAAGTGCCTTCATCTGTTCAATTCCATCTCTTCTTATAGCTCTTATTGCAACTTTTGCGTCTTCACCATACTTCTTTACAACCTTTGTCAGCTCTTTTCTTCTTTCCTCAGTGAGCATTGGGAATATTAATCTTATAACTTTTCCGTCATTGTTCGGATTTATACCAATATCCGATTTTTGTATTTCTTTTTCAATTTCCTTGATCATTTTTGCTTCCCATGGCTGTATCATGATCACTCTCGCTTCAGGCACAGAAACGCTGGCAATCTGATTAATAGGTGTTGGTGTACCGTAATAATCCACTGTCAGCTTATCCAGTATGGCGGGATTTGCTCTACCAGCCCTTACCCCTGCCAGTTCGTCCTTTAAGACATGAATTGTTTTTTTCATTTTTTCTTCAATATCCTTATACTCTTCCCTTGACATATTACCCCTCCTCTAATTATTTGGCATTGTTGAAAATATGGTCTTTACTAATATTTTACACATTACTTAATTGATGTACCAATGTTTTCGCCCTTGACAACCCTGATAATATTATCCGGCTTATCGAGACCAAATACGATAATGGGTATATTGTTATCCTTACACAAAGAAGCAGCAGTAGAGTCCATAACACCAAGTTCTTTATTCAGTACATCCAAAAATGACAGCTTGTCAAATTTCACTGCATTAGGATTGGTATTGGGATCACTATCATATACACCGTCAACCTTCTTGGCAAGTAAAATTACTTCAGCATCTATTTCTGCAGCTCGGAGTGCTGCTGTAGTATCGGTAGAAAAATAAGGGTTTCCTGTACCACAGGCAAATATAACAATCCTTCCTTTCTCCAGATGTCTGACAGCTTTTCTCCTTATATACGGTTCCGCAATTTGCCTCATTTCTATGGCAGTCTGCACCCTTGTAGGTATACCTCTTGATTCAAGAGAATCCTGGAGTCCTAAAGCATTAATAACGGTAGCAAGCATACCCATATGGTCAGCTGTAGTGCGATCCATACCCTTACCGCTTCTTCCTCTCCAGAAATTGCCTCCTCCTACAACTATGGCAATTTCAACCCCCAAGTCATGCAACTCTTTAATTCTATCCGATATACCATTAACTGTTTCTGTATTAATTCCTTGCTTCAGTTCGCCCGCCAGTGCTTCTCCACTGATCTTTAGCATAATTCTTTTGTACTTTATTGCTGACATTAAAACTTCTCCTTTCAAAACAGGACACCTTATTTGCAAATCTCTCAAAAAAGGAACATATAATTCAAATTATATGTTCCTTTTTATTTTTTAAACCTACTGTCCGATTTGTTTCATAACTTCATCTGCAAAGTTTTCTTCTTTCTTCTCGATTCCTTCTCCTCTTTCAAACCTTACAAATCTTCTGATGGTGATATTTTCACCAATTGTTGCTACTTTCTCTGTCAAAAGCTGTTGTATTGTTTTGTCAGGATCTTTAACAAAGGGCTGCTCTAAGAGGCATATTTCTTTATAAAACTTATCTATTCTACCTTCAACCATCTTATCAACTATCTTTTCAGGCTTTCCTTCATTTAATGCCTGAGCTCTTAATATCTCTTTTTCTTTATCAATCTGTTCTGTTGGAACTTCTTCTCTTCTAACATACTCAGGTTTTGCAGCTGCAATCTGCATAGCCACATCTTTTACAAAAGCTTTAAATTCTTCATTCTTTGCAGCAAAGTCTGTCTCAGTATTAATCTCAACCAAAACTCCTATTCTGCCGTCACCATGGATATATGAATCAACAACACCTTCCGCTGCAATTCTTCCAGCCTTTTTACCAGCTTTTGCAATACCTCTTTCTCTTAATAATTCAGTCGCTTTAGTCATGTCTCCATTAGCGTCGGTAAGTGCCTTCTTACAATCCATCATACCTGCTCCTGTACTTTCACGGAGCTGCTTCACCATATCTGCAGTAATCATATGTATTCCTCCAAACCGTATTTATTTTTATATTAATATTAATCTATTCATTCCAAAAAAATATACATCAAATAACATCTTTCTATTAAAAAACCCGCCTCCATCTCTGTTAAGACTGAAGGCAGGATTTATGGAACACTCATACATAGCTTTCAATAGATTTTCGCTTCCGGCCTTGTTCGCTCTTCAAAAATTTCCAGATCAATCCTCGAAATTTCGTGAAACTTGTTTTGCAAACCTATGAACAGACCTATCGAAAATTAAGAGCTAACAACCAGTCATTCCTTATATTACGCCTCTACAGAAACTTCTTCTACAGCTTCTACTTCCGGATCAGATGATTCCTGAGCAATTGAAAGCTGCTCTCCCTGTCTTCCTTCAATTATTGCATCTGCCATTTTAGCTGCAATTAATTTAACTGCTCTGATAGCATCATCATTACCTGGTATTACATAATCTACTTCATCAGGATCGCAGTTTGTATCAACAATGGCTACAACCGGAATACCTAAAGATCTTGCTTCCAATATAGCATTTCTTTCTTTTCTTGGATCTACAATAAATAATGCTCCCGGAAGACCCTTCATATCCTTTATACCACCAAGGTATTTTTCGAGTTTTTCCATTTCACCTTTTAACTTTATTACTTCTTTCTTAGGTAAAACATCAAATATTCCTTCTGTTTCCATTTTTTCCAATTCTTTAAGTCTGTTTATTCTGGTTTTGATAGTCTTGAAGTTTGTTAACATTCCACCCAACCATCTTGCATTAACGAAGTACTGATCTGATCTTTCAGCTTCTTCCTTAATTGAATCCTGAGCTTGCTTCTTTGTTCCAACAAACAAAACTCCCTGACCGTTCATAGCTACTTCTCTGATGAAATAGTAAGCTTCCTCAACCTTTTTCACAGTTTTCTGAAGATCAATGATATAAATACCATTTCTCTCTGTGAAAATGTACTCAGCCATTTTAGGATTCCATCTTCTAGTCTGGTGTCCGAAGTGAACACCTGCTTCTAACAACTGTTTCATTGAAATTACTGACATTAATAATACACCTCCAAATGTTTTATACCTCCGCAATATTCATCTTTATGAGAAACCACTTCCGGCAACAACCCATAAATCCTACTGCGTGCGTATTTTCGTTTAGTAGTATAACACATAGTCTTCATTTTATCAATAAATTTTTTGATAATTTATCTTATTATATTCTGATATTATTGATTTCAAGTTTCAACATATAATTGACAATGTACAAGCTAATACTTTAGAATAGTAAGTTAGAATAGTTATACTAATTCTTAATCTAATTGAACGAAGGAGATTTTTGTGAGTAATTCGAGAACAAATATAAGAAATGTTGCAATTATAGCCCATGTTGACCATGGCAAAACTACCCTTGTGGATGGGCTGCTTCGGCAAAGCGGTATCTTTAGAGAAAATGAGCAGGTAGCAGAAAGGGTCATGGATTCCAATGATCTTGAAAGAGAAAGAGGCATAACAATCCTTTCAAAAAACACTGCAGTAACTTATAAAGATATAAAAATTAATATTGTTGACACACCAGGCCATGCTGACTTCGGAGGAGAAGTTGAACGTGTATTGAAAATGGTTGACGGAGTTCTTTTGCTGGTTGATTCCTTTGAAGGAACAATGCCCCAGACAAGGTTTGTATTGAGGAAAGCCCTGCAGCTTAATCTCAAACCGATTGTAGTTATAAACAAAATTGACAGGCCGGAAGCAAGACCACACGAAGTACTTGATGAAGTACTGGACTTGTTTATTGAGCTTGGAGCTGATGATCATCAGCTTGAATTCCCTGTAGTATATGCCTCTTCGAGAGAAGGATATGCTGTATTAGACTTAAATGACAAGCCTGATAATCTTGTTCCACTTTTTGAAACAATAATAGAGAATGTACCAGCACCTGAGGGATCTGCGGACGAGCCTCTTCAGTTTCTTGTATCGAGTATTGATTATGACGAATACGTAGGAAGAATAGCTGTTGGAAGAATAGAAAGAGGAACAATACAATCAGGTCAGCAGGCAGTTCTATGCAGAACTGACGGAAGCACACAGAATATAAAAATAAGTAAACTTTATACCTTTAGCGGTTTAAAGCGAGTAGAAACACCTTCTTCTTCTATCGGTGACATTATCGCTATCGCTGGTGTCGGAAATATAACAATCGGAGAAACCGTTTGTGATGCCAACAATCCCGACCCACTTCCCTTTATTGACATTGACGAACCAACAATATCAATGACTTTTAGTGTTAACAACAGTCCATTTGCAGGCCGGGAAGGCACATATGTAACTTCACGACACCTAAGAGACAGGCTTTTTAAAGAACTCGAAACAAATGTCAGCTTAAGAGTAGAAGAAACCGAAACTCCTGATTCCTTTAAAGTATCGGGCAGAGGCGAACTTCACCTTTCAATACTCATTGAGACAATGAGAAGGCAAGGTTATGAGTTTCAGGTTTCAAAACCTACAGTTATATATAAGGAAGTTGACGGCGAAAGATATGAACCGATTGAATACCTTATTATTGATGTACCTGAAGATTTCATGGGTGTTGTTATGGAAAAGCTTGGCACAAGAAAAGCAGAAATGGCAAACATGCATTCCGCTCAACAGGGTTATATGCGTCTTGAATTCAAAATTCCTGCAAGGGGATTAATAGGTTACAGGTCTGAATTTTTGACGGATACAAAAGGTAATGGTATAATGAATCATGTATTTCATGATTTTGAACCTTTCCGCGGAGAAATTTTTGACAGACAGAGAGGTTCAATGATTGCCTGGGAAAACGGTGAAGCTGTTACTTATGGGTTATATAATGCACAGGAAAGGGGTTCACTCTTTATTTCTCCCGGTACAAATGTTTATGAAGGCATGATAGTTGGGGAAAACGCAAGATCTGAAGATATAGTTGTAAACGTATGCAAGAAAAAGCATGTTACAAATATGAGAGCATCAGGTTCGGATGAAGCGCTAAGGCTCACGCCACCAATAGTAATGAGCCTTGAACAGGCATTAGAGTTTATTGCTGATGACGAGCTTGTAGAGATTACTCCTCAAAACATTAGACTAAGAAAGAGAATACTAAATTCCGAGCAAAGAGCAAAAACGCGTAACAAAGCATAAATTATAAATAAACTTTTTAAGAATGAAGTGGTGATTTTAATGAAAGCGGAAACTGGCATTATAAAAAAACAAAAGAAAAAGAAAAAAGGAAACGGCTTGAAATCTTTCTTAGTTTATTTCCTGATATATACGCTTCTTTTTACTATAACTTGTGCTGTTTCCTATAGTTTGGTCTTAAAAGCTGAAAACGTGGCGGATGATGATACAGAGGTCATTGTTGATGCTGCTGATGGTATTGAAATCACAATTCCCAGAGGTTCAAGTACTTCTGACATAGCTGAAATTTTAAAGGAAAACGGCATAATTTCGTGGCCATCCATTTTCAAACTTCAATCCAAAATAAATGGATACGATGACACATATATGTCAGGAAAACATATCTTGAGCAAAGATCTCAGCTATGATCAGCTTATGAGAGTTTTGTCAAGCAATCCTGTCAGCATAAATGTAACAATACGTGAGGATTATTACCTGGATCAGGTTCTTGACACACTAAGCAGCAAAAAGCTAATTGATAAAAACAGTTTCATTAAATCTATGAGTACTGAAAAGTTTGACTACGATTTCATTGAACAGATACCCGAAAGAGAAAACAAGCTGGAAGGTTACTTGTTCCCTGACACTTACTTTTTTGACCCGAACTCGACAGATCGTGAAATAATCACAAAGTTTTTAGACAATTTTGACACTAAGTTCAAGCTTGATTATTACGCCAGGGCACAGGAACTTAATATGACTGTTGACCAGATAATAACTCTCGCATCAATAATTGAGAAAGAGGCTACTCTGCCCGAGGAAAAAACCATTATTTCAAGTGTTTTCCATAACAGGCTTAAGAGTACAGATCCTTCTCTCAAAAAATTACAGACTGATGCAACTATACAGTATATTCTCTATAAAAAAGAGGGAAAAATAAAAGAGAAGCTGAGCACCAAGGATACGCAAATTGATCATCCATATAACACCTACGTTTATGAGGGATTGCCACCGGGTCCGATATGCAACCCTGGAATTGAATCGATTGAAGCTGCACTGTATCCTGATGAGGAATCTCAGTATTATTACTTTGTTGCAAGAGGTGATGGCAGCCATGAGTTTTCAAAAACTTTGAGTGAACATCAAGCTGCTGTTAAAAAGTACAGTGAAATAATTGAAGAACCTGAAGTCAATGAAGAAGAATAAGCATACCAGAATAATATAAGTTGCATTTAAACCATTACATTAAGCGTAACTTATAAATAGTTGAACATTATTTTGCAATACTTGGCAATAAAAGACTATTGCGAAAAATAAAGTAATTATTTATTAAATTGTGAGGTTTAAAACCTCACAATTTTTATGAGGACGGAAATTTCTATGATATGTTATGATTACATAAACGATTATATTCGTAATACCATAAAGAAAACTGAAGGGCTGCTCAAAGAGCTTGAGGACTTCGCTGCAGAAAATCATGTGCCCATAGTTCATCCTGAAGTGGCAAAACTTCTGCAAGTGATAGGTATGACAAAAAAGCCTGTACGTATTCTTGAAATCGGCACCGCAATCGGTTATTCTTCTATTCTGCTGGCAGGAATTTTAGCCCCTGGAGGCAAAATTGACACAATAGAAAGATATGAATTGATGGTTGAAAGAGCAAAAGGTAATATTAAGAAGGCCAATCTTGAAGATGTTATTAATGTTATTTGCGGTGATGCACTGGAAGTCCTGAAATATTTAAACAAGCAATATGACATGGTATTTCTCGATGCAGCAAAAGGCCAATACCCTGAATTTCTTCCCGAATGCTTAAGGCTGCTCTCCCCTGGCGGATTATTGTTCTCCGATAATATCCTCTATAAGGGAATGATTGCAAATGATGAACTTGTGATAAGAAGGAAAAAAACAATTGTAAAACGGTTAAGAAATTACCTGAATATATTATGCAGTTCAGAAAATCTTGAAACAAGTATAATACCCATTGGAGACGGTGTTGCTTTAAGCTACAAAAAATAAATACCAAGGGATAACGAAAAAACAACTTCCTATTTCTCATATTTTGAAAACATTATTAATCAAGTTTTTTTCGTTATCCAGAGTAGGAACTTTTATTTTAGTCATACCTAAGGAATAATGAAAAATAAAGTAGGAAGATTGAGTCATCACTTAAACGGTTAGGAGAGAACAATATGGAAAAAGTTGAACTGCTGGCACCTGCCGGTAATCTTGAAAAGCTAAAAATGGCAATTATATATGGCGCTGATGCGGTATACTTGGGAGGTGAAGCCTTTGGCCTGAGAGCCAATGCAGATAATTTCACCCGGGATGACCTTATAGCAGGAATTGACTTTGCACACAGCAGGGGTAAAAAAGTTTTTGTTACAATGAATATTATTCCCCATAACGATGATTTTCTCGGAATGCCTAACTATATACGTGAACTCACAGATTTTGGCGTTGACGCTATTATACTATCAGACCCCGGTGTGTATTCCATGGTCAGGGAAATCTCTCCTCAGATGGAAATACACCTAAGTACCCAGGCAAACAATACAAATTATATGAGCGCTAGATTCTGGTATAATCATGGTGTCAAACGAATTGTTCTTGCCAGAGAACTCTCCATTAAGGAAATCAGCGAAATCAGAGAAAAAATTCCCTCTGACCTTGAACTGGAAATCTTTGTCCACGGAGCAATGTGTATCTCCTATTCCGGTAGATGTCTTCTAAGTAACTATATGACAGTCCGTGACTCAAACAGAGGTCTGTGTGCACATCCTTGCAGGTGGCAGTACCACCTTGTAGAAGAAAAAAGACCGGGAGAATACTTCCCTGTATATGAAAACGAAAGAGGTACCTTTATTTTCAACTCCCGTGATCTTTGCATGATAGAATATCTACCACAAATTATTAACGCAGGTGTCACAAGTCTTAAAATCGAAGGACGTATGAAAAGCGCATACTACGTTGCAACCGTTGTAAAAGCATATAGGCAGGCTCTAGACGCATATTATGAGTTCGGTAAAAACTATACATTCAACAAAAAATGGCTAGAAGAGGTTTCTAAAGCAAGCCACCGTGAATTTACCACCGGCTTTTACTTTGAAAAACCATCCTCTGATGGTCAAATCTATAATACAAGCTCATATATCAGAGATTATGATTTTATCGGCATGGTTTTAGATTATGACAAAAACTCCGGTATTGCCACAGTTGAGCAAAGAAATCGGATGATTAAGGGAGAAGAAATTGAAGTTGTAAACCCTGAAGGAGACTATTTTGTTCAAAATATTCTATCCATGAAAAATATTGAAGGAGAAGAAATAGATACTGCCCCCCACCCTCAGATGATAGTGTACATGCCTATGTCACAGGAAGTATATCCTTATACCATGCTCAGAAGAAAAGGGTAGTTTTGTAGTCGGTATAAAAAGCCTTTTTTAGGAAAAGCTTATAATAGAATTATAAGACTAAATTATGGGAGACCATCTTTATGAACATGAAAAGGGCTTGCTTTTTACTCATAGGTTTTACTGTTGCTATTTTTATGCTGACTGTAAGAATTTTTTACCTTCAGATCTATGCCGGCAAAGAATTATCGATTTCTGCCAATACTCAAAGAGTATCTGATATAAATATTGATATCCCCCGAGGAGATATCCTCGACAGAAATTTTATTCCTATCACCAATAGAACAAAGGAAATCAATGTTTTGTTGAAGCCTCTTTATTTAAGAGACAATAAAGAGGAAACATCACGTATTGCAGAAATACTTAATTTAAGCTATGACAAGCTTAGCAGGGAAATTGACTTCAAAAAAACTCCTATAATCTTAAGCTGCAGTCAGCGTGAAAAAGATGCTTTAGCAGAACTTAATTCTCAGGGCATATCTTTTATTAATTCACTGAAAAGATACAGCGAAAATTCTATTGCAAAACATGTAACAGGATATATAAACAAAATAGACAAAACAGGTCAGACAGGAATCGAGAAATACTTTCAGGACACTCTCAGAATTGATTCCACCAGTAGCGTGGGTGTAATTACAGACGCAAAAGACAACCTTGTTTCAGGTCTGGGTTATAGATTCATTGAACCCGAAAAAGTCTCAAAGCTAAATATAAAACTCACTCTGGACTATCATATACAAAAAATAGCGGAAGATGTATTGAAAAAAACCGGGTTGAAAGGTGCTGTAGTAATTGAAGATGTAGTAAGCGGAGATATTGTTGCAATGGTAAGCAAACCTGATTATGATCCCAATAATATTGAAAAATATTTGTCCAGCTCAGGCAAAGAACTGTTTAACAGGGCAGTTGCTTCTTACAATCTTGGTTCAATATTTAAGATAATTGCTCTTGCAAGTGCTTATGAAAATGGAATTGATCCAAATATGAATTACTTCTGTCCAGGTTACATTGTTTTAGGAGACAAGGAGTTTAAATGCTCTTCATACGCCAGCGGGGGTCACGGCCTGATTGATCTTGAAGATGCTTTTGCATCTTCATGTAACCCCTTTTTTATAGAACTTGGAATTAAGGTTGGACATAAGAATATAATCAATACTGCAAAAAAATTCGGTTTCGGCACTTTCACCGGAGTTAACGAACAGGGTGTCGAGGAGGCATCCGGCTTCCTTCCTGATGCAGATAAATACTTTACCTATGGAGACATTGCAAATATTTCAATAGGTCAGGGAGATGTCCTTTGTACCCCGCTTCAGGTAGCAGACATGGTTGCAACTATAGCTAATGGCGGAATTAAGAACAAAGTAAATATAGTTGATTCCATAATTGACTCAGATGACAATACACTAAAAATCGTAAAACGTGAAGAAGGCAATAGGATCATCTCTAAGGATGTATGTGATAAAATAAAGCTACTAATGGAAAAGGTAACTATAAGCGGCACAGGAATAAAGGCAAACCTTGATGAATATGGAGGAGCCGCAGCTAAAACCGGAAGTGCTGAAACAGGCCAATATATTAACGGTGAAAAAATTGTACATGCCTGGTTTGCAGGATATTTTCCAAGACTAAACCCAAGGTACTCTGTTGCTGTTTTTATTGAAAACGGAAAAAGCGGTGGGGCGATTGCAGCTCCTATTTTTGAGGAAATTGCAAGGGATATTTTGATCAAAGGCTTATAAAATATTATCAACTACCATAACATTTACATCGTGCCCGTAAGGGAAACTGTAATGTCCCTGTATTCAACACTGGCTATGATCTGAGATCATAACCAGTGTCCGGTAACAGAAATTATTCTTAGAGTATGCTAATTTTTGATATGCTTTTTATGGAATAATGCGGGAAGACCGTTGCCATCCCAGTTTTGTATTTCCCTGGTGAAATCGGCAATTCTTTCATCTGCCTTTTCCTGTGTTAACTTTCCTTCCTTCACTTTTAAAGCCATTCTTGTTTTGTATTTAGAAATTAGTTTCTCTCTTTTCTGCTCAACCGTTAGTTTATTGAACTCTTGTATATCTTTAATCCTTTCGTCAATTTTCCTGGTAATTTTATCTGCTTCTTCCTTGGAAATCTTTCCTTCCTTCTCAAGCTCTAAAACGTTTTTCTTCTTACTTTCCAATGCTTTGACCGGGTCTCTAAACATTTCCTCTTTCATATGCCTGTTCCGGCATTTAAAACCGTTCTCACCTGTATTGTCACTATTTTTTTGCTCGATGGCAGGGCTTGATGGTTTTGTATTAATCGGTTCTGCAAAAGCTACGGCTGCAAAAAGGTTAGCTGTAACAGCAAAAGCTAATAATATTTTTGATATTTTCATTATTACACCTCTCCACTCTGAAATTTTGAAACTAAGGGATAACGAAAAAATAACATCCTATTCTCATATTTTGAAAACATTATCAAATCAAGTTTTTTCGTTATCCAGAGTATGAACTTATATTTTAGTCATACCTAACTTACATTAAATTTTCGTTTTTGAATTTAATACTATAAAAAATCATCCAACGAAAACTGTAAGTAATATTCACTTTTTAATATAACCACATCCCGAGATTATATAGTAAATTATTGTGGCAGTTTTGTAAGTACTACTCAACAAAACAAAAATCAAACAAAATCTCAGATTAACTTTCAAATTTTCATTGTCAAATTCATTTTTGTGCCCTTTCAATAAAATTTATTAATGTACTTGCACCTTGTAAAAAAAGAACTCATATAATTAAAAGGTAGCCTATTTATCGGAGGTGCCCTACCTTGTTTACAATAGTGTGCACATTACTTATTGAAGCGATCAGAAATATATTCTTTCTTTTTGGATACGTATCCAATGTTAATTCTTTTCCACAGCCTTTAAGTCCTGATGAGGAGCAGCACTATATCAAGCTTCTTAAAGAGGGGAATGAAGAAGCAAGGAATATTTTGATTGAAAGAAATTTAAGACTAGTTGCTCACATAGTAAAAAAATATAATACTACTGTGGGGGATAGCGATGACCTTATATCCATTGGAACAATAGGTCTTATAAAAGCTATTGCTACATTTAACCATGAAAAAGGAACAAGACTGGCAACATATGCTGCCCGATGCATTGAAAATGAGATTCTGATGCAGATCAGATCAAGTAAAAAAATTCAGAGTGAAGTATCCCTTCAGGATCCTATAGGCGTTGACCGGGAAGGGAACGAAATTGCACTCATTGATGTGATCGGAAATGAAGCTGAATCTGTAGTGGAGGAAGTAGAACTAAAAATGCAGGTTAAGCGTCTATACAACAAGATGAAAGTAGCGTTAAAAAACAGGGAAAAAGTTGTCCTTGAACTGAGATACGGACTCTTAAACGGCACCAGCAAAACACAAAGAGAAATAGCCAAGATGTTGGGCATTTCAAGATCGTATGTTTCCAGAATTGAAAAAAAAGCAATAAAAAAACTTGGGAAAGAATTAAAAACGGAAAGCTGTCAATGACAGCCTTCCGTTTATGCACGGTTAATTCATGAGCGGCTTTGAAAATAGTTTTGTGTAATCTGTTTTTCCTTCTATGTTAGTATTAAATATATTTTAAGAGGATTTATATTCCTTTATATACTCCTTGAAGGACTTCTTTTTAAATACTCCTCCTAGTATGTTCTTTAGTAACAAAACCGTTATTGGTCCGATTATCATTCCAATAAAACTAAATATTCTTAATCCCACATACATTGATAGCAGGGTTACTAAAGGATGCAATCCTATTTGCTGACCTAAAACTTTAGGCTCTATTATCTGTCTTACCACCAATACTACTCCGTAAAGAATTATCAGTGAAATACCCATTCGTATATCACCTGTGATGAAATTATATATTGACCACGGAATCAGTACCCCTCCTGTTCCAAGGATAGGCAGGGCATCTATGATACTTATTAACAAGCCCAACAGTATCCTCTGCCTGACACCGATAATACTAAAACCTACACTCAGCTCAACAAACGTGATACTCATCAAAATTAATTGTGCTCTGATATAACCAAAAAGTGCTGCAAACATATCGTCCTTTATGCTCACAACCTTGTCTACCCATAATTCAGGGACATTAGCTTTAATATAAGCGTAAATTTTTTCTCTGTCTGCTGCCATAAAATATGTTGAGAGTATAGTAACAATAACGAAGATTATGGCCTGAGGAATTGATATGGCTGTATTAAATACTCCTTTTGCAAATGAGCTTCCAAACCCGGACAAGGTATTTGTTAAATCTGTTATCATTCCTTCCGCATTTCTAGTTAATTCCTCCGGAAGTCTGAAATAAATATCTGAAGCTCTACTTATAAAATCTTTCACATTGTCATAAATCTCTTTGGAATATTGAGGCATAACCTCAGATAAACTTAGTGCTTCCTGGTAAATCCTTGATATTAAAATAGCCAGCAAACCGCCAACAATAACCAAAACAAGCAGAAGTGATATTACTGCTGAAACCTTTCTACTAAGCTTCACCTTTTTCATAAGCAACTTAATCAGTGGCTCTACCATCGATGATAATGTAAGTGCGATTATAAAAGGTGCTATATACAGTATTGAATTGAAAAAAATAAAAATCCCCAGTACTGTACCCCCAACTATAAGCAATAACTTCAAAAATAACTTTAATCCTTTATTCATGTATATTAGCTCCAAAATACAATATTTTTACAATACATATACTTATCTTTACACACTACCCTAACAGATACTTATATGATAATATTTTATATCTGATAGAGCAAGCATTAATTAATTATTTATTTTATACTATTAGAAAAAAAGAGTTGTAATTAAGGAGAAAGACCCGCATCTACTGGTCTACGAGTCCCCTTAATTTAATAAGTAGTTTGTCGAACTACTTATAAAATATAGCTTTTTCTGACATTTGTCAATACTTCTGTACGTTCTACTTTCCAAACGATGTAATTTAATGTTTAACATGCTATAACATCCTGGTGCTTTGTACATTACCAATTTCCAGTCTTTCATAATGTTATAAGGTATGACTAAAATATAAATTCATACTCAGGATAACGAAAAAACTTGATTTGATAATGTTTTCAAAATATGTGAATAGGATGTTATTTTTTCGTTATCCCTAACCGATATGGCAATAAACTTTTCACACTATTTAAGTTCAACAATTGTAACTCCGGACTCTCCCTCACCATACTTACCAAGACGATATGATTTAACTCTTTTATTTGACTTTAAATACTGATGAATCCCACTTCTTAGGACACCTGTACCTTTACCGTGAATTAAGGATATTTCTGAAAGGCCGGATATAACTGCATCATCAAGATATTTATCTACAATTTCCAATGCATCATCAAGGTTAAGTCCTCTCAAGTCTATCTCAGTACTGATGTTCCTTGCCTTTGATATTCCAATTTCTCCTGCTCCGGTTCTTTTTATCTGTGTTTTCTGTTCATCGATAACTTTTAAATTGGTAATATGAACGTTTATTTTCATAATTCCAGCTTGAACAATAGCTTCACCATTCTTATCCGGAGGTGTAATAACAGTTCCCTTCTGGTTTAAGTCTATAATAAGAACGCTTTCTCCCGGTCTCAAGTTTTTAGGCGGTTTTGCAAGTGTGTTTTTCTTTATAATTGGCTTACTTAATGCTTCTTCAATATTATCGATCTTATTTTTAAGCTTTAGCCTCATATCTTCAGCTTCTCTCTGGCTTTGAGCATTTTCACTTTCCCTCTGCATTCTTCGCATTTCAGAAAGAATGTTCTCAGCTTCATGCTTTGCATCAAGTAAAACCTTTCTTGCCTCTTCCCTTGCCTCTTTTATTATGTTCTCTTTCCTATCATCAAACCTTTTCCTTTGTTCATCAATTTCTTTTTTTATTTTCTCTGCCTCAAACTTCAAATTCTGTGCCTGTCTTCTTTCACTTTCAGACTGATTAAGGTTCTTTTCGATGGATAAAAGCATATCTTCAAATTTTATTTCTTCACTTGTAAGATAACTCTTCGCTCGCTCAACAACCGAATCAATAAGTCCTAGCCTGTTTGATATTGCAAAAGCATTACTTCTGCCTGGTACACCAATTAAGAGCTTATATGTGGGCTTTAAAGTCTCAACATCAAACTCACAACATGCATTTTCAACATGAGAGGTGGTAACAGCATAAACCTTAAGCTGACTATAGTGGGTTGTCGCAACAATAGTGCATCCTTTCTCCCTAAGATGCTCTAATATAGCCATTGCAAGAGCAGCCCCTTCTGTCGGATCCGTACCGGCTCCTAACTCGTCAAAAAGGACAAGTGAGCAATTATCTACGTTTTCCAGTATATTTACTATATTTTTCATATGTGAAGAAAATGTGCTAAGACTCTGTTCAATACTTTGCTCATCTCCTATATCTGCAAATACCTTTGTGAAAACACTTATTTCCGTTCCTTCATTTGCAGGAATATGAAGCCCGGCCTGAGTCATAAGAGTGAATAATCCTACTGTTTTTAGTGTAACTGTTTTCCCTCCTGTATTAGGACCGGTAACAACAAGAGTGTCAAAATCATCACCTATCCAAAAATCTATGGGCACAACTATATTCGGATCAAGAAGAGGGTGTCTTCCCTTTTTAATAATGGATTTACCTTCTCTATTCAGTCTTGGGCACACACAATTATAATCCAGACTAAGCTTTGCTTTTGCAAAAATAAAATCAAGTTTTGCCAATAAAGTAATATTCGAATTCAGAGCCACTGCTATTTCTGACACATCACTCGATAGTTCCTGTAGTATTCTTTCAACTTCTATCTGTTCCTTTATTTTAAGCTCCCTGATACTGTTATTTGCTTCAACTACAGCCATAGGCTCCACAAAAAGTGTCGCACCACTGGCAGATGAATCATGTATAAGACCTGGTATTTCACTTCTGTATTCCTGCTTTACCGGGATTACGTAGCGATCTCCTCTAAGGGTTACTATTGATTCTTGCATGTATTTCTGATATTTTGAGGATCTGACAAGATCATTAAGCTTATCCTTTATTGAGTTTTGGGCATGTCGTATCTGCTTCCTTATATTCCCTAATGCAGGGCTGGCACTATCGGATATTTCCTCTTCACTCAATATGCACATGTTGATTTTGTCCTCAACTCTTTTGTTTGCTTCCAAGCTGTTAATCAATCCTGCTATAATATTGTCTTCATCGGTTTTTATATTATCACCGCTGGCGTAATTCTTCAGATTCCTGACGGCACGCAATACTCCAGAAATCCGGATTAGTTCACCTGGGTTGAGCATTGAACCAATATCTGCCCTTCTGATGCTGTCTCTGATATCATTAATGCCTCCTAATGGAGGGCTGCCTCTCCTGGAGATAAAGTTCACCCCATCACTGGTTTCTTTGAGATCCATTTTGACTTTTTCAAAATCACTACCAGGCAGCAGTTGCTGCGCTAATTCAGCTCCAAGACTTGAAACCGTGAGAGTTTGCAGTCTGTCAATTATTTTACCAAACTCCAAAATCCGTATTGTCTTTTCATTCATATATAATAATTACCTCTCTTAATCGTTATTCTTCATAGAGTTATACTCCAAGTTCTATAAAACAGATTTGCAGAACAAAAAGTTATTGCCTCAACGTTTTTATAATGTTTTATCAAAAAGTTTTTAGTAAGTCTACTTTGCCAAAAACCTACTATATGTTTTATATATTATAACAAAAAAATATTATAAGTAAAATATTTATATCCTTAATATTGCCTGACGCACTATTTTTACTCAATTCCACAGCATAATTTGCTAAAATTATCAAATCCGGCTTATGTAATCAGACTCAAATTATAGAAATTCTCATTTTTCTATAGTTTCTTAAACAATCAAGTTCTGTGTTCAAAACAAATGGTAAGCTTTACCTTGAATACTTTTCATTCAGAAGAAAATCCTATAGTTGTAGACTAACTTCACATGTATCTACGGGAGGTTTTCACTTTGACTAATGAAAAAACGCTTGAAATTATTAAAACATATATTGATGATATTAAGGAATATCAAAACAGCCCTGAATGGAGCTATGAAAAGAAACAACATATTAAAAGGGCTTTGGAGGCCTATGAAAATTTATTTGTAGATGCCCAGAAAGGCAGACTTGATCCGGACATTCTACATGAAAATATAACCAGTTTTTTGTATATGCTTCAATAAATCAGCATACACAACCGGCACCCGCAATGTAGTTTTTAATTATCTCTATAGCACTTTCTATGCGATAAGGTAACGGCTCATTTTTCACACCGGCTACCTCAATATTGCACCTATTTAATGGAATTAATACTTTCTTTGCGGAACTATTTGCTATAGCTTCAGACATTTTTGGTGTCAATTCTCCCATCATAGCATTTGCCACAATTATTCCAATCGCTCCAACTATTATATCAACTTTAGCTGCATTAACAACTATAGCATTCTCACCTGAAGCACCTTCGTTGGCACCAGCTTTCAACATAATCATTGTTGCAGACGCATTTGTGCCCAGAGCAATAATTTGAACTTCCTGAGGCAATTCCCTCTTCAACTTTTCTACTATGGCCTTACCGATTCCTCCACCCTGCCCATCTATAACAGCTATTCTCATATTATCCTCCACACTAAGAAAATTCTTCTACCTCTTTAAAAGACTATTAATTATTATGTAAAAAGCACCAACCAGCATAATAAATTATACCATAACCCTTTTGAATTATTAAGAAAAAAGTCGGCTTCTCCGATTTTAAGTTTGCGTATTTCTCCGCAGCGGACAGCTCATCAATACAACAAAGCCAGTTCCCTTTATTCTCCGGAACTGGCTTATTTCAGACACTGGTGGATAAAAACCATATTTTACTTGTACATCTTTTTAAGACTCTCAACAACAGCATTTTTTAGTGCCTCTGCAGCCTTTTCCTTATATTCTGAAGTATTTAACTTACCAAGCTCTGTCGGATTTGACATATAACCCACCTCCGCTATTACGGCAGGCATTTGGGAAGTTCTTAGTACAGCAAGCTCTGAACGAGCAATAACCCCCATATCTTTTGAACCTAAAGTATTACACATATTTCTTTGCACAATAGTTGCAAATTCATAGGACGACAAGTTTCCCTTACTTTTTGATGAACTTGGATAATAAAGCGACATACTACCTGAATGCTTTTTAAGACCCGCATTATTATGGACGCTAATTAGCAAATCGGCTTTTTTGCTGTTTGCTAATCCCGATCTTGAATAGAGGCTCACACTGGAATCATTAGACCTTGTCATATAGGTAACAATCCCTAAATCTTTTAGCTTGCTATTGAGCTTAACTGCAATATCAAGGTTTAATTTCTTTTCCATCACTCCACCGTATACAGCTCCTGACTGACTCCCTCCGTGTCCTGCATCGACAACAACTACACGTCCTTTAACACTTGTGGAATTACCATCGACAGTTGGTATTTTAGGTACATCCACCAGGTAAACCGTAGAATCCGATTCATTCCATCCTATTGGCACGTTAAAAGTTTCTGCAACAAATCTTACAGGAACCATAACAGTTCCATTAAACAGTATGGCTGGAGCCTCCATTTCCTTGATTACGCCATTGACATAGCAGCTATTATAACCTATATACATGGTTATTACATTATTGCCTTTAGTTATAACCAGACGGTTGCTCGCCTCATACCAGTCAATATTGGCATTAATTTTTGAAAATACTGTCCTTGCAGGTACTACAATTCGTCCATTAATTACTACCGGTGTTCTTTCCATATCCAAAGTTACTCCGCTGACAGCAACCTTAGAACTTGATATAACTCCCCATACTCCTGAGTAATATTGACCCGCCGCACTTGCGCGACCTATGCTTAGTATAAAAGTAGCAATAATAATTGTCAGTAATAAAGCCCTCTTCACGTCAACATCCCCTAACTTTTTAGTTTACATAATACTTCTACGTATCATCTATATATCCTTTATGTAATTTTTGTTAAGGGAACATGTGAGGATGTTAAATTTATAGCCCTTTCTTTGTCTTTAAGTTTTTCCTTATAGGAGGGAATATCCAGAATCCTAAAGACATTGCCACAAGACACGCACCTATTGCCGAAAGAACAGGCAGAATAGTATAGTATAAATCTACTAATAATATATTTGAATCCGCCTTAAATAATATCGAAATTTTTACAATAATAAACATAAACAAAAATGCTATCCCAGTTAATTGGAAAATAAAGTGCTCTTTTAACAGATTAAGTACAGATGCTGAAATTAAAACTAAGAAAAAAACAGCAATTGAATAACTGATATTTAAACTATGCATATAACCTCATTCCCCACTTCATATCAAAAATAGATGATTATACAATGATAAATAACATACTTTAAATCGTTTAACTGTAACAACATAATATTGTTAGTAGATGTGAAGAAAAATGTACACCCATATCACAATTTTAAAATGATTATCAGATTAATTCAACATATTTCCCGTAAGACTCCTAAATAAAAGCTCTTGGTATTTGTAAATAAACCGCTTAAAACGATTTTGAAAGCATTGGATTTAAGTCAACTGTCGAAACACAGAGAAGCTTCATGTAATAAATGTGAAGAAAAATATGCGCCCACACAGAGAAGAGGTCTTCTCAATAGATTAGAAATATAAGGACACCGGAAACTTTTTTAACACAAAGAGAATTGGCTTTGCTCATGAATATTCTTGAACCATGAAAAAACAACTAAGGCTTCGATAAAAAAATCTATCAAAGCCTTAGTTATAATAAAACTAAACATACTTATTTTTTCTTTGCGCGATATTAACCTTTTACAGCACCTGCAGTCATACCACTTATAAAGTACTTCTGCAAACTGAAGAACGCTACCAAAACAGGAAGAGTAACAACAGTTCCTGCTGTAAGAAGCAAGTCATACCTTGCCTGAGTAAATCCAATAAAGTTTCTGATACCAACAGGAACAGTCTGAACACCAAGTACCCATGCAAATAACAGTTCATCCCATGCCATGAGGAATATATAAACTGCTGTTGCTATTATACCCGGTACAGCCAATGGAAGCATTACCCTGTAAAATGCGCTAAACTTGTTACAGCCATCGATTCTAGCAGCTTCTTCCAATTCTCCCGGAATAGACGCAAAAAATCCCCTTATAATCCATATACTAAAGGGAACATAAAACGCAGAATATATAAATATCAAACCATGCAATGTTTCTGTCATCTTAAATCCTGTTGTATTCTGAATATTTACAAAATTCATATACAAAGGAAGCAGGAACATCATACCTGGTAACATTTGAGTTGCCAATACAATTATACCTATAATGCCCGAACCCGGAAATTTATATTTGGCAAGAGCGTACCCTGAAAGAGTTGCAATAACAAGTGCAACTATAGTAACAACGCTACATACAACCAAACTGTTACCAAAGTAAGATGCCAAAGGCAAGTTTTCCCATACCTCAATGTAATTATGGAAGCGATTCGGTATACCTAGTTGACTTGTCGCAATCTGTTCGTGCCTCATTAATGACGCACAAACCATATAAACTATCGGTGCGAGTGAAATCAGAGCAAATATAGATAATATTATATTGCCTAACAACCCCACCATTCTTTTTTTCCTTTTAATCGACTCGAAATATCCTACTCTCATTATTTCACCACCAAATCATCTTTGAAGATTAAATACCAAAAACCAACGATTACCAACATGAAAAGCATACATATTACCAGAGCTGCAGCACCCTGACCAAACTGCCAAAGCTGGAAGGAATTTCTCTGAATATTAGTCATAAGAAGATCTCCCCACTTTCCAGGCTGTCCTGCTCCGTTACCAAACATCATCGATACAATATTGTACGAATAGATATTATTTATTAACGAGAACATAATATTTATTGATAAAATAGGCTTCAACAAAGGTAATGTAATGCTCCAGAACTTCTGCCAACCGTTTGCACCATCAATTTCAGCTGCTTCATAATAGTCAGGTGAAACACTCTGCAAACCTGCCAGCATAAGAATCATTGACATCGGCAAACCTCTCCAGATGGTAGGTATTATGATTGCAACCAGCGTGAGTGGCCCTACAAGCCAAAATGGCCAATCTGCTTTGTCAGGTCCAATTATGTGCAACCAGCTCAGAACAGCATTTATTAGTCCTTCCTTCCTCCACAGCTTTTCCCACACTATACCTACAACATATGAAGGTATAACCCAGGGCATAAGAAGTACTGTCCTTGCAATACCTTGCAACTTGAACTCTCTGTTTAAAAGCATCGCTAAACAGATACCCAATGCAAGCGTAAAAAAGGTAACAGAAACAGTATAAATAAAGGTATTAATTAATGCATCTCCAAACCCGCTGTTCAAACCACCAAAAAAGAGATCATAGTAATTCTTCAATCCTATAAACGGCGCTTTAAGGAATTTCCTCATGTTAGCCATATTAAGGTTTATAAACGAAATATAAATCCCCTGAATCATAGGAAGGAAGTGAATAATAAGCATAGAAATAATTGCAGGTAATATCATAAAATATGCAAATTTATTTTGTTTTACTGAGTACCAAAAATAACTTTGCGTCCCCTTTTTGCCTTTAACCCCTATACCTGATTTTTTTATTTGAATATTCATATAATCAAGCTCCCACATTTTTTTCGCATTTTACATATAAAACCATATCAATAAAAGTATTGAGTTAGTGCGTGGCAATTGCTTGCCAGCACTAAACTCAATCATTTTAGTAAACTCTCTAAGAAGTTTAATCTATATATATTAATTACTGTACCTTATTCTGTTCAATTACTGTATTAACCTGACCGATAACTTCTTCAACGGCTTTCTTGGATTCATCCCAATTATACTTGCCGTTAACTTCCATAGCGTTATCCCATATCTTACTCAAACCTTGTTGGAAGTAAGTTTCAGATGGACCCCATGAAGCGATTGCTGGATATGATTTAGCAAATGCCATCTGAGCTTTAAACACTTTACGCATTGGGTGATCTGAAATTGAAGGATCTTCGTAAGCAACCTTGTTTGTAGGAAGGTTACCAGTAACAGTAGCATAAGCAACCTGTGCTTCTGTATCAGTTAAGTAGTTAACAAGTGCAATAGCAGCATCTTTATTCTTTGAAGATTCAAATATTGCAAGTGTACTACCACCAAGGAAGGCTTTTCTGTCCTTAGGACCAGCTGGTATCATAGCAACTCCAACTTTATCAACAAGGGCATTTCCTTCAGCAGGGTTAGCTTCAAATTTCTTCTTGTTAGTTTCAAGAGTAGCTATATTCCAAGGACCTAATATAGCTGTAGCATAACCACCATTTACAAACGCTGATTCAACGTCTGATGTATTCTTTTCAAGTGATGCTTTGTCCATTAAGCCTTCTACAGCAAGCTCTGAATAGAACTTGATACCATCTAAAGCTTCTGCAGAGTTAAATGCAGCTGTCTTTCCGTCTGCAGTTAAGAAGTCTCCGCCTGCTCCATAAATCCATGGTGCAAAGTTGTGTACAACGTTCCAGTCGTTCTTACCAGGCATACCAAGCGCAGGTAATTTCTTGCCATCAATTTCAACATTGTTCAATTTCTTTAAAGCAGCTTTGAAAGAATCCCAAGTTTCGAAATCCTTTGCAGGATCTACGCCAGCTTTTTCACAAGCATCTGTTCTGTAGAATATTGCTCTTGTTTCACAGAACCAAGGTGCAGCTGTCTTTTTGGAATCTCCCATAAGTCCTGAAGTTACAAGAGTTGCATCTGAGAACTTGCTCCAATCAACCTTGTCAGTCAAATCTGTCAAAGCATTCATGTAGGTAATAGCTCCAACCCAAGTTGTTCCAAGCTGTGTTATGTCTGGTGCTTCACCACTTGTAGCAGCAGCTGTGATTTTTGTCCAAGCTGAACCCCAGTCAATAACTGTAGGTGTGATAGTAACTTCTGGATTATTATCCTGGAATGTTTTACATACGCCGAGTAAATCTTGGTCTGGTGCAGCACTGTTAGGCATTAACCAGAAATCAATGTTACCTTTTACAGTTGCTGTTCCTGCGTCCGTAGGAGCTGATGTTTTGTCACCAGCTGGTGGTGTTGTTGTTTTTGGTTCCTCTTTTTCCTTACATGCTACAAAACTTAAAGCCAATGATGAAATTAATAAGAATGCAATTACCTTTTTAAGCATAATTTTCTTTTCCCCCTTTAATGATAATTAGATATTGCTTATACAATAATTAATATTATAAATTTATCCCAAAAAATACAACATGAAAAATTTACTATTTTCAAGCAAAATATTACGATATAATCAAAACACCTTGGTTTTTCTTCGATATCATCCGTTTTATTCTCTCTCTCTCTCTTTTCGCTCAAGCAAGCATACATTTTTTGTTACTTTTTACATATTCTATGCCAGCTGACGGAATACTTTACAGTACAAGTTCAACTGACACAACAGATTCCTCCTCATCCAGGTTTCTGTGCATATTTGTATACATTTATCCATAATAAAGCTCTATTGTCACATTTTACATATATGTAATATTTCCCAATTGCTCATTTCATTGAATAGATAGTCCTACTTTAATCATAAAACTATCCACCGTGCAGAGTCAAGATAAACTTTACTCAAGTAGCTATTTAATCTGGTAGTCCAACTTATCCCTGATATTAGCAGCGAACAAGAAAATTCGCTTCGCTCATGAATTTTCTTGTTCGCTAGGGAACCCTATGGTTCCCTTCGACGGATGCTTCGCATCCTGAGCACCCTCCTTAAACCGGGAAAGGGGAATCCCCTTTCCAAACCCCAGTATAGGAGTTTACAAAAATAGGATTTTTATAAATTCCTATACTCAAATAAACAAAAAGACATTGCCTAAAAAAGCACACAAGTAACGTCAGTTAAGCAAAATAGATATGAAATCATAACCCGGCTTATAATGTTAACAGCCAAGCAACACATAACTTCCACTACTATTCTGATGGGTGCGTGCTTTCTGTCAATAGCTAAGAGAACGGAGTGGAAGTTATCTTCACTCTTAATTAATATTAAAGTATAATACAGAGTAATCCTCCGCTTCCCTCATTGATTATCTTCTGAAGTGTTTCCTGGAGCTTGAGCTGTGCATCTTCCGGCATTCTGTAAAGCTTGTTCTGAAGTCCTTCGCTTACCAGTTCATGCAGTGATTTTCCGAATATATTTGATTGCCAAAGCTTTTCAGGCTCATTCTCAAATTCTTTTAAAAGATAATCCACTAATTCCTCCGACTGCTTTTCTGATCCTACCAGAGGAGCTATTTCTGTTTCAATATCGGCACGGATCATATGAATTGAAGGAGCGCTGGCTCTGAGTTTCACCCCAAATCTGCTGCCCTGTTTAATTATCTCAGGTTCTTCCAAAGACAGTTCATCCATTTGCGGGGTGACTATTCCATAGCCTTTCATTTTAACCTCATGAAGTGCAAATTGAACCTTCTCGTACTCTTTTTTAATTTTCGCCATTTCCCTCATAAGGCTTATCAGCTTGTATTCCCCTTCGATCTCTAATCCCGTCATTTCACTTAAGACACTGTAAAATAAGCCATCCGTTTCGTTAATCTCAACTAAAGCACTTCCTGTGCCAAGGTTTATCCTGTCAATCTGAGCTTTTTTGATAAATGTCCTGTATTCTCCAAACCTGCTCATACTGCTCTTTATTTCCCGGATCTTAGTTATGCCGCTGAAGGTTTCCTTGATTGAGTTAATCATATCAACCTTAAGCCAATGATTGTCATCAAGGCATTCGATCCACCTTGGAATATTTACTCCAATTTCACTGATAGGAAACTCAAGGAGTACTCTTTCCATTATTCCGTTTAAGTCTTCAATCCTGAGTTGTGCACAATTTGTGCCTATAACAGGAACTCCATACTTTTCTTCGAGTTCCAACCTGAGTAGTTCCGTTTCTTCGTTAGATGGATCTCTCGAATTAAGAACAATTACAAACGGTTTGTTTATTCCCTTCAATTCCTTTACCACACGTTCTTCTGCTTCAACATAATCTTCCCTGTCAATATCCGTTATACTTCCATCCGTAGTAATTACAAGACCTATAGTTGAATGTTCGTTTATTACTTTCCTCGTTCCGATTTCTGCCGCTTCTACAAAAGGTATCTGATGTTCAAACCATGGAGTGGATACCATTCTTGGCATCTCGTTTTCCATATGTCCTAACGCACCTCTTACAAGATAACCTACACAGTCCACAAGTCTTACCTTGAACTGTACATTTTCATCCAGAACAATCTGGATTGCTTCGTTTGGTACAAATTTAGGTTCTGTAGTCATTATTGTACGTCCTGAAGCACTCTGTGGCAGTTCATCATTTGCCCTGTTCCTGGAGTACTCGTTTTCAATATTGGGCAAAACCAGCAAATCCATAAACCTTTTTATAAATGTTGATTTTCCAGTCCTCACAGGTCCTACAACACCTATATAAATGTCTCCTTGCGTCCTTTCCGATATTTGCTGGTAAATATTATATTTTTCCACCCGCAAACCCCCCTTACTTTTATTTGAAACTATCATTTGCAAAACTATTCACCCAAAACTTAAGCCAGTACTTTAAAAGTCATGGAAATTCGCTCTAAAATACTGCTTTTAGTTTATAAATTTCAACTTAAGTTTTAAGTACTAGTACCCTTATCAATATAAATATATTGTCTATAATGCTTTATTATTACAAAAAGGACAAAAAAAATATGGATCGTTCCCCTATTGCCTGACCGATCCATATTTCCCAGCTAAAATTATTATTTTAT
This sequence comes from uncultured Acetivibrio sp., assembly GCA_964564015.1. GTDB lineage: Bacteria > Bacillota > Clostridia > Acetivibrionales > Acetivibrionaceae > Acetivibrio. The sequence continues at coordinate 25,724 of CAZLZR010000031.1, forward strand.
TAATACTTAAGCAAAAAAGATGCTTTTACAGCCAACTACCTTCATCAAGAACTTCAACTTCATTTTTTTTGTCTCTCATCATCAAATCAGCAACTGCCTGCTTTGCATTTTTTCCATTGAACAAGACATTAAATGCCTCAGTAGTTATAGGCATTATTACTTCTTTTTTCTTAGCAAGTTCAAAAGCAGCTTTTGTGGTTGTAACACCTTCTACAACCATCTTAACTTCATCCACTGCCTCCTTCAACGATTTACCCTGCCCAATAAGAATTCCTGCACGCCTGTTCCTGCTGTGCATGCTGGTGCAAGTTACAATCAGGTCACCAATTCCGGCAAGACCTGCAAAGGTTTCCCTTCTAGCTCCCATTGAAACACCTAATCTCGTTATTTCTGCAATCCCACGGGTCATCAAAGCAGCCTTTGTATTGTCACCAAATCCAAGTCCGTCAGATATACCGGCACAAAGTGCTATAGAATTCTTCAAAGCTCCACCGAGCTCAACTCCAACTATATCCGGATTAGTATACACCCTGAACTTTGGAGACATAAATATATCCTGTATAAATTCTGCAGCCTTCAAATTTTCTGATGCTGCAACAACCGTTGTAGGTATACCATTTCCTACTTCCTCGGCATGGCTTGGACCCGAGAGGGCAACTGTTTCACAACAGGGGATCTCCTGCTTTATTACTTCCGAAAGTCTAAGACCTGTGCCTTCCTCTATACCCTTTGAACAAGACACTACCACCATTCCGTCTTTAATATGCTTTGATATTTCCTTTGAAGTAGCTCTAATGGTCTGGGAAGGCACTACCATAACAATAGCATCAGCACCACTTGTAGCCTCTTCAACATCATTAGTACCCATTACTCCGTCCGGAATAGGCACACCAGGCAGTTTATCCTTATGTTCTCTCAACTTGTTAATCATATCTATTTCTTCTTTGAAGATCGACCACATTTTTACACTGTGACCTGAATTTGAAAGAAGAATTGACAACGCAGTCCCCCAACTTCCAGCTCCAATTATAGCAACATTTTTTCCCATAAAACCTCACCTAACCTTCTGCATTCTTTTTAGAACCCAACTTTGACTCGGTTCCGTTTACAAGCCTTACAATATTCTGGTTATGCCTTATTATTGCAAGCGCACCTACAAATACCGCAAATACAACAAAAATTGTATTCTTAAAAACTATAGCTATCAATATTGGAAATAATGCACAGCCAATTATAGATCCTAAAGATACATATCTGGTTATAGCAACTATAACAATAAATATACCAAGTAATAGCAACCCAATGTATGGAGCAGTCATCATAACAACTGAAAACGTTGTCAGTATACCTTTTCCACCTTTGAAACCAAAATAAACAGGCCAATTATGCCCTAGTATTGCGCCTATCCCTCCAATAAACATCCCCACATTCGATGGAACCTCAAGCGCCGAAACACCCACATTCTGTAAATCCTTCAAGATATAGTACCCAATGAGACATGATAAGACACCTTTTAGTATATCTCCTATGATAACCAATATTGCAGCCACTTTCCCAATCGTCCTTAATGTATTGGTCAGACCCGCATTTCCACTTCCACTTTTTCTGACATCTACACCATAGAATTTACCTACAATTAGTGACGTATTTGCACTCCCTAGCAAATAACCTATCAGCAAAGTAAGAATGACTTTTACAAACACCCCCACCAAGATCACTCCCTGTCTTTTTCTCTCAGCATGAATTTTATTGGTGTCCCTTCAAAACCAAAACTTTTTCTTAGTTGGTTTTCGAGATATCTTTCGTAGGAATAGTGCATAAGTTCGATGCTGTTTATAAACAATACGAAACTCGGTGGCTTAACACTTGCCTGCGTCATGTAATAAATTTTCAGCCTTTTTCCTTTATCCGAAGGCGGCTGAACCATGGCTGTAGCCTCATTAAGCAAGTCATTGAGTACACCGGTCGAAATCCTTAATGCTGCTTGATTTGCAACAAATTTCGTAAGTTCATAAATTTTACTTACTCTTTGCCCTGTCTTCGCAGAAATAAATATTACAGGGGCATATAGCATAAACCCAAGTTTTTCAAGTACTGTTTTACGATATTCTTCGAGAGTTCCTGTATCTTTTTCTACAAGATCCCATTTATTTACTACAATAATTGAAGCTTTTCCCTGCTCATGGGCATATCCCGCTATCTTTGTATCCTGTTCCGTAACACCTTCCTCAGCATCAATCAATATGAGGCATACATCTGACCTTTCAATAGCAGTCCATGACCTTATTGTACTATACCTTTCGATGTTTTCATTTATCCTGCTCTGCCTTCTTATGCCAGCTGTATCAATAAAAACGAATTTTCCTTCTTCGTTCTCTATGTAAGTATCAATAGCATCCCTTGTAGTTCCGGGAATATCACTCACTATTACCCTTTCTTCACCCATGAGTTTGTTTATAAGCGAAGATTTGCCGGCATTCGGCTTTCCGATAACAGCAACTTTAATAACCTCTTCATCATATTCATCCTCAGCATCATCAGGAAAGTGCTTATAAATTTCATCAAGCAAATCCCCCATACCTAGTCCATGAATGGAAGATACTGTCATCAGTTCTCCAATACCTAAATTGTAGAACTCATACACTTCAGCCGGAACTTCTCCAACCCTGTCAACCTTGTTTACTACAAGAATAACCGGCTTCTTAGACTTTCTAAGCATAGTAGCAACTTCGTTGTCCGAGGCAGTCAGTCCGTCTTTCATATCAACCATGAATACAATTACATCAGCAGTTTCTATCGCTATTTCAGTCTGATTCTTCATCTGCTGCATAATCTTATCCTCGGAATAGGGCTCTATACCTCCTGTATCTATGAGAGTGAATTTTCTACTTCTCCATTCAACTTCGGTATATATCCTATCCCTCGTAACTCCAGGAGTATCTTCTACTATTGATATTCTTCTCCCTGCAAGATAATTAAAAAAAGTCGATTTTCCTACATTTGGTCTTCCAACAATTGCAACCACCGGTTTTGGCAAAATGTTTCCCTCCATTTATTCTATTACTGCCTAGTGCTTTTGAACATCCTATATTTTTTGTTAATCAGCACTTGTATATTATAAAACTTTTCCTAGTATTTTTCCAACAAAATCCTTTCCATTGTTTTCAACTATGCTTATTCTAACATTAAGTTTTTCTTCAAGGTCGCCCACAGTATAATCATCAAGTAATACCTGTTCACCAGACCTTAGCATAGATCTTGAAATTAACAGTTCACTTCCTAGTTCACTGCCTTCTAACTGTTCACAAATATCTTTACCCGTGAGCAATCCTGTTACTGTAACATTTTCCCCAAAAAATCTATTTTCTATTTTATAAATATTTATTTTCAACTGTTTGTATTTATTTTCTAAAATTTCCGCTAATTGTCTTATATATAAATAGGAAGAAACTCCTGTTGCAATACTCACAAATCTCGGCTGGGGTAGCTTATAATCAAGGTCTTGAAGGCACTCAGAAAATTCCTTCTTTAGTTGGGCAATAAGCCCTACCCCGTTTTCTATCTGTGGAAAATCCTCATAAGCCTCATATTCTGGAATCTCCTCGCCTGCCATAATATAGAATTCATCTGCAATATATGTAATTCTGGAACCATATTTCTTAAGAAAAGAATTCTGCCATTCTTCTACCTGTTTAATTACCCTGGCAGACGAATCACTATCATAGGGCTTAAGATAACTCAATCCTTCTCTATACTTTGTGATACCTACCGGAACAACAGAGATACTGTTGACTCCCGGATAAAGAGAGCCCAATTCCCTGATAGACCTGTCAAGCTCTTCACCATCATTGATTCCTAAGCACAAGACAATCTGGCAATTAACTTCAATTCCGCCTTCAATGAGCTTCTGAATCTTTTCCATTATATCATGTGCATTTTTATTTTTAAGCATAAATACTCTGAGATCGGGATTTGTAGTATGAACCGATATATTGATGGGAGACATCCTGTACTTTATTATCCTGTCTATATCTTCAAAACTCATGTTGGTAAGTGTGACATAATTCCCCATAAAGAATGAGAGTCTGGAATCATCGTCTTTAAAGTAAAGGGTATCCCTCATCCCCTCGGGGAGTTGATCTATAAAGCAAAAAACACACTTATTTCTGCAGCTTTTAGCCTCATCAATCATCAAACTCTCAAATTCTATTCCGAGGTCTTCGTACTCTTCTTTCTCAATTTCTATCTCCCATATTTCACCGCTCTGCTTCAATACCTCAAGTAACAGATTCTCATCAGTGATCAAAAATCTGTAGTCAAAGATATCCCGGACTTTCTCACCATTTATGCTAAGAATTGCATCCCCTGCTTCGATCCCGGCTTCTTTAGCAATGCTTCCGGGCAAAGTACTCTTAACAGGAATTAACTGATCTTTCAAAAGATACCTCCAGATATTATATTAGGAATGACCTTTGCACTGTAAATTCCTCAAGTAAAAAGCAGCAGTGTACACTGCTGCTTTTACTAAAAATTTATCAGGATCCAACTTTAATAACCTCTTTACCATCATAAAAACCGCATTGTTTACAAACTCTATGTGGCATCTTAAGATCGTGACACTGCGGGCACTCTACCAAATTAGGTGCCGATAACTTCCAGTGAGCTCTTCTGCTACCAGTTCTTGCCTTAGACCATTTACGTTTTGGATTTGCCATGTATAACACACCTCCTCATCACCATACAAACGTCACTTGTATATAAATTAAGTAATTTCTAATTCTTAAAGAAATCCTTAAGAGCTTCCATACGAGGGTTAAACTCCTCCTTTAAGCAACTGCATTTATCAATATTCAAATCAACGCCGCAATCGGGACATATCCCCTTGCAGCCTTCGCTGCATGTTTGCTTAACAGGGAGATTCAAAATTAAATTATCTTTTATGACCTTATCAAGCACAATGACTTTGTCACTATAGGTGTAACTGTCATCATCCTCAATCTGCCCCTCTTGAGCAAACTCTTCCTTAAGGTCTGCTTCCATTGATGATCTGACATCCTTTAAACATCTTGAACATTTAACCAGATACCCAACTTTAAAATGTCCATCCATTTTTACAATGCCACCCATATTTGTAAATCTGCAGGTAATTTTAACAGGTGTATCAAAAGCAAAGTCATCACCCAATCCGGTAAAGCCTTCAAATGCTTCTTCCAGCTCAACATCTAATGACGCACCGTTAACCTTAAGTATATTTGATATATCAACCTTCATATAGTCACCTCTTAAACCGACAGAAAATATTATACTAACTAATGAAACTTTTGTCAATAACGACACACAATGATTTTTTCGGCCAGTGGAATTTATATTTTACCTTCTCTCATCCCGTCTTTTTTATAATGTAAAAAAATTTATCCGCTGTTCCATGCACCACATCACTGTTGAAACACTTTACAGAGCATTCCTCTTAAGTTTTAGTCTGCTTATCTTAACCTTAAATCTTTCACTGACTATAGCAAAGGTAAAAAACAGCATACCCATGAAAATCATTACAAGCAAAGGAGTAATAACAGACTGAAGCCCTAAGTTTGCGTTTACTGTATTGCCAAGGCCTTTTACCGCCCAGTACTGAGGAAACAGCATACCAATTTTCTGCATAAATTCCGGAACCAGTTCTATTGGCCAATAACATCCCGACAACATTGATGTAGATACAATTATTATTGACGCATATGCTCCCAACTGTGCATTAGTTTTTACCAAAGTTGCCAAAAACATACCAAGGCCGGTCACACACAAAAGATATACACTGAATATAATAAAAGTTGAAACAAACGAATTTCCCCAATCAACTCCCATAATAAACTTTCCAATTAGCATTAGTATGGCTATTTGAGCCCATCCTTGCAGAAATGTTCCTATAACCTTACCAAGCATTACCACACTTTTGGGCACAGGAGTTAAACTTAATCTATTCCATGTGTAGTTCTTCTTTTCTACAAGTATATCCCCTATTCCAAACACAGCTGAAAACATAACAAACATCACGGCAATGCCGATGGCTCCACTATTTACCCCATTATAATCGGTACTTGTTTCGTCGCCGGAAACCCTCACTTCCTTAACAGAAATAACGGGAGCGTCCGAAAGTGCACTTTCCAAAATTTCCTTGAAGTTTGAAGCTATTATTTCCTCCTCTAGATCGCTTTTGTTTCCAACCTTATCCATAGCATATTGAACCGCAATATCCGTCATTTGTATTTTCCCAAATGCCCCACTCATAATTTCTTCTATAGCTCTATAGTCGACAGATGCAGGAAGCTTCAAAACATGCATTACAGGCTTTTCTCCCGCTAAAACCATATCCCCGAAACCATCCGGAATAATAAAGCCCACTTCTACGCCAGAGCCCCTTACTTTCTCAATCAATTGACTTTCTTCCATTTCCAAAACTTTAATTGTGCTATCACTCTTAAAACTTGAAATCAGCTCTGTTACTATTTCACTATTATCATAATTGACAATTCCCACGGGAATTTTTGAACTTTCTGCCGATTCTCCCGAACTGCCAAATGCCAGCCCAATAACCAGAGTTATAACTGAAGGCAGCACCAGCATTAAAGTCAATGCAGTCTTATCCCTGAATAGTTTTATAAAATCGTATTTTACAATGCTGAGTATTCTCATAACGATACCACCCTTCCTATGTCCTGAATCTGGTAACCCCTATCCCAAGATAGAGAATTCCCATCAATACCATTACTGCGCAATACGGCAGAACCGCTACAAAGCTGCTGCCTAACATTAAATCATAATACCCGTTTACAGCCCACCAGTTTAATGTAACTTTAGACATTGTTTTAACAGCGTCAGGCATTATATAAATAGGAATCATGCCCCCACCTAGAATGGTAAACAACTGCACTACCAACTGTGATATCCCTTCCGCCGCTTTCATGGTTTTGGTTATTGCAGCAATCATCATTCCAAGTCCTGAAGCTGTAAACGTGCAGCTAATGGTGACAGCAAGTACACCCAGGACACTACCACCCCAATTTACCCGGTATACTATAGCTGTAAAAAGTATCAATATTAAAGCTTGCGTGAAGGTGATAAGCATTAATCCCAAAAACTTTCCTGCAAGCACGGAAGCTTTCCCTGCCCTGGTAGTCATAAGTCTTCCAAGCGTCCTGTTTTCCCGCTCTTCAGTCATATGTTTTACTCCCATGCCTGCTCCGAACAATACAAACATTACCAACATACCGGCACAATAATACTGCATTCCGGTTACAATTTTGTTCTTTTCCTGATTGTCTTCATTGAAATCTATAAAACTGTTTTCGAGCTTACCTTGAAGATCAATCATCAGTGCATCCCTGTCAGACAAACCGCTAATTGGCTTTTCAATCATATCCAGTTTATCTTTCAGAATCTCTTCTAATGCAACAGAAACCGCATTATACCTCGAATAGCCATTTGCATATCCTTCTGCCACAGATTTGACAATACTGGTTTTAAAACTCTCACCTGCACTGGATCTTACCTCTATCTGAACAGGAGAATTGTTTGAGATATTTATTCCAAATTCCTCCGGAATTACAATTATTGAAGGAACAATTTCCTTTCTTAACATTTCATTGGCTTTTTCTTCATCCACAACAAAAGTTTCAAACATATCCGACATTTCGCCTCTTAAAAAATCCTGGTAAAAACGCTGCGAATTCAGGCTTCCATCCTTATCTACCACAGCAATCATAAATTTATCAATGATAAGTGTGCTTTCAAACATAGGCCCTAATGCAGAACCTAAAATCAACATGATTACAGCAGGCATAACAAGCATAATGGCAAGGGCTTTTCTATCTCTGAAAATAACTTTGAGGTCTTTTAGCGCTATATTTAAAATCATAATTTTCACCCCTAATCTCTTAAAGCTCTTCCGGTAAGATGCAGGAATACACTTTCAAGGTTCGGTTGTTTTATGTCCACCATCTGAATTTTACACTTGTGTGCATCGAGAGTTGAAATAACTCTTGCCAAAACTGCATCCGCACTTTTGGTAGCAACACTCAATTTACCATCCTTCAAAGACACCTCAAGAACCCCTTCAATCTCCCGCAACTCCCCTTCAAGACCGGTGCATGTTCCGGTAGTTGAAATGTTTATAATATCCTTTCTTCCAACCAGTTTTTGAAGTTCTTCCTTGTTACCTAGGGCAATCACCTTTCCATGATCCATAATTGCAATCCTCGAACACAGGAACTCAACTTCCTCCATATAGTGGCTGGTATATATTACAGTCATACCTTCCCTGTTTAGCTTAAGGACAGTCTCCAGTATGTGGTTTCTTGACTGAGGGTCTATACCAACTGTAGGTTCATCCATTATTACAATCTTTGGATGGTGCAGAAGCGCAGCAGCTATATTTATTCTTCTTTTCATCCCGCCTGAATACTTATCTATAAGTTCTCCGGCCCTGTCTTTAAGGCCTGCTATTTCAAGAGCCTCATCAACTCTTTCACGAAGCAGCTTTCCCCCGATTCCATACATCCTTCCCCAGAACATCAGGTTTTCTTTTGCTGTAAGTGTTGGATATAATGCTATTTCCTGAGGTACAAGCCCTATAACTCTCTTTATTTCACCGGCATTCTTCTTAAGATTGTGATTATTAATCAAAACCTCTCCACTGTCATAAGGCAGGAGAGTACAAAGAATAGATATCAGTGTGGATTTGCCCGCCCCGTTAGGTCCTAAAAGCCCGAATATTTCGCCTTCTTTAACTTCCAAACTCACATTATCAACTGCCTTAAGACTTCCATAGCTTTTGCTCACATCTTTGATCTCTATCAATCCCATATCGTTTCCTCCAAATATCGCTTAAATCTTGCCCTGAATATAGATCATATAAAATAATTCTTTGCACCCTACTACTACACTACTTACTGCTTATTTTCCACTCCAAACAATTCAGAAAATGTCTCATCCATTTCCTTGTCGAAGTTTTCCTCGTTCATAAGATCTTCTTCACTGATCTGAGGTATATTCACATTTAATTTCTTATTTATATCCCATCTTGTTGTGTTCACCTTAAAGCTGATTCTTATTTCTCCCTCATGCTTTATTACAAACTCACCTTCAAATACTTCATCAATTATAAACGAGTCCTTATCAATCTTCGCAGTAAGCTTAAGATTTTCTATGCTGAACTTTTCATTGTAATCCTTCATATTTTCCGGAAGCTGGTCAAACCATTCGCTTATATTGGTAATTACTTTCTTCTTTCCTTCTTCATCAAGTTTCTCAATGTTCCCATACTTTTTAGCACTTTCAATTGCAGTTTTTTTAGCAACTTCACTTTTTGATAATACCCCAGCCAATCCTTCCAGTATTTTCTTTGTCTTTTCATCATTCAACTCCAAAGAAAGTTGTGTAATTTTTATATCTCCATCGGGTGTACTTTCAATAAAACTACCTTCCCTTGTAAGTATTTCTTTCTGTACAGTATCCTTCCAGATCACTGCAATTTCGTTGATCAATTCTTTACAATCTTCATTTAAATCTCCGTCTGCCGAAGTAAATTCTCCACTATTATCAGAATTGAGCTTTACATATTTATCATTGACTTTCAAGAAAGCATCGTCTCCATTGATATAAACCTTTGTACCCCAGGAATATTTTCCAAAGCTTAAATAGCTGTTCGATTCCACCAGCTTGTTTTTATTGTCCACAGTTTCATCAACATTAATTTTAATGTCTTTAAAATTTTCCAAATACTTACTAGCTTCATCGGATGCCTTTGACAAGTCGATTGAAATTTCGGATTCGGTCTTAGTCTGCATGGTATCGGCATTTTGAGTATTTTCCAATGCCTTCAGATATTTTTGAGTTGTTGAGTTCTGCATGGAACACGCAACAGTATAAAACATAAATAATACCAAAATCAAAGGAATAATAAGCTTTTTCACAATAACACTCACCTTTCACATAAATATTAAATAACTCTATATCTTGATTATAAAGAAAACCGGAATCATCATCATCTAAAAAAAGTCATATTTCATATATGACTTTAGTCATGATTTGCATATTAATTACGGCAATTAGTCTCTCGCAGGATGTATCTGTCAATTATCACAAGAATACCCTGGTGCATTTTATAAATATGAAGAAAAATATGCACCCAGAATACCTATTATAAATTGTTTTCAATTACATACAGGGCTATCTTTGTTCTATGATTAAGATTCAATTTCGAAAGTATATTGGTAATGTGATTTTTGACAGTCCCCTCAGCTATAAAAAGCTTAGCAGCAATTTCCTTGTTTGAGAGTCCTTCAGAAACAAGCTTTGCTACTTCTTGTTCTCTTGAAGTCAGTTCCTGAAGAGAATTAGTACTTTCCTGACTTTCAGAAAGCTTGTTTACCAGTTTTGCAGCAATATTACTGTGCAGGACAGTCCCGCCCGAATATATGACCTTTACGGTATTTATAATTTCCTCGGATTCTACATCCTTAAGCAAATAACTGCTTGCCCCGTTTTTTAAAGCTTCAAAAATATACTGATCATCATTAAATGTAGTTAGGATTATTATCTTGACCTTTGGAAATGAATCTTTTATCAATTTGGTGGTTTTCACACCATCCATGACCGGCATCCGGATATCCATCAGTACTACATCAATACCGCTGTTGCATAATTCAAGAGCTTCCCCACCATTAGATGCAGTCGCTGCAACCTCAATTTCACTATCTAAGGACAATATCATCTTAAGGCCATCTCTCACAACCGGCTGGTCATCAACTATCAAAACCTTTATTTTACTCATTTATTACTCCCTCCATAGGAACGGATATATTTATCATAAAACCATCATTACTATAAAAACCGACAACCCCGTTATACAACCCGAACCTCTCCATCATACCGTTAAGCCCTGTTCCATACTTTAACTCTTTAGCCCCGGTACCGTTATCCTTAATAAGCATTGAAAAATCCTTTTTTCCATAGACTATATTTATTTCAACCTTATCAGCCTTACCATGCCTGACCGAATTTGTTATGGCCTCCTGACAAGCCCTGTAAACCGCCAGATTAAATTCCGGCGGGGTATTAACCGTATCACCCTTTACATCAAGAAAAATTCCAATACTGAATTTATCTCTGGAATTCTCCACCAGCTCCTCGACAGACTTTTTAAGAGTATGTTGTTCAACCTCTGCATTTTTTAGTGCCCTTACAGATTTTCTTATATCCTCCAAGCATTCCTTTGCAATTTGCCTGCTCTTACCCAGATATTCAGCAATGCCTGATGGGTTACTTTCAACTATCCTCTTACAAAAATCCAGGTTCATTATCAGTCCGGTAAGATTATGACCGACACTGTCATGAATTTCATGAGCTATACGGTTGCGTTCTTCAAATATGGTTAATTCCTTTATTTTCTTGTTTTTTTCCTCCAGGAGAGTGTTTGCCAAAGTCAGTTCTCTGTTTAGCTCATCTAACTTTTCTTTCTGTTCGGAAAGTATTCTCGAGTAGTTAAAAAACACTCCTATGGTAATAAACACCATAAACGTGAAGAAAATATACGATACAATAAAAGTTATATTTGAAGGTTTATTCCCTGAAAAAACAGCTTCAAAAAACCTGCCATACTTTAGAAAAGCAGCCAGTATCACACCAAGACTGACAAACAACCTGTTCTTTTCCTTCAGCATAAAACCCGCTGCAATTAAAACATAAAAGTAATAAACATTAAAGTAATGATTTACAAGGTATTTGGAACTTTCATCCAGCAGGATTAATAGTAACACATCAAAAATGTATGTGTAAGGTAAAAACCTTTCAAATCTTCCTCTAAGCCCTTCCCTGACATGCAGCCATATAAAGAATAACGCAAAAAGCAGCAGCATTGAATAAAACCTGCTGCCAACCGCCCTTTCCAAGTAAAGAGCCAGAAAAAATGTGGCCAGCATTGTTGTATCGCGAAAGATTATATAAAGCAACCCGATTCTTTTTTTCACCTTAAATCACCCATTCCATTTTATCAAACAAATCTTCAAAACAGAAGATATAATTACATCCAGAATTATATTAGTAACTTCCAGTCTTTTATAGTGTCAAGAACTCGCTTTGGATATTTGGATTATAATATAAATACGCTCCCTTCGAAAGCACAGCAATTACTGTACTTCTTAAAGGGAGCGTATCATTACTTAGCTCTTTTTTAATTTATATACACTATTTCAACAATCTCTTAGTCTCTCTTGCTATTGCCAGTTCCTCATTTGTCGGAACAACAAGGGTCTTAACTTTTGCATCAGGTGCACTTATATCGATTTCCTTACCCTTAACAGTATTCTTTTCCCAGTCCACTTTAATTCCCAGGAAGTCCATGTCTTCTAATATTTTTCTTCTCACAAGGTCATTATTCTCACCGATTCCCGCAGTAAAAATAATTGCATCTGCACCATTCATTATACCTATATAATCCCCAACAAAGCGTTTTACTTTGTAGCAGAAGATATCTAAAGCAAGAATCGCCCTTTCATTTCCAGATTCAGCTGCTTCCTGAACATCTCTGAAGTCACTGCTGACACCTGAAACTCCAAGTACCCCGGATTTCTTATTCAGGAAATCGCTTATATCCTTAACAGACATTTTTTCCTTTTCCATCAGGAACGATATAACTGCCGGATCAATAGAACCACTTCTTGTACCCATAGCCAAACCTTGAAGCGGAGTGAATCCCATTGATGTCTCGATTGACTTTCCATTTTTAACAGCACATACACTTGCCCCATTACCTAAGTGACAGGTAATGAGTTTTAAATCCTCTATAGGTCTACCGAGCATTTCAGCAGCCCTATAGGATACATATTTGTGTGAAGTACCATGGAATCCATATTTCCTTAAACGATATTTTTCATATATTTCATAGGGAAGGGCATAAATATAGGCATGCGCCGGCATTGTCTGATGAAATGCAGTATCGAAAACTGCTACCATTGGTAAGTTTGGCATAATCTGCTGGCAGGCTTCAATACCTATTATATTTGATGGGTTATGCAAAGGCGCAAGTTCAACACAATCCTTAATTGCATTCATTACTTTGTTGTCAATAACAACTGATTCCTTAAATTTCTCTCCTCCATGAACAATACGATGACCCACAGCAGCTATCTCACCCATGCTCTTTATAACGCCCGTTTTGTCATTAGTAAGAGCACTTAATACCTCCTGTACGGCAATTTTGTGATTGTACAAATCCTTTTCTATTACAACTGTATCACTTCCAACTTTTGAGTGTTTAAGGAATGAGTGTTCAAGACCAATCCTATCGCAGACACCCTTTGCAAGAACACTTTCATTTGACATATCAATAAGCTGATACTTTAATGAAGAACTACCTGTATTAATAACCAATACCTTCATTTTGACATCTCCTATTCTATAATTATGGTTGACTAATCATGTACAAAAAAGAATCCTTTTGGTATTTTCCATAAAGGTCATGACTAAAATATAAGTTCCTGCCTCGATAAGAAACTTAAGCCTTTTGAGCCTGAACTGCAGTAATTGCTGCAACTCCCACGATATCTTCGGCACAGCAACCTCTTGACAGGTCATTTACAGGTTTTGCAATCCCCTGTGTTATAGGTCCGTATGCTTCAGCATTTGCCAATCTTTCAGTCAGCTTGTATGCTATGTTACCGCAATTGAGATCCGGGAAAATCAGTACATTAGCTTTACCGGCAACTTTGCTGCCTGGCGCTTTTGACTTCGCAATAGCTTGAACAAGTGCTGCGTCAGCCTGCAATTCACCATCCAGTGATAGATTGGGAGCTTTTTCTTTTGCAAGCTGAGTTGCTTTTACAACCTTTTCAGTCAATTCACTCTTTGCACTGCCATATGTTGAATATGACAGCATGGCAACCTGAGGCTCATCCTGTACCAACTGTTTATATGATCCGGCAGAAGCTATTGCAATTTCGGAAAGCTGGTCTGCATCAGGGTTTTCAACAAGTCCGCAGTCTCCGTAAATGAAAGTTCCGTTGTTTCCATATTCACAATCCGGAACTACCATAACGAAAAATGCTGATACAAGCTTTGTTCCCGGTGCTGTTTTCAAAATTTGAAGTGCAGGTCTTAAAGTATTACCGGTTGAGTTTATTGCACCAGCTACCATACCGTCAGCTTGTCCCTTTTTAACCATCATAACTCCATAGTAAAGAGGATTCTTCATTGTCTCTCTTGCTTCTTCAATGGTCATCCCCTTTGATTTTCTGAGCTCACAAAAAGTGGCAGCATAGTCTTCAAAATTTGCAGAAGTTTTTGGATTTTCTACTTTAACTTTTGACAGGTCAAGATCACCTGCAAGCTTTCTAATATCATTTTCGTCCCCTATAAGCACCACATTTGCAATACCTTGATTAGAAATCATCGATGCTGCTGTAACCACCCTTAAATCTGTACTTTCCGGAAGTACAATTGTCTTAATGTCGGACTTTGCTCTTTCAATAATTTGTTCTAAAAAACCCATTCTTTTACCCCTTTCAGTCATTTATTCGACAAATATATAGTTACTTTTGTTGGTTGTTTTATTAGATTACCCAAATAATCACAATTAATAATTATCACCAGGTAATAGTATCAGATATCTTGAAACCATTATTCCATCAGCTATTTATTATATACAAAATGTTTATTGTATACAAGATTAAGTTGTTTTATTTTTTTAGTCTGTACACAATTGAGGACAGATTACATCCCGAAAATTAGCTTTATCTTTTAAAGACAACAAAAAAGCGGCTATACTTTTAAGCCGCATATGTTCTATTTATCCAGTTCATCCTTGAGTATTTTATTTATAAGTTGAGGATCAGCCTTTCCCCTGGTTTCTTTCATTAATTCTAATCCTTCTTCCTTTACAATTTCCTCAGGCTCCCTGAATACATTGCTTATCGGTATAACATGATCTGTTGGCTTCACCTTTGACGTATCAAGTTCATTAAGCTTGTCCATATAAGAAATATTTCTTTCCATGTCTAAAATAAGCTTTGACTTTTCTTCCTCAGTAAGGTTTAGCTTTGCAAGATCTGCTATATACTCTATTGTATCTCCAGTTATTTTCACAAGTTTTCGCTCACTTTCATAAAGACTATTATATGACTCAGGTAATGTCTAGTTGTTATATGAATTTAACTTTTATGTCCGTTTTCCATATAATTATATCATGTTGTCTATCCGCTCTGTAACATCGTTACAAAATCTATCGATATAACCTTTTATATACTCCTTAATGTCCAGCCCCACATCCCTTATCAGTTCCGTAAGATCCATTCCATATATAACCGACGAATATGCATCAACAGTATTATGAGACAAAAAAGTTGCATTTGACTGCCTGTTTCCGCAAACAGCCTGGTCATATCTTTTTCCTCCACAAATCTGAGAGTCAAAAACACTCAGGAGTGCTGATGCAATATTCGGACGTTCTGAAACATTGAAAAGCACTTTTTCATCACCATTCAGCCAGTCTAATTTTCCCCATACTTCACACCCATATAATTTTTCAGGCCTTAGGTCAGCCGGCAGTTCCCTGATGGCCTTAATCACTCTTAGGGCAACAGCAACATGGGTACTGTGCCTATCAGCAAGGTTGTGAGTATATATAACCTTTGGCCTGGCATTCCTGATCAATTCCTTAATATCTTCCACGGCTTCCCTATTGCTTGAGTCTTTAACCTCTGAACTCTCGTAATCAAGCATTACTAGAGCTCCGTATTCTCCAACAAAGGCTGCTTTCTTTTGTTCGAGTTTCCTGACCTGTGTCATTTCTTCTCCTGAATAGTTTTCATAAATTCCGTTTCTCGGACTTCCTGCTCCATTAGTCAGGACAACAGCCATAAACCATTCGTCTGCTTTTCCAAAACACTTTTGTATTCCATCATAGGCCATAATCTCAATATCGTCATGATGCGCAGAAAAAGCCATGTGTGTCGTACGCGTAACAGCTTCCTCTAAAGGAGCATTGTCATATATAAAAAAATCAGCATTCTTTTTGTTCAGCCTCATTTAAGCCCACCTCTATTATCTTTCATAATCTTATTATATATAAACTTCAAACAAACTACATTCCAAATGTATTGTATAACAATAATTAAGTTGAAAAAAGGCCCTTAAAAAGGGCCACTCCTTCCCAATAAGGAAAGGAAACATATGTTAATAAGTTTAAGTGTACATTAATCAATTATATGGATTATTTTATACCAGGTCAACCATTTTATGTTATATTTCTACAGAAATTTTAATTAACGACAAGCTATAAAATTTAACATAGTGGCCTCTACCTATTCAGTCTACTCTATCATCTTATTAAACTCAGCTTCATCAATAATTTTCACATTCAGGCTTTTTGCCTTTTCAAGCTTGCTTCCCGCTTCCTCTCCCGCCAGAACATAATCCGTCTTTTTTGAAACACTGGAAGACGTTTTGCCACCAAAACTTTCAATTATATCTGAAGCTTCATTTCTTGAAAGAGTTGGAAGAGTTCCTGTCAGTACAAATGTAAGTCCTTCAAATCTATTATCTTTGATTTCTCGTTTACCGGCACTCTTAAGGTTCACCCCGGCTGCTCCCAGCTTTTCAAGAGTATCAATGGTCTGATCCTGATTAAAGAAAATTACAACACTCTTTGCCATCTTTTCTCCAAACTCGGGTATACTCTGAATACTCTCCACAGATGCATTTTTAATTTCGTCTATAGAATCATAATTCTCGCTTAAGAGTTGAGCTGCCCTAAGCCCAATATGCCTTATTCCAAAGCCAAATAAGAGCCTGTCTATATTATTGTTTTTAGATTTTTCTATGGATTTTAAGAGCTTCTCAACAGATTTTTTTCCCATTCTATCCATATTTACAAGCTCATCCTTTTTGTCATGGAGAAAATATAAATCTGCAATTCCCTTGATCAAGCCCTTCTCAAGCAAGGTGTCAATGATTGCAGGCCCTAACCCATCAATATTCATCGCATCTCTTGATGCAAAATGGACAATACTCCTGAAAAGCTGCTCGGGGCACTCTATACCGGTACATCTATAGGCAACCTCATCTTCACTTCTAACAACATCAGCACCACATTCAGGACATTTATCCGGCATAACATATTTTATCTCTTCTCCTGTACGCTTAGCAAACACAACTTCAACTACTTCCGGTATAATATCTCCGGCCTTACGAACCAGAACAGTGTCACCAATTCTGATATCCTTTTCTGTTATGTAATCCATATTGTGCAACGTAGCCCTGCTTACTGTAGTTCCTGCAAGCCTCACCGGCTCCAGAACTGCATTTGGTGTTAGAACTCCTGTCCTGCCTACGTTTGAAAAAATTTCCTTTATACGGGTTTCCTTAATTTCCGCAGGATACTTGTACGCTGCTGCCCATCTTGGTGTTTTGGTTGTACTTCCTAATATTTCACGCTGCCTTAAGGAGTTTACCTTAACCACGGCGCCATCAATTTCAAAGGGAAGTATTCCACGCTGTTCCCCAATATTTTTAATTTCCTCAATAACTTCAACAATATTACTACATATTTTGTAGCCTGGACTGACCTTAAAACCCATCTCCTTCATAAATTCGAGAGTTTCAGAATGGGTCTTGAAGACTTCACCCTCAATTCTTTGAATATTGAACAGAAAAATATCCAATCTCCTCAAATTTGCGACCTTAGGATCAAGCTGTCTGAGAGAACCTGCTGCGGCATTCCGGGGATTTGCAAAAGTAGGCTGTCCTAATACTTCCTGGTCTTCATTTACTTTTATAAAGTCATTTCTTGAAATAAAAACCTCACCTCTTACTTCAAGAAGAGGTACTTTCTTTTTAAGAGTAAGCGGAATTGACTTGATGGTCTTAAGATTCTGTGTTACATCCTCTCCTACCATGCCATCCCCTCTGGTTGCACCCCGTACAAAAACCCCATTTTCATATATAAGAGAAACGGACAAGCCGTCAATTTTCTTTTCAACTACATATTCAAAGTCTTCATTGAGGGACTCTTTAACTCTTTTATCAAAAGAAATAAGCTCCTCATCGCTGAACACATCTGCAAGGCTCTGCATCTGAACTGCGTGTACAACCTTTTCAAAACCTTCAAGTGGTTTTCCCCCAACCCTTTGCGTCGGAGAATCGGACGTAATAAGATCCGGTCTTTGCTCTTCCAGATTTTCAAGTTCCCTTAATAATTTATCATATTCAAAATCCGTTATTTCAGGCTTATCCTCTACATAATATTTATGGCTGTGATAGTTTAACAAATCCCTCAGTTCTTTAATTCTAATCTCAATCCCCATATACTCCTCCGATTATTACCTTTTTTTACTTCCCGCAAATTTAATTAATAACATATTAAGCGAAAAAACCGAAATAGCCAGCCAGATTAATCCCCAGACAAGGGCAGGAAAACCGGTTAAATCTGCAAGCCTCAATATATCACTGGGCGGATTGGCACTCCAGACCTTCATGATCGAAAGCTGCTGATTTAGTTTCAGCAATATGGTATCAACAAAGGTATCATATATTACTAGTGCGGCTGCCGATATCCCAACTATATCTATCATTATTTCATTCATCCTGTCATTCTGTATCATTAAAACCAGAATTGCAACAATGGCAAATACCAAAGAAGTTACCAGTGCGCCAAGTGAGGAAGCAAATACTATGGAAAACACAAGATACATTATTGTTATGCTTCCAACCAGATATTTCTTCGCAGAAGTCCTTTTCAAAAACAATATCAGCATGGAAAACAATAACCCTGAAATATAGCCGCTATTTGCAATCACAAATGAAGCAATCCAGCTATTCTTCTCAGGTATAGCGTCCAGACTGCTTCCAAAAGTTACGCTGAAAGCGGTTGAACCAAAACCAAATAATGCTGCTGCTAAAGCATGTCCAATTTTGTGAAAAATCGTGGAAAGAACTTTAAAAGGACTTACTAACGTCTGGTTCCACAAAGCAACTAGTCCTGACAGTATTAAAAGGTACTTCCATATATTCTTCATGCATACCCACCTAAAATTTTTTTAGTAAATGCTTCTCACAAACAGAATTTACTTAAAAATTATACCTTTAAGAAACAAAAAAAGAAAGGGATTTCCCTTCTTTTTTTACATAGCTCAAGATTTTTTATTGTTTTTACTTCAATCCATAATCATCCATATACCTTTTTCATTCTTTTCTGCCTTCATAAATTCTAACGCCTCCATTACTGCTTCGGCTAATGCTTTTGCAGCCTTTTGCCTAAATCCATCGTCCATCAGTTTTGAACGATCTGAAGAATTGGACATATACGCAATCTCAGCAATAACAGCGGGCATATTGGTTTTTCTTAACACTACAAGATTCGGTCTGTATATTATTCCGTTATCTACGGTATTTAAGCTACTTACAAGTCTTTTTTGGACAATAGTAGCAAGTTTCATTCCATCCATCTTGTCTTCCTGAGTGTCAACAGGAGGGCAGTATAACGTCTCAGTTCCTTTATACCCCGCATCGTCTGGCATAAAATTATTGTGAACACTTATAAACAGTGTTGCATCCAGATTATTAGCAATATTTACCCGTTCATCAAGACCTACATCAATGTCCTTTTCCCGTGTGTAAACAACATTTATATCCAATCCCTCGAGTATTTTACCTAATTTCATAGATATATCAAGGTTCAATTTTTTCTCATACAGATCATCTTTTGTAGCTCCCAGATCTTCTCCGCCATGTCCCGGGTCAATAACTACTTTTACTTCTTTAGGTACAGGTATTTCATTCTCTTCCTCATCATCTTTATCCGATGAACTACCATTATTCCTATGATTATTTTCAGACTGCTCGGACTTGCCATATATTTTTTCTCCATCATTATAATGCTGATTGATATTAACACTGACCACGAAAAGAAATATAAAAAAAGCTCCAACTATAAGTAACCTCATTCTTATTGGCAACTTTATAAATGCATTATAAACATTTTTCAATATTCCCATTATTGTACGCATAATTTATCTCCGAAGAATCTTTATTTTTTCTTGTACTTATTTGACATAACAAAATGTAATTTAGTTCCCTGGTACTTTTTTACATCACTAATCTTCGTTTTTCAAATGCAAAATGTACTTGCTATGTCCCAAGCCTCACATATTTCTTAACATATTGTTGTTGAGGGCTCCAGTAATATTTCGCATAGAAACAAACCCACCTGCATACAGCAATTCATTTTGTTCAAACATCAAATTTCCCGCACAATTATTATCGTACAAAAAGAGGTTTTTCTCTATATGAATTTATTAACATATTTAATATAATATTATGAAATTTTCATTAATTATTTCGATCTTTTCACTTCTCGTGTAGCAATAATATCTGCACCTGCACCAAGTATATCACCGTATATTATCTGGTGAAATTCAACCGGTGCATCCAGCTCAACCTCTTTAAGTAATTGAATAATCTCCGGTATTTTCTCTTTGGGAACCGGCTTGTTACTGCGCACACTTACCAGCGGCAACACCCCATCACAAACCTTAACTGTGGAAGTCACAGTCCTTACAGGGTTCATAACTTCATTGCGGGCATACTCTTCACCTTTTGGACATAGAGCGTTCTTTACAATTAAAGTATCATTACAAATCACTTCAAGTTTACACCCATTTGGACATACAATACAGGTTATCTCTCTCTCACTCTTCACTTATTGACACCTCCAAACTTTCAACGTCCTTAAGATCCGATGTTTTTAAATTTACTACCACCATTTCAGAAGGGTTCAGCCGCTTGTATTTGAAGGATTTTATTAACCGTCCGCAAGTGCTGAAATTCAGTTTTCGATCCACCCACTGCCTGTCCACCCTCATTGAGAAGGTAGTATCTCTCTTTCCTGATATAGCCTGTGGAATAACATATCTTATGCCCATTCCTGCAATAACTTCGACTTTGCTCTGAGGCTCAAATCCATTGGCAAGGTAGTTAATTACGGACCTTGCTGCTTTCTCAGCCTCATTTGAAACATGATCTGCAAGGTCATGAACCTGCAATACATTTCCACATGCAAAAACACCTTCAATGCTGGTTTGCAGATTCTCATCCACCACTGCCCCCTGGGTAACTTCATCCAATTTCATTCCTGCATCTTTTGATAATTCGTTCTCAGGTATCAGGCCAACTGAAAGTATAAGGGTATCACAATCAACTTTTTGGGATGTTCCTCGTACAGGCTCACCCTTATCATCAACCTTTGCAATTGTAACGCTCTTTAACCGTTCTTTCCCTTCTATATTGATAACAGTATGGCTCAATAAAAGTGGAATATCATAGTCCTCGAGACACTGTGTAACATTTCTTGCAAGTCCGTTTGAATAAGACATTTTTTCAACTACTGCAATGACCTTCGAACCTTCCAATGTAAGCCTTCTCGCCATAATAAGTCCAATATCACCGGAGCCTAGTATAACAATCCGTTTCCCAATCATGATATTTTTTAAGTTTACAAAGTGCTGGGCTACACCAGCGGTAAAAATCCCGGCAGGCCTCGTACCCGGAATACCGAGTGCTCCTCTTGTTCTTTCTCTGCAACCCATGGCAAGAATTACAGACTTTGCCCTATAAACAACAAGGCCTTTCGGACTAAGTACTGTGATCTCTTTTTCTCTGCTCATATTAATTACCATAGAACTTGTCAAAACTTCAACACATAACTTCTCTGCTTGATCTATATACCGTTGTGCATATTCAGGGCCGGTTAAAACTTCGTTAAACTTTATAACGCCAAATCCATCATGGATACACTGATTAAGTATCCCTCCTGCAAACGGCTCCCTCTCTATCACAACAAGCTTTTCCACTCCGTTTTTTTTAAGTTCCACTGCAGCTGCCAACCCTGCTGGCCCAGCCCCAATAATAATTACGTCTTTATCTATAATCATTTTACTCACTCCCAAATTATTAGCCCTTCTATTTTACTCTTCCACTAAACAGTCCGGATCCTTTGCCTCTTAATGTTACTCCTTCTACAGGAATACCGTATTCTTTTGTCAATATTTCAACAATCCTGGTAAGACAATAACCGCCCTGGCATCTTCCCATCATAGCCCTTGCTCTATATTTAATACCTGCTAACGTTTTCACACCCAACGGATTTTCTATCGCATCCATAATTTCCCTCTTAGTAATCTGCTCACATCTGCACACTATTTCTCCGTATTCAGGACATGCCTTCACCAACCTGGCTTTTTCGTCAGCAGGAAGCTGCCTGAATTCAACAATGCCCCTTCTCTCACATATAAATTCAGGCTTTTCAATAAGATCTTCCTTATTTCCAATTATATCTCTTACCATCCCGGCAATTGGCACTGAAGACGTAAGCCCAGGTGACTCTATTCCCACCAACTGTATAAGTCCCTTTACTATTTGGGATTCTTCAATGACAAAATCCCCGAAACCTCCAACCTCAGGTCCTACCAACTTTGACCTTATCCCGGAATAATTCCTGATAACATCTTTTAAGCCGATAGGAGGAAGTAACTCCTTTGCCTCTTTAAATAGCTGATTCATAACATCTTTAGTAACACCGTAATCAGACTTTGTCTTTATATACTCAGCACTGGGTCCAATCAATATATTACCTTCAATTGTCGGAGTAAGATGAACTCCCAGCCCTCCAATTCCAGGCCTTGGCACAGGATAAACGGGCATATTCAGGTATCTGCTTGTCCGTTTATCCAAAATATAATATTGTCCCCTGCAAGGATATATCTTATAGCTTGGATCGCCAGCCATAGAAGAGATTTTATCCGAGTATAGTCCGGCCGCATTTACAATATACCTGCAATAATAATACTTACCACCTGCACTAATGCGGAATTTGTCTTCATACTTGCTTATCCCACGGACTTCGTTGTCAAAATAGAACTTTACACCATTTGCGCAGGCATTTTCAGCTAGTGCAACCGTATACATAAAGGGATTGGTAATTGCAGTATTTGATGATAGCATTGCACCTATGCCGCCAACGTACGGTTCTAACCTTTTAACTTCCTCCTCACCTATAAAAGAAAGTCCCGGCACACCATTCTTTTCTCCTGCATCCATCAGCTTTTCAATGCCTTTAAGGTCACTTTCGTCAAATGCTACTACAAGCTTTCCGGTCTTTTTGTAAGGTATATCCAGTTCCTTACATACTTTTTCAAATCCCAGATTCCCTTTTACACATAGCTTAGCCATCAGGCTTCCAGTTTTATTATTGAATCCGGCATGGACAACAGCACTGTTTCTGCCACTCGTCCCTGACGCAACATCGCTTTCCTTTTCAAGCACCGCAATATCAAGCTTGTACCTGGAGAGTTCTCTTGCCACAGCACACCCTACTGCTCCAGCTCCCACAATTATTATGTCAAAACCTTTTTCCATATAATACCAATCCATTTCATTATATATTTCAGATATATCAAAAAAACAAAAACAACTGATTTTGATGTATTAATCTGCAGAAATTATATCATGAAAGCAATTGCAATTGAATAACCTTCAGTACAATTATTTAATTTCGATGCCATAACGATTACAAGAAAGTTGACTGATTTATTATTACATTTCGTTAATTATTTCCCCAAAATTAACCTATTGTAAACAAACTGCATAACAAAATTCAGTAAGAACGTTGTTCCACTCATTTGCATCCGTTAAAGACAGCATAAACTTAAAGATATTGATGGTAAAAGTAGCAAAGTGTGTTTCGTTTATTTAATGTATCCTTTTTTCAAGAGCAAGAAAATGGAAAATATTTTAAAGATAAAATATATTACTTTCTAATAGAAAGGGGCATTGCATTACGATTTTTTAATCGATAATGCAACAGCCCCTTCGACCAATAGAATAATTATACATCCGCAACCATTTTCTCCAACTCTTCCAAAGAAACCGAGTATTTTTTCGGATTATACCTATCTATGTAAACAGGAAGATTTTTGATATCTCTTTCATTAATAATGGGTTCAGGATCAAACCATATGTTATCACTCTTGAAAAAATAATAAATTCCTGTTGAAGGATCTACCCATTTACATGTAATTACGTAGGGACTTACTCCATTTACAGTATAGGAACTTTTATAATCAACATTGGTAATTTCGGCATTTACCACCTCGCCGTTTTCCAGTAAATATTTATGACTTTTTATCTTCATAACCTTTCTAAATATAATAACAAACCCTATGGAAGCAGCTATAAGTCCCATCAAAGGAAATAAAATAAAGAGAAAAGATAAAGATGATTTGGCTAATATGCGGTTAGGTTGCTCAGGAAGATAGTAGATGGATATCTCTTCGCCCACATACATGCCGCTGCTGTAAAAGTTAAGAGGTCGTTCATATTGACTGCCGTCAACGGTATATCTCACATAGACAGTATAACTAGTGTCGCCGTCAGAATCCCTGTCCCTTTCTATTGAACTTATAACTGCTGTAGTCTCCAGTGCATTATTTTTAAAATTTACATTGTATGCAGCTATGGATATTCCGACCACAAGAAAAATTAAGCCTACAATTAAAAAAATACTTCCCGCAAACCATTCCACCTTTTTTGCTTTCATTTTGATATCACCTCACCATTTATTATAGTGCCAATATACTACTGCTGATTAACAAAAATCATAGGATGCATTTGCATATTCAAAAAACACTATACAGTAAAATTATATCATTTAGGGGCAAAAAAAAACAATGCTTTTTTTCCATTAATACTCCATCTCATACCGGATTGCTTCATTTGTATTCATTGTTTTATTTCAATAAAAAATACTCTTTCTTGGATCAAAGAATCAGCAGATCTTTCCAAGAAAGAGTATTTGCGTTCACACTTAAAATTACTTAGTTATTGCAGCATAAAGAATATCGTCAACTAAAGCTTCAAACGCTTCTTTTGCAGCTTTTATCTGATCATTTAAGTTTTTCTCCTGCTCCATCAATGTAGAAACCGCAGCCTCGTCTACAGGTTTAACTTCTCTCAATGCTTTTATTTCTTCTTTTACCGCATTCTTACTTTCTTCTAAAGCAACAATTTTTTCCTCAAATAATGATTGTTCTTCTTCTATCTTTAGAATAACCTCTTCGCCATACTCTGCAACTAGTTTTATTCTTTCAATTGCCTTATTCATAGCATCTCTTTTTGCTTTTAAATCCTCATTCAATGCTTTTTCTCCTGCTCTTAGTTCAGCAACCTTTTCCTCATCAACTTCTTCTGCTGACAATAAAGCATCTATTTCAGCTTTCAAAGCTTTTTTACTTTCATTTATTGCACTTTCTTCTGTTGCAAATGCTGCTTGTAATGCTTCAATTTTTGCTACTGCTGCTTCTCCGTACTCTGCAACTAGTTTTATTCTCTCAATTGCCTTATTCATAGCATCTCTTTTTGCTTTTAAATTATCATTCAATGCTTTTTCTGCTGCTCTTAATTCAGCAACCTTTTCCTCATCAACTTCTTCTGCTGACAATAAAGCGTCTATTTCAGCTTTCAAAGCTTTTTTGCTTTCATTTATTGCACTTTCTTCTGCTACAAATGCTGCTTGTAATGCTTCAATTTCTGCTACTGCTGCTTCGCCATACTCTGCAACTAGTTTTATTCTCTCAACTGCCTTATTCATAGCATCTCTTTTTGCTTTTAAATCCTCATTCAATGCTTTTTCTCCTGCTCTTAGTTCAGCAACCTTTTCCTCATCAACTTCTTCTGCTGACAATAAAGCATCTATTTCAGCTTTCAAAGCTTTTTTGCTTTCATTTATTGCACTTTCTTCTGCTACAAATGCTGCTTGTAATGCTTCAATTTGTGCTACTGCTGTTTCTCCGTACTTAACAACCAGCTTTACTCTTTCGATTAACTTATGTAAGGAGTCTCTTTTTGCCTTGATTTGATCATTCAATGTTTTTTCTTCTTTTAATGCTGATATAGCAACTTCATCAACTGGTTTAACTTCTCTTAATGCTTTCATTTCATCACGCAAAGCTTTAAGACTTTCTTCCAAAATAGCAATATCTGCCTCAAACACTGCATTAATCTCTGCTACTTCTTTCTTTTCAACAAGTGTTTCAACATACTTAGGATGTATAATCTGACCTATTGACTTGTTGTAAACCTCTGGATTTACTGAACCTACTGATGCAAAAGCACTTGTTGAAACAGAAAATGCCAATGCTACTGTTAATAAAGGACCTACAAATCTTTTCATTTCACATTCTCCTTTTTTATTATTTATTTTATAAACTATATAAAAAACCCCTTGTTCGATTTAAACTCAGTTGATTTTTATACAGCTTACAAGCATATATTGATGATTGCTTTCAGTAGTAAGAATTTATTGCTTTGGTGCTAAATTTCTCTTTCGGTCAAGTCTTTCGAAAACACACTCTATTTTTGTTCGGTTTGTTATTTGATTTTCAAACTAAATCAATAAGAATTCAATTCTTACACTAAACTATCTCAAAGCGAACAAAAACAGCAACCATATACGAATATACTACAGTAAGGAGGGAATACTCATTGATAAATATAAAATCATACTACTGGCTAGGACATGAAAAAGATTCTTTTCTAGAAATAATAAAAAAAATTAAAAATGGTGATATTCTCCTTAGAAATAAGTTTATTGATGACTACAAACCTTTTATATTGAAATGTGTTTCACAATTAGTAGGTAAGAAGAATAATATAATTCAGAGTGATGAATTCAGCATTGCTCTTATTGCTTTTAACGAAGCTATCGAGTCCTACGATTTAGATAAAAGGACTATTTTTATAAGCTTTTCAAAACAGGTAATAAAAAGACGTCTTATAGATTATTTAAGATGTACAAATAAGTACAAGGTCACAGTCCCTTTTTCATATCTTTATGACAACGATAGTAGTTTTGAAGAGAAATATTTGTATGATAACAACTCAGACTATAGCAGTGAGTTTATTACCAAGGAAGAAATTAAGAATCTTGAACTGAAAATATGTGAATTTAAAATGACTATTGAGGACTTGATTGATTGTTCCCCAAAACATCGTGATTCTAGAGTTATGTGTCTAAATGTGGCGAAAATCATTAAAGAAAATGATTCATTATTTCAACTATTAATGGAAAAGAAAACTTTGCCGTATAAAGAGTTAACTGAGCACGTTAATCTTTGCAAAAGAACTCTTGAAAAAAACAAAAAATTCATCATCGCTATGGTTTTTGTTCTTAAAAGCGATCTTGAGATATTAAAAAAATACATATATGATACAATAGGAAGGTGAAATATTATGATAAAACAGAAGGGTACCATATTGAAATTCAAAAACAACTTAGCTATTATTATGACTACTGATTGCAAAGTAGTTTCAATAATAAAACAGCCTGGTATGTACGTAGGTTTAGAAGTCTTATTCAACATAAATGAGGTCGTTCACAAAAAGAACAAAATTATTATTTCTTCCCAAATCATTGCCGGAGTTGCCGCAATATTCATAATTCTGCTTGCTTTTTTCAACCCTTTCACCAACAGTAGGGTATATGCTTATGTTGCAGTGGATTCGATTACCAGTATAGAATTTGAGCTGGATAAAAACAACAAAATACTCAAAGTAAATTATTTTAACGATGATACAAGTTCTTTATTAAAAGAATTAGACTTAAAGCACCAATCTGTTGATGTTGCAATAAGGGAAGTAATTAAGAAATCCAATTTGGATGAATCAGTTATTTTAATATCCGCATGTTTAAAGGAACAAAGCAATGATAAATCCGGTGATACAAAGAAAAATCATTCTGAAGAATTCGATAGGCTAATTGATATTTGCAGAAGTACCGCTGAAAAAGATTTTGATGAGGATATCCGGTCAAAAGTAGTAGAAACTCCCTATGACTACAAAAAATTGGCCGATATAAATAAAATTTCTTTAGGCAGAAGTATCGTCTATGAGAAAGCTAAAGAACAAGGCATTGATATGGATATCGAAGAAATTAAAAGTAAAAGTATCGGAGAAGCTCTGAAGAAAGTCAAGATTGACGATGTAGGCGTTGTACATGATGTAAAAAAGGATAAACCTCAAAAGCCTGTCTCAGAACCTGAAAGAAAAGAGCCCTCAAAAGAAAAAACAGATCCTATAGAGAAAAAAGATCCAAATACTATTATCGAACCCAAAAATAAAACCCAGGAGAAGCCACTCCCCGAACCAAAGAATAAATTCGAAGAAACTGTAGTGGAGCCCAAAGATAACTTCGAAGAAACACCTTTTGTGGAACCAAAGGATAAACCCGAAGGAAAACCAGGATTAGAGCCAAAGAATAAACCTAAGGAAACATTAAATTCTGAGCCCAAACATAATAAAAAACCTGAAGTTGATATCGAGACCTACAAGAAATAGTTAATACCACTTTACAGATGTCCAATAATAGACTAAATTCTATTATTGGACATCTTATCCCCCCATGGTATTTTTACGACCGCCAGCTGGAATACCCTGGCTTTAAATCAGCGAAGCCGACTTTTTTAATGCCTAAGAAAGTGTATTTCTTTCTGGCATC
>CAZLZR010000032.1:0-51563 GCA_964564015.1 uncultured Acetivibrio sp.
AACTGTTTTACGAACTTGCATTCCATATAATTACATACATGCGTTAGCCGTGGCTGAATATAATGCCATATTTTTTAATCTACTGGAAAAGATGAATAAAATATAGGGTTTTATTAGTTATTATTTCAAAACTCATTGTCGAATTCCGGTAATAAATGAAAATATAAAGAAATTTATTTTGCATAAAAAAGGAACTGAGCACTAATTCATTTAATACTACAGCTCCTTATTAAAATCTTATACACTACTTACAAAGCTTATTGATTGTTCAGCTTTATATGAAGCTCGTTAATCTGCTTTTCGTCAACCACATCCGGGGCATTTGACATCAGATCTGAAGCATTCTGTACCTTAGGGAAGGCTATTACGTCCCTGATACTGTTTCTTCCTGCCATTATCATAATGAGCCTGTCAAGTCCGAACGCAAGCCCGCCATGAGGAGGTGTCCCATACTTAAATGCCTCAAGCAGGAAGCCGAACCTATCCCACGCCTGTTCTTCAGTAAAGCCTAACAGTTTAAACATCTTTGACTGCATAGACTGGTCATGTATTCTTATACTTCCTCCGCCTATTTCAGTTCCGTTCAGTACAATATCATAGGCCTTTGCCCTTACCTTACCAGGGTCTGTATCCAGATATTGGACATCTTCATCCATAGGTGATGTAAACGGATGATGCTTTGCAACCCAGCGTTTTTCTTCTTCATCGTACTCAAGCAGTGGAAACTCAGTAACCCATAAAAACTTGAATTCTTTATCGTCTAACAGATTAAGTTTTTTCGCTACTTCAAGTCTCAACTGTCCAAGTGAATCATAAACCACTTCGTTTTTGTCAGCAACAAAGCAAATCAAGTCACCGGGCTCGGCTTCAACTCTTTCAAGAATTGCCTTCATTTCATCTTCACTGAAGAATTTGGTGATTGAGGATTTCAATTCATTTTCCTCAACTACAATCCAAGCCATTCCCTTAGCTCTGTACAATTTTACAAGTTCAACCAGACCATCTATTTCCCTTCTGCTGTAAATCTTTCCACAGCCTTTTGCATTTATAGCTCTTACACTGCCTCCGTTATTAACTGCATCTGAAAACACTTTGAAGCCGCAGTTTTTTACAAGGTCAGATACGTTGACAAGCTCAAGCCCAAACCTGATATCCGGTTTATCCGATCCAAATCTGTCCATAGCCTCCTGGTATGTCATCCTTATGAAAGGAGTTTCCAGTTTGATACCTAAGGCTTCATCAAAAGCCTTCTTGATAAAGCCTTCATTAACCTCGAGCACATCTTCGACGTTCACAAAAGACATTTCAAGGTCTATCTGGGTGAATTCCGGCTGTCTGTCAGCTCTTAAATCCTCATCCCTGAAGCACTTTACAATCTGGAAGTATCTGTCAAAGCCGGACACCATCAAAAGCTGCTTAAAAAGCTGTGGCGATTGGGGAAGCGCAAAGAACTTTCCAGGATGGACTCTGCTTGGAACAAGATAGTCTCTTGCACCTTCCGGCGTACTTTTTGTAAGCATAGGTGTTTCAATTTCCAAAAATCCGTTTTCATCATAATAATCCCTTGCAATTTTAGCAACCTTATGTCTTAACATCAGATTTCTCTGCATATCCGGTCTTCTCAAATCAAGAAATCTGTATTTAAGTCTCAGCGTTTCATTAACGTCGGAGTCTTCTTCAATATAAAAGGGAGTTGTTTCAGCGTTGCTCAAAATTCTGAGCTCTTTAGCAATGATTTCTATCTCACCGGTCAATAATTTGGTGTTGAGTGCCTCTGGCGCCCTTCTTGCAACTTCTCCTGTGACTGCAAGAACAAACTCACCTCTGATTGCCTCAGCCTTGGCAAATATTTCACTACTGATTTGATCGTTAAATACTATCTGGAGTATACCGCTTCTATCCCTTAGATCAACAAATATCAATCCACCAAGGTTTCTTCTCTTATGAACCCAGCCCATAACAGTAACCGTTTGCCCTAAATTTGAGGCATTAAGCTCTGTACATCTATGCGTTCTTTTCATTCCAAAAATTGATTCACCCATAACAATTCCTCCAACAAATAAATTTGATTACATCTTTAAGCGCTCTATAAGAGTATCCATGCTTATATCCTTAGTCTCACCCGTTTGCATATTCTTTAAGACTGCCTTATTGCTTTCTACCTCATTATCTCCGATAACTACAGAATATACAGCTCCCAGCTTATCTGCATATTTCATTTGGGCTTTAACGCTTTTACCCATCAAATCGGTTTCAGCGGAAAAACCCGCCTCTCTGATTTTATATACAAGCTTCTGGGCATATTTTTGGGCCTTTTCGCCTATAGTGGCAATATAAACATCAATAGCTTCCGCCTTTGGTATTTCTATGCCCTGACTCTCCATAACCAGCAAAAGTCTTTCAATACCTATCGCAAAACCAATCCCCGGTGTACGCGTACCTCCGCATTCTTCTATCAGTCCGTCATATCTGCCACCACCGCAAACAGTCCCTTGTGCTCCAATATTCTTTGACACAAACTCGAATACCGTCTTTGTATAGTAATCAAGCCCTCTTACTATATTTTTGTCAATTTTATACTTAATCCCCAGGTTATCAAGACCATCCTTCAAACCTTCAAAATGCTTGCTGCAATCTTCACACAGATTATCCACTAAAGCTGGCGCATCCTTTGTATAGACCTTGCAGTTCTCTTCCTTGCAATCAATAATCCTGAGAGGATTCCTTTCGTACCTTGTCTTGCATGTGCCACACAATTTATCAAGATTCGGTTTAAAGTATTCCATCAGCTTCTTATTGTATTCTCCCCTGCACTCCGGGCAGCCTATACTGTTTATATTGAGTTCAATATCTCTTATACCCAGTCTTTCAAAAAACATACTCAGCATACTTATTATCTCAACGTCAACCAAAGGCCCTTGTGACCCGAAACATTCCACACCAAACTGGTGAAACTCCCTATACCTACCCTTTTGTACATTTTCATACCTGTAAGCCGTTATATTGTAATAAAGCTTTATTGGCATTGGCAATGACGCCATACCGTTTTCAATATAACTCCGGACTACTCCGGCAGTTCCTTCAGGCCTAAGAGTTATACTCCTTTCGCCTTTATCCAGAAAAGTGTACATTTCCTTCTGCACAATATCGGTAGTATCTCCAACACCTCTTTGAAACAACTCGGTGTGTTCAAATACCGGAAGACGGATTTCTTTGTAACCGAAATTACTGCACAGCTCAGAAATCTTCTTTTCTACATACTGCCACTTATATACTTCAGATGGTAGTATATCCCTTGTCCCCTTTGGTGCTTTTATCGCCATAATTACCTCCAAAAAATCTCAATAATATTTTATAAACCAAAAAATTTAATGGATCTTTGTCCATAAAATCTTCAATTAAAAACCTCTCGCCTGACTGACTTGTCAGGGACGAGAGGTTATTATTCCCGTGGTACCACCCTATTAGACCGGAATAGTAAATTCCATGCCCACTCACTGTTCTATTAACGCAGAACTTACGGATTGATCTAATCGCATAATACTTTCAACCAACCAACTCCCGGGTGTCCTTTCACCAAACCGTATCCTAAGTGTATTCCCAGTCACGATACACTCTCCCTTAAGGCAGCGCAGGCTACTTTTCCCATTCATCGTCATTAATTCAAGCTATAATTAAATATTTTATCGGGAAGAAATGTAAATGTCAATACTAAATCTTTTGTTTTACTTAGCTTTCCCCTTACTTTAATACATATACCTCAACATTGCGAACTCCAAATTCCCTTACTTTTTGTGCAATGATATTCTCACCAACACTGTCTTCTCCGAAAAAGATATCAATAATATCACCCTTTACTGCACTGCCAATATCCTCTGCAACGTAAATACCATTTAAATAACTGTATTCCTTAGGAAAAACAATATATAACTGTGAATCTAATGGTATTGTGTTAGGATCTACAGCTACCGTTCGCCCTTGTTCCGCCTTCCTGCCAGAATATGTAACCCCGTATTCAGGGTGATCCCGGTTCTTTTTACAGCTTTCGTATGAAAGATCGTAAGCCGTTGCTCGCATACTCAACTTTTCAACCATACTTCTTCCAATGGGTTCATCCACTGTGCTTATTGCTACTACACCTGGATATTTCTCGTTGTCTAATACATCTTCTGTACCACCAAACCAGCAAACTCCGGCATAATAAACCAACATCAGACACATTGAATAAATCAGGAAAGTGCTCTTTTTAATACCTGCAGGTCTGAGTAAATTTCCGGCTTTCAAGGTTCTGCCTGCAGGCTTCTCCATTTTTACTACATCTTCTATATCTTCTAGATCTTCTAGATCCTCTTCATCTCCTATATCTTCTACATCCTCTTCATCTTCTACATCCTCTTCATTGTCTACATCTTCTTCATTGTCTACATCTTCCTCATTGTCTACATCTTCCTCATCTTTTTCACTTTCTATATCTTCAATAAAGCTTTCATCCTGTTTTGATACTTCTACCACATTTTTAGTTATGTTTTCAATTGTATTTTCAATACTCAGATCTGGGTTTTCATCCAAAATCAAATAGACATCAGATATAAATTTCTTAAATTCTTCTACAGAAATATCTTTTTTTAGAATTGAATTTGTCCACTTAGTGAAATTATCCAATAATACATTTTCCCGCCATCTCATTTCAACAACTGAAACAAACACATCACTGCAATCTACTGAAAAAGCCGTCTTTTTAAGCGCGTTTCTAATAACCTGCATTTTCAGCATATTGTTTGCAGGTTCATCACATTCCGGAATTTTGGTGCCTACTATTTTTTTTACTGCATCAGAAAACACCAAAGACCGCTTTTTCTCGTCTTCATCCGGGAATTTTTTTAATATGTACTGTTTTAATTTCTTAACGTTGAACTCGGATAGTATTTCTATTGATTTTAAATCAAGCAAAATACCTTTCTCCATCATTAAAACCTCATATTCTCTTTTCTTTGGATCATTTCGTCAACCCTTGAGATATACTCTTCAACACTCTTAACATTAAAGATTCTTTCAATTCTATTCTCTTGAGGATAAACCACCTTTGTTGTCGCTCCGGCTCCAAGAGCCAGTATAGTCTGCCTCTCCTCCATTATCTGTATATTGTAGACACTTTCAGACCCAGACTTGGAATATCCTATGTTCTCAAGATTTCCCAATATGTTTTTCTGTCTGTATAAGTAATATGGCTTAAGTCCGGTTTTCGTAATAATCTCATGGGCGGCATCCACCATTTTTGCCACCTCCGCCCCATCTGTCATGTCGTAGCTATACTTTTCATTATTAAGCCTTGAGGCTCTTTTAACACTCATAGTATGTACGGTAATACTTTCAGGTGCAAGCTTTTTTATTTCGTCCAAAGTATATAGAAAATCATTGAGATTTTCCCCGGGCAACCCAGCTATGATATCCATATTGATATTATTAAATCCAAGCTTCCTTGCAAGTTCAACAGCTTCAATTATATCAGCCGAAGTATGGCTTCTTCCAATCCTGACGAGTGTCTCATCCCTCATTGTCTGAGGGTTTATGCTTATCCTGCTTGCCCTGCTCTTTGCAATCAGCTTAAGCTTTTCCTCAGATATTGAATCCGGCCTGCCGGCTTCCAGTGTATATTCCTGCACATCGTCCATACAAAATGTTGCTTCAACTTCCCTTAACAGTTCGTCCAGATGCTGTACATCAATTGCAGTAGGCGTCCCACCCCCAATATATATGCTTTGAACCTTTAATTTCCTGTTAGCCAGCATCCTTCCCACACTTTTAATTTCTTTTACAAGCGCCGATATATAACTTCCAACCATTTTCTCGTACTTCTTTACAGGATTCGATGTAAAGGAACAATAAAGGCAACGTGTAGGACAAAATGGAATGCCAATATATATACTTACCGTATCATCATTTGATCTGTCTAAAACGGCCTTTTCGGACAATGCAACATCATATAGAAGTGTTGCCTTGTTCCTCGATACAAAATAGTAATTGTCAAGCTGCTCTATAATCTGATCCTTTTTTAGATCCCTGTCAAGCATTTCATGTACTATTTTTGCAGGCCTTATTCCAGTCAGAATACCCCAGGGCATTTCCTGACCGGTGTATTTTGACAAAACTCTGTAGACCTGACGTTTAACCTCTCTTTTAAGTGTCTTTCCTGCTTCATGGCTTCCATTGGTACTTGCCGCCCTCATCAATTCCGTTACGTCACTTTTAAACTGACCCAAAGGCTTACCGTCTATTTTGAGGCTTGTCATCAATTCAATAAACGGGTTGTCTCCATTCTCAGGTTCTGTAAATTTCCTTATTGAGTTTTCTATAACAAGTCCAACATTTTCATTATAATTGTCGTTATCTACAATAATTACTTTTTCATCCTTAAAAAAAAGTTTCAATATATCTGAAATCTCATATTGAAAGTCATGTCCGTCAAGCTTTAAATAGATCACTTTCCAAACCCCATCCTGTAATAATCTTAAATCAGTCTTGTTACATTGAATGCGCATTTTTAATTTAATTACTTAACCGCCTTCAATCTCTATAGGGATCTTATATATGGATTGTTCTTCCTTTCAAAACCGATAGTAGTTGAATTGCCATGCCCAGGATAAACCACAATACTATCATCAAGCTTTAATAACTTGTTTCTAAACGAATTGTCCAACTCATCCTG
The DNA here is from genome assembly GCA_964564015.1 of uncultured Acetivibrio sp. Classification (GTDB taxonomy): domain Bacteria; phylum Bacillota; class Clostridia; order Acetivibrionales; family Acetivibrionaceae; genus Acetivibrio. The sequence continues at coordinate 6,707 of CAZLZR010000032.1, forward strand.
ATTGCCGTCACCTAAATCAGTCCTGCCATAAGCAAGATAAAACAAAGTATCCCCACTGAATAATTTGTCTGAAACCTTCAGACACATGCTTCCGGAACTATGACCCGGAGTATGTATAACTTCAAAATCAAGCTTCCCCGCAGTAATTATATCTCCGTCTGTAACCGTTTCATCAGCTTCCTTAAATGAAGTGGCTTTCCCAAACAACATAGTTCCGTTTAATAAAGGATTTGTGAGAGCCTTATTGTCATTTTTATGTATTATCACCTTTGCCGCAGTCTGTTTACGAAGACTGTCGGCATAATATATGTGATCAATGTGTCCATGAGTTAGAATTATATATTTTACCTTGATGCTATTACCTTTAACAAATTCCATTATTTCCTTATCTTGAACGCCCGCATCAATGATTACACCTTCGTTATTCTCCCACACTATGTAACTGTTAGAGCCAAAAATTCCTGTACTGATACATTTTATTTCCATACTCAACTCTCCTAAACCTCTGCTTTTACAAAATTAATTTTTAGCTTTTATCATAACACTGCAGCATAAAGCTGCAATTAATCTTCATCAATATCAGAACTCTTTTTTGCTGTCAATGAGCAGTGTGACAGGGCCGTCATTTTGTATTTCAACCATCATCATCGCCTGGAATTTACCTGTCTGTACCTTTATATCATATTGTTTGCAGTAATCTACAAATTTATTGTACATATCTTCAGCAAACTCCGGTCTTGCCGCCTTATCATAGCTTGGCCTTTTTCCTTTCCTGCAATCACCGTACAGCGTAAACTGTGATACAACTAAAAGCTCCCCGCTTACATCGAGAAGGGATAAGTTCATCTTTCCGTTAGTATCTTCGAAAACCCTCAAGTTTAGTATCTTTTCCGCCAGATATTCAATATCTTTCTCATTGTCATCCTGTCCGACACCTAACAACACGTTTAATCCTCTATTTATTTCACCTGTCAAATTTCCATCAACAGTTACCTTTGAACCGGCAACCCTTTGAACTACTGCACGCATCAAAAAAACCCCTTATACCTTATCAGAATGTTGAAATTTAACTCCACTACTATTTTCATTATTGCTTACTTCTTGAAACCTCAAACACACCGTCCACCTTCTTGAGCTTTTTAATAATCTTCTCAAGTTGCTCGGTGTTTGTTATTTCCATGGTAAGATTCATAACTGCTATCTGTTCTTTCGTTGTTCTGGCATTTATAGCCTTCAATGGAATTTTTGATTCCCCAATCACATTTGTAATTTCCATAAGCAAAGCTGTTCTGTCATTGGCCATGACAGTTACCTCCGCATTATAGGCTACATTGCTGTTTGCCATGTACCATTCCACATCTATAAGTCTGGTATCGCCATCTATATTGTTTGTAACATTAGCACAATCGGTTCTATGGACAGAAACTCCTCTGCCCCTTGTTATATAGCCGATTATTGCATCACCGGGCACAGGATTACAGCACCTGGAAATCCTGACCAGACAATTTTCTATTCCCTTAACTAAAACTCCGTTTTCAGGTATGCTCTTTCTATTATTGTTGGGCTTTTGCGTGAATAACGTCTCTGTTGCCTGCAAGGTAATATCATCTGACTTGACATTCTTTCTATATTCCTCTTTCAGCCTGGATATAACCTTGTTGGCAGTCATTGCACCATAGCCGATTGCTGCATATAAATCATCCATTGTATTGAATGTATATTTCTTCAACAGTATTTCAATCCACTCGGGTTTGAACAATTGGTTAAAGGTAAATGCCTGCTTTTTAAGTTCCTTGTCAAGCATATCCTTACCTCTGATTATGTTTTCCTCTCGCTTCTCTTTCTTAAACCATTGATTTATCTTGTTTCTGGCCTGGGAAGTCTTAACTATTTTCAGCCAGTCGCGGCTTGGCCCGTGAACATTTGAAGAAGTGAGAATTTCCACTATATCGCCGTTTTTGAGTTCATATTCTATCGGAACTATTTTACCGTTAACCTTTGCCCCTACCATTTTGTTACCTATCGCACTATGTATTGAATAGGCAAAGTCTATTGGTGTAGAACTTGCTGCAAGACTAAAAACATCCCCCTTTGGCGTAAAGACAAAAACTTCATCGGTAAACAAGTCAACCCTCAAAGTTTCCATGAATTCATTGGGATCACGCATTTCCTTCTGCCAATCAAGTAATTGCCTCAGCCATGCCAGCTTACTGTCATCACTGTCACCCGAACTTCCTTCTTTATACTTCCAGTGAGCAGCAATACCGACTTCTGCGACCCTATGCATATCCCATGTCCTTATCTGAATTTCAAAAGGAACTCCTTCCGGACCTATGACTGTAGTGTGCAGAGACTGGTACATATTGGGCTTGGGCATGGCAATATAATCTTTAAACCTGCCGGGCATAGGTTTGTAGATTTCATGTACAAGTCCTAAAACTGCATAACAGTCCTTCACAGAACTCACTATAACTCTGAAGGCAAAGAGGTCATATATCTGGTCAAGAGTCTTGGTCTGCTGCTCCATTTTCCTGTATATGCTATAAAAGTGCTTTGGTCTTCCATCGAGACGAACTTCAATACCAAGCTCCGCAATTCTTTCTTTAAGGGTTAAAAGAATTTTCTCAATATATGCTTCTCTTTCCCTTCTCTTTTTCGAAATTTTATCAACAAGATCGTAATATCCCTTTGGATCCAAGTACCTAAGACAAAGGTCTTCAAGCTCCCATTTTATCTTTGATATTCCAAGCCTGTGCGCCAAAGGAGCATATATTTCCAGGGTCTCCTTTGCCTTTTCAATCTGCTTGTCCGCAACCATATATTTCAAAGTCCGCATATTATGCAGTCTGTCAGCAAGCTTTATAAGTATTACCCTGATGTCCTTTGCCATCGCAAGAAACATCTTGCGCAAATTTTCAGCCTGCTGCTCCTCTTTGGTCGTATAAGGAATCTTACCCAATTTGGTTACACCGTCCACCAGTAATGCCACTTCTTCGCCGAATTTCTCCTTAAGCTGTTCGTAAGTATACGTGGTATCCTCAATTGTATCGTGCAAAATGCCCGCAACAATAGCAGTGCTGTCGAGTTCCAGCTCTGCCAGTATATTTGCAACCTCCATGGGATGCATAATAAACGGCTCTCCCGAAACCCTTTGCTGTCCACTGTGAGCATCCTTTGATACCAAATAGGCTTTCTCAATCAGCGAAAAGTCACAATTGGGATTATACTTGTTTATTTTTTTTACAAGACGACTATAACCATCAGCCATTGACGATTCCCCCAAAACTTATACGGCATCAATACTCCACAAGAGATTGCACCTTATATCCTTTCAATTTATCCCTACCCTTTAAAAATGAAAGCTCAATAAAATAAGCTATTCCAACGACTTCTCCTCCAAGCTGTTCGACCAGCTTGATGTTTGATTCCGTAGTACCTCCTGTAGCAAGCAAGTCATCTACGATAACTACCTTATCACCTTTTTTCACAGCATCAACGTGCATTTCCAGCTTATCTTTACCATACTCCAGCTCATACTCAACACCTATAGTTTTGTATGGCAGCTTACCCTTTTTCCTTATAGGAGCAAACCCTTTTCCCATGGCATAAGCTATAGGAGTACCGAATATAAATCCTCTTGATTCAGGTCCGACTATAGTATCAAACTCACCAAAACCTTTGATCTTCTGTATCATCTGTTCTATGCAATCTTTTAATGCCGCTGCATCCTGGAGAACAGTTGTAATATCAATAAAATTAATACCTTCCTTTGGAAAATCCGGAACTTCTCTTAATTTTGACTTTAGATCCATTGTCTTTCCTCCTGTTTATATTTTCTAAGAATAAACATTCCATTATTAAACTATATTATTTTCTTTTGCTGGGAAGCCCGTTCTTTAAATTCTTTAAAACTTTGGAAAATAGCTGAGCTTTCAAGATCAGACTTTTTCCCTCCTGTGTCAACCATTGATATAGCCATACCATATTTTCCATGTTCCGACTTTTTTAATAGATTTAATTCTTCAAATGTTTCAATAATCCTTTTTAGTTTAAAGTAATTCATCCTGATTCTATAACTTTTTGAAACGGCATCTGCAAACCTGAACAAATCATTTATTATGAAATCCTTTTTAAAATTAGTCCTAACGTATTGGTATACAGCGACCATATCCTGTCTTTCAACAATTATATCACCTTCAACAAAATCAAAACAGATTTTTTCCAAAACAAATATTTTAACTTTATCAAAATCACTGATAACATGGTATAAATAATTTCTACAAACCCATTCTCCATAAATCAATACACGACTAAAATACAACTGGTCGTTACGCTTCGCTCCACTGCTCGCCATGCATCCCGGCATTGGGTTTACAATTATATATACCTCATTTTCGCCAACTATTTCCGCTTTGTTATAAAAAACCATAAACTTGGTATTTACAGCCTTTAAGCTGTCCATAAGAGTTTTCAGGCTATTTATGGAGTTTACAAGGATCGCTGTCTTCCTGCTCGCCATGCATCCGGAACCAGCTTGTCCAAACTCTTCCAAAAGACTGGTAGCTCTAAGCTTTTCCATAAAAGAGTTAATTTTATTATCGTCAAATCTATTTCCAAAATCAATAGCATTGTCCAAACTGTAAAAATATTCGTTTTCTATAATTGTGTCTTCATTTGCTTTTAAATCTTTTATATTTAGTTGTACAATTTCCTTGTTATTCCATGAGTTTATCTCCAGCGAACATGCCACATCAAGAATATCCTGTTCGCTGTATACTTCAGCAAGATATCCCCTGTTAAACCCAATTGCATCATAGTAAATATCTTTGTCCTGGAACTTAAGTTTAATATGCTTATTATTGCCAACAGCCCTTATGTCCTGAATAGTCAGATTCCTATATGCAAAGACAGGACTGGGATTGCCTGCTCCGAAGGGCGCCAGCAACTCAAGCTCTCTGACACTATCTTCCGAGACTTCTTCCTTTGAAACCTCAATATCTATCTTAACTTTCGGAACAAGATCTGAATTACTCAATGTTATATCTGCATATTCATTAATTTTTCTTTTGAATTCCTCGATATGCTCTTCTTTTATTGTTAATCCAGCTGCAAGCTCATGACCTCCAAACTTTTCAAGAAGGCTTGCACTGGCTGTAAGTGCTTTAAACAGATTAAAACCCTCTATGCTTCTGCCCGAACCCTTTCCCATCCCGTCTTCGACGCTTATTAAAATACAGGGGCGACTATAACCCTCCGTTACTTTTGAAGCCACAATACCAATTATTCCATGATGCCAATCTTTTCCCCATACAACAATAACCTTCTCCTTTTCAAGGTCAACATTCGCTTCTATACCGGCTAAAACCTCAAACAATATATTTTGCTCCGTTACCTGACGAAAGGTATTTTGCTCGTTCAATTCCTCTGCAATCGCAATTGCTTCAGCTTCATTATCTGTAGTCAGAAGTCTGACAGCCCTGGATGCATCTCCTATTCTGCCCGCTGCATTGAGCCTTGGCGCAAGCACAAAACCTATTACATAAGAAGTAATCTGCTTGTCTTTAATTCCTGACACGTTAATAAGTGCTTTCAATCCTGTATTTAAAGTCTTCTCAATCTTTTTGAGCCCATACTTGACTATTATCCGGTTTTCTTCCAAAAGAGGAACCACGTCTGCAACAGTCCCCAGCGCAACCAGATCAAGATAGTTTATCGCCTCATTTTCAAGTCCCATTTTTATACATATAGCCTGTACAAGCTTGAATACAACTCCCACCCCGGCTAATTCTTTAAAGGGATATAAGCAATCATGCCTGCATGGATTTATTGAAGCATAAGCTTCAGGCAGCTCTTCCTTGCACTCATGATGGTCAGTAATTATAATATCCACTTTGCTTTCGACTACATGCCTTACCTCTTCAAATGCAGTTATACCACAATCAACTGTTATTATAAGAGAAGCTCCGCCACCGATAACCTTGTCCACTGCACCTATCGAAAGCCCATATCCTTCCTCTTTTCTGTCGGGAATATAATACCCGGCATTGGCTCCGACCTTTCCCAAAAAATCAAACAAAATAGACGTACTCGTTATTCCATCAACGTCATAATCACCGAAAACAATTATTCTTTCCTTGCTTTCTATTGCTCTTGCTATTCTTTCAACAGCCTTTTCCATATCCTTAAGCAAAAAAGGATCATACATATCCTTCATTGACGTACTCAAGAATTTTTTTATATAATCAACATCTTCAATTCCTCTGCTTAAAAAAACTTTAGCAAGTAAAGGGGATATCCCACACTGCTTCGATATTTCCAGAATTTTTTCTTCAGGGAGCATATTTATAATCCATTGCTTGTTTTGATTCATCTATTCCACCCGTGTTTCAGAAATTTTGGTAAGCATCTCTCTGCACTAAGGAATAACGAAATTATGAAAATATCCATTAACGAAGTTTTTTCGCTATTTCCGGTTATATAAATCGTGAAAATGATTTTACAAGGACAACTTGAATTTTCACGACAATAAATTAAGGAATTTGAAGCGCGATGTAAATCTTTATCGCGTCCAATATACACTTAATTTTTAGCTATTCCTAATTATAAAGTATTTAACCTGATAGTTCAATTTTCTTGCATAAATTCTTCAAAGGGAATATCCAGAATCGGGTACTTTTTGGCATCTGTATCATCAAAATGCCACCACTCTTTACTTATTCTTTTAAAGCCGTGTTTTACCATGATTTTCCCAAGCAGTTCCCTGTTATCAATCAATTCCTGTACACACTCGTTATAGTCAAGGTGTGAACGATTTGAAAATTCATCATATCCGGATGGCATGGAAATCTCATTCCCATCCTTGTCAACAAGAGTGATATCTACAGCAGCACCTCTGTTATGCACAGATCCATTTTTGGGGTTTGCAACATATGACTTGTCCTGAGCCGCATCCCATAAAACCTGCTGTGCAGAATATGGCCTGTAGGCATCAAAAACCTTGATCCTGTATCCAAGAGCTTTAAATTCATTATTTGCATTTATAAGTTTTTGCGCAACATTCTTATGTATCAGGCATATGGGCATGGTATAAATCTTTTTACCTGTGAAATTATCAGTAGTTGCATATTTTATATCAATAACAAAAGAGTCGTCTAATTTAACCAGCTCAACAAGTCCCTGTTTTTCAACAATCCCCTTGACACTCTCTCCAGTGTTGGTTTCGTTATTGGTTTCATCGTTCCTTCCGTTGTTGGTTTCATCGTTGGTTTCGTTGCTGGTTTTGTTGTTGGTTTTGTTGTTGGTTTCATTGTTGGTTACATTACTGGTTACATTGCTGGTTACGTTACTGGTTACATTGCTGGTTATACTACTGGTTACGTTACTGGTTACACTGTTATTTACAACTTCAGGCGTAGGGATAACATCTTCAATTGTTTTCATCTGCGTCTTTAATGGAGAGGTATCCTGAGCCGGCTCACTACTAACTACACTCATAGTCATTACCGCATCACCGGAAGTATTTGAACCGGAGTTTTTAAAATACTGGGAACAAAACACCCCAATGCCTGCTAAAATCAATAGATTGAGTATAATTACACAAACAGACTTTTTCATAAGAACAATGCCCCTCCCGATCAATAATACAAAACGTTATAAATCTTTGACTTCAATAAATACAAAAATATTTCAAATTCCGATACTTCAAGTAATAATAGAGCATCGTGATTTCCTGAACATTAAAAAAGCTCGATTTACATCGAGCTTTATCCTAAATACTTCTTTACAATTTGATTAATAACTTTTCCATCAGCACGCCCTACTACCTTTGGCAAAACTGACTGCATTACTCTACCAATATCTTTGGCTGAACTTGCTCCGGTATCCTGAATAACGTCTTTTACAATAGCTTCTAGTTCTACCTCAGTGAGCTGTTGTGGCAAATACTGCAAAAGTACGTCAATTTCAACTTTCAAATCATCTATAAGATCTTGCCTGCCGGACTTTTCATAGTCAGGCATGGAATCTCTTCTTTTCTTAACTTCTTTTGCTAAAATTTCAATTATACCATCGTCATCAAGGGTAACTTTATTATCCTTTTCAACCTGAAGCACCGCCGCCCTAGCCATTTGGATAGTGTTCTTTCGGATTGAGTCCTTATCCCTCATGGCTGCTTTCATATCCTCAAGCAATCTCTCTTTAAGGGACATCTTTTTATCCTCCATTATTTGAACTTCCTCTTTCTTGCTGCTTCAGATTTCTTCTTTCTTTTAACACTTGGCTTCTCGTAATGCTCCCTTTTTCTTACTTCTGCCAATACGCCTGCCTTAGCGCATTGCCTCTTAAACCTCTTAAGAGCACTATCAAGAGACTCATTTTCCTTAACTCTAACTTCAGACACGTATTTCCCTCCCTCCGATGGTAACAATTGTGCTAAGACTAAACTACATCGATTACTGTGGATTTTATTGGGAACTAATCTAAATATAGCACACAACATATTATATAATACTAATCAAATCCGTGTCAACAATTATTTACTACTCAATCACGGCAAATTCACCATTTTAGTCCTTTTATAGTATAAAATAATAATCGACACTTCAATTATTGCAATTAATTACAAAAAATCCTTATATCAATGCATATTAACATAGCCGTTAACAAATCTATCACTGTTAACAGAACTTATTATATCAAAAAATAATTTACTGAGCAATAATTCATTTACATATAATCCGTTTTTTTCTTGTCATTAGGTATGACTAAAATATAAATTCATACTCTGGATAACGAAAAAAATTGATTTGATAATGTTTTCAAAATACGAGAATAGGTTGTTATTTTTTCGTTACCCCTTAGCAATTTTATCAAATTTGAAACAGTTCTCGGATTTCTTCCTCTTTGAGTTTTGTCAGAAGATTTTCACCCGGACGTATTACGTTATTAATAAGCCCTCTCTTCTTTTCTTGAAGTTCATATATCTTTTCTTCAATTGTACCTTTTGTAATTATTTTAAACACTTGAACAGCCTTTGTCTGACCTATCCTGTATGCGCGGTCTGTAGCCTGATCTTCAACAGCCGGGTTCCACCAAGGATCATAATGGATAACCATGTCTGCACCGGTCAGATTCAACCCTGTTCCTCCTGCCTTCAAAGATATGAGGAATAAATCGTTTTCACCGTCATTGAATCTGTTTACCATATCCATTCTGTCCTTTGCCTTTGTTGCACCATCTATATAAAAATAATTCTTTCCCAACTCTTTTAGAGCTTTTCCTATAATATCGTGCATGCTGGTAAATTGTGAAAACAATAACAGTCTGTGTCCCGAATCAATCGAATCTCCGATAATTTCAAGCAGCGTATCCAGTTTCCCGCTGCCGCCCTTATAATTTTCAACAAACATAGCCGGATGACAGCATATCTGCCTTAATCTGGTCAGCAGGGCAAGTATTTTAATTTTGCTTCTTTCAATTCCCTTTTCCCGTATCTCGGCAGCGACTTCACTCTGAGCCTGTTTTAAATATGCAGCGTATAATTTCTTTTGTTCCTGCGACATATCCGTTACCACTTTGCTCTCAATCTTTTCCGGAAGTTCTTTTAACACTTCGCCCTTCAGCCTTCTTAGAACAAAGGGCTTTATAAACCTGGAAAGAGTATTAAGCGCCTCTTTATCATTATTTTGCACAATAGGTTTCTCAAACTTAGTGACAAAGCTATTATGTGACATCAAATAACCAGGCATTACAAAATCAAATATCGACCACAATTCCGTTAATGAATTTTCAATAGGTGTACCCGTCATAGCAAAATATCCCTTTGCATTAAGACTTTTTACACTATTGGCATTAAGCGTATTTGGATTTTTTATATGCTGCGCCTCATCCACAAAAATATATGAAAAATTCATCTCCCTGTAGTGCTCTATATCCCTTTTCAGCGATCCATATGAAGTAACAATTATATCTTTGTCTTCAACATACCTTAACAAGAGATTTCTCTCTACCTTTGAACCATGAACTACTTCCACCTTCAAATCAGGAACAAATTTTTCAACCTCGGCCTTCCAGTTATATATCAGAGAAGTTGGAGCTACAACAAGGCATGGCTTTTTGTCAGCTTTCCTTTCATCTTTTATAAATGCCAGAACCTGAAGGGTCTTCCCAAGTCCCATATCATCTGCAAGTATTCCGCCAAAACCATAACGAGATAGAGTTTTGAGCCATTTGAACCCAAACTTTTGATATCCCCTTAAAACTGTATCCAGATCGTCATCTAATTTTAAATCCAGTTCCTTTGGCTGGGCTATATCATCAACAAGTTCCTTAAACCTGTCGCTTTTATGAAAATCGTTCATGTTTCTCTCATTAATAAAATTATCGACAAATAGTGCTCTGTTTGCCGGAAGATCCAGAACCCCATCTTTAAACTTCCTGGTATCAAGACTTAAGTCATTAATAAGCTTCGATACATTAATCAACTCATCACTATCCAATTTCAAAATAGTACCATTCTTCAGACGGTAATACTTTCTCTTTTCCTTTATGGAATAAAAAAGTCTATGGAGCTCCCCGTCATTAAAATCATCTATCTTAAAATCAAATTCCAGCAGGTTTGACTCGTTATTAAGCCTCACACCCATATGCATTTTTTTGATGGATCTAATCTGGATTTTCTTAAACTCCTCTGAATAATAGACTTCTGCCAGATCATTTAACTCTTTAATTCTGCCACTCAACAACTGAGCAATATTCTCTTCATCCTCTAAAACCATTAAACCATTGTATTCATACATGCCTGAAGATTTGAGAAAGTTTTCAACCATTTCTTCCTGTTCATAATTGCGCATATAATAGTCATAGTTGGATTGACCCTGTTTATCGAAAGGATTTACAACCATTTCCCCATAACAATACTCAATTTTTGCAGATATTCCATTGTTTATTACATCAAAATAAACCTTGGTAACAAGTTCCTTTTGAGCCATTTTCTCTTCAAGCCCTGCATCTATTAATACTTTCACCTTATCTTTATAGGGCTTGAAGAACTCACGGATAAATTTTTCCTGCTCATTTTTCTGAACCCTGAACAGGGGTTTCATCTGCCGCTGCCGTATGCTATGAATTTTCCCGAGTAATTTGGCTTTTTCTTCAGGAATTCTGTATATCCTGAAGGTATTGGGGTTGAGAACCAATTGATAGTCACGGGTTAAAGGCACAATCTCTTCATCCTTATTATAATCTGCTTCAAGAACAAGCAAATCATCTACTTGCTTGATCTCCATCCTGATTTCCATATCTTCAACTATTTCGCAATCTGTGTCCGGATATTCTGAGATTTTAAAGGGCATATTACTGTCTTTTACAATATCAAAATACCTTTTCATATTATCTTCAATAAGAACTACCCTGTTTGACCTTATGCTGCCCAACTTTCTGTCATTGCCATAGTCGTATGGATTATGAAAATCCTTTTCAAACTCTTCCTTCTCGTTTAACTTTAATAAAAATTCCATTATATCTTTGTTTACTCCTGAAAAGAACATGGTATTCGGATCAAAAGTAAAACTCTTTCCGAAATATATTGGTATTCTCCTGTTAACCGCATTAAAGAACTCTTGAAAATTCTTAATTTTATAGGGCTTTTCCAATCCGATTTTTAATTCGATCTGCAAATATGCAGGATTAAAAGATGTCTTCAATACAATATTCTGCTCAACCCATAAATTAATTTTTTGTCTTTTCCTTCTAAAATCGAGTCCTAATTCTGAAATAGGCAAATAGATATCATTTGAGTTAGTTTGGCTATTAGTCATTTGTGTGTTGTAAGGGGAACTTACTTCATAATCGTTGGCATACTTCATAACCGCCACAATATGTTTGCATGCTCCAAAATAAGATCTGAACGAATCGCAATCACACCTGTAGCTTCTTACAGAGCCCTTTTCATTCAGCTCAATTTCAACTTCATAATCATAGGTCCCTCTTACAGTAGCATTGATAAGATTTTCATCCTTTATATATTTAAAATTCTTTACATTATCTGTTAATTTAATTCCCCGTGCATAAACTCCGAAATCATTTATTATTCTTTGAATATACTTATCTGAAAACGTGAGCATATCTTATCCCTTTCAAGTATCATCAAATTTCTTAACAATACTAATGTTAGCATATAGATGTATTGTTTTCAACTTGCGGGAAATGGTAAATAAAGGTCTGCTGAACTCTATGGGGTAATTGATGCAAAATAAAATCTGGTGATGCTGTGATTTGAAAACTGTAAGAAGGGAGTGCCAGTTGTTTTACTGTCAAACGCCTCCATTACGTGACCTTCTCATAGAAGCTGTAAGATGCCATTCGGCAGACAGATGAACGATATTTTGCTGCGCAAAAATCGTACCTCAGACTGATAATTCTCGCACGCATCTATGGGACATCCTGTCCCAAGACGCTAAAAATGCCATCCTTGGCATTTTTACTTCAAATTATCAAACTTTCGGCTATAGCTTCTATTGTTCAGGTCAAGTAATTGCGGCATTTGACAGTAAAACGGGCTTACACTTTAATTAAGGTGTTTTTTCACTGTTTTTTCATAGCTTCTTTAATTTAGATGTTTACATATTTAAAACTCAAAAATGAGTAAATAACACCCTCATCCCATATTGGAATGAGGGTGTTGTACTATCTACCGTTTAGTCGACTGCTACCATAGACATCGAGTCTAGATAGAGCTTGCCGCCTTCCGGCATTCTGTCACCTAAATAGATGTTCAGCCTTGCATTGCTGTCAGTTGTGTTACAGTCGAAATATACTTCATACTCAGTCCACTCCGACCCGATTGTAACTGTTTTCAGCGATGCATATACTGCCCATGGTGAATTCTTTTGCATTAACGATAATACAGGTTTTGCATTTCCGCCTTCGCTCTTCGCCTTGAAAGTCAACCGATACCTCTTACCTGCTTCCACATTTATTCCCCATGTGTAGAGCTGTATCTGGTTCATGGCTGTTCCATTTGCTGTGCAATCTATCCTATATCCCGCAGATGCACTGTCATATTCTTCTGTGTCTCTCTCCCCGGTTGCTACAGCACCACTCTGCGTCCACAGAATCCATCCGTCAGCATTGCTATCAAAGCTCGGATTAACAAGAAGTTCAGGATCTTCTACCATTGACAGTGTGTCTATGTATAGTTTTCCTCCATCCGGCATCCGGTTACCCAAAGAGAAGGTTATTCTTGCATTATTGTCAGTTGTGTTGGATGTGAAATACACATTGTACATAGTCCATTCTGAACCTATTTGAACTGTTTTAACAGTTGAATAATTGGTCCATGGTGCTGTCGCCTTCATCAATTGAATTACTGGACTTGCATTTCCGCCTTCGCTTTTTGCCATAAAGCTCAATCTGTATCTCTTTCCTTCTTCTACCTTAATTTCTCCGGTATACAACTGAATGTGGTTTATTGCTGTTCCCTTTTCTGTACAATCAATTCTGTAACCGCCAGGTGCAGTATCACATTCTTCAGTATCCCTTGCTCCGGTCGCTTTAGCTCCATTAGAGGTCCACAAGTACCAACCCTTTGTGTTAATGGAGAAGCTTGGGTTCTTAATCAATCCTCCACCTACATCCTCCGCAATGACAATGATATTCTTGCTTACCAGGAATTCGCCTTCAGCATTAAATATCTGTACCTCAAGGTTACCCGGTGCATCAGGAGTAAGTGTAACTTTTGCCTGACCATTGCTGTCAAGTTTCACTGTAGTTCCTGCAACTTTTGCTGTTCCTCCTTTTACCGGGAAACCACCCTTATTGGATGTTATCCATACTTCGGTACTTCTGCCGGCATAAATTACTTCTGGATCTATTGTCACTACCGCAGGTGCAGGATCTTCACCATAAGGCCATTTCAAAATTGCATGCCTTAGTATTTCTTCATTATCGAACAATGTAGTAATTATGTAATCCAGGTTTTCTCCAGTTTCTGAAATGGTATAAGTAGTTGTATCTGCATCAACTTCAGCCACCAGTTGGTCTGGATCAACCGACATATTGAGGTCTTTTCTTATGCTATAAATCTTATAGCCGGTCGCATTTTGTACTGCTCCCCATGTAAGCGTTACAGTACCGTCGGCATTTTGAATCTCCTTGATTACAGGTGCATTACCTTTATAATTTTCCTCTGCACTGATCTTGTGAATAAATGAAGGTATAGTAACGTTGCCTCCGGTTCTCAATACATAGGATCTTGAAAGGTCAAGCTCTCCGGTAATTGCCGATACCAAAGTATACTCCTTAACCAGCTTCTCTCCTGCGGGAAGTTCTTCTACTGATTTAACAAGTTCCTGGTTCGGTGCATAGAAGTAGTTCTGCTTTCCGTCCTCAATAAGCTCAATTGCAGGATAGTATACCGGTATATCCGATACATTTTCAAGCTCGAATCTTACTTTGTAAGGATGACCAAAGTCTGCCTGTTCCTGTGCATACACATGCATTTCAAGAGCATCTTCTCCCCAGACTCTGAAAGGTTCCTTATTCTTAAAGGTCGCTGCCACAGGCTCTCCAAAGGGCTGAAGTATTCCTGTAAAGTCTGCCTGAAGCGTGTAGTATCCTTTCTTGTCTCCTCTGATTATCCATTTTACTTCTTTTCTTTCCCCACCTGCAAAATCTCCTAAATTAACTTCGAGGCTCTGCGGGTCTCTTGTTGTAGCAAGTGCCAAACCTTCCGGAAGCTTAAGCACTGCCTTTGACTGTTCTATTACAAATACAGGATCCGCTGTATTTTCCAATGTAAGCCCTACTTCAAAGAATTCCTTTAAGAATCTTGCTTCTCCCGGTATTACCATGTATGCAACAGTAGGTCTTACCTCCGGATGATTCGGTACAGGAATTGCCACAGGATAAGCAATCAGCGATCCGCCATATCCAGTACTACCACCACTACCGGCTGGTATATAGAGTGGGCTGTAGGTAATAACGCTTCCCGAACCATTTACAATTAATTCCTGTGTTGGCAGTGGTTTATTCTGGAATGCAAGATGTACTTCAAACTTGTATACATATTGATTTTCAGGTGCTGTTATATCAATTCCTGCATCTATTATTTCATCCAAAGTTAACCTTCTTACAGTCAACTCACCAACAACCAGTTCACCCTTTTCAAGTTTCACAGTAACAGGTGTCTTTGTATTAACTTCTACAGCTACACCGATATATCCCGGTCTGTAGTCTGTCTTGTAAGCATATACCTTATATTCACCCGCCGGTACCGATACATTCAATACGCCTGCTCCGTTTGTGGAGTAGTTCTGCATTGTTCCATCCGGGTATTCCACTACCACACTGGAACCACCTATAGCTGCTCCGCTTGAATCGTCAACCACTTTAATTTCCAATGTACCAACCTGCTGTGGTGGATTAACTGTTACTGTCAAGGTATCGCTGCCCGAATTTCCTGCAGGATCTTTAACAGTAAGTGTAACAGTGTATTCACCAGGCTCTGTGTATACATGTGAAGGCTGTGCCAGATTTGAAGTTTCACCATCACCGAAATTCCACAAGTACTCGGAAATTCTGTTGTTATCCTTAGATCTTGTTCCGTCAAACCATACTGCTACACCTGTTGCAATACTCTGATCTTCTCCTGCTTGTGCAACAGGCATTACATTGTCTTCATCAGTAGGTATGACAACAACCTCATCGCTCCTGATTGCATTTCTGTATATATCAAGTGCTTCAACTACATAGTAGTAGCTTATTCCTGCAGTAAGTCCTTCATCTGTCAGTGCATTCTCCGTTGTCTCTTTAATCAATCTGTAATCTGAGCCTGAAGTAGTAGACCTGTATATTCTGTATCCTGCAAGGTCTGCTTCTTCCGACCTATCCCATGAAAGCTCTGCTCTCCAACCTCCTGCCACCGCTGTAACTACCGGTTTTTGAGGTGCAATCAGGTTGAAATCATAAGTTACTGTCTTGTATTCACTTACATTATCGGAAGTATCTGTTGCAAAAATCCTAAAGGAATATTTGCCCTCAGACAATCCTTCTGTATTAAAGGTAAATACCACATTTTCGCTGAACTGTGTCAAATCTTGCTCATATGCTGTTTCCCAAGTATCATCCACATCAGCAAACGGCTTATACTCTACAGTGATATGTTTCAACTTGTAATTATCTGCAACCACCACTGAGATTCTTGGATTTGCTGGTAGTATAGTGTCATCAACAGGTGACACGCTGTAAACTTTAGGTGCTTCATCATCAGGAAGAACCATACCGGACAAGGCTGTACCGGTTTCTCCTTCGTTGCCTGCAACGTCAATAGTCGATACCTTATAATAGTAGGTTTTGCCCTGTTCTACTGCCCTGTCAACATACCCTAAAGAGGATACCTTATCAGCTAAAAGTTCAAATGGTTCTATACCTGTCTCTGATCTGTATACCCTGTACAAGTAAATATCCTCTTCACTTCCAAGGTTCCATTTCAGAGTTATGTTTCCGGCACTAGGTTCTATTGACAATCCTTCCGGTGCCAAAGGCCCTGTGTGGTCAATAATATACTCTGCATATGTGTAGTTTCCTTCAACAGAACTTGACAGTCCTGCTCCATCATAAGCTATTGCTCTGATGTACATCTTTCCTTCAACAAGGGCTGAAACATTGTAATCGTACCTTGCAGTGAAGCTTGAGCTATAAGCTGAGTTTGTCACAACAGCCAAATCATCCCAAGTATTAAGATCCCTTGATACCTGGAACTTCACAGAGGCAACACTTGCATTGTCTCTTGCATTAGCCC
This sequence comes from uncultured Acetivibrio sp., assembly GCA_964564015.1. Lineage (GTDB taxonomy): Bacteria > Bacillota > Clostridia > Acetivibrionales > Acetivibrionaceae > Acetivibrio. The sequence continues at coordinate 23,505 of CAZLZR010000032.1, forward strand.
AGAGTGAAATCTTCTGTCCAAAGTAACTTGGTGAAGGTCCTATTCCGGTTATCCACGGTGCAACTTCATCAACTCCAGTGGAAACAACTATATCTTCTGATGGAATTCCCCTGTTTCCAAGCCTGTCATAAGCTATTACTCTATAGGTATAAGTGGAATCCGGTTGCAATCCTGTAATATTCATACCAAGAGTGGTGCTGGTTGTACCGACGTTCTTGTAGGTACCTTCAGTATTCTTTTGCTCTACCATGAAGTATGAAAGATCCTGGTCTGAAACATCATTCCATTTGAGCACTACATAGGTCGGATGAGATATAAAGGAAAGTCCGGTTACCATTTCAGGCCCTGTAGTATCTACCTTGTAAGTTCTTACAGAATTTCCATCACTCTCTAATCCTGATTTGTCAATAGCTATTGCCCTTACATACACATCCCCGCTAATAGGTGAAGGATTCCATCTGAAGGATGCTGTTGCGCTTGTATTTTTTGTTTCTATGTCGTTCCAGTCTGTGCCGTTTAATGAGTACTGAAGCTTGATGCTCTGAACTGCAATATTATCTTCGGCACGTACAGTAATATAAGCATCAGGTCCAATCAATGTGTTATTAGCCGGTTCAATTCCAAGAACCACAGGAATAATTTCATCAATTACCGGGCTTGCCGATACCACATCGGAATATGGACTTTCCTGATTGAATTTATCAAAGGCCATAACCTTATAGTAGTATGTGCTGCCGTATTCCACACTGGCATCATCGAAGTAGTTCTTTAATGCTCCATTGATTGTATAAACTGTTGTAGCTTTGAAATCCTCAGTCTTTGAACGCAATACCCTGTAACCTGCTATATCTGTATCCACAGGCACATCCCATGAAAGGTTGATCTTTCCGGTAACGCCCACTGCCTGAACATTCTTAGGAGTAGATGGATTTGTCCTGTCCACATTATATGAAGCTTCAAGGCTGTCATAATTACCTTCTTCATCTGTTATAACAAATCTAAGTACATAGTCTCCGCTGTTCAGACCTGACATATTCAAGTATGAATAGAAATATGCAGTGGAAGAATCCCAAGTATGCGGACCATAAATAGTTGATCCAAATGGTGCCCATGTAGTTCCGTCAACTGTATATTCAAATTTAGCTGTTGTGCCTGTCAGGTTATTACTGTTTGCAAAGAAAACCCTGAACATCTGGGTTGTGTTTCCACCCACTGTAACACCTTCTACAGGTTCAACTTTTAAAATATGTGGTTTTAGCGGTATTGCTGAAACACTGCTGCTAACTTCAGATTGATTTCCGAACTTATCATATGCCACTACTACATAGCTGTAGGATACACCCTCTGTCAACTCCCTGTCTTTATAGAAGGTACCCATGGCAGTCCCTATTTCTGTACCATTTCTTAAAACCTTGTATCCTTCTACCTTATAGTTGTCGGTTGAAGCTGTCCATGTAACTGTTATTGAAGTTCCTGTTTTTGAAGCAATTTTCATACCCTGCGGAACTGAAGGTGCTTCAGTATCAGCAGGAGTAGTAAATAATAATGCATCGCTAAGCTCTGATTCATTTCCGGCCTTATCAAATGCACTTACTTTATATGAATAGGAAGTGCCCGGCTCAAGTCCTGCATCGGTGTAAGAGTTCTCAATTACTGTCTTTATCAATATTCCATCTCTGTAAATATAGTACCCTTGTATTCCTACGCCTTCATAATCCTGTGATGCAGTCCATGACAATTTAACTGTGGTGACTGTGGATGAGCCTTCGCTTAAGCCTTCAGGTTTTGAAGGTTTCTGGTAATCGAACAATGCCTTCGGGCTATCTGTCGACTCATTTCCCGAAACATCGTATGCTCTTACCGTATAATTGTAAAGTCCCTGAGCACTTACTGTGTCATTATAAGTCAACTGGCTTGTGCTGCCTACTTTTGTACCGTCTCTGTATATGTTGTAACCATTGACACTTACATTATCAGTAGCAGCCGTCCACTGAAGCCCTACTGTTCCTCCCGACTTACTTGTAACTGCCAGATAAGCAGGTGCAGTTGGCGGTGTAAGGTCTGAAGCTATTATAAGTTTATATGCTCCCGTACCTGTTCCTGAAGCATGAGCAACCTTAATGTAGTATACCTTGCCTGCTGTAAGAGTGCTTGAGAGATAGAAATTATCTCCTTCGCCCGAGTTGTCATCCGAAATTCTCAATTGATGTTTATCATCATATAAATAGCCAAAAGTATTTGTTGAACCAGTAGATGCAATTGTATAAATGGCATCAGATGCAGGAGTGAACTTATAAATATCCACATCACCCATGCTTTCGATATTTCCATCCACAACTTCATTTACATTTATTTCCGAAGCGTCCTCAAAGCTATTGGCATGGTCATCAGTACCCTCTGTAAGCTTCAAAGAATATGCTCCTATGCCCGCATCGTCACAATCAAGATAATCCTTGTGATTTATCCTTAAGTAATAATTCTGTCCTCCAACCAAAGTAAAGGGAATTGATAAATCTTCAACGGTTGTATTGGTTCTGACGTCTGAATACAACTGAATTCCATTTTGGTTGAAAAGCTTCACTCTAATTTCGCCGTTTCCTAAAACATCAAAAACATAAGGTCCATCTAATTCCGGATTGAAAACAAATACGTCAATGTCGCACTTATAATCAATGGAGGAATTAAGTTCATCGTCAACAGACAATACTGTTGCGTTTGAATTCTTATTACCATGGTCATCGGAAGTCTTGGTTATTTTAATTCCATACTCACCTGTAGCACTTCCGCTGATATGTATGGTTTTTAAGTAGTAAGTCTTTCCTTCCTCTAATATAGAAGGTAAATAATAGTTTGCACCGATACCGGAATTGTTGTCTGAAGCAATAAGTGCTTTATCTTCTCCATACAAATATCCGAGGAGATCATTATCTCCGGTACTCTCTATCAGATATGTACCTTCAGAATCAGGAATAAACTTTACAAAGTCAATATCTGATGCATAATCAATATTGCAATCAAGTTCTGAACCTATCTCTATCAATGTCGCAGTGTCAAAGGAATTTCCATGATCGTCTCCTGCGCTCTCTCCTGTATTAATTACCTTTATAGTATATTCTCCAAGCCCGGAAGTAGGGGAAGCATGAACCACTTTTACATAACATGTACGATTTGCCGGAAGGCTCTGTATAATACTGAAGTTTTTGTCAGTATCATCAATATTGTCAGAAGAACCAAGCATATTTCCTATACTGTCGTAAATTTCACAATAAGTGTCAGTGCTGCCGAAGCTCCTTATCTGGTATATACCGTCCGAGGATGGTGAGAATCTGAAGCAGTCAACATCTCCGGAATAATTGAAGACACCTGCACTTTCCACACCTATTTGTACAAGTGATGCATAGTTGATTTCATTTTTATGGTCATCTGTTCCCGGATAAATAGCAAAACCATAATTTCCATAGCCACTGTACTCTTCATATATCCTCAGGTAATAGGTCTTACCCTCTTCGAGATTATATACGATTTTGAAGTTGCGTCCGTCATCAGCTGAGTTGCTATTATATGCCACGCTGGATTTTGCATCATTATATAGCCTTCCATACAAATTCAGGCTTCCAAAGCTTTCAATAGTGTATGACGCAGTCACTAAAGGAACAAACTTAACATAATCCTCATCATTCGTTGCTTCTATGCCTGAATTAATTAATTTGAGAGTATCTACCTCTGTTGCCGTATCAAAGTTGTCTCCAAAGCTGTCAGTCAATTTTGTAAATTTGATTTTGTACGCACCGGTGTTCATATAATCCTTATCGGAATAATTATTGTGGTGTACCGCCAAATAATAAGTTTTGTTTGCCACAAGTTTGTACGCAATCCTGAAGTTCTTGTTCTCGCTACTAATATCATTGTTACTTGAACTTTCATAACCTGATAAACTGCCATATAGATCAATATCTCCAGTACTTTCTATTACATAAGGTCCTGACTCTTCAGGTACAATTTTAAAATAATCAATATCATTGGTAAAACCAATTTCCCCGGCTATCTCATCACCTGGATTAAGTACGGTTGCCATGTTGTTATCATATCCATGGTCATCCTCTACTTCATACATTTTTACAAAATATGGTGCTTCCTTTGTATCGGCCCATACTTTCAGATAATAAGTCTTATTCGCTTCAAACCAATCTGTAATAAAGAAATTAGTGCCAATACCTCCGTCATAATATCTCGCAATCAAGCTTTTACTGCTGTTGTATAGAGCACCTGTAGTATTTATGCTTCCGGTGCTTTCAAAGCAATACATACCACTTGTAGTCGGAACAAACTTGAAGAAGTCGTAGTCTCCATCACTTTCCTGAACAGCTTGAATTTCGTCATCTGGCTGGATTTCCGTAGCCGTATCATAGCTGTCTCCATGGTCATCTGCCAATTGGGTTATCTTTATTCCATATGCCCCGGTATTTGCAGTGTCCTTATCTCCGCTGGCGTGACATACATGTAAATAATATGTCTGACCGGCATTTAAGGTATATGCTATCCTGAAATTTCTATTAGTCGTACTTATATCGTAAGCATATATGTAGTTGTATAGATATGCATCAACGTTTGTATTTCCTGTACTTTCTATTGCATAAGGTCCTGATACGGCAGGTGTGAATTTAAAGTAGTCAGTGTCGTTTGTAAAGTCTATTTTAGCTGAAATTTCCGTATCCAGTACAAGTTCTGTTGCTGAATTGTTATCATATCCATAATCATCAGTCAAGAGGCTGACTTTCACCATATAAGGCACATTAAGGCTATATGAGTACGTCTGTATATAATAAGTCTCACCAGCTTTAAGCCATAGGGCACAATAAAAGTTACTGCCTTTTCCGGAGTCATAATCGTTAGTTAGTCTACTTTGAGCAGAATTATAAATATACCCATAAGGATCGCCTGTTCCACTGCTTTCAATGCTGTACATTCCTGAAGTCTCAACGGTAAATTTGAAGTAATCTACATCACCGTCACTTTCCTTTATTGCCTGCACTTCGTCCCCAACCTCTATTTCAGTTGCTGTATCAAAGCTGTTCCCGTGATCATCTCCCAGTTGGCTTATCTTAATTCCATAAGCTCCGGTATTTGTATAATCCTTATCTCCACGGTTTGCGTGATATACCTGTAAATAATAGGTTTGACCCGCATTAAGGGTATATGTGATACTGAAATTCTTATTAGTACTACTTATATCATAAGCATATAAGTAATCATATAAGTAATTGCAAAGATATGCGTCAACATTTGTACTTCCTGTACTCTCTATTACATAAGGCCCGGATGCTGCAGGCGTAAATTTGAAGTAGTCATAGTCATCTGAGAAGTTTATCTCTCCTGAAACTTCTGTGTCCAATACAAGCTCTGTAGCCGAATTGTTGTCATAACCATGATCATCAGTCAAGGCACTCACTAATACCTTATAAGGTACATTAATATTGCTGGAGTTTGTTCTTATATAGTAAGTATCCCCAGCTTTAAGCCATACAGCTGAATAGAAGTTCGCTCCTATTCCGGCATTATAGTCATTAGCAATCCAGGATTGAGAGGAGTTATAAATATCAGAAGAGGTATTGGCAGTCCCAAGGCTCTCTATACTATACATTCCGGAAGTCTCAACAGTAAATTTAAGGTAGTCATAATCCCCATCACTTTCCTGTACAGCTTGTACTTCTTCTCCAACCTCTATTTCAGTTGCCGTATCAAAGCTGTTACCGTGATCGTCTGCAAGTTGGGTTATCTTAACTCCGTAAGCTCCCGTATTTGCCCTGTCCTTATCTCCACAATTTCCATGATATACCTGTAAATAATAGGTTTGACCCGCATTAAGGAAATAAGTGATTTTGAAATTCCTATTAGTAGTACTTATATCATAACCATACGAGATATTGTAAAGACGTGCGTCAACATTTGTACTCCCAGTACTCTCTATTACGTAGGGTCCCGCTTCTGCAGGTGTAAATTTGAAGTAGTCGGTGTCATCTGTAAAGTTTATCTCACCTGCAACTTCCGTATCTAGTACCAACTCTGTTGCTGAATTGTTATCATATCCATGATCATCATCCATAGGTGTAACACACAATTTATATGCAACATTAAGGTCATATGACGTAGTCCTGATATAATAGGTCTCATTGGCATTAAGCCATAGAGCCATATAAAAGTTGTTACCGGTTCCAGCGTCATGATCATAAGTTATTTGACTTTTGGCAGAATTATAAATATTCGCATAAGGATTACCTGTTCCGGTACTCTCAATAACGTACATCCCCGAAGTTTCAGGAATAACTTTGAAATAATCAAAGTCCCCGTCACTTTCTTTTACAGCTTCAATTTGAGCGCCTATTTCCAAAGTAGTGGCAGAATCAAAAGAATTGCCATGGTCATCAGTTCCGGCAGATATCCTGATGCTGTACTCGCCTGTTTTTGCAGTATCCTTATCGCTATAGTTGGCATGATATACATAGAGGTAATAGGTCTGACCGGCATTTAAAGCTTGAACCATCCTGAAATTTTTATCAGTACTGCTTATATCGTATGCTGTCGTAACATTCTGCAACGTACCGGTAAGATCAGTTGTTCCCGTGCTCTCAATAACATATGGTCCTGATACAGCAGGTACAAACTTAAAGTAGTCATAATCCCTTGCATAATTTATTTCACCGGGTACATTGTCTCCTATCTGTATAAAAGTAGCTGTATCCGTACTATTTCCATGATCATCAACCATTTTTGATACCTTTATTGAATAGGCTGTATCCAGTGTATTTGAATAAGATTCGAGATAATAAGTCTTTTTTGCTTCAAGGGCGCTTACCATATAATAGTTGTTGCCTATACCCTCTTCATTAGAATACTCAATTTGACTATTGTTGCTATCATATAAATAAGCATAGGTATCACATGTTCCGGTGCTTTCAAAAGCGTACATACCGGCTGTGTCAGGCGTAAACTTAAAATAATCTATTTCATTTTCTGCTTCCGAAACGGCCGAAAACTCACTATCCAACTGCACTAAGGTTGCACTGGCTGTACTATTGCCATGATCGTCTTGCAACTGGCTTACCAAAAGATCATAACTTCCGGTTTTTGCATAATCCTTATCTGTGTTGGCATTTTGAACATAAATATAATATGTCTGATTTGCATTAAGAGTGTATTTGATTCTGAACTTTTTATCCTCTGCACTTATGTCGTAATCTGTTCTATAACTTACCAATGCCCCTGTCAAATCAATGCTCCCCGTACTCTCAATTTTATAGGGACCACTCTTGGTAGGTGTGAACTTGAAGCAATCAGCATCATTAGCATAATCAATGTTGCCGGTTACTTCGGTTCCTATTTCAATACCATAAGCTGACGCGGAATCATTTCCATAGTCATCGTCAAGTTTTGACACTTTTAAGGTATAAGGAACAACCAAATTATAGGAGTGAAGTCTCAAATAATATTCCACACCTGCCACAAGTTTATAGGTTATGAGCATATTACTCCCAATTCCCTCGTCCCAGCCTGATGTAATATAACTTCTGCTATCGTTGTATAAATAGCCATAGGTGTTGGAAGTACCTGTTGTTTCAAAGCAGTACATTCCCGTTTCATCAGGTATGAATTTAAAATAGTCCACATCCGAACTGTCCTCAATGCTTCCGATATACTCCATATCAGCCACAATTAAAGCCGCACTATCGAAATCATTTCCATGAATGTCACCTGTTGGTGTCGGTGTTAATAGAGGTGTCGGTAATTCTGTCAGTGATACATCAGACGTGTACACAGCATCGCTGACTGTAGCCTGCTCAATGTCTTCAAGCGATAAATCCATCATGCTCTCAGCCATTGAAAATGCAGGTATCGGGTTTGCTATGGATGTAACCAAAATCAGCAAAGCCAATACCTTTGATAATAGCTTATACATTTCTTGCCCCCCTTAAATTTAATTATATAATAATATAGAAACATAGCCCACATGCAATTGCAGGTATGTAGTTCCCATTATTTTCTATGTAACATATAAAATTTTATCAAAGCAATTATCAGGTGTCAATAGACTAAAGTAATATAAAAGAAAATATTAATATATACATACATATTATGAATTTTGTACATATTTTTTACCTTAACATCTGAGTATTCAGAAGAATTTTAGTTCTTATAAACAAAACACAAATTTTTTATAATCAAAACACGAATTTTTATACATTTTTTGTTGATAATATTTTGTCAACCTCTTTATTTTTTTACGTTTTGGTGTTAAAATATTCCTTATAGATATAAATTAAAGTATATTTATGTTATTAGTGAGGGCGAGAAGTATGCATAAACTAAATAAACAAGCTTACACGAATGTTATCCAATTACAGTTGGATATGACTTTTTTATTCCTATCCTATTTCGTGTCCTATTTTCTAGCTTCAAAAGTTACTAATCTCTGTGACATAAAAGAATATCTTTGGATTGTGGTTGTATTTATCCCGGTGTGGATGTTCAGCATGGGATCCTTGGGAATGTATGATACCACTACTTTTTGCTACATTGACAGAATAATCCGGAACTCCTTATTTGCAACATTTATATCGAGTCTCTTTCTTTCTTCAATGATATTCTTTGTAAAAGAAACCATGTTTAGCCGATGGTTGTTTGTGATATATGTAATATCAACCTTTGTGCTTCTTCTTTCCGAAAGACTTTTTTACAGATTTTACATAAAAAGAAGCTCCCGACTTGCAAATACTGCTATAAGAGTTATAATCGTAGGTTCGCCCAATGTTGCCCGACAGTTTACAAACTATATACAAAAAACCAATCTGAATTTAAATATACTCGGTTACGTCCGTGTTGACTCAAAAGACGTTAAATCTTCTCATATACTTGGTCACATAAACAACCTCGAAGAGATAATAAAAGAAAATATTGTTGATGAAGTCGTATTCGCCCTTCCCAAAAATTACGTCGGAGAAGTAGAACAATATGTACTTCTGTGTGAGGAAATGGGCATTACTGTCAGGATGGTTCTTAACCTCTATGATTTAAGGATCGCAAAAACTCACCTTTCCTGTATCGGAACTTTACCTATGCTTACCTTTCATACAGTGTCTCTAAACCGCTTCCAACTTTGTTTTAAACGCATCATCGATATTTGCGGCGCACTGGTAGGCTTGTTTATTACAGGAATAATCTCTGTATTTATTGCTGCCGCTATAAAACTTGATTCTCCCGGGCCTATCATATTTGCACAGGATAGGGTCGGCCTTAACGGAAGAATATTTAAACTTTATAAATTCCGCTCTATGTGCACCGACGCCGATAACAAGAAGACAGAACTTTCAAAACTTAATGAAGTAGGCGGAGGTCTGATGTTCAAGATTAAGAACGACCCGCGAATAACAAAAGTAGGCAGATTTTTAAGGAAAACAAGCCTCGATGAGTTTCCCCAGTTTCTGAATATACTCAAAGGTGATATGAGCCTTGTTGGAACAAGACCACCGACCTTGGACGAGGTCAGTAAATATGAAGCTTACCACCGACGCAGAATAAGCATAAAGCCCGGACTTACCGGACTGTGGCAGGTAAGCGGGCGCAGCAGTATAACAGATTTTGACGAGGTTGTAAAACTTGATACACAATATATAGATGAGTGGTCCATATGGCTTGATTTAAAAATCATTCTCAAAACCATTATAAATGTATTCAAAAAAGATGGAGCATACTAGTATGCTCCATCTTTTTTGAATTTGGCCAAAAGTTTCGTACAAAACAATATGCTCAAAATGGCAATAACCGCTCCCGATGTATCAATAAAAACATCTATTATACGGGGGGATCTCCCGGGTATATGACTCTGATAAAATTCATCTGCTGCCGCAACTATAAATGCAAAGAACAATGTAAATAACGAAGCTTTTCTTTGCCGTACTTTCTTCAATCTTAGTGAATTAAACATTAACACAGCCAGTATTGCATACTCTGTGAAATGAAGAATCTTCCTGAATATGTAGTTTCGCTTTTCATAAAGCCAGGCATTGTTCTCCACGAAATTCTTAAGCCCAAGTCTGCCAATAAGCTTATCAACAATCTCTTCTGACAAGCTCACAGAGGTTTGCCCTCCCTGGGTAGAAAAGGCAAATATTATTATTATCATTGCAATTACCAAAAGACTTGATATTATAAGAGCCAGATTGACTTTTTTACTCATTTAGCGCATCCTTTCATTTATTAGCTGTGGACTTTCTATTATATCATTTTTCCTATCCTATACAAATACTACTGTGAGAAATTGCTCCAACTATAAATTACCCCAACATAACCGGAGCTCATTGATTTTTCTTCCCTACAAAGCTTCTCAGTTTCAATACCAGTAAACCCGCTTCTTTTTTATTTATGAAAAGGCAGGCAATTGCTACTATAATGAATATCACAAAGCTATATATCCAATATAAATTTACACTAAGATATGATATTATGGTATATAAAATTCCAAGTATAATTAACGGCAGATACCTTACCTTAAAATCTACAACCTGCCGAACTCTTCTCCATCTAAGTATAAACATTGACAATCCACCTACAGACTGACTCAAAGCTACGCCGGCCAATCCCAGAGGTTTCACCAACAGCATGCTTAAGATCAAGGTAATTACAGCACCAACTAATGTTGTTGAAAATAAAACACTTGTCTTTCCAACAGCCTGAAAAACTGATGCTAAATTTATTGACATATTCGTAACAACAGCATAAAACAAGAGGATTGGAACTAAACTCAATGAACTTTGATAATTTGTACCACCAAGAAAATTATAAAATATAGCAATACATGGCATAGCTAGCGAGCAAGCTGAAATAAATAATCTGAGCAATTTTGATATGACATTGGAAAAATACTCTCCAATATCCCGATCATTGATTTTTAGTATTACTTCTTCAACAAGTGCCATTGAAATCACTCCACCAAGCAACGTAACCAGCATACTGAATTTTTGAGCAAATGAAAACAGTCCATTTGCCTCGCTTCCGTAATTTATTCGGACAATACTTTTCCCAACTCCGGTAATAGCCCAGGCAGCTATTGAATTAAAAATTAACGGAGATGAATATTTTATAAGTTCAAGCATTATATTCTTGTCAAAGGATCTTTTGAAAACCACAGGCACTATTTTTATTTTACTCTCCAGAAAAACAAAAACACTTAACTGACCTGCTATATAAGAAGCTATTAATCCCATAAACCCCCATCTTAATACACATACAAACAATATCACACATACGAAATTCACCAAAGTGCTTATTATACTTGCACTGACATATTCCTTTATGAAAGATAAAGCTCTGGCATAAAACTGCCATATCTGCGCTACTGAATAGAATACAGTAATGCAAATAGCTATAGACCAATTAAAACCATAGTTCAATTTAGATATATGTAACACTTCCGCCAACAATCCCATAGTAAGCGCTATACCAATTGTAAATACCGCACTGGTGGAAATAATCTTTTCTCTTTCGAACTTGTCATTTTCAGAAATAGTATATTTTAATATAGCTTCCTTTATTTCCAGAAAAACAACCGGAGCCAGTGCAAACATAACCGTCTGTGCAAAATCATAATCCCCCAAACTCTCGGCGGTTACAAAAAATGCATAAATTGGAATCATCACGGCTGAAATCAGCTTGGATGAAATACTTCCAACAAAATAAAATATACTCTTTTTCAATAGCCTATTCTCCATCTTTACACTCCCAAACAACTCCAAATACTATTCTCAACCTCTATCCGGACTTGTGTTTTTTGTCGTCATATAATTTACATAGGGTATCATAAATAATACTATCAAGTAGGTGCTATACCTAAGAATATTATCAGTCAAACAAAGCACCAGCGTATAAACCACCAGTGTGAAATATTTTACACCAACTTCGTAATTAAACTTCTTAAATAACCTATTTGTCTGAAAAATAATCATGTTAATAAAAAATAAAAAGGAACCGATAAAGCCCAATTCAATATACATTTTCAACACATCATTATGCAAATCGCCAATTCCATACAATTGACTTCCTACAGATGCAAGTTCCCTCATAACAAAACCTACTCCTTGTCCCATAAAGGAAGGAGATATCTCATAATACGCCCTGAAATACTCATATGCAGCCATTCTACTCATAGTTTCGATATCATACAATTCAACAAAATACATTAGATACCCTGAACTTATCAAATAAATGTACAGGATAAATATTCCCAATCCCCCCACAGACATCAGGTATACTGCACGTCTTGAAGCACGATAACTCCTCCTGTTAGCAAACCAAAACGCTATTACTGCTATGGGTAAACTTAATATTGCAATACGCTTAAATCCCATCAAAAAAATGATGGAAGATAAGAACAACTTCCTTCTCCTTTTCTTTTTATTGCCCTGATCAAAAAGCAAATAATATAAAACTATCATTCCCATAGTCAAGGTCAGTTCGTGAGTTTCCAATATGCTTCCATACGCTGTAGCGTATTCGAAAAAATTAATTATACCGTCAATACCGTTCCTATAAAAGAACACCAATAAGCATACCAGATAATTTACGGCCATTGCATAAAATGTGTAGTCAACAGCCTTATCTCCCAGTAAAATTATAGCACTTTGCATTACCATTATGGGAATTATCCAATATAGTATTGTTGTCAGAGAATCTATAAAATCCGGTCGTCTTAATATTAAAGTCTGAAATATAGTGTAAATAAGAATTATAACATAGGGCAAAACACATATGGAGAAGTAATACATATCTCTATGTCTTATTTTCATAAATCCATATTTCACAGAACTACACAATGCAATCAGAATTATTATAGTGCCTATAACATATTTGATTTTCCCAGGGATATTACCTATAAGTGCAGGTTGTGAAACCAACAGGCTACAAAACATGAATAAAATATATGCAATCCCATTCTTACGTACTTTAAACACTACACTATCTCCCATAACTTCCTCTTTTATTGAATATAATATTTAGACAACTTCAAAGCCGCGTCCTTAACATCATACCCAGATGTTTTTACCACATGGCAGGCATCCTTCCTGTTTAACTTCAAATCAGCCAAAACAGCATCTGCCCACTTATCAATACTATCATCCAAAGCCAGAAATTTCACCTGTTTTATCAATGCCACTTCATCGGTAATATTATCGGAAAACACACAGGGCAAACCGGTACATTGGGCTTCCACAGCGGCTACAGGTAGACCTTCGTATTTTGAAGGCATAAAATAGACGTCCATTGCCTGGAGTAAATTGCCAACATCATCTCTCACTCCCAAAAACCTAACCTTGTCCTGTAAATTATACCCTATTACCTTTTCTTTTATCTCCGCCTCCAGCTCCCCTGTACCAATCAGCATCAGTACCGCATTCTCCGACTTTTGGGCAATCTTGCTGAAGACCTCAATTATAAATCTATGGTTCTTTTGTTCGTTAAACCTTCCGGTGTGCCCAACAACAAACTTTTCTTCAAGTCCCAATTCTCTTCTATACTGAGCTCTAATGCTTTCACTGAACTGAAACTTTGTAGTATCAATTCCATTATGGATAACCACCACCTTGTTGCTTCTAAACACACTCTCAGTATACATCCATCTAGCAGCCGCATCAGAACACGCAAAACAATGGGTTGCAAACAATGGAAAAAGTGATTTTAAAAGCCTGTATATCACTTTTTTACTTTTCTCTTTCCCAATGATATCTGCACTATGGGAATGATATATTCTCGATTTAACTCCTGCCAATTTTGCCGCCACAAGATAAAAAATCCTCAAGGGAGTTCCTGAGTGTACATGTATAACGCCGTATTTATTGGACTTCAAAAATTTTTTTAATTGAATGCTTTCCAATATAATTCGCTTAAACACATTAATATTTTTTGAAATATTGATTGTAAATTTGCGTCCTCCCATTGAAGCTATCTCTTCATCATAAAATTCCTTTTCATCACGCATAACCATAAAATCAAACTGTATTTTGTTCCTGTCAACATTTCTGTACATATTCATTATAAAGCTTTCAATTCCTGCGGCTTGTAATTTTTCCGTGACATGAAGCACTCTAATCTGATTCATCCCAAGTTATTTCCTTTCGCTTTTAATCCCTTTTCAAAAAGTTCAAGAATCTGCCCAACCTTTTTACTCCATAAAAATTCGTCAGGTAAACTCAAGGCTGTCTGTTGTAAAATATCAGGATTATTTCTGTATTCGTTCATTGCCTGTTCAAGCTTGACAATAAAATCATCATTCGTATCTGCCACATAGACAAAAGGCGAAATATTGTCTGTTCCCGCAACTTTAGTTGTCACAATTGGTTTTCCTGCCGCCAGGTACTCATAAAGCTTTAATGGGTTCATGCTGTTTGTAAATTCATCCACCTTATGGGGAATTACTGCAATGTCAATTTTCTGCATTTCATCAGGAAGGTTATTATAATGAATATCTCCTCTAAAACTAATATTACCATATTTTCTTTTCAACATGGAAATCTTGTCTTTTTGTGCATACGCCGGGCCTATTATAACAAATTTGTTGTCCGGGTACTTTACCAGACATTTTTCCAATAGGTCAAAGTCAACCCTTTCTTGTATTTTCCCCACATATCCGATTACAGGATGGTCGTTCTTCATTTTGCTGAAGGACTTTTTAAAATAATCCTTATCCACACCGTTTGAAATCCAGTTTACATTGGTGTTATCAGGAAATAATTTTTTCAGTTCATCGGACACTGTTAAGATTATATCGGCTTTTTGTTCGATAATTTCATAATTCCTTTTTATAAGCTCCCGGCTTTCCTGCATCTGAGGATGATGAAGCCAATTATCTATAGCATCAAACACCAGTAAATTTGCGCTTATTCTTTCAACAGCACCAATCGCCATAGGGTTTTGCAACAACAACACCGTGTCCTTCATGCCAAGGTGCTTTATTGTATTATCAATGGCGTTAATCACCTCAATGTTGTTGAATGCCGAGTACCACCAATTTTTCCGTTCCAACACCACTTTTAAAAAGTCCCTGGAAAAGAAATCTATGCAATAGGTCTTATCACTAAACTTTGACACCTGATAATTCTTGCCGCTAATCTCTATGTTCCCTTTTGCCGTTCTCCAGTCCCTTCTCTTTATACAAACCTCGGCAAGAGACACCGGACGGTTCACCACTAGCACTTTTTCAACTCTGTCACTTTTTACAAAATGCTCAAAAAGATGAGCATCCCTGGTTCTAAAACCTTCATTCAACCACTTTTTATAATCATGAAAAGGAAATACTATAAGATTCATTATTTATCTCCCTTCAGAAATAATTTCTCATACTCGGAAACTATGTAATCCCAGCTATAGAAATCGCTGATACGTTTCTTCGCCCTAATTCCATAGTCGGCAATTCTGGCTTCATCAAAACCATCTACCTCGTCAATCAGCTTTGATAGCGAACCCTCTTTCTTGCACCAATACAAAGCCCCGTCCTCACCAACCTCCCGGTTAAAACCCACATCCAAAAGCAGGTTTAAATTTGTGCTTCCAAGTGCCTCCAAAAGGCTCGGATTTGTCCCGCCAACTTCATGCCCATGAATATACCCATACGCATTCTCTCTGATTTTCTTGAGCATCTGAGCATCATATACAGTCCCAACGAATTTAATCCTTTTATCGGTATCAAAGCCGGTAGTATTCTTAAGCTTTTCGTACAACTTATTGTTACTGACATCGGTAATAAGGACAAAATCCTTTTCCGTACTCGATTTCATAAACTCTCTAATCATAGTCTCGTAATTATTTTCAGGCACAAATCTTCCTACCAGCAGATAATACCCCTTTGGTTTTATGCCTTTTTCCTTATACCAACCCATCAACCTAGTATTATCGTCCTCAAGCAACGCCTTGTCCGTATATGCACCATACGCTATAAACGTAGTATGGGGATTAAATTTACTGTATTTATCCTGTATATACTTTTGTATATTTTTCGAGTCGCATATCAACAAATCGGCATTCTTCACCATAAAATGCTCTGACAATTTCCAGTACTGCCTTATAAACCAGTTCCATTTTCCCCTCTTCCATTCATTTCCGTCAGGGTTTACATACAATTTTCCGCCAAGAAGTTTCAGCTGCTTTTTATACCTGCCGATAAACGGACCAATCCTACAAGCTAATATATATATAACAGGCTGTGTTATCTTATTTTTTCTTATGAATTCTATGCATTCTTTTAAGGCTACAATATCATAATATATTGCTTTTGCAGAACCAATACCCGGAACCTTCACGTTAAAACATCTGGCTCCGTTATGCTCAAAAACACCTGTTTTGTCGCACCTACAACTTATATGATATTTTATATTTGAATTAATCTGATTTAAGGTCAGGTTTTCAACGAAAGATTCAAAGCCTCCATATTTTGCCGGAATACCTTTAGATCCTATAATAAAAACATTTTTCATAATTCCCCCAAGTATCGGCTGGTCTGTTTTGTTTGTCTCAAGCTAATTTTATCAAGGCATACATTGACCACCGACTTAAGTCGATAGCACAATGTCTCTGAACTGTTCAAATCACACTATCCGGAGTTGTTAAACCTGGAATGTATCTTTCAACCCCATCAACTTTTGATCTTTTTCGCTTAAATTCAGCTTTGTACCGTCTGCAAGCATATATCCTTCCGAAGATGCAGTACCGTTATATTTCCCCTCTACTGTGGGCCACTTAATACCGATCTTTGGATCGTTCCAGGCTATGCCGCCCTCATCTTCAGGCTGATAGAAGTCCGTTACCTTGTAGCAAAACTCCGCCGTGTCAGACAAAACCAGGAAACCGTGTGCAAAACCTTCAGAAATATAAAACTGCTTTTTATTCTCCGCTGTCAGCTCCACACCATACCACTGTCCAAAAGTCTTGCTATCAGCTCTAAGATCAACAGCCACATCAAAAACCGAACCACTTATCACACGTACCAGTTTACCTTGAGGGTGCTTTTTCTGGAAGTGAAGTCCACGGAGTACTCCTTTAACGCTCATTGATTGGTTATCTTGAACAAACACCATATCCATTCCGGCTTCATGCATATCACGCTGATTATACGTCTCCATGAAATACCCTCTGCTATCTCCATAAACCGCAGGTTCTATAATATAAAGCCCTTTAATAGGGCAATTGCTCACCTTAATCTTCCCCATATAATCATCTCCTTAATACCCAATCTCTTTGAGATAACGGCTGAGTGCATCCTGCCAGGAAGGCAATCTCTCAAATCCATTTTCCGTAAGCTTCTTCTTGCTCATACGGCTGTTATTGGGTCTTTTCGCCTTCGTAGGATAGGCATCACTACTCACCGGAACAACAGAAACTTTCGCACACTCCTCATGTCCAAGTTCTCCGGCTTGTCTGAATATCTCACAAGCAAATTCATACCAGGAACACATTCCTTCATTAGTAGCATGATAGCGGCCAAACTTCTCGGTCTCCACCATATCCACCAACAACCTTGCCAAGTCATAGCAGTATGTCGGGCTTCCAACCTGATCGTTTACCACAGTCACGGTATCACGGTTTTTTGCCAAATTCAGCATGGTCTTAATAAAGTTCTTTCCATTAAGTCCAAACACCCATGAAATCCGGACGATGAAGTAATTGTCCAGCCACTTTTCCACCGCCAATTCGCCCTCATATTTTGTCTGACCATAAATATTAATAGGCTTCCTGGCATCATCCGGCTCCCATGGCCTTGTACCCTGTCCATCAAATACATAGTCAGTGGATATATACATCATCTTGCAGCCTAATTTTTTGCATATTTTAGCAATATTTTCAGTACCGTTCCCATTCACCAAGCGAACCTTACTGACCTTATCCTCATCCTCCGCCAAATCCACAGCTGTCCATGCAGCACAGTGAATAACTCCATCCGGATCAGCTTTTGTAATGACTTTTTCAACATTTAAACCATCAGTTATGTCCATTTCTTCAATGTCCACTCCAATAGCTTCATGTCCCCTTTTTAAAAGTTCATTTACAACATCATGTCCTAATTGACCCTTAACACCTGTTACAAAGACCTTCATCCCATCATCCTCATCTATTAACTATATAAATTAAACATTCTCACGATTGCCATACATTTCCTCGTAGTATTTCTGATATTCGCCGGAAATAATTGGTTCCCACCATGTCTTATTATCAAGATACCATTGAATAGTCTTCCGTATACCCTCCTCAAACTTTGTCTCCGGAAACCATCCCAATTCGTTATATATTTTTGTAGGATCTATGGCATAACGCATATCATGACCTTTTCTATCCGTCACAAAAGTAATGAGACTCTCAGGCTTGCCCAAAGCCTTGCAGATAATCTTTACAATATCAATATTCCTCATTTCATTATGTCCGCCAATGTTGTATATTTCACCAACTTTGCCCTTATGGATAATCAAGTCAATTGCCTTACAGTGATCCTCAACATACAGCCAATCACGAACATTCAACCCCTCTCCGTATACAGGCAAGGGTTTGTTATTAAGTGCGTTTATAATCATCAAAGGAATCAGCTTCTCAGGAAAATGATACGGTCCATAGTTATTGGAGCAACGGCTTATGGTCACCGGAAGGCCATAAGTTCTATGATATGCAAGAACTAAAAGATCTGCCGAAGCTTTAGAAGAACTGTACGGACTGCTTGCATGAATAGGCGTATCCTCAGTGAAGAGCAAATCCGGTCTATCCAGCGGCAAATCACCATACACCTCATCTGTGGAAACCTGATGGTAACGAGTGATACCGAATTTCCTGCAGGCATCCATTAAAACAGCCGTTCCGGAAATATTAGTTTCCAGAAAAATACCCGGGTTTTCAATAGAACGATCTACGTGAGATTCGGCTGCAAAGTTAACTACAATGTCCGGTTTTTCTTCTTCAAAAAGATTATACACCACTTCTCTATCGACAATATTTGCCTTTACAAACCTAAAGTTTGGATTATTAATTACAGAAGCCAGTGTAGACAGGTTACCCGCATATGTAAGGCAATCCAAACATACTATTCGGTAGTTTGGATACTTGTTCATCATGTGAAATATAAAATTGCTACCTATAAACCCCGCACCGCCGGTCACTATAATTGTCATAATATTCAATTCCCTTCTCTTAGTTTTGTTGTTAACGACTGTTGTCTATACACATTGCTCTATCACTGGCAGCATATAACTTATCTGGTAATAAACTTTCCGCTCAGGACATCCATCAGGTATTCTCCATATTGGTTTTTCTTCAAGGGCTCAATAACTGTCAACAGCTGATCCTTATCTATCCATCCGTTCAGATAGGCAAGTTCTTCCAAACATGCAATCTTACGATGCTGATGATTTTCTACCGTTTTCACAAAATTAGTGGCTTCCACAAGACTATCATGTGTGCCGGTGTCAAGCCATGTAAAACCTTGCCCCAGCAACTCCACATTCAATTCCTTATTTTCAAGATAAATACGGTTTAGATCGGTAATTTCAAACTCACCACGAGCGGATGGTTTCAGATTCTTTGCATACTCCACAACCCTGTTATCATAGAAATACAATCCCGTAACACAGTAATTGGATTTTGGTTTTTCAGGCTTCTCTTCAATTGACACAGCCCTGCCATTTTCATCAAATTCCACTACTCCAAATCGTTCCGGATCACTGACAAAGTATCCGAAGATAGTAGCTCCTTTGCCATTCTCCGCATTAAAAACGGCCTTTTTAAGCTTCTCGTTCAATCCATGTCCTGCAAATATGTTATCACCTAATACCATGGCTACAGTATCATTACCAATAAAGCTTTCACCAAGTGTAAAGGCCTGTGCCAGTCCATCCGGACTAGGCTGTACCTTATATGTAATATTCATACCGAACTGTTTTCCATCCTTCAACAGTTTTTCAAATCTTGGCGTATCCTGAGGTGTGGATATGATTAAAATATCTCGTATACCTGCGCTAATCAAAACGGACAAGGGATAATAAATCATTGGCTTGTCATAAATAGGCAACAATTGCTTGGAAGTCACTGTGGTAAGAGGATATAATCTAGTGCCGGAGCCACCGGCAAGTACAATCCCTTTCATGTCTTTTCTCCTTTGATAATTATAAATTCCCTTCTATATCGTCAAATGCTTTCACAGTATTTCTTTTTATCTGAAAACAATTTAATTACTCCGTTCCGATTATAGCATATTTTTGTATTGATTGTATACAAATCTAAAAACATCAAAATTACCGGTTCTTTGCAGCAGCAATCCCTTTTCATAGTAAGCTTCCGCATAATCCGGTTTTAGTTCATAGGTTGATTCTGCATGTGCCAGATTAGTTTTCCCGTTTTGTTTATATATCCCCACAAATATTCCTTTGCAAAAACCCTTGCAACACCATTGCTAAAATCCTTGAATGCTATCTGTGTCCCTGCCTCCCGTGCATAAATGGGCTCTGTGACCATGTTCCCTTCTTTATCTATGTAAGCATATCCATAATAATCATCCGTTACTTTTACCATTGCCAAGCCATCTGAAAAGGGATATGCTTCGCTATACTTCATTTCTATTACAACTTTGCCTTCCCCATCAATATATCCAAAACCACCATCAGAAGATACTACGGCCAGCCCCTCAGAAAAATCTGAAGCATAATCATACTTTTGCGGTATCACATATTCACCCTTATTATTTATATATCCCCACTTGTCATTGTCAAGGGACTTTGCAGGTGCCAATCCGTCGGAGAAATTACCGTTATTTAGAAATCCACCTTCGCCTCCATCAAAGGTAGGTTCAATTACAAAATCTCCCTCCTTATTAATATAACCTGATTTACCATTTAATATTACATTAGCCATATCTTCTGAAAAACCGCGCCCATAGTCAAATTCAGCCTCTATTACCATATTTCCGTTTTTATCCACATAACCATACTTATCACCTACTTTAACTAGTGCAAGTCCCTCTTTAAATCTATCCGCATAATCAAATGCCGGTTCTATTACAACTTCACCCTTTTCATTGATATATCCAAACTTATAACTCTCATCTTCCCAATAGCTTGCCATTCCTTCGGCAAAAGCATATGCTTCAAAGAACTTCGGTTCAATAACAATAGACCCGGTCTCACCAATATAGCCATACTTATCACCCTGCTTTATTGCAGCCTTACCTTCAAAAAAATCCCCGGCATACTCAAACTGCGGTTCAATTTTTACCTGTCCATCACTATCTATATAACCCCATTTCTCATCTTGACATATCCTGAACAGGCTAGTTATATTCTGAATTTCATTTACTTTCCCTGTCTCAACAGGATCGGTCTGGATATTGTTCGTTTTCACGCATGATACCAACAAGAAAGATGCGAAAAGCAACAATATTATAATTCTCTTCATTTATAATAACCACCCTTCACCATTACAAAGAATAAAATAATTCTTAATCATGAACATAGAATAATACTCCATCTCTAAACTTTGAACTAGCATGATTACTTAGTACACCATCATTATAATTACTTGCTCCGGCTTGTGCAATATGTATCTCTCCGTCATTTGTCAAATTTGGCCTTACCACGATAACATGACCAATTCCACCTGTGTTTTTCCATACTCCTATGGTTGGTTTTCCCAAATTGGCTGCTGCCTGTGCTTCTTCCCTTGTAACAGCTCTCCATCCATAATTGGAACCATAATTTTTAACCCAATCAGCCACACTATTTGCATTCAACTCATGGGCAACCTGAGCATTTTGACTATAGGATTTTGATGAATCATAGGTGTAAGGCTGATTTGTTTTATTATCTACCCAGTGAGGCAATTCTGCTCCCATGGCCACAGTAACATCCCATCCAAAGATATTACAGAATGTATCATCAACCCCGTCACCATTTGTATCCCTGATTTTATAACGTGGGTTGGTGGCTACATTAAACTGGTCTATTACAGCACTATAATTTTCCGCACTTCTTTCACCGGTATTCATAACAATAGGTTTAACAGGCACACAAGCTGCTGTACTGCTTACATTTCCATTTGTATTGTATGTAAGCCCTTCTCCGGAAGGCGGTGTTGATGTACTTGGGGGTGTTGAGGCACTTGGCGGTGTTGTATCCTTTGGCACTGTTGACGAACTCGGAAGTCCACCCGCAGATTTTGGTATTTTTATAATCTGGCCAACACTTATTAAATTTACATTAGCTATATTATTGATTTTTGCAAGTTCTGCAACTGTAGTACCATATCTTCTTGCAATAGCACTTAATGTATCCCCTGACTTTACAGTATATGTATCATATTGATTATTATTGCTATTTCCAGGGTTTGGCTTCGGCTCGATTAATGTTCCTCCTGGAGTAATACCTGTTTTATCACTTGTCGCATTACCGCCCGGACTATAAGGAACTTTAACATTAGTGAACATATGCTCCCATGTTGTTTGGCCCACTTTACCTTTATATTCTCCGTAATTCCACAACCCGTAGTCTTCTTTGTACTTGTTTACTGCAAAAAGGGTATTTGATCCAAAATAACCATCTTCCTTAAGTTTATTACCATTCTTGTCAGTATACCCCAATTCATTCAATCTCTTTTGCATAAGTAATACTTCCAGATCATATTTTTCAATATTATATACCAACACTCCACTTAGTGGAGGTATTCCTGATTTAACTGTAACAGGTTCTTCCACATGCTTATTACCTACGTTAAAGGTCTTGTCAAATAGATCATTCAATATTTTATCGAACTTGGCAATACCAAATGTATTAAATTTGAACATTATACTCGAGAGAAAAACAGCTTTTCCCACCTTTGGACTATTTAACGAAATAGCACCGTCAAATTTAGGAGTATTATCTTTCTTTTCCGGCTTTAAATTATTGCTCAACTTGTCCAATTCTTTTATAAGGGTTCGTTCTGCTTCTTGATAGCTATCAATAGCACTTTCCAATAAACTTCCCGCTTTTTTAAGCTTCATTTCTTCTTCAACAATCTCATTCTGAACCTTCTGAAAACTTGTATCAATACCATTTCGGTTCCTAATATCAGAATCTAATGAATTTCTTATAGATGAAAGGCTATTTTCAATACTACCAACTTCTCTATATATCTTTTCAACCCTTGCTTTAATTTCCTCAATCGATTTGATATTAACAGACATGTTCGACATTAACACTTTCACCCCATTAATTAATTAAATTTCACTTCATATTATATACATATTTATGCAAATACCAATAATTTCTGACATAATGCATGATTTACGAGATAAAATGCATTAATATTCCTTAATTTTACAGTAATCTCTGCATGTATTAGCTTGGTGCATTATCTCTATATAATTATAACAAAACCATGCCAAATTTGTATCCTTATTTCTATTTACAACATTCCTTCAGAAAACTATAAATAAATTTTATTAATTCCATACGAAAAACCATGTGATTTACGAATATTTGAATAAAGAGAGATTCGAAATCTTTGGAAATAATAAATTAATTTTATAGGAGGATTGTATAATGTTTCGGAAAAAAGATTTTGTAAAGAAATTGTGTTTTATTTTGTCAGTCATCATGGTTTTTGGCATTTTAGGCACTTTTGATCTATCGGTATCTGCAGCTAGTGAAAAAATATTCAAATCACTTCCTTCAGGCTACAAAACCAATAGCTCAAAGCAAGGTTCTATTGAAAAGTTAAGTTATACTTTTGGTAGCGATCTTAAATATTTTAATGTCTATCTCCCGTATGGCTATAACCAGTCTGATACTTCCAAAAAGTACAATGTTGTATATCTGATGCACGGTGGCGGCGAAGATGAAAATTTGCTATTCGGCGGACCGGGTCAGAACAAGGAATTAAAAGTGATAATTGATAATATGATTGCAAATGGAGATATTGAACCTGCAATATTTGTTACCCCTACATTTAACAAAGGTAAAAATGATGTGGCGGGTTTCCATGAGGAATTGACCAGTACACTTATTCCTTTGGTTGAAACCAAATATAATACCTATTTAAAATCTAAAAGCACTGCGGATATGAAGGCTTCCAGGGAGCACAGGGCCTTTGGCGGATTCTCAATAGGTTCGGTATGCACTTGGTATGCATATATAAATTGCCTTGATTATATTAAATATTTTATCCCATTAAGCGGTGACTGTTGGGCACTAGGTTCCACAGCCGGAAGCAGTAAACCCACTGAAACAGCACAGTATCTGGCAAATGTAGCAAAGAATTCAGGTTATAAAGCACCTCAAGACTTCAAACTGTTCTGTGCTTCAGGGAGTGACGATATTGCATATCCCAACATGAAACCTCAAATGGACGCCATGAAAAAATTAACAGATACTTTTATATACTCATCCGATATAAATGAAGGCAACTTCTATTTTATGGTAGCTAATGGTGGTACACATTGGTGGGGTTGGATTAATGAGTACATTTATAACATATTACCTGATTTATTTAAAGATACGTCAACAAGCACCCCAACTTCAACTGCACCTGCCGCACCTACTGCCACAGCTGCTAAAAGGTCTGCTTTTACAAAAATAGAAGCTGAAGAGTATAACGATATTAATGCTGCACAAATTCAAGAAATAACTACTGAAACCGGAAAAGGTTTAGGCTATGTTACAAAAGGTGATTATGTAGTATATAAAAATATTGATTTCGGTAGTGGAGCGACTTCATTCAAGGCACTTGTTGCGGATGAACTTACTGCAAATATAGAAATAAGACTAAATAGCCCATCCGGTACGCTAATAGGTACATTACCTATTGCATCTACAGGCGATTGGAATACATATCAGGAACAAACCTGTGATATAAGCAACGTTACAGGGGTAAATGATGTGTATTTGGTGTTTTCAAATTATTTGAATATTGATTGGTTTACATTCGTCGGAGAGAATATCTCAACCAGTTTAGGAGATGTAAACAGCGATGGAAAAATCAATTCTCTTGACTTGGGAGCATTTAAATTACATTTGCTAGGTAATGCCAAACTTACAGGAGCAAATCTTTCAAATGCTGATGTTGACGCAAATGGACAGGTAAACTCTATAGACTTTGCTTATGTTAAACAATATTTATTAGGTATGATATCCTCTTTCCCAAGACAAGGTACAAACCCTACAGCTACAGCAACTTCAAAAGTAACACCAACCCCTGTTAAGACAAGTGCTCCACCTCCTCAGGGAACTTCCCTGTACCAATTGGCTGCTGCCAAGGGATTAACACTGGGAACCTGCGTTAACAGTCAATGGTTCTATGGTCAGACAGGTTCAACTTATGAAAACATTCTTAAAAGTGAATTTGGAATGGTTGTAGCCGAAAATGAAATGAAAGTTGACGCTATCGAGCCTTCACAAAATAGTTTCAACTTCAGTAACGGCGATAAATTGGTTAATTTTGCTCAAAGCAACAATATGAAGGTGCGTGGACATACTCTTGTATGGCATGCTCAAATCCCATCCTGGATGCAAAATTGGAACGGAAGTCGTGATGGACTGATTGCAGCAATGAATAACCATATCACCAAAACAATGGAACATTATAAAGGAAAGGTTGCAGAATGGGACGTTGTAAACGAAGCTTGTGACGATAGTGGTAATGGTCTTAGAAGGAGTGTATGGACAAATAAGATTGGTAATGATTTTATTGACATCGCCTTCCAAACCGCAAGAAAGGCTGATCCTGATGCACTTCTTTTCTATAATGATTATAACATAGAAGATATGGGTGCGAAGTCCAATACAGCCTTTAACATGATTAAAAGCATGAAGGAGAGAGGTATTCCAATTGATGGAGTAGGCTTCCAATGTCACTTTATCAATGGCATGAGTTCTTCCCAATTTGCAGCTATTGAACAGAATATCAAGAGATATGCAGCTATTGGAGTACAGGTATCAATTACTGAGCTTGATATTCGCATGAATGATTCAGAAAGTCAAAGTTCAGGCTTCCAGACACAGGCAAACAACTACAAGTCATTGATGGAAATTTGCCTGAGAAATGACAATGTTAAAACATTTGTATTCTGGGGCTTTACAGATAAATATTCCTGGATTCCAGGGACTTTCCCGGGAACCGGCAGAGGTTTGATTTATGATAGTAATTTAAATCCAAAACCCGCTTATGATGCTTTAAAGCAAGTGCTAATGAACTAAGTTAAACCAAGTGCTAATGAATTAGGTTAAACAGGGGTGGTTCATTGATTATAAAAATCAGTGATCCACCCCTAATTAATAGCCTTTATATTTAAAACATTATAGATGATTCAGGATTTATATTCGGAAGAAAATAAAAGTAGCTTTTCAACTTCATCAACAGGAATTGGCTTGCTGAAATAATAACCTTGTGCTTTATCACATTTATGTTCCTTTATAAACTCCAACTGTTTTATTGTTTCAATCCCCTCTGCAATAACAGTTAAATTCATCTTATGAGCAAGCTCTATTATGGTCTCTGCTATTGCTTCTTCCTTTGAGTCTTCGGTAATTTCATTCATAAATGATTTGTCAATCTTAATAGTATCAATAGGCAGCCTTTTTAGATAATTTAATGAAGAATATCCCGTTCCAAAATCATCAAGGGATATTTTTACCCCAATTGCCTTTAATTCCTTCAATATACCCAACGCAATATCCAAATCTTTCATAACCAGCCTCTCGGTTATTTCAAGTTCAAGATAGTTGGCCTCTATTCCCGTATTATTAACAATTTCATTTAATACTATTAAAAAGTTTTCCTGCATAAATTCTTTACTTGTCAAATTTACAGAAATGGTAATAGGCTTAATACCTGAATCTATCCAAGCTTTTAGTTGTTTGCAGGCGGTTTGCATTACGAACTGATCAATTTCAACAATCTGACCGGAATCTTCAGCTATCTGGATGAAATTTGCCGGCTCTATTATTCCCTCAGTAGGATGTTTCCACCTAACAAGTACCTCAACTCCCTTTATTTCAAATGTTTCAATATCAAGTTGAGGCTGGTAATAAACCACAAACTCTCTGTTTTTTATTGCTTTCCTTATCTTGTTTTCCATTTCCATTTTTTTAGAGACCTTATCATTCATGCTCTGATTAAAAAACAAAAAGCAGTTTTTTCCCTTCTCCTTGGCCTGATACATTGCGGTATCGGCATTCTTGTATAGGGTTTGCAAATCGGTACCATTATTAGGATATATGACCACACCTATACTAGCGGTTATAAAAAACTCTTTGCCGCACAAGTTCCATTGCCTTGAAAACAGATTTATAATATTTTTTGCTTTTCTTTCGATTTCATCTGTACTGTATGTATTACCAAGGAGTATTAGAAATTCATCTCCTCCAAGGCGTCCTACAATATCACCCTCATGAATACAGCTTTTAAGCTCTGAGGCAATCATTTTCAATAGCTTGTCCCCATAATCATGCCCAAAAATATCATTTACCATTTTAAAATTATCCAAATCAAGAAATAAAAAAGAGAATTTTGAGTTGTTATCTGCTGTTTTTATTATATTTTCAATTTTTTCAAGCAAAAATCTTCTATTAGGAAGACCTGTTAAAAAATCGCAATACACAAGCTTTTCCAACTCCTTCATACTTTCCTTTAGTTTACGTTCTGACTCTAAAAGCTTTTCATAGTTCCTTTCTCTCGACTCTTCTTTTATCATTATAATTTTCACAAGACTTTTAACCATAATAAATAGCAGAGCAGCAGTAAAAAATACATACAACCAACCTTTATAGGTCTGCAAATTCTTTAATGAATTTACATCATTTGATGCATATCTGGTTATAAGATTATCTGAGTAGAATATCCACGAACAGCCAAAAGCCAAATAAATAATTGAAATTATTAATGGTGCACTTCTTATAGTACTGATTTTTTCATTTTTTAAAGGAAATATCAGTTTTCTTATCTTTTTTTTTACAGACTTAATTAGGGCTTCCTTAACGGCAAGCCCATTTTATTTTTCAAGCTCCAAAAAAC
>CAZLZR010000033.1:0-50564 GCA_964564015.1 uncultured Acetivibrio sp.
TTGTTTAAACAACCCGGTTAATCATGATGATCCAGATGGAAATGTTATTCCACTGGTTGCAGCAGCAGTTGCAACAGCTCCATCATGGGTTCCTGTTGTTGCAGGTGTTTCTACAGCTGTAATATCTGGAATTACTGTTGGGACTATGGTAAATCAAGCGAGAAAAAATACCAAGCAAGACCCATATGCAAGACCAAATCAAAAAAAGCAAGGTCGTGAGCGCAAAGAAGCGAAAAAAGGTGATGATAAAAATTGGAAACCAAACCCCAACAAAAGGATAAAGCCGCTAAATAAACATTCACCAAGTAAAAAAGGTCATAGAAAATATTAATAATAATAATTTGGAGACGGTACAAAGTTTGTTAATCTATTAGTTTATGAATTCCTTTTGAAACATAAAATAGAGAACATATGGCGTGCCGTCTTATAATTTGAGATTTCAAGGAGTTAATTATATGAATATATGGAAAAGTAAGAACTGGCAAAATTATATTGAAACTAAAAAATATAATTTAAGAACAGGACTGAGACTTAATTTTCAAAAAGGTGTAGATTGTGAAGTAAGGAGAGCTTGTATTGAATTTGCAAATTGGTTAAGAAGTCAATATTATTTTCCGATAAGAGTTCCGGTATATTTTAAATCATCTAGATATCTAAAAACCCAATTAGGTGAGTTGGTATCTGCAAAGTTTTTTGAACCTTATGACAAAATGGTTGAACCTTATATATCTATTGCTACTGGAGATATTAAGGATATAGAGCTGAAATATGGTAAAGACGAGGCTATAGCAGCGGTTTTGTGTTCACTTATTCATGAATTAACTCACTATTATCAATGGATTAATAACGTTATACTTTCAGATAAACAAGCTGAAAGACAAGCTGTTTTTTATAAAAGAAAAATAATTCAAGAATATGCTATGACAAGAGAACATCCATAGGTGTTGAGCTACAAAATGGGAGCAAGCATTGATGCAAATGAGCTAAAAGCAAAGCGTATTCTGGTGAAGAGCGGAGAAAATATCAAACAGAAGAAAAATATAGAAAACTTAGAAATACTCAAAAACGACAAAAGGAAGGGAAAAGCAAAGGTAAAAATAAAGCCAAAGTTAGTATTGGAACTGTTGTAAAAGGTGCAGTAATTGGATTTGGTTCTTCAGCGAAAGGCTTTCTAGATAATCTTGATAGAAAAGTATGCCCAGTAATATTACCTGTATTTTATCCTCAAAATTATAAAATTAAGGATGGAACAGTTTGTTTTGGCTCAAGTAATCCATATGACGCATAATTATGAATTTTAGAATGGAATCTAATTAGGATGAGCAATTTTATGCCGAGTGGTCAACAACTCAATTGATGTAACACTTTCATGCACGAATAAAATCGTGATTTTCAGACGAAAGACAGCCATTTAAAGTGTTACACTATTTATGTCTTTATACACTAGTTATACAATTTTTTAAAAAGATTTATATTTAAAAAATTGTAGCTTAATAACTTTTCCTCAGCATTTATGGTTCTTTGTTGCTATTGCAGAATTGCAGTCTGTGGTCAAAAAGTTATACTTTTTGGCCACAGTGAGCAACAAGAATCTCGAAATGCTATAAGTAGGAAATTGAGTTAAATTAAATAATTATTCGAGGAAGGAACATTATGTTGAATATTTTTATAGAAAATACCCTTAGAAATATGAGCATAGATGAAAAGTTAGATTTAATTGGAAAAATAGAAGAAAGTGATAAATATACAAAAGATGACTTAAAAGTACTGGATAGTCTTTCGCAGGATGAAGATAGTGAGGTAAGATCAAGAGTAGCAGAGATTTTAGTGTTTTCAAATACAGTTGAGACAGAAAAGATACTTATCAGATTACTTAACGATAAGGAAGAATTAGTAAGGGTTAATGCATGCGATTCACTAAGTCCTAGTAGTTCTAAGGATGTAATTTCACTGCTGATTGATAAAGCTAAAAATGATAAGAGTTCTTTAGTAAGAGCTTACGCAGTAATGTCGGTTGCTGATATTTCCAAAAACATAGGATGCACAGAAGAAACAATAAAACTAATGTTGTATATATTTGGTAAGGAAGAAGTAAATAGTGTAAAAATCAGTTATTATAGATCTTTTCTATTACTAGGACAGAAAGGTTACTTATCACAATTTCTTGAAAAAATTAATGATAGATTTTATAGGAATCGATGTGCTGTTGCAAACCTACTAAAAGATTTAATTAATGAGAAAGTATTTTCGAAAAATGAATTAGTAAAAGTTAAAAATGTACTTAAAAGCAGATTGAAAATTGAAACATCTTTGGCTGTAAAAGACAGTATAGAAAAATTGTTATCTATGTTGTAAAAAATAAGTTTTTGTAAATGAAAGTTTAGATGTTTTTGGGGACTGTATACAGCTTGAAAATTGAAACAAATGGTACGGACAGTATTTACTATTCATATGATAGTGAAGATAACCTTGTGGGTATGAGCTTGAATGGAACTGTGTACTGGTATGTAAGAAATTCACAGGGAGATATCATTGGAATTATTGACAGTACCGGAACCCAGGTATTAAGCTATACTTATGATACATGGGGTAAATTAATAAGTATAACTGGTACTTTGGCAAGTACCGTAGGTCAAAAGAACCCATATAGGTATAGAGGTTATAGGTACGATACCGAGACTGGATTGTACTATTTGCAAAGCAGGTATTATAACCCGGTGTGGGGTAGGTTTGTTAATGCGGATAATGAATGCGTGATTAATTGTTCAAATGAATTACTGTATAACAATCTGTTTATATACTGCAATAACAATCCAATAAACATGGAAGACGAAAATGGTTTTTTTCCTAAAAAAAGCAAACCTGGTTTTAAATCAAGGAAAGACCCTAGGAAAGGCAGCGAGAACAGGCAACCATCGGGTAATCGTGAACGAAATGTTGGACATCCTGATGGTGAAGAACATAGTAGAGTTGCAAAAGGTAATAGAGTTAGAAGAATAGATACATTACCAAAACCTCAGCCTGGTCCAAGACCTATAATAACGCCAAACAAGTACAAAAGTAAATCTACTAATAGCAGTGGTGGAATAACTAAAGAAGATGTTGGTAAAGCTGGAGTTATTTCTGGAGTAATAATTGGTATAGGTAAGCTGGGAAAGGATCTATGGGATGCTTGGAATGGTATGGGAAGGCCTATACCAGTTCTTTAAGCCATTTTATAGAAGGGATGTACTTAAATAAGTACTTAATAGAAGAATTAAATGATCTAAATGTATATCACCAAAATATAATCTATAGAGGTCTTCAGAATCATTAATGTATTGTTTATAAAAATACTATGATTGAACTTGTATCGCTATAAGTCTCAAATTGTATTACTGCTTTTGTTGATATGACTGAATAAATCTGTTGAATACTATTCTATGCAGGGGGTACGTTATAAAAATGTACTCCCTGTATAAAAAAGGAGTAAATATGAATGAATATTATCTTTCAAATGGAATAAAGGTTTTTTATTATCCCAATTTGCACACTCACTCAATTTCATTAGGATTATATATAAAGACAGGTTCAGTATACGAAAATAATTCAAACAATGGAATTACCCACTTGTTAGAACATCTACATTTTCGTAGACTGGGAAAAATGAGTCAAGATGAGCTGTATACAAAGATGGAGAGTATTGGAAGTTCGCTTAGAGCAATTACATATAAGGATTTTCTCCGTTTTTATATGAAAATTAGACCTAAGTTTATAAAAGAAAGTATCTCATTTTTTCAAGAAATTATAAATACTGTCAAATGGGAAGAGGATGAATTTGAAAAAGAAAAGCAGGTTGTGTTGTGTCAGATAGAAGATAAGAATTCATACATAAATATAGATTCACTTGTAAGTGAAACGGTATGGAAAGATAGTCCTTTATCTCTTTCAATAATGGGTACCAGAAAAAATTTAATAAATATGCAGTTAGATGATATTGTAGAATATAAAAAGTGTTATTTTCGTCCTGATAACCTAGCGTTTTTTATTACTGGGTGTATTTCAAATGATGAAATACACTTAATTAATTCAGAATTAAGCAGCATTATTTTTGAGAGTTCATTAAAAAAATGCTTGTCTCGCGAGATAAAAATAAAACCTAACCAACGAAGCCCAGATATAAATTTTGTTAATATTAATGGTAATTATCTTGATGTTAACATTTCTTTTGATGTTGACTATAAGTTAGTAAGCCGGGAGGAAATAATCCTTCTAAATTGTATGCTTGGTGAAGGTGTTGGTTCTAAACTTCAAAGAAAGATAAGAGAAGAAAATGCACTTACATCAAATATCTATTCAAGCGTTGAGGACTACAAAGATGTTGCTGTAATTCATATAAAATATTCAATAAAAAAGAACTGTCTATATGAAAGCTTAAGGTTGATAGTAGAAGTTCTTAATAGTATGAAAATAGATATTAGTAAATCGGATTTTGAAACTACTATACCTTTTTATACTGAGAACCTGTGGTATATATTGGATGATACTGATGAATTGAACTTTAAGCTTGGGTATGAGTATTTTATTTTAGAAATGCCTGAATATTCCATTGATAAAAAAATATCTTTGTATAAAAGCATAAGTGGTTCTGATCTAATGAAGGCTGCAAACATTGTATTTAAAAGTACTAATGCTTCTGTTGTTGTGCTGGGTTCAACAAGTAAATTAACTAAAAAAGAAATTAAGAGCATATTTCAAATGCTATGCACATAATTATTTTACTGTGCTTCACTATTTTGTACGGGTAAATAAATGTTAATTACCACAGCCTAAATCCAGTTAATGGGCTGTTATGAAGTTCGAGAAAGGATGTATAAATGTGTTGATTCTTGGAAATGTTGTATATATTATCTATGGTATTAAAAAATTTAAGAAAAGCTTATAAATCAATAAATTACCTTGAATTTCCGGGGTTTTGCAATAGCGATTAAAAACGCAGAGCAACACCTTTTTTCTCGTAAGTGCTTCAAAAGATGATGTCTAGCTGTATCACAATCATTGTGATAAGCTAATTCTGTCATTTTTGAAGCACTTACTGCAAATACTATAAGAATTTTTTACGAAGACCTTAATTTGTTTGTAAGAAAGATGGAAGTGCTACAGGGATCTGGAGTTGAAAGTTGTTAAACAAAAAATGGAAACTTGACGATTAAGGCAAAATATGTAAGAATGGTTATATACAAAAAATCAAATCTATTGGGGGGAACAATTTAATCATGTACAAAAAATTAAAATATGGCAGAAAGATAATATCTGTAATGCTATGTGTATTTATGGTGATTTCATCTATGTTGAATGTGATGGCTGCAGAGCCAGACCAATTAACTGATGCAGTGAGTAAAGCAAATAAGTGGCTTGCTAAAGTTCAGGACACTGAAGGAAAATGGAATGCGGACTTTTATACTGGCAGCATGTTCTATACGTCTGAAATCAGCAGATATTTTAAACAGGAGGGTATATCCAGTGATGCTGTTAGTAAAGCAGAAGCTTATTTAAGTTCACTTAAAGAGGAAAAAGCCAATAACTATTTTGCTGCATTAATAGCAGGTGCATTAGAAGGCGAATATCGTAAGGAAATTATCAATTCTTTGGTTACGGCTCAAAAGCCCGATGGTGGCTGGGGCATAACCGACTATTACGAAAGTGATGTGCTTGATACCATAAAAGTCCTACAAACTCTTATAGAGCAAAACTCGAATATTACTTCCATCAAGCTGGGAATTGACTATTTGCTGCACAAGCAAAATTCTGATGGAAGCTGGTCAGTTATTGAAGGAAGCGCCGGTAACACAGCTTTAACCGCTGAGGTTGCAATTTTGTTAAATCAGTTCAGTGCCGTCACAGGGCTTACTTCTTCAAGTCTTGAATCGGCTATGTTAAAAGCCGGCGGATATCTCGAATCAAATCTGGGTGCTGATAGTACTTGGGGTACTGATGAGAATTCTATTGAAGACACTCTTTTAGCTTATAGAGCAGTGTTGCTTACAGTTGGTACCGGACCGGTGAGCACGTTGGAAGATACTATAATTGGGCTTCAGAATGAAAATGGCAGTTGGTATGATGATGCGTACATAACTATGCTTGCTGCTAAGGCCTTAAAAGAGAGAAGGACTTTGCCGGTTGCACAAATTAATTATATAAAACTTAAGGTTGTTGGAGCTGATGGAAAAAAAGTTGAGTCTTATAGCTATAATCCCTATGAGCCGTTTGAGATTGAGGTTGATACTAAAACGGATAATATTGACTCAAAAATATTTGTATTTATTAAAAAACCTGATGGCACAGCTGTTTCATTGCCTTCAAATGGTGCTTTATCATGGAATACAGCTAATAACCCTGAAGGAGAGTATGCCGTAGAAGCAATTGTTAAGGACAATTCAACCGGGCGTGTAATGGCAAGGCTTGAAAAAAGTTTTAAAATCAATTCTGGATTTAGAGTTGGAAATGTGGTTGTTTCCTTAAGGCCCCACTTTACACGTGTGGATAAGCCTGTAAAGGTTAATGCCGAGATATCTGTAGAGAATTTCTCAAACATTGACAAGCAGGTTGAGGTTTGTACGGCAGTTTACAGTGAAGATAAAATAATTGAGTATGCCAGCAAAATGGTGTTGTTTGACTCAGAAGATCCAATGCCTATATCAGGTGCAATTTCATTTGATCCTGATGTTTCAGCACAAAGGGATTATATTATAAGGTCTTTTGTATTTGACGGTACTAAAAAAATAGCCGAAGGTCAGGATACTTTCAAGGTTTTACCGTTGGCAGATTCACAGACTTTTGACTATACCCTTATGCAGGGTGAGGAAGTTTCTGAGACCTTGAATGTTGTGATACCGGAATTGCCGCCAAAAGCAGATGTAATTTTCTCATTTGACCTTACAGGGAGTATGAGTGGTATATTGAACACTGCAAAGACCAAAGCAAAAACTATAATGACCGAGCTCAACAAACTGGGTGTAGATATAAATTATGGAGTTGTATCCTATATGGATTATCCTTATGGTTCCTATGGCTCTAGTAGTGATTATCCTTACAAGCTTGACTGCGCACTTACAGGGAGCACCGCTTCAGTATCAGACGCAATTAATTTATTGTACCTTGGAAGTGGTGGTGACGGTCCGGAGTCCTATACAAGAGTTCTTTATGAGAGCTATGCTGATACAAATATAGGATGGAGAAATGGTGCAAAGAAAATTTTCGTTAACTTTGGTGATGATATTCCTCACGATAACAATCTGAATGAAGGTGTACCTGGGTTGACGGGAGTTCGGGGCACCGGTATAGATTTAGGACGTGACGGTTTGATGGGAACGGAGGATGATCTTGATCTTCAGGAAGTTCTGGCTCAAATGGCTGCAAACAACATTGAACTTCTTGCATGTCAAGCTAATGGAAGTTATGGGGTTTATTGGGGTTACTGGGCTGGATTGACTGGTGGTAAATTATATGACACCAATTCTACCAATATGGCCAATGATGTAGTTGAAGCAGTAACTAGCAGTTTAACAAAAACTGAAATAGAAAATCTCAGGCTGGTGCCTTCTGTCGGTGGTGAGGAATGGATATACAGGATTACTCCTGATTCATATTCAGGCAAGACAAATACTGTAGTTCCCTTTGATGTATTTATAAAAGCACCGTTAGGAACAAAGAAAGGTTTATATACCTATAATTTGGATGCAATAGATAGCAACGGAGTTAAGTATGCTACATACCAATTCAATATTGATGTTGTTACAGATGAAGTTGCGCCTGCAATTCGTACTGTGATTTCCACAGACAAAGAGCAGTATTTGCCTGACAAAAACGTAGATATTAAAGCATCGGCAAAAAATATCACCAATACTGAAGCTGATTTTACCGGCAAAGTTGAGATTGTTGATTCTACCGGCAAAGTTGTTGATTTGATAGAAGACAATATAAAAATGCATTGGGAAGCAAATGAAACAAAGGATTTGAATTTCAAATGGAATACAGGCAAGACCATCGCAGGCAGATATAAGGTGAAAATTACATGGACAAATGCAGATAATGAGTTTTCAGCTTATTGCGAATTTGCAGTAAGTCCCGACGGGCAGATAAAAAATTCTGTAAGTACTGATAAGCTTTCATATTATGCAAATGAAAGAGTAAATATTCTTGAAACTGTTACAAATACAAGTAAAAATGCGGTTGTTTCCGATTTGTATGTACAAACAAGAATAGAAGATTCAAAGGGTCAATCTATATGGAGCGATGAAACTTTATTGGTTGAACTTCTGCCGGGTAACAAAACAAGAATCAGTAAAAACTGGATGGCTGGATCGGCTGAACCCGGTAACTACAATGTGAAATCATCAGTATATGAAACAGTATATGGAGAAGTATATTATGATGCGGCAATTTGCAGCAGCGTTACGGCTTTTGAAATACTTCCTTCCGATGGCGCAAGGCTTGGATTAATTGGTAAAATTGAGGCTGCACCAAAAATAATTGCACCAGATGGAAGTGTTGTATTCAGCCGTACTTTGAGCAATACAGGAAACATAGATATTGATACGGTAAAAAGAGAAGTAATAATTAAAGACCCTGTTACAGGAAACATAGTAGACGCTATATCAGATATTGTATCTCTGCCGCTTTCAAAGACTATTTCCGATTCAATAACAT
Organism: uncultured Acetivibrio sp.; assembly: GCA_964564015.1. Lineage (GTDB taxonomy): Bacteria > Bacillota > Clostridia > Acetivibrionales > Acetivibrionaceae > Acetivibrio. The sequence continues at coordinate 8,689 of CAZLZR010000033.1, forward strand.
GGAGTAAACGAGGACTAAAAGATGGCGATTATCTTGTAATCTATCAGGTTGAGTTGGCTGACGGTACTGTTATAGTATTGGGAAGCACAGGATTTAAGGTTAAAGGTAATGTTACACCAAAACCAACTCCGGTTAAAACCCCTTCAAAAGGAGATAAGAGTACACCAACACCAGGGACTGTTGTTATTCCAACGGAAACTATCCCTGTGGCAAATCCTGTAGATGTGGCAATTTCAATATCAGCAGATAAAACATTGTACATGGAAAATGAAGAGATAACATTTACTGTTAAGTACAGAAACGTACTTGAAACTGGAACAGGAGCCTTAAAAATAACTGCTGAGATACCGGAAGGTACGACTATATCAGATGCGGGAGATGGTAAAGTTGCAGGAAACACAATTACCTGGGAAATACCTGGATTCCTAGGTAAAAGCTTGGCTCAGAAGGTCTATAAAGTAAAAGTCGGTGAACTTGGCAAGAGTGAGAAGATTATTCAGAATACAGCCAGAATAACTGGAACCAGCGGATTGTTGAATACTGAGGATGATACCTCAACAATAAGAGTTATGGCTCGTACTGCGAAGTTGGGTAATATAATACATAAGGCATATATAAAAGGCTATCCTGGAGAATTATTTATAGCAGAAAATGACCTTACCAGAGCAGAAGCGGCTACCATATTTGCAAAAATTATGGATCTGGATTCCCCAGCAGGTGGCAAGAATACCTATAAAGATGTTGGAGCTACTCATTGGGCACGTTCATATATAGAGGCTGCTACACAAGCAGGTATTTTTGAGGGATACGGGGATAGTACATTCCGTCCCGAAGCTAAAATAACAAGGGCAGAGTTTGCAACAGCTATAGCTCAATATTTACAGCTTGGTGATGTAACACCTTTTGAAGAAAATTATAGTGATATAAAAGGACACTGGGCACAGAATTATATAGAGGAAATAATGAGGTATAAACTAATTGAAGGCTATGAAGATGGAAGTTTCAGGCCGCAGTTGCAAATAAAGCGTTCAGAAGCAGTAACTATGGTTAACAAGATGCTATTCAGAGGTCCATTAAAAGCAGAAGTTTCTACATTCAAAGATGTTAAAACTTCAGATTGGTTCTTTAGTCAGGTAGAAGAAGCTGCAAGAGACCATGAAGTTACTTTGGATGAAAGTAATAATGAAGTAATGGTATCAAAGCAATAAAGAAGATTGTACTAAGTTGGAACCAGTGCTGTTATTCTTGAAAGTTTGCTTTGTGGCGGACTTTCAAGAATGCAGTATACGGTCTGGCAGAATGAACTTAAAAAAAAGGTTAATTTATTATAAATGGAGGTATTTTTAATGGGGGTTAAAAGATCAACCAAGATAATTGCAATATTTGTTCTTGTAGCTTTTTGTTTTACATTTGGGCTGCCCTTACAGCAAGTTTCTGCATTAGAAGCGATGGTAGACAGGGTGGAAACTCAGGAAGCAAATATACTTTATGAAGAACCTGAAACCAGTACCAATTTAGGTGCTTTTGCAGATGGGCTAACCACCCACATAAACAGTCTGAAAGAATGCTTGGAAAACAATGAACTGGCACAATTCAGAAGTAAGCTTGTGATGGCTAAAGACAGCTTTAAAGAGATAACTGAAGATATCTCAAAAGAATTGCTTGAAAATAAAAGCAAGCTTGATAAGCTGAAAGCAAGCACAGCTAAGACAAGACATGAGGTTTTTAAAGCTGAAGTTGAAAGCAGGCTTAATTCTTTCATGAAGTTGTTTGAAGAACTTGAAAGAATTGCAAGTGTTGAAAATATGGATTCAGTTAGCATTGAGCTTCTGAAGACAAAACTTGACGAAATTGAGAACCAGGTTTCACGTGAACAACCGGTTCAGCCACTCGGAAAATCACTTCCTCACAATAATGCAAGCATGAAGCCTGAAGAACCGATTATTGGAAATGATTCATCAGCTTCATACGCAGGAAAAAGTGGAAGCGCAGCGTACGAGGTATTACCGTATACAGCAGTTGAGGGAGATCTGGCTGAGACACCGGAGACAATCTTAAGCGAGGAAGCTAAAAAACTGTCTGATACCTTTGATACACCTGTAAAAGTGTATGAGTATGTACGTAACAATATTGACTTTGAGCCATACTACGGTTCAAGAAAGGGTGCTATCGGTACATTCAATCAATTGAGTGGTAATGACTACGATCAGGCTTCCCTAATGATTGCGATGCTCAGATATAAAGGAATACCTGCAAGATATGTAAAAGGAACAATAGAACTGCCAATAAATCAGGTGATGGGATGGACGGGAACTCAGAATCCGGAAGCGGCTGTGAAAGTTCTGGGTGCACTTGGAAACCCTACGGTATCTATCGTATCAGGAGGTACTGTTGTTGCGGTTCGTACCGAGCATGTTTGGGCAGAAGCTTATGTGCCATATAAAAGCTATAACAGAGTAGGTGTAGGAAGAGGCAGCAAGATATGGATTCCATTAGATCCAAGCTTTAAACAGTATACAATCGTTGAAGGATTGGATATTAAAGAAATTACAGGAGTTACAGAAGAACAGATAAAAGAAGCATTTAAGTTTGATGCTGATAAATCCAAGGATGGAGACGTAGTTGAAGATGTAGATTTTGATAAAATGAATACCTTTTTTGACGGTGTATCAGAGAAAATTGAGAAGTATATTTCGGATAACAAAGATAAGGAAGCCGACTTAACTGATTTGATCGGCGGTAAAAGGATTAAGCCGGAAAATCTGGGAGTGCTTCAGCTTTCCTTACCTTATAAAGCGCTGACAATTCTTGCAAAAACAAATACTATTCATAAAGCTGACAGTGAAAAAATAGGTTTTTCAATAAGTGGAAATGAACTTTTTGATTTAAGCTATGGTGGATCGGAACAATTTAATGCTGAATTCAAAGCCGTTGAACTTTACGGAAAGAGAGTTACTCTTTTATGGGTTCCAGCAACTGCTGAGGATAAAAACATTATTGACAGCTATGGTGGATTATATAAAACACCAACATACATGATACAGTTAAAGCCTCAGCTCAAAGTGGATGGCAAGGTTGTTGCAGAAGGTAGCGCAGTTGGATTTGCAAACAGGCAGCAATTCACTATAACAATGGGGCATGTAGGAAGACCGGCAGAATTAGTAACTAACCCCGTAACTGCTGGAGGTATTTACAGTATTTCGTTTGATTTTGGAAAAATTGATGCAGAAGAATTGGAAGTGATTCAGGAAAGAATAGCAAAGGTTAAGGATACTGCTACAGAAGCGAGTATATATACCGATGAAGTAATGGGTGAAATATTAAATAGTGTCGGTAAAGCATATTTTGCTCAACTCGATGGCATAAACTCTGTGATAGCAAGATCTATGAATGTAAGTGCAATACGTCAGGTAAGTGAAGCTATGACAGGATACCAGCCTACAGTGAAATATATGTTTGGTGTTCCTGTAGAAGTTAGCGGAGGCTCGTTCTATATAGATGTTGACCACGATGTTGTTGGAGTTACAAGTCTTGATAACAACAGGGAAAATGAAATTGCATATATGCTCAACAGTGGTGTAGTCGGTTCATCTATGGAACACGTAATACATGAACAGATATTCAAGGTTCCGTCTGTTTCATCAATAAAGATTATAGCAGAAGCTAATTCAAGAGGCATTCCGGTATATAGCATTGCTAAAGATGATATTGGCAAGATAAATGAACTTAATGTTTCATCATATGTTAAAACAGATATCAGGAACTCTATAAACAGCGGTAAAATAGTAATCATTCCTAAAGAGGAAATCCAGTACTATGATTGGTACGGAACAGGATATATTGTCATGGATCCTGAAACCGGAGCTGCCGGTTACATGATAAGCGGTGGAATTGCCGGGGGATCAATAGGCAAGACTGTAGTAGTAACTTTGATGGGGCTGGCATCTCTGATAATGGGAATAATTGATGTGGTTTCAATTGCGATTGCAATGATTTCTATCACAAATCCATGGCTGCTGCTTCTATATTTTGGTTTGCTGGCTCTAAGTACGTATGCGGTGTTTGATACAATTAACAACATAATAATGTATTGGGAGACTGGTGACTATAAATATGCCAAGGCATTGGCTCTGGATTTATTTATAAATCTGGCAACTTTCGGATTGTTTAAGCTTATCGGTAAATTTGCACCATCAGTAGAAAGCCTGTTTAAAGGCCTCTTTAAACAGATGGACGATGTTATAGAATTCCAGGCTAAATATGGGGATGAAATAACTGAAGCTATTGTCAGGATGAATGGTGAAGAGGCATTGAAGCATGCGGATGAACTCCTTGACGGGCTTAAGGGAACCGGTCTTGCAGATGACTTGATAGAGAACATTGCAAAACGTGGAGGTACAGAAGCTTTAGAGGAATTAGCTGAATTCCAGGCCAAGCATGGTAATGAAATTGTTGAAGCCATCGTCAAGAAGAATGGTGAAGGTGCGTTGAAATATGCTGATGAACTCCTTGATGCACTAAAAGGAGCAGGAATTGCAGATGATGTGGTAGAGAGAGTTACTAAACGTGGCGGTTTACAAGCACTTGAGGAATCTGCTGAGGCTGTAAGGACTGGATACTACAAGGGAGTGGAAATTGTGGATGGTTTTGGAAAGCCTATAGGTGAACTGGACGAGGTTGGTCTAAAAACTCTACAGTTCTTTGAAGATAAATCTGCAAAAGGTCTTAATATCTTGAATCCATCAACAGGTAAACCATTTCAAACAGCACAAGAATGGGCAGAAAAACAAATACTAAATAAAACCACTACAAGAATTGAAAACCTAAAAGTTGCTGTAGCTACAAGAGAGACTGTGTCTGGTACTCCAATAGTTCCAACATTAGATGAAATAAGAAATATTAAGTCATTTACATTCAGAATAGATGCTGATACTATTGATTTAAGAAAGGCTGTTGAAAATGTTTTAAATCAATTAAGAAAAGATTATCCAGGATATACTTTTGATGTAATATTTGGAGGAATGTAATTATGTCTATAGATGCTTATATTCTAAAGCAAAAAAATGAGACGAATGAAAAAATGTATACTCCAATAATGTCACAGGAATTTTTCATAAAATGTGTAATTCCTGGAATTGAAGCTGAGAGATTAAATTGGCTTAGAGGTCTTTCTGTTGGAATTGATGTAAATGAGGATAATTTATTAAGTGTTAGAAATGAACTTGTCAAGCTAAAAGAATGGGGAGAGAATAATCTGAGTAAAGCAGATTATGCATACTTAAATGAAAGAATATCTAGATTGGAAGCTATGCTGGATAAGGCTTTCCAATTTGAAGAAGTGACTGTATTTATTGGATAGCAAAACATATTTATAAACAAAGAAACCCCCGATATAATTAATAGTGTCGGGGGTTTGTTTATAGGTTTGGATAACTTAAAGTTGACGTTCCAGCCAGGTAGTAATACACTAATTGCAACGATAAAGGAGGCAAAAATACATGAGCAGCAAATTTGGGAATGTGGAAGGAATTGATATTTCATGGGGTCCAATGATTAATTATTTTGAGAACTTGCAGGATTCGAAATTTATGGAGGTTCTGGATTACTTCTCAAAGGATTATGGATATGGAAACGAATATCATATTTGCTCATTTGCCAGCAACTGGCATCCTCAAGAGGAAGGGTATTTTGAAACCGGAGTACAATTTGTTGATGCAACTGGCAAAGAAGAAAAAAGTATTATAGTTGAATATTCCGTATTCTTCAAATTTCTCAGTGTAGCTTGCGAAGATTACCTTTCAAGGTATCCTGGAGATAGAAGTGAGGTTGAAAAAGAACTTAAGGTTATTCAGGAAAGGTATAATATTTAACTGAATATTACTTGTGAGAAAACCCCGAACATTTCAAGAGGTTTGTATCGGGGTTTTTTTTGTATTTTAATTTTGACATCAAAGGATAAATCAATTAATATGATAATTATGTTAGAGAAGTAAATTCAAATTCCTTTAGAAAGCCGGTGTGTAAGCATGAAATAATAGATATGGTATCGAAGTATAATATTTACTTACTACTATATGGGGGCGATTTTGTTGATACAGACTACAAAGGCGATGTTATATGTTTTTTTAAAGGTCGCAAAAATATATAAAAAAGGTTTTGAAAAAGATTTGAAATGTGCAGGTCAAAAGAACGATCAGTTACTTATGGAAATTATAAGAAAAAACAGTGATACTGAGTATGGTAAAAAGTATGGATTTAAAACAATTGATACACCAAACAAGTTTAAGAATGTTGTTCCCCTTACTGAATACAACGATTATAAGGGATTTATAGAACGAATTGCAAATGGTGAAGATAATATTCTTACATCGGAAAAGATTGAATATTTTGGGATATCTTCCGGGACTACTGGCGGTCAAAAGCTGATTCCTGTGACTAAAAGTATGCGTAAATCAATTTCAGGATATATGGGCCTTTTGACACAAGCTGTTTTGTATGAAAATCTTTCAAAGAAATGGAGTTATGGAAGAGGGCTCAATCTAATAAGTATGTGCAGTTCAGGTGAGTCTGAAGCAGGAATAACTATTAGTGCAGGAACTTCAAGAGGGATGAGTTCTATGGAAAAAGTGATTCCATACATATGGACAACTCCTGTAGAAGTTCTTAAGCTCGATGGAAAAGAAGAAATTAATTACCTGCATTTGCTCTTTGCTCTTAGGGATAAGAATTTAATGTATATTTCTGCTGCATTTATACCTTCGGTTCTTGATTTATTAAGATATCTTGAAAAAAAGTGGCCTGATCTTGTAAGGGATATCGCTACAGGGACAATTAGTCCCCTAATTAATATTCCTGTAGAGTTGCGACACAATCTACAGGGGAAAATGCGTCCAGATCCTAATAGAGCAGCAGAATTAGAAAAAGAGTTTACATCTGGAATTAACAGGATTGTTACCCGGATATGGCCCAAATGTGCTTTTATCTGGGGAGTTGCTGGAGCGGGTTTTAAGGTGTACCTTGAAAAAGTTAAAAAATATACGGGAGATCTACCTGTGTACTCCGGTATATATGCTGCAACCGAAGGGGTGATAGGTATTGAAATGGGATTGGATAAAGCTGTATACACAGCAGCTCCGGGAAGTGTATATTATGAGTTTATACATATAGATGATTGTGATTGCAAAGACATAACCACATACAGTATAGAGGAATTAACAATAGGTGAAAAATATGAAGTGGTTATTACAAACAGTGCTGGATTTTATCGATATAGATTGGGCGATGTAGTAAAAGTGACAGGATATCGTGATAAAAGTCCGGAACTTGAATTCTTATATAGGAAGAATCAATTGATAAGTATAAACGCAGAAAAAACTTCCGAGCATGCGGTTCGCCAGGCCATCACTGAAACGTTTAAGCACTTAGAAGTTGAATTGGTTGACTACACTGTTATGGCTGATATAAATATTTCGCCGGGTAGATATGTTTTCTTTGTTGAAGTTAATAATTGGGAAGAGATAGATAAAGCTGAAGCTGAAGAATTACTTGAGAGTAAACTTTGCTTAGCAAACCCAAGGTATGAAAAATTCAGAAAAGGTATGAAAATAGGGCATTTATCATTAGAGTTTGTAAAGCCTCATACTTTTGATTCGTTGAAAGCTCTGCTTTTATCGAGGGGGGCATCGCGAAATCAGGTGAAAATTCCAAGGGTTGTAAATAGGGCTGAATTGATAGAGTTCTTAAAGAGTAATACATGCGACACAAAAGTAGAAGAATTTGCAGAGGTATAATAAAATAATTAGTAATGTTAAAAGGCACAAGAGATGGAGGAAATCAAAATGAAATCATACCGTAAAGAATTGAATTTTAACATACCTGCAAGAAGGGCATATATAAATATTACACCACAGGTTCAGGCATGTATTGATGAGAGTGGCATAAAAGAGGGGTTTGTATTAGTTAATGCTATGAATATCACAGCAAGTGTATTTGTAAATGATGATGAATCAGGCCTGCATCAGGATTTTGAAAAATGGCTTGAAACTTTGGCGCCGGAAAAGCCCTACAGTCAATATAAGCATAATGGATATGAAGACAATGCCGATGCTCATTTGAAGCGTCAGATTATGGGACGTGAAGTTGTGGCTGCTATAACTAATGGTAAACTGGATTTTGGAACTTGGGAGCAAATATTTTATGGAGAATATGATGGTAAGAGGCAAAAGCGGGTGCTTGTCAAAATAATAGGTGAATAGCGTCTATATATTTTGTACATTATAACCAAAAGGAAGAGGTTTGTCTGTTTGTAGACAGGCCTTTTTTTCTTCATATTAGTTACATACATTAGTGGTAAATTGACAGGTCTATATATTAAAGGTATTATTTTAATGAGATAGTTGAATTTGTAAATAATACGATTGGTTTTGCATATATGTATGATGTGGACTTTGGTGTATAAGAGATTGGGATATTCAATTAATAAAGGGGGAAAATTATGAGGCTTTTAGGTAACATTATCTGGCTGTTATTTGGAGGCATTGTTGCGGCTATTGGGTGGTTTGTAGCAGGTTTGATTTTATGTATAACAATTGTTGGAATACCTTTTGGGGTTCAGTGTATGAAAATATCGGCACTAGTATTGTGGCCTTTCGGAAAAGAAATTGAGATTGGCAATTTTGGAGTAGGCGGATTGCTTTTTAATATAATATGGCTCATCTTTTTTGGGTGGGAATTTGCCGTCGCACATTTTGTTACGGGTTTGATCTTCTGTGCAACTATCGTAGGTATACCATTTGGACTTCAGCATTTTAAACTTGCCAAACTTGGCTTGATTCCTTTTGGTGCAAAAATACATTAGGCATACTTAAAATATATTATCAATATGTAATTTGGGAGTGGCTTGATTTGAAAGGATGTATAGTTTATTTCTCAGCAACAGGAAACACTGAATATGTTGCAAATGCCATAAGAGATGAGTTTGAACATAAGGGCATAAAATGTGATATTTTTGAAGTGACAAAGAAAGCTGATTTTAATGATAATTATGACTTTTATGTTTTTGGTGCGCCTATTCATGCCGAATTGTTCCCGGCTTTTTATACAGAGTGGGTGAAGAAAAACATAACAAAAGGCTCCGGCAGAAAGTGCATTGTGTTTTCGACACAGGCCAGCAAATCAGCTTGTGGTCCGGCAGTTATGTCTGACGATTTAAGGAAGCAGGGATTTGAGGTGGTTATTGAAGAATGCATTTTTTTACCAAACAACTACTATACTGTTATGTATAGAAATTCTCAGAAGATGAATCAAAAGAACTCTTGAAAAAATCAAAAGCCAAGGTTGAAATAATTGTAGACAAATTTTTAAAGAATGAAACTTTCTACAATTCTGCAAGGGGAAGAATGTTCTTTTCAAAACTGCTTTTTAAGTTGTTTATGGTGGGGACAAAAAAGTGGGCAAAAAATTCACTTGCAGTTGATAAGGTTAAATGTACCAGGTGTGGATTATGCCAGCAGTGTTGTCCGGTGAATAATATTATTGTAGATGCAAATGGTGTAAGTTTCCACAATAACTGTGTTTCATGCCAGAGATGTATACACAAGTGCCCTGCAAATGCATTTTTGTATAAGAATAAGGCTATTGATCAATATAAATTACCATCTTTGAAAACATGAAAATTGTACCTAAATATTTGATATGGGTCTTGTGCTATCACTGGATAAATAGTAAAATAATAGTAGAGCGTTGATCTGCAAAATGTAAACTATACTCGGAATGAGGGAAGTTTATGAATAATAATGAGTTCGATGAAAATAGTAATGAATTTGAGAAGGAAATAGCCGACTTAGTGGAGTGGCAGAATAATCAATTCAATCCAGGTTATTATATTGGGACAGGAAGAGTCCCAAAACCTGTAAGCAGCTTAAGCAAGCATCCTATTATTCTTATAGTTTTAGGACTTATTTCTGCTGTCCCGGCTACGATAGCTGTTTTGTATTCAAGTAGTCCTGAAGTAATTCCTTCTATTTTGGTATCAGTAGCTGTGCCGGTAATTTTAATTTATGGTGGTATAGTTAGGTTGATTGAAAGTAAAAAAGGAAAAGCTAAAACATAGGACAAAGTAGTGATAGTAGTTTTTATTATCAAATTTAAAGAAGCAATTAAGGTTTAATGTGACCTAGAAGGCCTGATTTCGATGTTTTGTTGAAGTCAGGCCTTTTTATGAGTATAAAATTCGTGAGCCAAGCGAATTTATTGATATTAAATAGGGTTCAGCGCTAATTATTTTATATATAAATGCCGATGATATAGATAGTCAAACTATAATTTGGATGTGAAAAATTATGTCGCACCGTTTAAACATAGGTGTAATCACTAGAAACGAACAGGATTTTTATTTTGGGGTTCTTTTGGAAAGCATACATAAAATGCTTTGCCGGGAGAACTGCAATATGTTTGTTATAAATACATTTATGGTTTCCAACTTCATTATGGAGCCTGGAAAGGCTTCAGTTTATTATCCTCTTGCAGCGAATCATATTGATGGATGGATTGTGTTGGCAAACGGTGCATGTATTGAATACATAGAGGTTTTGTGTAAATTGGGAAAACCAGTGGTATTGATAAGTGATAGATATGAAGGAAATGAATGCTGTATGATAAACGAGGATAACCTGTTTGGGGCACAGACAGCTGTACAGCACCTTATTGATCACGGTCACAAAAGGATACTGTTTTTAGGGTGGCTTGGAGTATTTGATATGGTTCAAAGGTATGAAGGCTACAAGCAGGTGCTTAAAAAAAATGGAATTGATTTTGATGAGAATTTGGTTGTACTGGTTTCTACACCTTCTACTTCAGCAGCATCAAAAGTTGCCATGGATGCAGCAAGATCAGGAATTTCTTTTACAGCACTATTTGCTACTAACGACCAACTTGCAATTGGAGCTATAGAAGGACTTAAAAGAGTCGGATTACGTGTACCTAAGGATGTAGCTGTAATAGGTTATGATAATTCCATACAGGCGGCCAACCATTCTATAGGTTTGACAAGCATGGGGCAAAATATTGAAGGAAAAGGAATTAAGGCTGTAGAAAGTATACTCAAAATGATTAAGGGAGAAAATTCACCAGGAGAGAATATATGTATAAATTCGGAATTGGTTATAAGAAATTCATGTGGTTGTAAAACTAAAATAAATTATGATGAACAAGTCACAATAGATTGCGTAAAGTCAAAGAATTTAATTATCGAGTCTTTAGAAAAGTCACAGGAAAAATATGCTTTATTGGGTACGCAACTACTTACGGCACACATCAATGATATTAAAAAGCTGTTGCCAGAAATTGAGGAAAATTATTCATGGAAATGTACTGCTTTTTGGGAGGAAGGTATAAACCATGAAATGGAGCTATATATACATCAAATAACTGATATTAAGTTAAAATCGGATTTGCATCCAAATACCATCTGTGCCATTGAGGATTTTCTACCCCGCGATTTTTTACCTGATCTGGATAAACTTAAGGCTGATGAAGTTGTTTGGATACGTCCTATTACATCATCCAAGATGAATTTAGGAATTCTATCAAATATTTCGCCGATAAAGAAAGGCAGTTCACAGCTTGCTTACGATAATACCACAATTTTATTCAACTTACTTGGAAATGCTATGGATCGTGAAGTGGCAAATTCACAGCTAAAGAAAACTCTGGCTACTCTTGAACAGACACAGGAGCAACTTATAAACTCAGAAAAGATGGTAGCACTAGGTGGACTTGTAGCTGGAGTTGCACATGAAATAAACACACCTATAGGTGTCAGTGTCACAGCTGCATCATACTTGAGTGAGAAGTCTGAAGAATTGATGGGGTTGTATCAGGAGGGAAAACTTAAACGTACAGATATGCAAAGTTATTTTGAATCAAGCTCGGAGACCATCAAAATACTGTCATTGAATTTGAAAAGAGCATCGGATCTTATAAATAGTTTTAAACAGATTGCTGTAGATCAATCTGTTGAGGAAAAGAGACGCTTCAAGGTTAAAGAATATATAAATGAAGTATTACTTAGCTTGAATCCTAAGTTAAGAAAAACCAAGATAAAAGCAAGCGTTATGTGTCCTGATGACTTGGAAATATACGGACATCCAGGATCACTGTCGCAAATAGTTACAAACCTTGTTATGAATTCTCTCACTCACGCATATAACGATGGAGACACAGGGGAAATAACAATCAATATATATTTGGAAGATAATATAGTTAATTTTATATATTCTGACGATGGAAGCGGCATTGAACAGAAAAACATCGGAAAGATATTTGATCCTTTTTATACAACCAGAAGAGGCAGGGGTGGTACAGGACTTGGACTTAATGTTGTATATAATATAGTTACACAGGAGTATAGCGGTAATATTAAATGCACAAGTGAACCGAATATGGGGACTACCTTTACAATAAAATTTCCCTTAAAAGAGGTGTGATGTGATGCCAAAAGCAAAATTAAAACTGAATGAAGAGTATATGGACTTTTTTGATGAAACAGCGGATAATAGATCAATTGAAGTAATTGACACACTTGGCACAGACAAATGGAAGGTAATGATAGTAGATGATGACCGTGAGGTGCATTCTGTTACCAGGCTTGTATTAAATGACTTTACCTATAAGAACTGCAGGCTGGAGTTCCTGAGTGCATATTCTGCAAAAGAGGCAAAAAAAATAATAGAAACTAATCCTGATGTTGCGGTTATGCTGCTTGATGTGGTTATGGAAGAGGAGGATTCAGGATTAAAGTTGGTAAACTATATTCGAAAGGACCTCGCAAATGATGAGGTAAGGATTATTTTGCGGACAGGCCAGCCTGGCCAGGCACCGGAAAAAAAGGTTATTTTTGATTTTGATATTAATGATTACAAGGAAAAAACAGAGTTGACCTCACAAAAGCTTTTTACAACTATTGTTTCATCTCTCAGGGCCTATGATAGTATTCATACAGCAAAAGCGAACAAAAAAGGTCTTGAAAAGGTAATTGAGGCCACAAAGAATCTTTTTGAAGTACAATCTGTTTCAAAGCTTTCCAGTATAGTCCTTGAAGAGATTACACATATTTTCAGCAACAATTTAAAAATGGAAACTGCCGACCAGTCTGCGTTTATTGCCTTCAAAAATAATGATGAATTCTTGATAACAGCTGGGAGTGGGCGCTTTGAGAAGCGTATTGACAATAATGTGAAAAATGTTCTTACAAGTTCTCAGTATTCTAATATTGAAAATGCAATTAAGCAGAAAAAAATCTTATTTGTTGAAGATAGTATAATATTATATTTCAGGAGAAATTCAGATATGGAATGTGTTCTGTATTTGGAGGGGGTTCCCGGACACAGTGAAATTGATTATAATCTGATGGAAATATTCACAAGCAATATATCAACGGCTTATGAAAATGTATCGCTAAACAGTAAACTGCACGACAGCCAGAAAGAAGTAATATTCACGTTAGGAGAAATTGCAGAGGCTCGCTCCAAGGAGACGGGATATCATGTAAAAAGGGTAGCAGAGTATTCTAGGCTGCTTGCGATAAAATGTGGTATGTATGAGGAAGAAGCGGAAATATTTTCACTTGCATCAGCTATGCATGATATCGGAAAACTGGGTATTCCGGGAAGTATACTCGATAAGCCTGGAAAGCTCACGTCGGAAGAGTTTGAAGTGATGAAAACGCATGCAGCCATCGGATATGAAATGCTTAAAAACTCTGATAAGGATATTATTAAAATAGCAAGCGTTATAGCTTATACTCATCATGAAAAATATGATGGCAGCGGATATCCTAATGGACTTAAAGGTGAGGATATACATATATATGGAAGGATTACTGCCATAGCTGATGTTTTTGATGCGCTCTCAACTGCAAGGGTATATAAACCTGCGTGGGAAATAGACAGAGTCTTGCAGCTTTTCAGGGAAGAGAGAGGTAAGCATTTTGATCCTGAATTGGTAGATGTTTTCTTTGAAAATATCAACGAAATAATGGCTATATATGAGAAGTTTAAAGATAGTAGGTAAGTGTTACAAGATAGTTTAATTAGCAATACAACATATGCGGGCCATTTCGGACCCGCATTTACTTTTGTCAGAGTATAGTAATTTTAGAGGAGACTATATAAAATGAAAAATATGGATGTTCCAGTTTAGCTGAAAAAATGATAAACTAGAATGGAATATGAGGTAACGGGGGATTAAAATGATTAATAAAAAGGGTGTTAGAATGTTTTTGGCAGCTTTTATTGCTGTTGCTTTGGCAATTGCAGTAATGCCTCAGAATGTACTTGCTGTAGCAAATCCATGGGATCCCTATTTAAATTTTTTACCTGCGGAAACTCCTGTGGTTAAAAGGGAACTCAGAGGGACGTGGATAAGTACCGTAGCAAATCTGGATTGGCCTTCAGGCGATGTAAAGAAAATAACTAATGAAGTTGAGCGCATAAAAAAGAGCAAAGAAGAACTTATTACAATTTTAGACACAGTTGTGAGTATGAATATGAATGCGGTATTTTTTCAGGTCAGCCCTGAAGCCGATGCGTTTTACAAGTCTGATATTGTACCGTGGTCAAGGTACCTTACGGGAACTTTTGGCAAAGACCCCGGGTTTGATCCTCTTGCTTTTGCCATTGAAGAGGCGCATAAACGGAATCTTGAATTTCACGCATGGTTTAACCCCTATAGGGTTTCGGTAGATATGAAGGATTCAACAAAATCATCGCTTAATATAAAAAAGAGTGTCTACAAGGAACATCCGGAATGGATAAAAACCTCCATGAGTAGATTTGTAGTTGATCCGGGGATTCCTGAAGCGAGAGCATGGGTAATTAGCCGTGTCATGGAGGTAGTAAATAAGTATGATGTGGATGGAGTTCATTTTGATGACTACTTCTACTATGAAAAAACGGTAGGTGAATTAAATGATCAGGGTACCTATGAAAAATATAACAACGGGAAGTTTTCAAATATAGGAGACTTCAGAAGGAATAACACTTACCTGTTAGTCAGTGAACTGTCAAAGGAGATAAAGAAAACAAAATCATGGGTTAAGTTTGGCATAAGCCCTGCAGGGATATGGGGCAACAAAAAGGATGGCCTTGCTAATGGTTCTAATACCGAAGCCAGTTCTACAAATTATAACAATTGTTTTGCAGACACAAGGAAGTGGGTTGTGGATGAACTTATAGATTATATTGCACCCCAGATATATTTTTCCTTTGGTTACCCAAGGGCTGCATATGGAGAATTGGCAACCTGGTGGTCCGATGTATGCAGGGGCAAAAATGTTCACCTTTATATAGGGTTGGCATTGTATAAAATAAATGACAGTAGTGATAAATATTTCACTCTTGAAAATGGCGTTCCGGAGTTTCGAAGACAGCTGAAGTTTAATACGGCTAAGCCTGAAATAAAAGGAGATATAATGTTCAGAACCCTGAATTTGAATGATTCAGGAAAGCAGGCGGTTGTAAACACTATGAAGAGCGATTTGAGATCGTATAAAGCTTTGGTTCCTGTTATGACATGGAAAGGCGGTAAAACTCCGGAGAAACCTGCAAATGGCAAGGTGGAAGCGTATTCAAATGCACTGAAGCTGACTTGGACTGATAACGACAAGGACACTGCCTATTTCGCAGTTTACCGCTATAATATCGGCGAGACAGCGGATATAACTTCCGACACCAGTGCAAAGAAGCTTATTGCAACGGTCAGGAAGGCTGGAAGTGGTGCGCAGGAATTCATAGATAACGGTTCTTATGATCCGGATAAGGTGTTTTATGTTGTTACTGCATTAGATAGGCTTCACAATGAGAGTAGCGGACTTACAATCAGTACAAAGCAGTCTGATTACTTCAGCGATGTGGGAATGAGTTATTCCTGGGCTATTAATGCAATTGACACGCTCTATAGTAAAGGAGTTGTCCAAGGTGTTGGAAATGGTGCTTTTGCTCCAGGAAGGTACACCAAAAGAGGAGATTTTACCATTATGGCCATTAAAGCCTTAAATCTTGAAGCTGACTTTACAGAGAACTTCAAGGATGTAAAAGCCGATTCATACTACTACAATGCAATAGGTATAGCCAAGGAACTCGGAATTGTAAAGGGAAGTGGAGAATACTTCGATCCGGAGGGAAATATAACCAGACAGGATATGATGGTTATTATGTTAAAGGCTCTTGAAGTGAAGGGTGTAAATTTTGAAAAAGCTGGTGATGAGTATTTGGACAGATACCAGGATAAAAACAAGATTAGCGCTTACGCAAAAGATGCAGTTGCATATCTTACAAAGCATGGAATTGTAAATGGATCCGAAGGGAGAGTAAACCCATTAAACTTTGCCACCAGAGCTGAGATTGCTGTAATTATACAAAACGGGATGTAGGGACAGGTACCTGTCCCTTGTTTTTGATAACATCTATAAAAACGTTGACAATTTCTTCGTCGAATTGCGATCCTGAATGTTGTTTGAGTTCAAAAAATGCTTCATCCATATCCATGCTTTTGCAGTATGGGCGTTCAGACAGCATTGCATCAAAGGAATCTGCCACGCATAATATTCTGGCGCCGAGACTAATGGATGTACCCGCCAAACCATGGGGATATCCATGGCCATCATATCTCTCATGGTGGTGAATAACATAATCGATTAACTGGGTCATATTTAAAGGCTCAAGAATATTTGCACTATATAAGGGATGCTGCTTAATAATATCAAGTTCAGTATTGGTAAGTTGCCCTGTTTTACTTAGGATCAGCTTTGGAACTTCAACTTTCCCGATATCATGGAGCAGTCCTGCATATTGAAGCATACTTATGTCTTTTATGTCTAAATTTAGCGCTTCACCGATCATAACTGCATAATGAGCAACACGCTCCGAATGTCCCCGTGTATATTTATCCTTGGTGGATATGGTACTGAGGAGTGCCTTAAATACCCCTATCATGTGCTGATGGTCTGAACTGACATTCTTTTTAAGATTCATTAAAACATCCTGATAGAAATGAATATTGTCTTTTCCAAGGTTCTTGGAATGATAAAGTGCCATATCTGCCTGATTGATAAGTTCATCTCTGTCATTTGCAAGATCTGGATATACAGATAATCCCATAGACAATGTTATATTGCTGTAGGCATTTACTTCGAAGTAGTTGGACTTCTGTCTTTCAAAGACATTCCTTATTTTATGAGCTATTTGACTTGCAGACTGTATATCTGAACCGGGTAAAATCACTGAAAATTCATCACCCCCGTACCTGCATACAATGTTTCCGTCCCCTGCTGCTTCCTTAAGTATCGAAGCTGTTCCCTTCAATATAGCATCTCCATAATCATGACCGCTTATGTCGTTGCACATCTTAAAATTATCAATATCTATCATTATTAAGGAAATGCTGTTTTTATTTGATTTTGACTTTCCGATTTCACTGTCAATAGCAGAATTAAAAAATCTGTGATTATAAGCTCCCGTTAGATCATCAGTAACAGAAAGCAGTTCTAGTTTGGATTTTTGCTCCTGTAGTGTTTTTTTATTATGTTCCTGTATGTTGGAAAGAATAGCTACAATAATTGAAGAAATTACAGTGAGCACCTTTGAAGTTAATCCGGCCAATATTGAAACACTAGGGTGTACAAAATATGCATGCGAAAGGTATGAAATTTCGAATACATTTATAAGCAATCCTATTGAAAGACCAAAGAAACGATAACGGAAAGCAAGGTAAATTGCTACAAATATCTGAAACTGTCCGACTATCTGTTTAAAGCCTTCTGCCTGATATTTACGCATAAGAAGGCCTGATATCAATATGTATATAACTTCTACCAATATAAATTCAAAGACATTGTATGGATTTCTAAAATATTTGTGTTTTATTGATTTGAAGTTCATTTTTAACGATGAACGAAAATGACTAAATATGTCCATTGCTTGGCCCCTAATTAATTTGTTAGTCTTTTCTATATATGAAGCACATAATTCTATGTTTGTGTTTCCAAAAAAGGAAAACAGACATTATACAAATTACCATTAAATTTGAAGCTTTTATATTATATCACATAGCAGCGGAAGCTGCAATAAATTGAAATTATACGAGTGTATATTCCAAGAAAGTACCAAGTTGTTATTACTTTTTTCCAGGGAGACTTAACTGCACATAAAATTAACAAAATGAATATCTATAAACTAGGAGTGTGTTATAGGGGGATACAAATGGAACGATTTACATTACCGGAAGGTTTTTTATTGGGAACTGCAACAGCGGGTTTACAGATTGAAGGTGGTGATAAGAATAACACTTGGTACAAATGGTGTGAGGAAGGATATATAAAAGACGGTTCACACTGCATTACAGCATGTGATCACTGGAACAGGGTTGAACAGGATACAGAACTTTTGAAACAGCTTAATGTAAATACTCATAGATTGAGTCTTGAATGGAGCAGGATTGAACCTAAAGCAGGAGAATTCTCGAAAGAAGCCATAAAACATTACAGGAACGAGATAAAGTTATTGTTAAAAAATGGAATAAAACCGCTTGTTACTCTCCATCATTTTTCAGAACCGTTGTGGTTTCACGAGATGGGAGGATGGCATAAAGCCGGGAATTTTTCGTACTTTATCAAGTATGTAGGATACGTTGTTGAGCAGCTTGGCGATTTGGTATGTGAGTGGGTAACTTTTAATGAACCCAATGTTTACATTAAGTTCGGTTATTTTTTTGGAATTTGGCCTCCGGGAATCCGGAAGCTGACGTACAGTCTGAAAGTTTATTCGGAAATCATTAAGGCACATTTAAATGCATATGAAGTTATTCATAACATCAGGCAAATAATGGGGTTTAAGGGAGAAACTAAAGTAGGATTTGCAATGCACATCAGGGTTTTTTACGGTGTTACTTTTATGGGAAAGCTACTCGCTAGAATGGCTGACTACTTTTTTCATGAACTGTATATGGAGGGAATGGTAAAGGGGAAAATAAAAATTCCATTATCTAAAAACGGGCGTACATATTGTAAGGATACTTATGTTGATTTCTTGGGAATTAACTATTATACCCGGAATATAGTAGAATTTACATTAAATCCATCGAAGCTTTTCCATTATTTGAGAAGTGATGACCGGCTTGATAAAAATGACCTTGGCTGGGATATATATCCATATGGAATATATTCTATTTGCAAGAAGTATTATAAACTATACAAATTGCCGATTTACATAACCGAAAATGGCATTAGCGATAAAAGAGATACAAAAAGGCCGGATTTTATATGCAGCCATCTAGGTAATATAGCAAAGGCTATAGAAGAAGGAATTGATATTAGAGGCTATTACCACTGGACCCTGATGGATAACTTTGAATGGCTTGAAGGAGAAAGTGCAAACTTTGGACTGTTTCATTGCAATTTTAATAATCAGGAAAGGACAATCAGGCGTGGGGGTAAACTCTATAGCATGATCTGTAAGGAAAAGAAGCTAACCGATGAAATGATAGAAGAGTTCTTAAAAACATAACCTGATGATGCATGTATAAATTCTTGGAGGCCTTGGGAACAGTGATTAATAAATGAACTGTCCCAACTCCTCTTTTTTTTGAAACAGTAATATTTTCTTGAAAGAATATATTGACATATATTGTTCTTAAGGGTTATAATCGTAACAGAACATATGAATAGTTGCTCAAATGTACATGTTTAATATAGGGAGAATACTAATGGATAATAATAAAGATGTGTTAAAATGTGATTGTATTACGATACATCAGGATATTATTGACAGCGTAAGGGCTCTTATGCCTTCGGATAAGAACCTTTATAGTATTGCTGATCTTTTTAAGGTTTTTGGAGATGCTACGAGAATAAAAATAATCTGTGCCCTGTTTGAGGCTGAAATGTGTGTATGTGATATTGCGCATCTTCTTAATATGACGCAATCTGCTATTTCACATCAACTCAGAGTATTAAAACAGGCCCGGCTTGTAAAGTATAGGAGGGATGGGAAGATTGTTTACTACTCATTAGATGATGATCATATTAAACATATATTCAATATGGGATTGGCACATATAAACGAAGAGTAAATGAAGTTGCGGAAGAAGGGGTTATTATGGATAATAAGAAAGAATTGATATTAGATGGACTGGATTGCGCAAATTGTGCTTCAAAGATTGAAAGTGAAGTCAGAAAAATAAAGGGAGTAAAAAATGCCATAGTTGACTTTGTATCGGGCAAACTTTCGATAGAGGCAGAAAATGAAAGTCTTTTAGGTGAAATATCAATATCGGTGGCAAAAATTGTGAAGAACATTGAGGTTGATATAAATGTAGTTGAACCGGGGAATGGGGGAAAAGCTGTAAGTTCGTTAGGACTGGAGCTCAACAGGAAAATAGTGATTAAGTTTGCAGCAGGAGCAGTTCTGTTTCTTATTGCACTTATTTTCAATTTCCCATTTTGGCTTGAGCTGTCTTTATTTATTGCAAGTTATTTGTTTTTTGGAATGGATGTAGTTGTTAAAGCATTTAGAAATGTGGTCAGGGGACAGGTTTTTGACGAAAACTTTTTAATGAGTATTGCAACATTCGGGGCTTTTGCTATCGGAGAGTATCCTGAAGGTGTAGCAGTCATGTTGTTTTATCAGATAGGCGAAATGTTTCAGGATATGGCTGTAAACCGGTCTAGAAACTCTATTAAGGCATTGTTTGATATAAGGCCTGACTATGCTAATCTGAAGGTTGATGGCAATATTGAAAAGGTGTCACCGGAGGAAGTGCATGTCGGCAATTTGATAGTTGTTAAACCAGGGGAAAAGGTACCATTAGACGGTAAAGTCATAGAAGGAAGATCTGTAATAGATGCTTCAGCCTTGACGGGGGAATCTCTTCCTGTTGAAGTTGAACCTGGGAGTGAAATATTATCCGGTGTCATAAACAAGAACGGTTTGATTACAATTGAAGTGACAAAGGAATTTGGGCAATCAACGGTTTCAAGGATTCTTGATCTGGTGGAGAATGCAGGAAGCAAAAAAGCTGCAACAGAAAACTTTATAACCAAGTTTGCCAGGTACTATACGCCTGCAGTTGTTATAATTGCAGCATTACTGGCTGTGATTCCGCCGTTGGTAATAAGCGGTGCTACTTTCTCACAATGGGTTAACAGGGCGCTTGTATTTCTGGTAGTTTCATGTCCATGTGCTCTGGTCGTATCTATTCCTTTAGGGTTTTTTGGAGGAATAGGTGGGGCATCAAAAAGCGGTATTCTGATTAAGGGCGGTAACTTCTTGGAAGCACTCAATAGAATTGATACTGTGGTGTTTGATAAAACAGGTACATTGACAAAAGGCATATTTAAAGTTACGGAAGTTAAGCCGCAAGGAGGCATATCAAAGAATGAGCTCTTAAAGTATGCAGCTTACGCAGAAAGCTTTTCAAATCATCCCATTGCATTATCGGTAATGAATGCATATGAAGCTGAAATTGACAAAGCAGGCATTAAAAACTATATTGAAATTCCCGGCTATGGCTTGAAGGTGAATGCAGAAGGGAAAGAAATACTGGTTGGAAATGCAAAGTTGATGGACAGGGAGAATATAGAATGGACAAAAAGTGATGACATCGGAACAATAATATATGTGGCTGTTGATCACAAGTATGTAGGGCATATTGTGATCTCGGATGAAATTAAGGATGACTCTTCAGTGACAATAAAATCACTTAAGGAAATGGGAATAAGAAGAACCATAATGCTTACGGGAGATAACAGTGCAACAGGAACAAAATTCGCAAGAGAATTGGGATTGGATGGAGTATATTCGGAACTTCTTCCGGATCAAAAGGTTGAAAGGTTTGAGGGCTTATATAAAAACAAGCTGACAAAAGGTAATATACTGTATGTAGGAGACGGAATAAATGATGCACCGGTTATTGCAAGAGCAGATGTAGGAATTGCGATGGGGGCTTTGGGATCAGATGCAGCAATAGAAGCAGCGGATATTGTTTTGCTGACTGATGAGCCTTCAAAGATTATAAGTGCGATCAGAATTGCAAGAAGAACCCGTAATATAGTATGGCAGAATATAATTTTTGCACTGGCGATAAAAGCTTTGGTTTTACTGCTTGGAGGAGCAGGGATTGCAACAATGTGGGAGGCAGTGTTTGCAGATGTTGGAGTAGCACTTTTGGCAGTATTGAACTCCATGCGTGCAATGAATGCAGGAAAAAAAGAATAAGTGTGTTCGGGTAAAAAGAGCTGATTCTAAATAGTGTAGATTAGGAGTTGGCTTTTTTTGAAGAATAATATAAAAGTCGAGGGAACTTAGAAAGTCCCCTCGATTTTAAATTTGTAGCGAATGTTTCGCTAATTGCTTTAGCTGATTATGTCCGGAACAGGAAATTTCTTTATCATTCCTAATAGACGTTGTTTCATATAACCCAGGTCAATTGAATTGAGAGTTCCAGAACCGTCAACATCTGCAGCCATAGCAGCTCTGCTGTTTGTAGTAAGGATTGTTGGCATACCAAGTAGATGTTGTTTTAGAACTCCCATATCTATGGAATTAAATGAACCTGACAAATCTGCATCTCCAATAATTAAAGATGTTGTTGGATATGGGGTATTTGTTTTTGTTGGAGTAACAACCGGAGTTGGTGTAGCCGGTTTTGTAGAGCTTGGTTTTGGTGTGCTTCCGTCCGGTTCAACTCCGAAAATAAATGTTCCCGCTTCATAAACAGGTATGTTAGGAACAATATCGCTGTCTTCCATAGCGCCTATGTATGACCAGTCGTTTGTATTATCCCATGGCGCGCCTGCTGGTGGCTGGATATACATCTGGATTTCCTTCTGATGATCAGAGTTGCTTCCAGGGAAAATATTTGTTCCTGTAAGGTCAACCTCAACATAGTATATTTTCTTTGCTTCATCATAAACGATAGGTTTGGATATTTTCTTTGAGGTTGCAGCAGTATAGTTAAATCCTGTTGTTACCTGTGCTGGATCATATCCGGCAGAAACATATTCTGACAGGTCTAGGAAGTATCTAAAGGAGAGTGTGTTAATATTTCTTGCAGGCCATCCGGATTGGTTAAATACCTTTGCATTTACCTCAGTTTTACCCGCACCTGTTACTTTTGCCTGAACATAAATTTCTGTGTTTGTTGGTTCTTCTATTGCAGCATAGTTTGGTATAGGATTTCCGCCATACTCGTCATAGAGTTTAGCGAGTGCTCCGACAAGACCAGCGTTATAATCACAGGCAACTTCATTACTTACATAGTCGGAAACCATATCGCTGTAATCGTCTGAAGAACCTGGTCCGCCTACGAGTGCACCAACCAATGTGTGTCTGTGATATTTAGGAACATTCATACTATCACACCATGAACTTTGAGCAGTTCTGTGGTGAGGATGCTGAGGATATTTATCTCCATAGCCTATCATATAGCTCATTCCTGTACTTCCGAGAGCGTAATCCACCTGCTGTTTTGCAAAATTCGTATAGGTCTCTTTTTTAGCAGATGAACAGCCTTCATAGTCAGAATACAATACTGCAAGGAAAGCGGTAGTACTTGCATATCTTAAAGGACCCCATGCGTCAAGATGTGCAAGACCTTTTGGGCTGTAAGTTATTCTACTGCCTTCAAATCCGACTGACCAATAGTCAAGATGTCTTTCAATAGTCTCCTTGTATAAATTCTTGTTGGTAAGCTTTGCCAATAGAAGTGCTGCACCTAGGTGAACATCATCCCAGCAATGTGCCCATTTATAAGCGATATATGTTGTACGTTCTTCGAGACCCCATTCAGAAACATATGATTCAGCTTTGTCCAGATAGGTTTGCTCTCCTGTTGCCATATAGAGAAATGCACCAGCCCATGAAAGCTCGTCAGACCATCCGCTCCATGATCTGTAAAAATTCATAGCTTCTTTATAACCTGCATCACTTTTTGTTGTTTCAGCAAAATCATAGAGTTCTTTTGCATGTTTGATACATAATTCAGCATAATCCGGGTTTATATCTTTAAACACAATAGCTGTTGCTGCGAGAGCAGCTGCAGTTTCTGCGCAGACAGTTGAACCGGGTGCAGCAGCAGTTACTTTGTAGGAAGGCCTTGCAGCCTGTAGATCTATACATTCGGCAGGAACCCACCATCTGTGGTCGGCATCACCGTTACCAACCTGATAATAGTAAACATTTTTTTCAGGGTGACATTTAATCAAGTAGTCTGATGTCCATTTGATCTGATCCAAAATATATGGAAGCTGACCGCTTTTTTCAAAGGCATCCTTATACTCTATTACTTCCCATGCAAGCATTGCAGCTGTGTAAGCCATTGGGAGATTGAATTTAACATGATCTCCTGCGTCAAACCAACCACCTGTGAGATCAAGGCCTACATCAGAACCGTCACCCAGACAGGCGTCGCCGCGCCAATTGGTACGCATATTGTCGGGAAGTTTTCCAGCCATCTGGAATTCGTAAAACAATATTGCTTTCTGGAGTGCCTCTCCATAGTTATAACCTGCTGCCGATACAGTTGCCGGAGACACAAGAAGAGTTGACAGAACCGCAGCGATTATAAATGCGCTGATAAGTTTTTTCATAATTTATTTTCCTTTCTATAAATTTATTTAACACCGTATATGAATTGTCATATACAGTATTAGGCTGAATTAAAGCTGCAATTGGCACTCTTGAAAAACTTAATAAAATGGGTTACTAAATGCCAATATTAATAAGTTCTTAAAATATTGTAATAATTACTCTATTAAAATTTAGTTCCGTGTAAAGTTTGCTGCAAAGAAGACTGGATGGGATAGAATGACGACAAGATTCTAATATAATTATATAATAGTTTTTCCTTGATGTAAACTTATACAATTATTTTGGTTAACAGTAGTTAGTTATTGAAATTAGTGGATGTATTGAAAATTGAATTTTTCTGTAAAATATAATTATGTATTGAATGTATGGAGTTAATTAAGAGTGGAAAATGCATTCAATATTAATGACGTGTTTTCGCAAAATCAGAATTAGAAAGACGTTTTAAGAAAACACGGATCAATTATATTTTAACGAGGAGGAAGAATTTATGAAAGCAAACAAAATGAATCATCCTAATGAAGGTATTAAGTGTGAAGTAAATACCTGTTATTTTTATATGAAAGGTGATCATTGTACAGCCAGCATGATTGAAGTGCAGCCAAAAAATGCACATGATTCACAGGAAACAGACTGTGCAACGTTTGTTCCGCAGTCATAACGCAGAGATAAGGAATTAGTGGTATGTAAAAGCATAGACTGGAAAAGGAAGAGCATAAACAGAAGAAGTGCATTTTAACATTTTGCAAGGCTGAAAGTTGAGAATGCTAAAATGTATCGGTTTTTCATCCGGGACTGTTGTTAGTGGCATATAACAATATTTTTTCATATAGTCATAGAAAAATATTGCGGTATGTAATGGTTAAGCCAAATTTAACAGCAGTCCCAGTCCATATTCAAAGTAGCATTTGGACGTATATTTTTCTTTACATTTATTAGGTATACCCGTGGCATTTTTCTTAATTTGATTATAATGGCATTTGCGTTATAATAGGAGTACAGTCAATTGATAAAAGGTTGAGTGCTTATGAGTATGGATAAGAAAGAAATAAAAGTGTCTGTCCGGAATCTGGTGGAGTTTCTTCTGAGGTCAGGTGATATTGACAGCAGTTTTTTTCGGGTCAATAGAGCCGTGGATGGAACCAGGATTCACAAAAAGATTCAAAAAGCTCAGAAGGAAGATTACAGACCGGAAGTTACACTAAAATATAATATTGAATATGAAGAATTTGCGTTGTCTGTTGAAGGACGAGCTGATGGAATTATTGAGAATAGTAGTGGTGTTACGGTTGATGAGATAAAGAGTACAATGATGCCGCTTGACGCCATTGATGAGAACTACAGTGAAGTGCATTGGGCTCAGGCAAAGTGTTATGCTTATATATACGCAACCTTAAACAGTATTGAACAAATCAGCGTGAGACTTACCTATTGCCATTTAGATACTGAAGAGATCAAGTATATGATTAGGTCTTTTGATATATCCAAATTGAAAGAGTTTTTTGATGGGTTGATTCATAATTACTATAACTGGGCTAAACTTATATACCATTGGCAGTCGGACAGAGACCTGTCAATCAGGAATATGAAATTTCCTTTCGAAGTGTATAGAAAAGGACAGAGGGAGCTTGTGGTTGCAGTTTACAAGACAATAACTTCAGGCAAAAATATATTTGTAAAAGCTCCTACGGGAACAGGCAAGACTATTTCAACTCTTTTTCCTTCCGTAAAGGCCATAGGTGAAGGCCATACCTCAAAAATATTCTATCTGACCGCAAAAACCATTACAAGGAGTGTAGCGGAGGAGGCCTTTTCAATTATGCGTACAAAAGGTCTTAAGTTTAAAGCAGTTACACTTACAGCAAAAGAGAAAATATGTGTAAAGGAAAAGTCTAGTTGTAACCCCATAGATTGTGAATATGCAAAAGGACATTTTGATAGGATTAACGACGCAATTATGGACATATTGACTAATGAGGATGAACTGAAAAGAGAAACAATAGAACAATATTCCAAAAAACACAGAGTATGTCCTTTTGAGTATTCTTTGGATCTTACACTGTGGGCCGATGCTGTTATCTGTGATTATAACTATGTTTTTGACCCAAGGGTGAACCTTAAAAGATTTTTTACCGAAAAGGGCGGTGACTTCACATTTTTAGTTGATGA
Source organism: uncultured Acetivibrio sp. (assembly GCA_964564015.1). Lineage (GTDB taxonomy): Bacteria > Bacillota > Clostridia > Acetivibrionales > Acetivibrionaceae > Acetivibrio. The sequence goes on from CAZLZR010000033.1 coordinate 35,496, forward strand.
GGCTCACAATCTTATTGACCGCGCAAGGGAAATGTATTCGGCAGAGATCTACAAAAAACCTGTCCTCAAGATGAAAAAGGAAATGAAGAATCTAAGCCCTAAAATATCAAAAGTTCTCGGTAGATTAAATACCTTTATGCTCAATAAGAAAAAGCTGTGCAATGAAAAGGGCTTTTATGTAAGCAGTGAAGGCGATAAAGAGATTTATACAATATTGAGAAAGTTTGTCAGTGAGTGTGAGGAGTATCTTGCCGGAAATGAGGACACAAAAATGGGTGATGAGCTTTTAGAACTTTATTTTGACGCACTGGTATTTATAAAAATCTGTGAACTCTATGACGAAAGATACGTCACATACGTAGAAAAGCAGGATGATGACGTCAGGATAAAATTATTCTGTCTTGACCCTTCATATCTATTGAGCGAGGCCTTAAAAAAGGGAAAAAGTGCGGCATTTTTTTCTGCTACCCTCATCCCGCTTGATTATTACAGGGGTATACTAGGGGGAAGCATTGAGGACTATACAATGAGTATTGAATCACCCTTTTTAGTTGATAATAGGAAACTAATGGTGGCAGATAACATATCTACGAGGTATATAAACAGGGAAAAAAGCTATAAGAAAATAGTTGAAGCAATAAGAAATCTGACTTGTTGTAAATGCGGAAATTATCTTGTTTTCTTTCCTTCCTATCAATATATGAACACTGTTTTTGATATTTTCAGAAGTGAATATCCGGAGATCAAGGTTCATGTCCAGTCAACTTCCATGTCTGAAGAGGAGAGGGAGCAATTCCTGGAATTGTATACACCAGAGCCGTCTGAGACTACTATTGGATTTTGCGTTTTGGGAGGAATCTTTTCGGAGGGCATAGATTTAAAGAGTGACAGATTAATTGGCACGGTTATCGTCGGTGTCGGCTTACCTCAAGTGTGTCTTGAAAGAAATATTATCAGGGATTACTTCCAGGAGAAAAACAGTCAGGGATTCGAATATGCTTATATGTTTCCCGGAATGAACAAAGTTATGCAGGCAGCTGGCAGGGTTATCAGGTCTGAGACCGATAGGGGTGTTATTCTGCTGATAGATGAGAGGTTTACCAACAGGAGTTATCTCAATTTATTTCCAAAGGAATGGTTTCCCTATGCAAGGGTGGTCAGGTCTAATGATATAGTCAGGCATGCATCTGAATTCTGGGAGAAGAATTGAGTGTTTTCAAGAAGTTTTTTTGAAATTAATTATATGTATTAAAAAGCCAAATTATGCTGATAACTTGTTTTAGTGTCAAATGATGGAATTGCTTGGCCTAATGATTTTTTGCGAAGGTCTTGCAGTGAAATCGTTTGACACTAAAACAATAGGGACTACCCCTAAATCATTTCCACAAAATTACACCCTTTCATGAAAACTGGACAAAAAGCCTTCACGCATTTCAATATGCGCAAAGGCTCTTATACATGAAATCAAGATTACCTAAATTAATTATACTACTTATTACCAACCAAGCTTGCTCTTTATTGCTTCTGTAAGCTGGTCAGCCATCAATTCATGAGTTTTTTTGCTTGGATGCCAATCTTCACCGTATCCATTACTTCCGTCTTGTTGTGGGAACTCGATAAAATATACCTTAGAATCCCCGGTTGAAGCAAAGGAATTTATAACTTCTTTAACATTATTACGGTATGTATCCAAGCCCGATCCCCAAAGCATAGGTCCAACAGCGCAGAATATGTGTGCATCAGGGTAGTTGGAGCGGACTTTGGTAATGATGTCTTTATATGCAGTTATAAATTTAGTATTGTCCGGAGTTGAAGGTGAGTAATCGTTTGTACCAAGGTTAACAACAACTACTTGAGGTACATAGTTTTTGAAATCCCATTTAATGTTACTGTATGGAAGTGTATATAAATAGCGTTCACCCATAAGTGAGCCGGCTGAACCACCGTAGTTTTGACAAGCTCCTATTCCTGACCATGCAATTATATTTGAGCTTGCGTTCAAGTTACGTGCGGTAATTGCAGCATAGGATAAATAGCTGTTTTCATTTTTAGGAGTAAAATGTTCCTCCTTGGTTAGACCCTCATTTCCGTAGCCACAGGTGATAGAGTCACCAATAAATTCTATCTTTCTTTCCAAAGGTGTTGGTGCATCAAGGAGTTTTCCGGAGCCGAAATCAAATCCAAGGAACTGTGCTTCACCTTGAGAAGCTTCTGTTCTTTTCCATAAAACAAGTTTGTGATTTCCGTTTGAAAGTCCGCTTGCAAGTTTTACAGTTGATGTGGTGCTGTTAACGCTGAATGGGGTTTGACCGACACCATCAATAAAAGCCTGGAACCAGTTTTCACCTGTAGATTTTATGGTGGTACTTACTTCTGTTCCGGAAAAGTTTAGTTCAACATTAGAACCGGACCATGCACAAATTGGACCTTCCGGGTCTGAAGTGCTGAATCTTCCATTGTATAAAATGCCGGGAGTTGTGTTGGGATTTGGTGTTGGGGTTACAATGACACTTCCGTCAGCAGGGAATTTCTTAATAATTCCCAATAAAAATTGTTTTATATACCCGAAATCAAGCGAGGTTATACTACCACTTCCGTCAACATCAGCAGCTTGCTCACCGTTAGAACCAGAGAAAGTTTTGATCATTCCAAGCAAGTATTGCTTCAAATAAGCGAAGTCAATAGAATTTACAATTGCATTTCCATCAACATCTCCGTATACAACGGAAGATGAGGAAGTTTTTGTAGGAGTTGGTGTATAAACAGGTGTGTTGGCAGGTGTATTTGAAACAGTGTATCCGGAGGCTCTTACAAGTGTCTGAGCAAGGTCAGGATAATACCAAGTAAGTGCACTTCTGTTTAGTAAAGCATAGCTGTCGTTCTTTCCAGGACCATAATATCCGTTGTCCCACCAGATAACAGGAATACCTCTTTTTCTTGCTTCCTGGACATAGTGTTCGGCATGAGCTAATCTTGAAGATAAGTTATTCTTATCAATTGTACCAAATTCGCCAATGACTACAGCTCTTCCGTTTTTGATGAACTTATTGTAGACGGCCTCAAATTCATTTGAAAGTGAAGATTTGTCATAATCTGAGCCCCATGTTGATGTAGCTGTTGATACCATGGCAAAATAATATGGTGAGTACATGTGTAAGGATACAATAACTCTGTCGTCATTATTTGGGATGACCAGATCGTTCATAGCATCTGTTAATGAACATGCAGCATGTGTCGGCACCATAATAAATCTTTTTGCATTATTTCCGCCGGAAGCTCTGATTGTGTTAACAGCAGCCAGATTGAGGCTGTTTATCACAGCACGGTTTTCAGCTGTTCCGCCTGTCCATTCACTTGATGAACCAACAACTCTAGGCTCATTCATAGCTTCGAAAATCAAATAGTCACTGTAATTCTTAAAACGATTTGCAATCTGTTCCCAGAGTTTTGTAATCTGTGCTGTAACCTTTTCCTCATTTGCATAGGTAGGGATAAGCCAGGAGCCTTCTTCATGGTGAAGATTAATAATAGCGTACATATCATTGTCAAGAACATAGTTTACTATTTCTTCCACCCTCTTTAGCCATTCTGAATCAATAGTGTAACTTGGGGCTGAGCCAACATGACCTGCCCAGGTTATAGGGATTCTGACAGTATTAAATCCCATTTCCTTTACTTTGTCAATCATTGCCTTGGTTGTTTTCGGATTTCCCCAGCAGGTCTCTGTAGCCAATCCGGTCGCAGTTAAAGAATATGCATCCATTGTGTTGCCTAAACTCCAACCAATTCTCATCTCTTTTGTTATGTCTAATGCAGAAATGTCTCTCATACCTGTATTGGCAGTTGATGCAAAAACATTAATACTGCAAAATAGTGAAACAATAAGAAAAATTAATGAAAATAAAAATGCTTGTTTTCTAATAAAACACTTGTTATACATTATACAACCTCCCAAAAATTATAGAATTCTTAAGAAAATTCAATTTTTGTTCTTCAAATTGATTTTTACAACATTCCCCCTCTGATAAGCTTGTATTTTACGTGGTTAAAAATTAGAATACTGTTATCGTGAAGATATTTATGAAAGAAATTCCCCCTATCGCTTTAATTTACTTTATAACATAAAGATTAAGTAAAGTTAAAATACCTCATATTTATATATTTCGTTTTGTCTTGATTCTTTGAGTTGGGGTGAAAAAATTATCTGCATATCTTACCGGAAGCTGCAAACAAAGCAGTAAGTTATTGCCGTGATATTCAGAGTAACTGCATTATCTCAGAAAGTCACTTATAGCGCTCAGGCAATAAAAATGCTAGAATCTAAGTCTGCTAAAAACTTATTGAGAAGAATAAGTTTACCTCTACTGAAAAGCTAAAAATTTATCGAAATATATAAGGGAGGGGGAGGATATTCAATTGGAACAATTCGGTATTTTTAAAATGCTAAAATCCGATTATGATACTACTAATGACACAGTATTGAAAATTCAACATGGAGATTGGTTTTTAAAAGACGAATTTATTAGAAACTATACTCCTTTCATTATAAAAACAGTTGCAAAAATAACCGGGAAATATGTTGATATAGAAAACAGCGAAGAATATAGTATCGCTCTTATGGCTTTTGACGAAGCAATAGATTGCTTTGATGGAAGTAAGAACAAGAGTTTTTTAGGGTTTAGCGATCTTGTTATAAATCGAAGGCTCATAGACTATGTAAGAAAAAAAAGAAAGGACAAAAATGTATTTCCGTTTACATACTTTGAGTGTGATACAAATGAAGACTTTAAAGAAAGATATATGCCTGAAGATACTGAAGCCAGATTTGACAATATAGAAATCAAGGAGGAAATTGTTTTTTTAAGGAAAAGCTGTCCAAATTTGGGATAACTCTCGAAAAATTAGCCAAGAGCATGCCAAAACATAAAGACTCAAAAAGGCTATGTCTGAGAATAGCAAAAATAATAGCAAACGATAGTGAAATGTACAATAAATTATTAAAGACAAAGAATATTCCCATGACTGATTTAATGAAATTAGTGGATGTTCATCCTGTAACAGTAGAGAGAAACCGGAAATTTATAATTGCGGCCAGTCTGATTATAAATAGCGGTCTAGAGGTAATAAAGAGTTATCTTCAGTTAGCAGAGGGAGGTGGGGAGCATGATTAATATAGGAACTGTAATGGAGTTATATAAAAATGAAGTTTTAGTTATGACTGTTGAATTTGATCTCATACGTGTAAAAAGGAAACCTGGTATGTTTTTAGGTCAGCAGATCAGGTTCAGAAAAAGTGATGTTATATCCAGTGATACAAGAAAAATGACGCTTATCGGAGTAGCTGCTGTATTGGTGGTTGTTTTAGTAGCTTTTTATTTTATGCAAGATGCAAAGCAGGGGCTGGGAAATGCCGGCTATGCAATTATTGATATGGATATCAACCCCAGTATGGAGTTTTTAATAGACGACACAAATATTGTTCAAAAGGTTTTGCCTCTGAACTCTGATGCTGAAAACCTGATAGAAGGTATTTCACTGGAGGAGCTACCGATTAAAGAAGCTGTTGAGAAAGTAATTTTCTGTTCGCAGAAAGCCGGAATAATTAATCCGGATAAAAGTAATGTTATAATGCTGTCAGCTTCGTTGAACCCGGAATGTAGTGCTTACAAGAAAGAAAGAGGCAGGATTGAACTTGAACTGGATCAACTGTTGGTTTCGTTGAATGACCTTGACCATACTGATAATAAAAAGGAATATGATATAAAAGTAATAAAGGTGGAACCGGAAATAAAAAAACGGGCAGCAAAAAACGGGTTATCGGCAGGCAGACAGTTAATATTTGAAAAAGCCCGGAATCAGGGAATTGATTTGAGCCTGGAGGAGATAAAAACAGGCAGCTTGTCAGCTCTATTGGAAAAGGTAGAGATGGATAAAGAGAATGCGGATAATGAACCTTTAACATCACCGCCTTTACAATCACCAGAAAAAGTAACGTCAGTGGTTAGTCCAACCTCCGAACAGGAAACAGCAACACCTGCGAAGGTAATTACACCGACACCCGAACTTGAATCAACGGGTAATAAGCCTTCCAGTGTTAAAACTCCCGGCATATCCACCGACATATTCCCTGCTAATACCAAAACACCTAATACATCTGGCGATATCAGGCCAAGTAATACTAAAACGCCTAATGTACCTGTGGTTATAGGTCCCACTGATGGAAAAACGCCGGATTTATCTGAAGCTTCAATAAAGATACAGCACTACAATGCTTCTGAGAAAGTTAACGATGTACTTATCCAGATTAATACTGTTTTCAGAATAATCAATACCGGTAATACAGTAATAGACCTGAAGGATGTAAGTTTCAGGTACTATTATACAGTTGACAGTGATAAAACACAGGATTTAGGTTTCTGGGCTGAAGAAGGAGAAACGAGCATAAATTACAAGTTTGTTAAAATGGGTAAACCTGTGGCTAAGGCTGATTATTATCTTGAAGTAGGATTTAAAGGAGGTCAACTGGAGCCGGGAAAATCAACCCAGGTTGTAGTCTGGTTCAACAAAGAAGATTGGTCAGCCTTCAATCAGGAGAATGATTATTCATATAGTTCCTCCGAAGTACAAGAATATCGTGATTGGAAATATGTAACGGGTTATATTTCCGGAGTATTAAAATGGGGCATTGAGCCTTGAAACCGTGTTGTTGTAAAAAGACCAGAGCGTACAGGCTCTGGTCTTTTAATGTTAAGGAAGGAAATTGTATAAATTAAGAATTCCAAATTATTAATTGATAAAATTAAAGGACTGGGTTTCCAACTCTTGATCTTTTTCGTAGTTAATTTGAAATAGCATTTCTGAATTGGGTGTTATCCGTTATAGGTGCCTGACATGCAAAATTTTCACAGACATATGCAGTTGTCTTTCCTTCAACTGTTTTATAGTTTTCGATGAAGGGTGCAAGGTCTTTGAGATCCTCATGATTACTGGAATAGAACATGGATAGTGTAAAAGGCCTGAAGTCTTCTCTGATAATGCTTACCATGCTGTTTGTTTCCGAGGCTTCAGCTCCTACAACCACAACCTCCTTTGATTTGGATTTTGCGAACAGCAGTGCCGAAAGAAAAAATGAATGCCCTCTGGCAAAACGTTCAATACTCCTGCCAAAGGCCTTAAATTGGCTATAGGCTTTAGCTTCCAGCTCTGATTGTCCGGTAAGTCTTGCGAGCCTTAGGAAATTCATGGTTGCAACAGAGTTGCCGGAAGGGGTTGCACCATCATAGATTTCTTTTGGCCTTGTTATTAACTGCTCGACATCATTTCCGTAATAAAACAACCCACCATTAATTTCATCCCAAAAATAATTTAATAGATCATCAGTAAGCTTTAATGACCGTTTTAAGTATATGGGCTTATATGTTGTCTCATAAAGCTCAATAAGCCCCCATATTAAAAAGGCATAATCATCGACATAGGCAGGATAAGCAGAGTTTCCGTCACGATAGCGAGCTAGCAGCCTGCCCTCGCTTGTAAAAAGCTTTGAGAATATGAAATCAACAGCCTTTTCAGCAGCTCTTGTATACCTGTCATCACCTAAAACTCTTCCGCCAATTGCCATAGCAGCAATCATAAGACCATTCCATGACGTCAGAATTTTATCGTCTTTATAGGGATGTACTCTTTTTTCTCTGTATTCAAAAAGCTTTTTTCTACACTCTTCTATAAAAACTTTATCCTCTTCAGGAATACTTGACTTAACCAGGTTAGGGATACTAAATCCTTCAAAATTTCCATGGTGAGTAATATCATAGTATTTACAATACTTTTCGCCATCCTGGTTACCAAGAACCTTTTTTACTTCATTTACAGACCACACATAGAATTTACCCTCTTCGCCTTCAGAATCGGCATCTTCAGCAGAATAAAATCCGCCTTCCATGGAAGTCATATCTCTTGATACATAGGTAAAGATTTCATGTGCTATGTCGGCATATTCACGTTTCTTTGTGACTTGATAGACTTCCAGATACGCGATGGCCAGCAGTGCATTATCATAAAGCATTTTTTCAAAATGGGGAACCAGCCATTTCTTGTCGGTAGAATAACGACTGAAACCAAATCCTATATGGTCATAGATTCCACCCTTATGCATGGCTTCAAGAGTTTTTTCAACCATTGTCAAAGCGTAATCTTCCTTGGTATTATACCAATAGCGGAGCAGGAAAAACAAGTTATGGGGAGTTGGAAACTTTGGCGCGTTCCCAAAGCCGCCAAAAATATTGTCAAAGTCATATTTGAATTCGGAGAATGCTTCATAGAATATGTCGTCGGACAAATCTTCTTCATCATCCGGTTCAAGAATGTCATTACGCTCATTAATTACATTTAGTATCTTTTCGCTGGTACCAAACAGGGTATCCCGGCTGTTGACCCAGGCAGCCTGGACGCTGTCCAGAACCGATAGCAGACCGTGCATTCCCATTCTGTTGTTTTTTGGAAAGTATGTCCCGGCGAAAAAAGGTTTTTTGTCAGGAGTCATAAAGATTGTCAGAGGCCAACCTCCATGTCCTGTAAGTGCCTGACACACATTCATATAAATATGATCAATGTCCGGACGTTCCTCACGGTCAACCTTAATAGATATAAAGTTCTTGTTGAGGATATCTGCAACCTCCTGATCTTCAAAGGATTCTCGTTCCATTACATGGCACCAATGACAGGTGGAGTAGCCGATAGAAAGAAAGATAGGCTTATCTTCTGACTTTGCTTTTTGAAAAGCTTCATCACTCCATGGAAACCAGTCTACAGGATTGTGGGCATGCAGCAAAAGGTATGGGGATTTCTCATGAATTAGTCTATTGGCTTGTTTATTAGTTGACATGTGCAATCACCTTCCTTTCATGATTTTATAGTATGTTGTTTTTTATAGTAAATTTTGATTTATATATACCACCAAACTATTATTTGAAAGAAAGCAATTATGTATTCAAAATAAAATAGAGTATAAAGTAGATTGCCTTTAACAACCAGATTATTAAGAAGTTTAGCTGGGCAATATAAGTTCAAAGGAGTGAAAAGAATGAAAAGCATTTACAAATATTTTTCATGTATTTTTGTTTTATTATTGCCCATAATTCCAATATGTGCATACGCAAATAGAGATATTAATAAAGACCCTGAGATAAACCCAGTAAAATTCCAACAAATAAAAGCACAAGTTTATTTGTTTAAACAGGTGCTAGATGAATTTGGAGCTACCAGCCCTTCTCAAGCAGTTGAATTGTGGGCAAAAAGTGAAAGTAAAAGAAATGGTGTTTATCAATATGCAGTTTCATGTGAAGAACTAAAACAAAAGATAATTGAAAAATGGGGAAAGGCTGAAGAAAATTTTTGGATTATTGGTGGCTCAAGCCCTTCAACATATAAATATGAAATTGTGGAAAATGAAAAAATTAATGAAAATACCTATAAAGTTAAACTCAAATTCTACTGGGCTTCTTCATTAGGAGAAGAGGAGCCCACTTATAACATACTTACAATTGTTAAGGGAGAAAAGTATTGGTGTGTTAAGGACTACAAATAGCTGTAAAATATAGTTAGGTTATTTAAATTATAATGTACTATTATTCTTTGTTTAAATAATGTCTTAAATCTTTTGAACCATGTAAAATTCGATATATTCTAACTATTTTTTCTGTTTCGTCTACATTGTAAAAAACTAGGTAATCTTCAACGACAGCCCGTCTGAAAAATGTGTCATCTTGATATATTTCGTGCATAAATGGATTTTCCTTTATTTGGCTAACTTTATCTTTTAAATTGCTTATAAACTTGTCTACTGTACTTTCGTAATATTGAGACAGATATATTTTTATATCTTGAACATCACTTAAAGCCATAGGAAGAAACTTTACAGTATAACTCATAAATCTTCACTCACAGTTTTCCAAAATTCATTTTCAGAAAGCCATTTAGTTTCTGGTGAATTAGCTTGTTCTTTTGCTTTTTTTAATTCTGATAGAACATATTTTTTATGGACGTATTCTTCATAATCAGCAAATTCTTCGATACCTATTAAAACAGCTTCTCCACGACCGTTATTTGTTATAATTACATGATTATGCTCTTTGACTATTTTAGCAATTTCAGAATAATTATTTCTTAAATCTCTTGATGGCCTAACATAGGTATTTAACATGATAATCAACTCCCATTTTCACTTATAATAAAAGTGTATCACAATATGCCTACACCGTCAATTGCAGTTCTAACTTTTTATGAGATATTTTTCTGTTAATAGCTTACTTGCCACCAATGACAGGTAGAGTAGCCGATGGAAAGGAAGATAGGCTTATCTTCTGACTTGGCTTTCTGAAAAGCTTCATCACTCCAAGGAAACCAGTTTACAGGGTTATGTGCATGTTGCAACAGATAGGGAGATTTCTCATGGATTAGTCTATTGGCTTGTTTATTATTATTTTGCATATGGCATCACCTTCCTTTCATTATTCTTTAGTTTGTTGGCTTTTTATAGTAAAGTATTATTTATATTTACCACCAAACTATTATTTGAAAGAAAGCAATTATGTATTCAAAATAAAATAGGGTATAAAGTCAATTGCCTTTAACAACCAGATTAATAAGAAGTTTAACTGGGCAATATAAACTCAAAGGAGTGAAAAGTATTTACAAATATTTTTCATGTATTTTTGCCTTACTATTACTCATAATTCCAATAGGCACATATGCATATAGAGATGTTAATATAGACATAAAAATGTAAAGGGCTATCTCATCAATGGGACAGCCCTTAAGAAAGCTTAAATGTGCCATTATTTCATGATTAGGGGTGTGTTGTCCCCTCCTGAATCGATTTCAACAACATTATCTACAGTAGCTCTGTATTTCCAGTAATAGAATAGCACCGGCCCTTTGGAATTTGGACCACGAAGGTCTTTTGCATTCCAGTATTGGGTCAGTGTAACTGTATAAGCCCAATCGCTCTCCTTTTCAACCTTTGTTTCGAATTCTGCGGGGATGCTGAGGCCTGGAGCTTTGCCACCGGCATGCAAAATGCCGCTTACTTTTCCAGGGCTATCCGGAAAACCACTGTGGGAATGCAGTTCCAAAACCTTTTTTATCGCATCAGACTGGCTGAAAACACTGTATGAAATTGATTGAAGTTCTTCTCCGGTATTTGCGTCAATAAACACATTGGTGTCTGCAATTACCACTTTTGCCTCCTGTACGCCATATGCATTTTTAGGACCGCCCTGGGTAGTCAGGTGAAGATTGTAAAAAGTTACTATCCATACTGGGTAATCTTTTAAAACTATACTTGAGCCTGCAATGTAGGGGTGTTTTTTGTTGGTCAGGCTTACAAGTATTGCAGTAATTTTTTTTGCATCTTTGTAACTTTTGTCGCCAACCATGGTTTTTGCACTGCTTAGGGCTGTCAATTTATCGGTATTAACCGGTACTGTTAGTTCTTTGAACTCGTATTCATCAGCGGGAAAGTGGGGGTTTTTTCTCAAATCGTCTATTGAAATGCTTTCGATATTGTTTTCGGTTGCATTTGGAGTATTGGTATTAATGGGTTCTTCTGGAGAAGAAGAAGATACCGCAATTTTGTCGTTATACGGCGGTTTTAATGTGGATTTATAAACAATTACGGAAAAGAGGAGAAGATATAAAACAAAAACAGCCGCTGTTAGCTTCAGCACGGGTTTTAACCTGTGGTATTGTAAAGCAATTGAAAGCGAAGTTTTTTTATTTTTATAACGGCTTTTGTCTATTGAAGCCATAATGTTTTTATCTACGGAATTGCCTGCAAAGCATGGTGATTTAATAAATCCTTCTGAAAAAGAAAATAGATAATATGCTTTTTTGCAGTTTTCACATCTCTTTATATGCTCTTTCATTGCATTTTCAGCATCCGGAGACATTTTGCCATCGAGGTAACCAATTAAATCTTCAATATTACATCTGTGCACCATTTTCCATTACACCTCCCCAAGTTCATTAAACTTCTTGTAAAGTATCTTTTTAGCCCGCATGACCTTTATCCGGACATTTTCAGGTGATAGTTTAAGTATTTCGGCTATTTCCCTGTATGAAAAACCCTGTATATGCTTTAAAACCAAAATTGTTTTATCTTCAAATTTCAGAGAGTCGAGAATTTTTAGTATTTCAAGATTGTGTTCCTTTATTTCGTAGACTAGTTCCGGGTCATTAATTAGGTTATCCGGAAGTGAGGACAGCACCTTTTGATAATCTATGTTTCTTTGCTTTTTCTTCTTCGCATAATGGTTTTTGAACACATTCAAAGCTATTCTGTAAAGCCAGGTGGAGAAATGCCATTTATTATCGTATTTATACAGGTTGTTATATACCCTTATAAAGACCTCCTGAAGAATGTCTTCAGCGTCTTCCCTGGAATAAGTCATTTTATATATAAAATTATAAATACCGTCCCTGTATTTTGAAACAAGTAAGGAAAAGGAGTCTGTGTCTCCATTTAATACATTGGAAACCAGAATACTGTCATTGTCCAATTTACTCTTCACCACCTGTTCTCAGAGTATAAACCATGTTTAATAATAACATATATTTATACCAAGGAAATTAGTAAAACGTTACAAAAATTGTACAATAATTATAAATAGTTACTTTGCTGTGAACTTTTCGTTACTTCTGGCATTTGCCTGCTGATTTTAAAAATTGCTGTTAATACATACATTGTACCAGTAAGCCAGTAACCTCTAAATGATTTTCTATGAAGGGTAATAATTTCTACACCCATATAATAGAATATTATAAAGGGGGATTATGCTGAGTATGGTATTAATTAGAATAAATAGAAAGCTACTAAAAGCCAGTGTAATTATATTGTTAGCAATTTCTCTTTCCCTTAACATCTACAACCATTACCACAGCATGGAACTTACTAACAAATATGAGTCACTGGTATGTTTATCAAGCCAATTCTGTCAAACCAGCCTTTTAGCTTTTTTAGCTTCAGCACAAGAACTTGATACTACAAATAAACCTATTGAGATTTTTGACATTACCAAAGGTGAAGTAATAAAAAAAGTGCATTCCACCAGACAAATACAGAAGGAAACAATAAGTTACCTTAATGGAATATCAGGAATGTATGTTAAGGTAAAAGCTTTTCCAGAGAAAGGCTATATAGTAAGAATTCCAATAACTCCCCCAGTTCAGGTAAAGAACCATTGGCTCAATGACTATAACATCAATTCTGTTGAGGAAGTTTTTATTTTGCTACCAGAACAAGGAAATACATATTTGCTGGTACTAGATAACAAACTCAGACCATATTTCTACAACTTTATAGGAAATGTAGATGTACTACTAAAATACTTGGACAGTTAGAGTAGCCTATAGAACGGAAGATAGGATTATCTGTTGCTTACCCCTTTTTTATTGCAACAACCAGCTTTGTAAATGTATAGTGTTCTAGGTATTTATACTCAAAAGCAAACCTACCTAAAAATTGCCTCCAATCAATCTTCAAAAAGCGCTTAAACTCTTTAGGCTCAAATAGGGTTGGGAATATTGAAAATAGTACAGCGGCTAGGGGATGTTTTGGTCTATCCCAGTCTATAATATAAAGTTTACCGTTTGTCTTTAGAACTCTGCTTATTTCAGTAAGTATTAAATCCATTAGTTCCTGGGGCATCTCATGGAGTGCAAGTGAAATTGTGACCACATCAAAGCTTCCGCTTGAAAAATCCATCTTTGATGCATTCATTTTTTTAAATGATGTATTATTAAGCTTGTTTTCAATAGCCTTATTTATTGCCACTTTCAACATATCACTTGACAAGTCTATCCCAATTACCGTATTGTTGATATTTTTTTTACCAATAGCAATTGTACTATTTCCTGTACCACAGCAAACATCTAAAACTCTTATTTGCTCATTTGGTAAATGGTTTGCCAAACCTTTTCTTGGATTAGCTTTTTCATCAGGGAAAACAATTAAATCCATTAGGTCATATACTTTGGATAATACTTTATATAATGTTTTTACTCTATCCTCATATTTTTTCATATCCTTACACCTCACAAAACAAACATAGTTCAAACCCTAAAACATCAAAAAGTACCTTGGAACTTTTCTTTTATACCTCTCATACTCAACACCAAACATAGAGAATAAATGCTTTTCCTCTTGCAGGATTAATAGGTGAAAGGTAAGTACATTAAGGACCAATATATATAAGGTAAGGATGTTAGAATAAGTAATAAAAAGACCAATAAACATCAAGTAGAAACCCAGAAAAGCAGGATTTCTACTGAAATTATAGATACCATCAGTTATAAGAGTTGTCTTTGTGTTTTTATCTATACCTACTCTCCAAGAACTTTTCATAAAAATTGTTGCCAAAATAAATAAGCACACTCCTGCTGCTGTTACAATTATGCCTATATATGTTGTATAGGTATTAATAAACAAGTAACCAACAAGAGAGGATATTTTATTATGAAATATAGTCTCAGATATCCAAACCAGCAACCACAATGAACTTGATATTCTAACAAACATTTCTGCACTATAAATTGAATAATCTTTTTGTCCTTTTGCCAATACATTAGCATTAATTTTCTCCCTTTGCTTCAATAATACCAGTTTGAGAATGTATCCTGTAGCAAAAGTGATTAGTAATACCAAAGAAATAATATTAGTTATGTGCATGTTGACCCCTCCGACTAAAATATGAACACATGAACAATGGTTCATATAATTATAATACATTACAAATTAGAAAAAATCAAGAAAAACTTACCAGAGTATTTAGGCTCACCTATAATAAAACTAAATCCATATAATAATACAACAATTCACCTATTATAGAAGTTACCCCTCATCAAGAAATATGCTGGAGTGTGAAGTTAGTATTGGTAACAGAATATTTAACAGTTAAGCTAACGGAGCTTCAGTTCTTGGAATAATGTGGTGCACGATAATTAAATACGCTCATAGTGAAACAGAGCTGAAGCATAAAAAAAAGATTCAGTAATGACAAGGGAAATAAGATGCCT
>CAZLZR010000034.1:0-49317 GCA_964564015.1 uncultured Acetivibrio sp.
GCCCGCTTATTTCAAGGCTAAGCTGACAAATTTACAGTGGGAAAGTTGAGTTAATTATTTTATCCTCAAACTCATTATAAATCAATGGTTTATACAAAACATCAAGGCTGTCAAAAATTTGTTTATACTCTTCTGCCTGCTGATATATGATAGGTAGAATCAGAAGAATTCCCACCTGTGGAAATTCTGTCCTGATATTTTCTACAAGTTCCACAACTTCATCGTCCATAACGTTTGAGTCAAATATTATGAATTTAGGCTTTTCTTCCGACAAAAATCCATAATAAAATTTAAAGTTATTTATAACATCAAAGTTCTCTGCGCCTATTTTTACTAATTCCTCTCTGATGTCATAACTTTCATCAATATCGAAACTAAATATGGCAAACCTGGTATCAAAAACAGATTCAGATTTTTTATATTCTCTAAGGGAGCTGAAATAGGCTTTTTCCAACTTTTTTATTTCCAAATTCAAAGTTCGTAAATTATCAGCGGATACCTCTGTAAATTGTACGCCATAGTTATATTCTTCATTCCCCATGCTCTGCTTCCTCAGAACTTTTGCTTTAGAAGCAAAGTAATTCCCGGATTCAAAGGAAATTCTGATATCAATAATATCATTAATTTCAACATCCAAACTAGTGGAAACCATAGCACCGCCCTTGCTCAAATTCTTGACAATGCTACTGCACCAGCTGTTTCTAGGTTCAACAGCATCATCCAAGCAGTTATCTTTTACTTCCGAAGTAAAGCAAGATTCAAAGCGCATATGCTTTCTTAAGTTGAAATACTTCTTTGCCTCAATAAATTTTATAGTGATGGTTGAAGAATTATCCTGACTAATCTCATCTACTTCCCCATTCACAAGATACTCATAGCCCTGTTTCTGAAACTTAAAAAGCACTTTGTGTCCAACTTGTACAGAAACTACACTCTTATTTGGGTCATATATTATATCCACACTGTCATAACTACTGTACAAAACAGGATATACTGTCCAAACATCGTTGCCATGAAATTTAGCCCTTATTAGATTTAAATACTGTATAATACCGAATAATTCATCCTTGCTGACATCTATTACACTCATATAATATCTCCTTTAGTGTAAATTATCTTGCTTGAACAATTAATCAATCTGATGTATAGCAATATATATTGTGTTGCATAAGTCTGGAATAAAAGAATTGAATCGCTTATATACTATTTTATACCTAATTTTATATTATGTGAAGTACAAATCTTTAAATGGATAAAAATCACGGGAAAGGGGAATCCCCTTTCCAAACCCCAGTATAGGAATTTACAAAAAAAGGATTTTTATAAATTCCTTTACTCAAATAAAAGAGGAGACCAGAATTTCCTTTTGGTCTCCTCCCAATTTTCTAAAGCTGTTCGGATTAGTACATTCCGCCCATTCCGCCCATTCCACCTGGCATTCCTCCAGGCATTGGAGCTTCTTTTTCAGGCTTATCAGCAACAACTGACTCTGTTGTAAGAACCATTGATGCAACTGATGCTGCATTTTGTAATGCTGATCTTGTAACCTTTGCAGGATCTACAATACCAGTTTCAATCATATTAACATATTTTTCATTTAAAGCATCGAATCCTGTTCCAACGGCACTGCTCTTGAGTTTTTCTACTATAACTGAACCTTCAAGACCCGCATTAGCTGCAATCTGTCTTACAGGCTCTTCCAAAGCTCTTAAGATTATCTGTACGCCAGTCTTTTCATCACCGGATACGCCATCTAATAATTTTGCTACCTTTGGAATAGCATTTATCAATGCAGTTCCTCCACCAGCTACTATACCTTCTTCAACAGCAGCTTTTGTAGCAGCCAAAGCATCTTCTATTCTAAGTTTCTTTTCTTTCATTTCAGTTTCAGTTGCAGCACCAACCTGGATAACCGCTACACCACCGGAGAGCTTTGCAAGTCTTTCCTGCAATTTTTCTCTGTCAAAATCAGAAGTTGTTTCTTCGATCTGAGCTTTGATTGAAGCAATTCTCTTCTTGATTTCATCCTGGCTTCCTGCACCGTCAACGATAATTGTATTTTCCTTCTGAACTTTAATCTGTCTTGCTCTACCAAGTTGCTCAATAGTAGTTTCTTTCAAATCAAGACCTACTTCTTCAGTGATAACTTCCCCACCTGTAAGAACTGCTATATCTTGAAGCATAGCTTTTCTTCTATCACCAAAGCCCGGTGCTTTAACAGCTACACAAGTAAATGTTCCTCTTAATTTGTTAACAACTAATGTACCGAGAGCTTCTCCTTCAACATCTTCAGCTATGATAACAAGTTTCTTTCCTTGTTGTACTATCTGCTCAAGTATTGGAAGGATTTCCTGAATGTTGCTGATCTTTTTGTCTGTAATCAATATATACGGATCGTCTAAAACAGCTTCCATTTTTTCTGTATCAGTTATCATATAAGCTGATACATAACCTCTGTCAAACTGCATACCTTCAACTACTTCAAGGTTTGTTCCCATAGTTTTTGATTCTTCAACAGTGATAACGCCGTCATTTGTTACTTTTTCCATAGCATCAGCGATGAGTGTACCGATAACTTCATCGTTTGCGGAAATTGAAGCAACTCTTGCAATGTCTTCTTTTCCTTTTACTTTCTGACTAACTTCCTTGATACCATCAACAGCTGCATCAACAGCTTTTGATATACCTTTTTTGATTATCATTGGATTTGCGCCTGCAGCAACATTTTTCAATCCTTCTCTTATAATAGCCTGAGCAAGAAGTGTTGCTGTAGTTGTTCCATCACCTGCTACATCATTTGTTTTTGTAGCAACTTCTTTAACTAATTGTGCACCCATATTTTCAAATGCATCTTCAAGCTCAACTTCCTTTGCTATTGTAACTCCATCGTTTGTTATCAATGGTGAACCAAATTTTTTATCTAAAACAACGTTTCTTCCTTTAGGGCCAAGTGTTACTTTTACTGTATCGGCTAGTTTGTTTACACCACTTTCAAGTGCTTTTCTAGCTTCTTCACCGAATTTTATTTCCTTTGCCATAAATCGTAACCTCCTTAATATATTTGGAATCGTATTATTAAAATTATCTGTTTTTTGGGATTATTCAACTATTGCGAGAATATCGCCCTGCTTAAGAATTGTGTACTCCTGACCATCGAATTTAACTTCTGTACCGGAGTATTTGCTCATTATTACTCTGTCTCCTACTTTTACTTCCATCTTTATTTCTTTGCCGTCCACTACTGTGCCTGGGCCTACTGCCACTACCTCAGCCACTTGTGGCTTTTCTTTTGCTGAACCCGGTAATACTATACCGCTCTTTGTAGTTTCTTCACTTTCTACCATCTTTACTACTACTCTGTCTGCTAAAGGTTTTAGTTTCATAAACAGTACCTCCTCTGAGATTTTATTTTAAATTGGTTATGTATCAGATTGTTAGCACTCACTTTAAGTGAGTGCTAATTACATTATTTATAATATTATATTACCCGATTCGTTTTCAAACATTCATTTTTTCTATATTTTATTATTTTGGAGGTATAATCTTAATCTAGGTCGGTTTTTATTCCTATTTCATCAAATTGCTTTAAATTTTATCGGTTTTTTCTTATCCGATTAATTTGATAGATTGCTTTTGGATACTAATTTAAAGGGAGTTCCTGCTCTTTTAGTGTAAAACGGCGTAATTAGCATGACCTTCGCAAAAATTGGTAGCCATCGTAATATGAATAAATTTAAACACTTGTTAATATTTTTATTGTGCCGATCAAAAAATAATACCTTAGCTTACCTATATCGTGAATTAATTGAATTATAGCTAATAATCAGATATAATGAAATGCGTTAAAAGAATTTACCAAATAAAATTATAAAAGGTAGGTAAAGTATGAAATTTATAAACCAACCAAAAATCCATATAAGATCATTAATAAGTTTTGTAATATCAGCAGCTTTAATTGCAAACCTTGCAGGTTGTTCAGTCAATGTTAAAGCAGATAATTTGATGTCCGGGATATCTGCTAATAAGGTAAGTGGTAAAGTTACAGATGAAGAATTTGTAAATAGTGTATCTCAATTCTCAATTGAACTTTTTAAGAACTCCATCCGTGATAAGGAAAATTCTCTTGTTTCTCCACTATCAGTACTTATAGCACTTTCGATGACAGCAAACGGTGCTGAGGGCGAAACACTTACACAGATGGAAAAGGTACTGGGTTTGGATATTCCCATTGGAGAGTTGAATGAGTATATGTATACCTATGTAAACAACCTGCCAAATGGATATAAATCAAAGCTGAATATTGCAAACTCTATATGGTTCCGTGATAATAAAGGCAGTTTTACAGTTGATGAAGCTTTTTTACAGAAAAACTCTGATTACTATAAGGCTGCTGTATACAAGTCTCCGTTTAATAGTCAGACTGTTGAAGATATAAACAATTGGGCTAAGAAAAACACCAATAATATGATTAATAAAGTTGTTGAAGATATTGATGCAAATACTGTAATGTTATTAATAAATGCTGTTGCATTCGATGCCAAATGGAAAAATGTGTATACTAAGAATGATGTCCAAAATGGCAGTTTTACTTCTATTGATGGCAGTGTCCAAAATATAGATTTTATGCATTCCAGCGAAACTAAGTATATTAGTAATAACAAAGTATCAGGCTTTATCAAACCATATTTTAAGTCTAAGTACAGCTTCGTGGCATTACTACCGAATATAAATGTAAGTATTAAAGACTACATTGCAAGTCTCACAGGTAATGATTTTGTAAATAGTATAAAGTCTGCTAAGGATACATCTGTTATCGCTTATTTGCCTAAATTCAGCTACAATTACTCAATTACATTAAATGATACTTTGGAAAACCTCGGTATGCCAAAAGCTTTTTCTCCGGATGAAGCTGAATTTGGAAAACTCGGCAAATCATCCGATGGAAATATTTATATCGGCAATGTGCTCCATAAGACATTCATTTCAGTTGATGAGTTAGGAACAAAAGCAGGAGCTGTCACAAAAATTGAAATGCAGGACAATTCAGCGGAAATGGCAGAAAAAATAGTAATGCTTGACAGACCTTTTGTGTATGCGATTATTGACAATTCAACAAATCTGCCTGTTTTTATTGGTACAGTAATGAGTATGGGAAATTAGATGGAAAGATAGAGTCTTGGGATAGCACTAGTTCAGCAATTCAGTTGGAAAGTAGAGAGCTTGATTGGTTATTATCTGGACTTTATCTACAGTCGAAAAAATTACATATGAACGAAAGATATAAATTATGAGAGAATATACTACATTTTATGAAGGAACTAAAGAAGATATAGAAAAGGTCAATTACCCTTTTCCTCCGGACTATTGTTTGGATGGTGCAGATGTATTAGAGATGATTAGAAATTTTCCAGAAAACACAACAATTCTAAAAAATCTACGAAAACACGAAATGGCAGAGTTATACAACAAAGATAGAGAAATAAATAATCCGAACAGAAAAGTATATCCCATAACCAGCGAGATTCTTGAGATACTATATCTTGCTGTCAAAGAGATGGAAAAACTCTTTGAGGAAGCAAAAACAAGAATTGAGCGAACAAATAAAAAGAAAAGAATTGTCCCACAATACACTGTTGAAGACTATATGATTAATCTTTCACTGCATATAGAATGTGATATAGTAGTTGTTTCAGCCAGACCAAAGGAATCAATGGATAGTCAACGTCAGTAGTATCTATCCTGGGAGTCAATAATTGATGGGCCAAGTTCAACTTTTTATTATAGAGTATTTGAGCCGAAATTACTTGCTAGAGTAGAGCCAATGTCAAACTATGACTAAAAAAGCTCGGGAAAAGCAATCCTTCGCTTTTTTAGTCTCCTGACAATCATCTTTGAAATGAAAATTATACAAAAGCTTATCTCCCCTCGAAAATAATACTTTATCATAATCACCAGCAGAACTGGCATGAGCCATTGTTTTGATCAGATAGTAACTTTGAGCATCAAATAATAAAAGGTTTGATCCATTTGAGGCTAAGAAATATTTACCATCGTGCGAGAATGTTCCTGAAGTCGGGTATGCACCCGTGTTGAACTCCCCAATTTTGAAGAATATGCTCCCTCTAGTGTACATTGGCTTTCTTCAGGCTTTGAAACCATCTCCCACTTATAGCCGAGATAAGTCCCGGAACCCATATCACTTAAGCTTCCGTCCAAGTGTATTTTAAAACCTTTAAGTGCAACCTTATCACCTGTTGTATTAGCTGTAGGCTTTATCACTTCAGCTTGGATGATACCACTCCTATAAAAACGCATCATCTCCTTACCAGCATCAAATACGATTTTGCCTCCTATTGAAAAAGAAACATTATCATGATAAATGCTGACAGCTTTGCCTACCTTCGATATAACCTCATGAGTTTCAACGTCAAATATTTTAAGTTCTGAACTATTTGAAGTCACTATATATTTATTATCAAGAGTAAAATCTGCTGAAGTCGGATATGCCCCCGTATTCCACATACCAAATTTCTGAGTAATGTCAGAACTATCAATATCAAATATTGTATAGCCGCCATTTCCTCCTCCGCAACAAAAAGCAACATGTTTCCCGTCACTGGAAATAGCAAGATCCAAGCCATTCGAGCCAAGCTCCCTGCTATACTGCTGAAATTCAAGTTCATTTGTAAGTTCATTAAAAGAATATCTTGCTAAAGCACTTGGACTAAAACCTTTGACTCCAACAATAAGGTTGTTCTTATGCCTGTCATAAACCATCATATGATATCCTTCATTCTCTTTTACGCTACTAATTACCTTTTCTTTTACTACATCGACAACACAAATTGTACCACCATAGTCATCACCTGCAATAGCAAAAACAATTCCTAGTTCACCTAGAGCTATCTCTTTGATGCTCCCATTTATACTAATGTATGTAATTTCTTCAGTCTTCATATTTATTTTTGCAATCATGTTAATATCGCTAAGGCTTACAAGTAACAACTCTCTAGCGAAGTCAAATTCCATCCTATAAGGTTTTCCTTTAACCTTAAACTCTTTACCATGTTCAAATGTGAATACATTCATAAATATTATTTTATTTTGAGTTTGATCTTTTACAATTATCCATCCATCTGAAAGCGGGATATAATCACTAAAATCATAACCTTCTATATATCCTGTGGGAATACGGCTTGTGTCAAGATCGTCAGTTGTTGATCCGATTTTTTTAGCCTTTACATTTACAATCTCTTCATCACTTGTGGACTTGCCATCACTAACCGTTAATCCAAGAACGTAGTCCCCTTCTAAATCCGCGACGAAACTTGGTTTTACTGCAGATGAATCATCTAAAGCTGCGGAACTTTCTGAAGGTTTTGAAATAAATCTCCAGTTATAAGAAATGATTTTTCCTGCAGGCGCTGTACTGAAAGAGCCATCAAGTGATACCTTAAATGACTTATATGTAACAGTGTCTTCTCCCGGGTCTGCAACGAGAGGAATTTGATTCACAGGAAACTCATCAATTATTTGAAGCAGATATTGCTTCATGTAAGCAAAATCTATGGAATTATACGCTCCATTTCCGTCTACATCTGCCGCCTTAAGGCCATAAACACTGGGGAACTCGGTTATAACTCCCAAAATGTGTTGCCTCATGTAAGCAAAGTCTATTGAATTAACTTTGCCATCTCCATTTACATCTCCATAGATAAACCCTTCATTTACAGACAGCGCCTCAGCATAAACATTAGCACCAATTCCTGATACGTTTAATATCTGACTAACCAATAAAGCAATCAGTAATAACAACGATAACCTCTTAAATCTGAACATATTATTCCTCCCCAATAAATAATTCAGCTTATTAAAATACATATAAAACTCTTTACGTTATTTTCTGCCAATATTCTTAATGATGAGATTTGTTAAAAATCTCCTGATAACAGATAACAGTATGAATTTAAAGGTAATTTATAGTATTTTGAATAAACCGTGAATTAATTATATCAGAGCAATTTTATGCTATCAATACAATTGCTTAATCGAGACGGGGTAATGAGTATTGTTTTCTACAATCAGAGGTGCAGCTAATTTAGAGAATTGCTTTGGGGTAGCAATTCAGAGGATCAGCTTTTTGGTATTGGGGGGAGTAGTACTTTGAAAAGGTTTTGGGAACCTATGTTGACGAATTTCACCTTACCGATGTCTTTGAAGGCGTTCTTTACTCTGGTCATTCCCATACCGGACTTCATAAAACGCTTTTTCGGATCCAGGGTCAGGAGCCTTTGGTAGAGCCATGAGTTTCTTCTATCCGGGTTGTTTTCTTTGATAAACTTATATACGCTGTTGTCTGCAATAAGCGCCCCCGGGTTGCTTACTTCAATGTTTTTGTCTGTAATTGCTATTGTAATACCTCTTGAGATGTCCAGATAATCACGGTGTGCAAGTGCATTTGCAATAATTTCTTCCAATGCCTCAAAAGGGTATTTACTGTTACCATTAAGATTTCTTATATAGTCAGAGACTTCATCTAGCATGTTCAGGATATTCCCCTGAAATATCTTCACTTCATCGTCATTTGTTACTTTTATATAGACATGGGGTAAATAGATTGACGGATTTTTCCCAAAAAGCAGGAGTCCACCAATTGTTGGGTGGTACACGTCATCCTCAGTTTTCTTGCCTATTATCCCTAGCGCCTCAAGTATAATTTCACTTGGCCTTTCACTTACTACATTTAAAGTCATGAAATAATTTCGCACAAGACTATAATCAATCTCTTCAAGAGGTGCATTCTTTAGAATGACTGTCTCATAAGTCATAAGACCATATTCCTGAAAAAGATTGGCTATTTCATTCCTCCTGGCAAAATCGGTGGTAGAGCCCCGCCTTACGTAAATCGTTCCATTCTGGAGCATCTGGTGGGGTTTGTGACGGCTCTTGTAAACAGTCAGGACTGCCAAAGTCTTCCCTTCATAATCCAGTACATCAACTGAAATAGGAATAGGAGGATCACATCTGTTATATATTATTTGCTGGATTTTCTCTTCTTTATAGTCCGGCGGACTTATTCCAAGAATCCTTTTGGTTTTATCCTCTACACCAAAAATAATATAACCTCTTCCACCTCTGGAATTTGCCATTGCTATAACATCTTTAGTTAATTCTTTCTTTTCGCTTTCTGTGGATAAACTCAATGATGCCTTAAAATCAAGCTTAGGACCCTCTTCCTGCTTGAGCAGGCGTTCAAGTTTACATTTATCCAAGCTTACACCTCCAAAGATTTTCTATCTTCTCTTGCTGAGCTCTTCGAATATATCTTCATATGTAACTCCTCTTTCAACCATCAAAACCGATAAATGATACATAAGATCTGAAATCTCATATATTAACTCGCCATTTCCCGGGTTCTTCGAGGCTATAATTACTTCTGCTGTTTCTTCTCCAACCTTCTTGAGCATTTTATCAATACCTTTTTCAAACAGGTAGTTGGTATATGAACCTTCTTTTGGGTGTATTCTTCTGTCAACTATAACATCATACACTTCCTTCAGGATTTTTGATTTGTCACCGTATACACTCTTTTCATCAAATACTTTGTCAGAAGTTTCTTTAATACCATCTTTGGCAAGCTCTCTATAGAAGCATGAATAATGCCCTGTATGGCATGCAGCTTCAAGTTGCTCAACTTTTACCAGCAATGTATCACCATCACAGTCAATATTCATTGACTTAATCATCTGGAAGTGGCCGGAAGTTTCTCCCTTAAGCCAGAGTTTGTTTCTGCTTCTGCTGAAATAGTGTACCTTTCCTGTTTCCATTGACTTTACAAAAGCCTCTTCATTCATATAGGCCATCATAAGAACCTCATTGGTTTTGTAGTCCTGAGCTATTACAGGTACCAGACCGTTACCGTCAAATTTAATCTGCTCCAATAATTCTTTCATTATCTTTTTCCTCCAATTTTTTATCCATTACCTACATTCTTACTTCTGTTCCTCTTTGCTTTAAGTATCTCTTTAAATCCATTATCTCCATTTCTCTGAAATGAAACAATGATGCTGCCAGTGCTGCATCAGCTTTTCCATCAACAAGAGCATCATAAAAATGCTCCATCGTACCGGCACCGCCTGAGGCTATTACAGGTATTCCAACACTTTCAGAGACTTTTCTTGTCAGCTCGATATCATAACCGTTCTTAGTTCCATCACAATCCATGCTTGTGAGCAAAATTTCGCCCGCTCCCATCTTTTCCGCCTCAATTGCCCATTCAACTGCATCCTTACCGGTATTGACCCTACCTCCATTGAGATATACCTCCCAACCTGAGTTGTCACTGCGTCTTTTTGCATCTATTGCAACAACAACGCACTGACTTCCAAAACGCCATGCAGCCTCAGATATCAGCTCCGGCCTCTTAATTGCTGCAGAGTTCACGGATATTTTATCCGCACCGGCCTTGAGAATTTGCCTGAAATCCTCCACCGACCTTATGCCCCCACCCACTGTGAAAGGTATAAATACCTGCTCGGCAACTCTGCTTACAACATCAAGCATAATATTCCTTGCATCAGAAGATGCAGTAATGTCTAAAAAAGTGAGCTCATCTGCACCAGCCTTATCGTAAACGGCTGCAACTTCCACAGGATCACCTGCGTCCCTTATATTTATGAAATTAACTCCTTTTACAACCCTGCCCGCATGTACATCAAGACAGGGTATTATACGTTTTGTCAACATTTCAAACTACTCCTTATTCGGTACTTCAAATTCTGTATGGACTTGTTTTATCGTCCAATCTCAATCGCTTGCTTCAAGTCTACATCTCCCGTGTACAAAGCTCTTCCGACTATTACACCCGACACACCTGTTTCCTTGAGGTTTTTTATATCTTCAAGCTTGCCAACGCCACCGGAAGCTATTACGTCAATATTAACCGCTTTAACCATATCCTCCATAGCTTTGAGATTTGGACCATTAAGCATTCCATCTCTGGAGATGTCGGTGTAAATAATTGTTTTAGCACCCAATTCCTCCATTTTTTTTGCAAAGTCCACTGCTTTGAATTCGCTTGTCTTTTCCCATCCTTCTATAGCCACCATGCCGTCTTTTGCATCTATGCCTATTACAACATTGTTTTCAAAAGTTTTAACTGCACGTTTTACAAGTTCAGGATCCTTAACTGCTGAAGTTCCAAGGATAACTCTTTCGATACCCTTACACAATACCGTCTCAATCATTTCAATAGTACGGATTCCTCCTCCTACTTGAACCGGTATACCCATTTTTACAGCCATTTCACTTATAACTGCAATATTCTGTGCCTTTCCTGTTCTCGCACCATCCAGATCCACAACATGCAAATATTGTGCGCCCATCTTTTCCCACCTGAGTGCCATCTCCACAGGATTGTCGGAATAAACAGTTTGCTTGTCAAATTCACCTTGTGTAAGTCTTACGCATTTTCCTTCTCTTACATCCACCGCAGGATAAATAATCATTTAATTAACCTCCTGTATAATAAACTAAGCGTATCAGGTTCTCAGTAACTAAAAATACACCTTATTTTATTCTCTTCGCAAAATTTCTTAATATCTCAAGCCCAATCTCTCCGCTCTTTTCAGGATGAAACTGGGTTGCAAATACATTATTTTTTTGGACTGCAACCGAAAAGGTAATTCCATAACTGGTTTCTGCTATTACAATATCCTTATCGGAAGTATCAAGGTAATACGAGTGAACAAAATAGACATATGGACTTTGCGGCAAACCGCTAAACAACGGTGAATTGCCCTTAATATCAAGGAGATTCCATCCCATATGGGGTACTTTTAAATTCATGTCCTGAGGAATTTGACGGATTGCTCCCTTTAAAATGTTCAACCCTTGAACATTTTCTCCTCCCTCTTCACTGTACTCAAAAAGTAGCTGCATGCCAAGGCATATTCCCAAGAAGGGCTTTCCGCTTTCTATAACTGTCCTGATAATATCTATCATTCCATGTTTCTTAAGGTTTTCCATAGCATCTGCAAAGGCTCCAACACCAGGCAACACCACCGCATCTGCATTTAGTATGAAATCTCTATCGGAGGATACCGCCACTTCGCAACCAATAAAACTAAAGGCTTTCTCAACGCTTCTTAAGTTCCCCACTTCATAATCTATAACAGCAATCAATTTTTTCACTCCAAACCAATAAATTTCCAAGCCCAAGTATATGAATTTATAAAAAATACTTTATAATTTCATATACTACAAAACAGCTTAAAATACAACTTCCACTGCATATTCGCCTAAGACTGATTCATACATACAGCCAAGCAAAAGAGTGGAAGTAATATCAATTAACGCTTCAATTTGTTGAAGCTCCTCTATTAATCCAGTTTTTTGCCCGTTAAAAGTTCATATGCCTCAATATATTTAAGTTCAGTGTTTCTTACCACATCGTCGGGCAATACAGGAGCCGGGGGTTTCTTGTCCCAGTCTGCCGATTCAAGATATTCCCTCAGGAACTGCTTGTCAAAGCTCTTTTGAGGACGACCGGGTTCATACTCTTTCATATCCCAGAACCTAGATGAGTCGGGAGTAAACATTTCATCTGCAACTACCAGTTTCCCATCTTCAAGTCCAAATTCAAATTTAGTGTCCGCAAGGATAATTCCTTTGCTTTCTGCATATTTGCTTGCCTTATTGTATAGGGCAATACTTGTTTCTTTAAGTTTGTTTGCAAGATCTGTACCTATTATATTACAGAGTTCTTCAAAACTCACATTCAAGTCGTGTCCTTCCGATGCCTTTGTTGATGGAGTAAAAATAGGTTCAGGAAGTTTGTCTCCCTGCTTCAAGCCTTCAGGCAACTTTATTCCGCATATGCTTCCCGTAGCTTTATAGTCTTTGAGCCCTGATCCTTCAAGGTATCCTCTGACTATACATTCTGCTTCTACCATCTTTATCTTTTTAACCAGCATTGATCTTCCCTGAAGCTCTTCTTTAAACTGTGACAAGCCTTCCGGGTATTGGCTGACATCTGTAGTAATTACATGGTTGTCAACAATATCCTTTGTGTAGTCAAACCAGAACTCAGAAATGCTGTTTAGTACCTTTCCCTTATTGGGAATCAGATTTGGAAAAACCACATCAAAAGCTGAAATTCTATCGGTTACTACTATCAGTATCTTATCTCCAAGATCATATACATTTCTTACTTTTCCCTTGATGTGAATCGGTAATTTAATAAAATCAGTATCGTTTATCAACATAGTTTTATACACTCCTACAAATAAATTTTATATTTTAAAGAGATCACTCTCTATAAAGTTCCTTTAGTAGACATTACACCCTCAATCCTGCTATCTATAAGCACAGCCTGATCAAGCGCCCTTCCGAAGGCTTTAAATACAGCTTCGATAATATGATGTGTATTGGTTCCATAAAAAACTTTAATGTGTAAGTTCATACCTGCGTTAAAAGCAACTGCCCGAAAGAATTCTTCCACCAGTTCTGTTTCCATATTCCCAAGCTTCCCAACTGGAAGTTCTGCATCAAATACCAGAAAAGGTCTTCCGCTCAAGTCCATCGCAACTAATGCTAAAGATTCATCCATTGGAACAAAGGTAGAACCATATCTTTTAATGGATTTTTTATCTCCAAGAGCTTCTTTTATTGCCTGCCCCAAAACAATCCCCACATCTTCAACCGTGTGGTGGGCATCAACATGGAGGTCTCCTTGAGCTTTGACTCCCATATCAAACAAGCCATGTCTTGTAAAAAGGTCAAGCATATGATCAAGAAATCCTACACCGGTATCAATTTTACTTTTTCCGGTACCGTCAAGATTTATGCCTAATGTTATATCCGTTTCACCGGTTTTTCTGCTGATTTGAGATTTTCTTTCCATCTTTTAGTTGCCTCCAAACACATCGTATTAAACCTTTTTAATTATAACAGAACAAGCCCTTTAATTCTACAAGTTCTATAAAAAATCTTAGGATTGATAATACAAATAAAAGAATATTCCAAAAAATCCTAAATTCAGAATTTCAAACTGAACTTAGGATTTCTCATACTAAAATTTTTTATTGGATTTGTGATCTATTCCGCTTATTATGAATAAACTTTTCAAACCGTCCAACTAACAATATAACTAAAAAGAAAAATGAGAATATTACACATAAAACAATACTTCTAACAACTAACTCAAGTCTATATTCTGGATTTTCAGAAAGCGACATAGGAATATAGTTCAACCCATGATAATGTAAGCTAGTGATAAAAATGAATACTACTTCAATCACAGCAGTAGTTATATTGCCAATCAAAAAACTTTTTAACCCTAGTTTCAACTTTAACAACAATGAAAGTGCGACAATTACGGATATAAAAGCCCCACATATACCAATCCAATAACCATTATACATGCCACTCGCATTTGCTTCTTTTATAACACCAAAAACCACAATTAGCATAAGTAAAGTCATTATAATCCAGTATACAATTCTTTGTAATTTACCCATATTAATTCTCCACTTTATATTTTGTTGAAGCACCCTTCAAATCACTTATTCACTGGTTTTGGACCTAATACAGTATTCACTGTTAGCCAACTATCATTCCAATATGACCAATTTCTAGTTATACCACTACTACTCCATGACAAAGATGAGTTATTTCTATAAGAAATATCTCCATTGCTGTTCCAACTAAATTGTCTTCCCGCTTGACACAACATATTCAACTTATCTCTGGAATCCTTTTGACTTATTATTTCATGAAGCTTCCAATATCCTTCTTGTGCCATGGTATAATTAGCATATTTAACACATATTTCATTGTTTCCATCAGAAGTTGAATTCTCATATTCTTCGTTAAAAACATAATACTCATCTTTTGCAGGAAGTGACGCATGATCAAAATTATAACCCCTTTGTCCAGCTAACCCAAAAACCGCAGAATTTGTATTAGCATTTTTAGCTCCAATTATTTCATAATAATAATTCACATTTGGGTTTATACATTGTGCATCCTTTATTCCTATAGCAAAATTATAATCATTCTTCACTTCAATAGATGACCATAATGTATCTGCATAACGAGCCCTAGTTGGCAAATTTGTAAAATAAAAATATGTTCCCCTATCTGCTTGTTCATCAGAAAATATGTAAGTAGGTGTATGCCATGTATCCTCATATTTTGTTCCGGATCCCGTTACGGTGTTATTGGCATGTGGATCAAAAGTAATAAGCCAAGGTTTAAATGCACTTATAGGCCTTCCATACGAAGGACTTGACGGTGGCGTTTGGTTATGAAATTGAATTTCAAATTCATAGGTCTCATTTCCATCTCGAACTAAATTTCTTAGCCTCTTTGGACTCCATTTGAACTCAACTTTTACAGACCTGTTCTCTACACTATTATTATTAATTTTTGTACTATATGAGTTCTCAGAAAACGTCACTTGTCCCCAATCAGGCAAGTGGTTTAGTCTATCCGCTATTCTTCTTCCACCATCACCATAGTCAGGATTTATTTCGTCTGCGTACGTTGTATTAAACTGAAGATCTGTCCATGGAAAATCCGACTTACTAGTTGTCATATATTCATAACTATCTATTATAAAACCTCTTTTCGTAGTCGATCCATCTGACATAAAATTGATATTTATTGAATTCCCTGGAAACCACGAACTCCAAACTCCGGTACGAGTGCCATGTATCTTATCTGGCCATATTTTACTATCGCTATTACTTGTTATAGTGACAAAATCATATCCTTGTTCTAAATCAATTTCTTTGAAATGTACTCTTATTGCTTTAGCACTCGATTCACTAATAGTCCAATTCTGGTTTTCATTATTTGAATAGAAAATTTTAGAAATATTATACGATTTAGAGGATTTCCAATTTGTTTCACTAGATATATAATATTCTACTCTGTCAATTTTAAACCCATAATCAACAGTAGACCCATCAGTTATTAAACTTACTTTCATTGTGTTTCCATAATACCATTCGCTCCATACATCTTCCAAGGTACCCGACCAAGAATCCCCCGCAGAAGTGTAAACATAGTCATAATATTTTTCGGTTTGAATTTTAGAAAAATGTACGCGCATTTTTGTGGCATTACTTGCAGTTATTGTCTTAGCTATTAATGCGTTATTAGTGTAGTTATGCGGCGACTCGTAGTTTACTACTATTATACTTCCGTTCGTAGCTGGATTCGATGCAGCAAACAACTGTGTATTGTTACAGAAAACAAAACCCAACATTATAAGTGAAATCAAAAATGTTCTATAAAAATTCTTATTTATCACTATTATCTAACTCCTTTCTTTCATATTTATCAATATTTTTTGTTTTACCAATTATCTTTATCCCATCCAATTTGTACTTTGCCTTTTTGTCTTTATATTCTTTCTCAATCTTCTGTTTAGTTACTTCATTAAGCATACTAAGGTTTTCTTCGTTTGATAATGAGTTTTCACAGACAATACCGCAATATATCAAAGTATTGCCACTTTCATCTACTATTTCATTTGTCAATTCATTTACTTTTAAATCTTCATTCGCTATGGATTCTAAAACTTCAAACTCGTCTTGATTATCGCCAACAATTATTTCCATCTCACTATACGGTGTACCATCTAACACATACTTGCTCTTAATGAAATTTTTCTTTTTTGCAGTTTTTTCTTCACTGTTTTTTTTATGCATTTCCTTTTCTAGTTCCTTTTCCTTTTTCTTTTCCTTTTCCTTTTCCTTTAATTCCTCTCCACTTGGATCGTAATTCACACTTATAGTATCAATACAATTTACTACAGTTGAATAATCAGTAGATATGGTCTTAGTATCATTTTCAACAGATAATTCAACATTTTCTGCAACTGCATAGCTTATAACTGATATACCAACTGTTACAGCTATTGAAATGCCCACTAATTTAGAAAGTATCTTCATAAACTCAACACCTTTCAATATTATTTTTATGCAAAGGAATACTGAAAAAACAACTTCGGTTATATTTTAGCTTCAGACCTCCTTACTATAATAATACACACTAAAAATCCGAAGTGATATTCAGTTTTTCCCAAGTTCCTTTTAACTAAATCAATCTACAATTATAAAAAAACATCCAAAAATCACAAATAATTAGCCTGCTTAATCTTTCAGTATACAAACTGCAACTAAGACGTAATATAATTATAATATACAGATTTATCCTCGTCAAGAAACACTTGCCTTTTTGCCTTTTAGATGCACATTCTATTTTAGTAGTGCACCTTATTATGGTAAGATTTTACTTGCACTAACCCATTATACTTTTTAATTCCTCAAGCAATATATCATTTTGTTCCTTATTTCCTACGCTTATTCTTATATATTTTCCAAGAACCGGAGCGTCACCAAAGCTTCTTACCAGCACTCCTCTTTTCTCAAGTTCCTTTGCAACCGATTTTGCATCAGGCAACTTTACCATAATGTAATTTGCACCGGAAGGAAGAACCGATATGTTATTTATCTTCTCAAGTTCTGCCGATAAATACTCCCTCTGCTCAATTAAATATTTTATCTGTGCATCTATTTCCCCTCTGGCCTCAAAAACCAGCTTTGCAACCAGTTGAGACAAAGAACTTATATTATAAGGAGGCCTCACTTTGTTTATTTCCACAGCCATTTCTTTACCACTTAAAGAGTACCCACAGCGTATGCCAGCGAGTCCATAAGCTTTTGAAAATGTGCGAAGCACAATAAGGTTTTCAAACTTCGGTAAAAGAGATATAGCTGTATCTCCTGCAAATTCTGCATATGCCTCATCTACAACTATAACGCTATCAGGACACATGCTACAAATCTTTTCAATATCTTTTAAGGGAAGCAAATTCCCGGTAGGATTGTTAGGGGTACAGAGTATTACCAGCTTTGCCGCGTCACTTTTAGCTTTATTGATAAACTCGTCAATATCATACTCAAAACCGTTTTCTTCCCTTAGAGGTATTTCAACAGCTGTCCCTCCACCGATTATGGTGTCGAGTTTATACATGCTAAACGATGGTGTCGGGCATATTACTTTATCCCCTACGCCTACAAACGTATTTACAAGCACCTGTATCAACTGGTCGGAACCGGTTCCTACCACTATGCCTTCCATATCAACACTCCAGTACGCTGACAGTGTCTTCCTTAGCTCTATGGAGTCGGTGTCAGGATATAAATACAAAGAAGGACCCTCCATTATTATATCCGAAAGTTTCTTTCTGACTGACATTGGCAGCTCAAAAGGGCTTTCATTTGCATCAAGCTTCACCCTGTATGGCACCTGATTTGCGTTGTATGGTATAAAATCCTTAAACTCGGATCTGATTAAATCTTTTATCATTTTATGATCTCCCCTTTTCTGGCAACAAAATCCTACTCAAACCTCACTCTTATCGCATTTGCATGTGCTTTGAGACCTTCAGCCTCAGCAAACCTTATTACATCGTCTTTTACCTGCTGCAATGCCTTTTGGGAATAGGATATGATGCTGGATTTTTTCATGAACTCTGAAATATTGAGAGGTGAAAAAAACCTCGCTGTCCCGCTTGTAGGAAGAACATGGTTCGGTCCTGCAAAATAATCCCCTAAAGGCTCTGAAGAATAATTTCCCAGGAAAATCGCTCCTGCATTCTTTATATAGCTTATAAGCCCAAACGGCTCATTTACGCAAAGTTCAAGATGCTCAGGCGCAATCCTGTTCACAACATTTACCGCACTCTCAATATCATCAACTATTATAATCGCTCCAAACCCTTCCAGAGACTTCTGCGCAATTTCCTTTCTAGGCAATACGTTAAGCTGAATTTCAAGTTCCTTTTGAACCTCCTTGGCAATTCTTTCAGAAGTTGTAACCAAAAGAGAGGATGCAATCGCATCATGTTCTGCCTGTGAAAGGAGGTCCGCAGCAACAAACCTCGGATTTGCCGTTTCATCTGCAACCACCAAAATTTCGCTCGGCCCTGCAATCATATCAATATCACAATATCCGTAAACCATTCTTTTTGCCAGAGCAACATATATGTTACCAGGCCCTACAATCTTGTCTACCTTTGGTATGGACTGTGTTCCAAATGCCATTGCAGCTATTGCCTGTGATCCCCCGACCCTGTATATCTCGTTTACACCTGCCTCATTTGCTGCCACAAGAATAGCCGGATTTATTCCATCAGAACCTCCGGGAGGTGTAGCCATCACTATCCTCTTTACTCCTGCAACCTTAGCCGGTACTGCATTCATAAGAACTGAAGAGGGATAGGCCGCTGTTCCGCCCGGTGAATATATGCCTACAACTTCAATAGGGTTATACAACTGTCCTAACATTACGCCACTTTCATCTGTCGTAAACCAAGATTTCTCAAGCTGTTTTTCATGAAACTGCGCAATATTCTTTCTGGCTCTTTTAATTACTTCAATGAGCTCCTTATCAACCTTTTCATAGGCCTCTTCAATTTCAATCTGTGATACCGCCAGATTGTCAGGGCAAAGCTCCACCTTGTCAAACATGCCGGTATATTCCAAAACGGCTTTGTCTCCGTTCTTCTTAACGTTATTGACTATATCTGAAACTCTGTCCTGTATATCCCCATATTCAATCTGACTTCTTGATGCAAGTTTATCAAAAATATCACTGTCCTTATTTGCTCTTAAGTCAATAAACTGGATCATAATACACTCAC
This sequence comes from uncultured Acetivibrio sp., assembly GCA_964564015.1. Taxonomy (GTDB): domain Bacteria; phylum Bacillota; class Clostridia; order Acetivibrionales; family Acetivibrionaceae; genus Acetivibrio. The sequence continues at coordinate 19,718 of CAZLZR010000034.1, forward strand.
CTCTTCTCAAGTTTTTTTCTTATACCATCTACAATTCTATTGATACGTTCGCTTTCCATCTTCATGCTGACTCTGTTAACAACAAGCCTTGCACTTATATCGGCAATATGCTCAAGTACTACAAGTCCATTTTCTTTGAGTGTCCTACCGCTCTCTACCAGATCCACTATCACTTCCGACAAACCAACAAGTGGCGCAAGCTCTACAGAACCGTTCAGCTTTATTACCTCTATTGATTCTCTTCTTTTATGTTCAAAATATTCTCTGGCAATTTTAGGGTACTTTGTTGCAACTCTTTTATTATTGAATTGATCAAGTTTTCCCTGAAGTTCTTGCGGACCTGCCACTACCATTCTGCAAGCTGCAAACCCCAGGTTCAATACCTCATATAGATGTCTTCCCTCTTCTAAAAGAGTGTCCTTACCTACAATTCCTATATCTGCTGCTCCATATTCTACATAAGTAGGTACATCACTCGGTTTGGCAAGAAAAAACTTTATTTTATTCTTCTCATCGGTAAGAATAAGTTTTCTTGACGAACCCTTAAGTTCAGTACAATCCAGGCCAATGGCTTCAAAAAGTTCAACCGAAAGCTCTGTAAGCCTTCCTTTTGATAGTGCAATAGTTAAATACCTCATATTTACCTCCCTAACAGCTCATCTATGGTTACAGTTGAAGTTTCGTCCTTTTCTATGTTTACGACTTCAATACGCTGGTCATCAAGAATTCTGATAATTCCGCCAATTCCCTTTATCCTTGCATATTCCTTAACATCTTCCGGCTCTTTTCCCGTAACATCTATCTCAACCACCAGTCCCTGATCCCTTAAAGTCTGGCAAACCTTAAATGCAGTTTTTCTGCCTTCTTCCTTATAACAGATCAAGCTGTCAATAGCAGGCCTTTCCGCTTCAATCTTCTGTCGCTCAAGAGCCATCATTACCATGTTTATTCCCAGTGAAAAACCTGTAGCAGGGCTGACCTTTCCAAACTTTTCAACCAACTTGTCATATCTTCCGCCGCTTAAAATAGGAAATCCTGCTCCATATGTAAAACCTCTGAAAATAATGCCTGTATAGTAGTTCAAACTCTGTACCATTCCAAGATCTATGGATACGTATTTGCTAAGCTCATAATCTTCCAGTATCTTCAGTACTCTCCTCAGATTTTCGAGAGCATTAATGGATTTCTCGTTTAAAGAATACTTTTCAACAGTCTCAATGACGTCCAGGGATCCAAACAACCTTGGAAGACTTAATACAAGCTCCTTCAGGTCTTCCCTGATATTATGTGTCTTTACCAACTCCTCAACAGCGAGGTAATCTTTTCTGTCAATCAGAATCCTCATTTGCTCAGTTTCCTCAGCCGTTAGTCCGGTTTCTTCCATCAGACCTTTGAAGAAATCAACCTGTCCTATATCTATCTGAAAGTTTTCCAATCCAGCTGCCCTGACTGCATTAATTGCAGTTGCAATTACTTCGGCATCGGCCTCCGGCGAGTTTATCCCCAGCAGTTCAACACCAGCCTGCGTGAACTCCTTCTGCTTTCCGCCTCCCAACTCCTTATAGTTAAAGGTGTTTCCAATATAGCAAAATCTCAAGGGATGATCAAAATCTTTATATTTTGTCGCTGCAAGCCTTGCTATGGGAATGGTAATTTCCGGTCTCAAAACCAGTATGCGTCCCTGCTGGTCAAAAAATTTGAACATGGTCTCCTGTGCAGTAATACCATCCTCTGCCAAAAAAGCATCATAGAACTCAACTATAGGAGTTTCAACTTCATAAAACCCTGAACTTCTGAACACATTTCTTACCTTCTCCTCAATATTCCTTTTAACAAAGCATTCGTTTACAAGTACATCCTGAACTCCTTCAGGAGTATATATTTTCCATTTAGTCAATTTCCGCACCTCACTTTATCACTTTACCGCATTAAAGTTATAAATTATTGAATTATGACCATTTTAGTATAAGTACTGCAATTTGTCAAGCAAAAATTAACTGTTGGGGTTCATGTAACATAAGTGAAGAAAAATATGCACCCTAACTGCTGTGCTTCAATTAATAATTGAACTCTCTATCATTTTCTCTCACACATAGTCTCAGCCTGTTTTCTGCTATATAATAAGGGAGTGTCGCTTCCTGCCCAAAGGCTGGTTGCAACACTCCCTCAACACATCTAAATATTATTTCATTCCTAAAAGTCTCATTTTCATCAATCCGAAATCTATTGCGTTGACATCACCATTTTGGTCTAAATCTGATGCTACTTTCCAATGCTCATACTTCTCAATGTTCATTCCAAGTAATATCATCTTTAATGTACCAAAGTCAAGTGAATTAAATTTACCATCTCCATTAGTATCACCGGAAACAACTCCTGAAGTTGTTGGAGTTGGTGTAACAGGTTTTACCGTAGGTGTTGGTGTAGCCGGCTTCACTGTCGGTGTTGGTCCGGTAGTTACCTGCGGTGTACCATAGTACTCTCCTAATGAAATTCCGTTACTACCAAGAGGTATCTGATGGTCAAGACCTATAAACTTACCACCGGATGTTTGCCACAATGCTTTTTCAAGCAGTCCGTATTTTTTCTCGTCCCATGTAGACCAATCGTTGCCCACCAAACCTCCAGTATCACCGGAATTCGGATTTACACACCAGAAAGTATGGTGAATACGATTTTCTATCATATAATCTCTAAGCAATTCCATCCACTTCTGGTTCTTTCCACCATCCATGTGTCCGCCCCACTCACCTATAAGAAGTGGTGCAATATTCTCTTCATTAATGTATGCCCAGGTATCATACCAATAATCATCTAAAAGCGTCTGTGTCGTAAAATCTTTTTCAAACCATGTTTGTGCATAAACAGAAGGACCATAGTCATGAGGTGAATAAACTATTTGACTATTGAGGGAACCTAAATCAACAGGATAGTCTTTAACTCCCCTAAGGTTTCCTCCCCACCATGCACCATACCATGGAGCACTATCTCCGCTAGCTCCCCAAACGTCTGGTGTATCATAGGTATATCCTTTATCCGTTTTTGGATATTGTTCAACACCTTCTATCATTATCAATAAATTAGGATTTTTAGCAAGTATTGCCTTAGAACATGTCTCAGAAGCGTACTTCCAGTTGTTTTCATCAGTTGTATTATCCCATTTAGCCATATTCGAAGGTGCAGTAGATCCAGTATATCCACGTTTTCCGTGAGGCTCATTTTTTAAGTCAAATGCTAAAATAGTATCATCGTTTTTGTATTTATCAGCCAACCATACCAAAGTGTCTATCCACATATCTGTAGTAACAACACCTGCTGTAGTTGTTTCTTTTCCATACCACAATTCATAAACGTGACCCGAATTATCTGAATGAGGACTATGTACATCAATCATAACCTTAATTCCAAGTTCTTTACAATAGCCCATTTCAATATCAAAAATCTCCATGCTGTTTTTAGGTCCATCTGTTTCAGGATCATAAAAATCAGGATTGATAACGTGATACGGAGGATTATTGCTTGCTGTAACGCTTGAAACCTTATTCGGTTTGCCTATCATCCAACTGTAAAGAAGTTCAGTAGAAATTGGAATTCTCAAAAACCCTATACCTCTGTCAGCTATATCTTGCAATATGCCCTTAACATCATACCACGAACCATGGAAAGCATTTTCGCTACAGTTATAGCCAAACCAGTTAGCACCTGTAAGCCATACCTCATTTCCATACATATCCTTAATCTTGTTGCCTTCACAGTGAAGCCAGTCATCATTGTTTGTATCGACAGCCTTGACTTCGACTCCATTGTTTGCCGAGAAACAACACAACAAAAGAATCATTAGTGCAACAGCTAACGATACAACCTTTTTTGTCTTTTTCATACAATCTCTCCCCTTTTAATATTTGTTCTTTTATTTGAAACTTACCAAAGTTGAAATCAAAAATGTCTATATATAATTCTTTGTATGTACTCAAAATTAATCTTAAATTAATAGCCCTACAAATATATGAATTACTTCAAAGAAAACATGTCTATTATAATATATTCGAATTGTAATCGTTTCTTAGGGGGCTTTAATTGTTAAATTTCAGCAGAAGATAATAAAATTCAGCAAATACCTATACTATTATTTTATTCGACATTTAGCATTAAATCAACATAAAATATTTTTATTCTGTACAATAATTCGTACGACTTGCGTAACTAGACTTTTTTGTTTTACTTGCATTATTTTATTATTGATATACTGTTCTATTGACAATACAAAAAATTAATGACAAAACGCACCCGTATAATGACAAAACATACCTTTACAGGTGACAAAGTGTTAAATAAAATGTCCATTAAGAGGAGCGCTCTTTTTAGAATCTAAAGGAAAATAATTTAATAAGGGGGCCAAATCTATCATGAGAAAAAAATCAATACTCGTATTTCTTGTTCTGTTTACAATGTCTTTGGTATTAATGCAATATGGAAATGCAGAAGCAAAAAAAGCCAGCTTGGTATGTGGAGGTAAGATGAAATCTAAAACCTCATTCAAAACAGAAAACATAATCCAAGAGTCTATGAAAATTCTAAAAAAGAAGGGCATTAAGGATAATGCAGATGGAATGCTTCTATTAAAAAGGTATGATTACTATATGTCCGAAATATCAAAAGGAAATGTTTTTTCATCCTACAAACCTTATATTGTTCCGGCTGTTTATAATATGGCAGCATTTTCTGAAACAATCAATAACGGAACAATTCAAAAAATCGTCGAAAATTCTTTAAAAGGAAAAGACGCTTTTGAAGGAATAACAGGGCTGTTCGAAAGGGCATACAAGTCAGAAATAGATGGAAAAATAGACTCATATATTATGTATGTGCCTTCAGGATACGACCCTTCAAAAGAATATCCTCTAGTAGTTATGCTTCATGGCTTGGGAGAAATGGCATACTTATCACCTTACTCACCGGCACATGGTGCATACTTAAATTCCTGCGAAAAAAATGGAGTTATAATGGTTGCACCGTGTGGAAGACATGCTAATGCCGGAAGTGAGAGCTTCTATCAGAATGATGGAGAAAAAGATGTACTTCAGGTTATAAATCTTGTAAAAAAAGCATACAACATTAATGAAAGCAAGGTATATCTTACAGGGTATTCTATGGGTGGTTACGGAACATGGTACCTTGGCACCAAACACAGTGATTTGTTTGCAGCAATAGCTCCGGTTTCAGGCTACGGCATATGTACTGAAGAACTTAAATGGGCTCTTGAGTATTATTACTCAAACAAGGAAGTTTTTCCTGAACCTCCTGTTATCGATTATGATGCTATGAAAATAGATATATCATCATTGAAAGACATACCCATATTGGTTACTCATGGAAATATGGACTATGTGATACCCGTTCAGGAATCACGCGAATTTGTAAGACAGTTAAACGAAAAAGGATATGAGGTAGTATACAACGAACTTGAAGGAATAGGGCATAATGCTGTCGACTATGCTTATGGGGATGACAGCCTTAACGAATGGTTCTTAAAGTACTCAAAATAAAAAAGTCGGCTTCGCCGATTTAAAGTTAGGGTATTCCTCTGCAGTGAACAGCCTTTCGGTAGACTTTTTTGATGCCAGAAAGAAATGCACTTTCTTAGGCATTAAAAAAAACAAATACATGGTGAATAGGTTTTGGAGTTATCCTCCGGATAACTCCTTTTCAGCAATTATTACCTTTTGTACATTTTATATTGAAATCCATTAATCTTTAACATTTTCTTTTCTCAAATGCTGTCAACCCATTCTTTATTTTGCTCTCTCAAATTGAAGATTAATAATGGTTTCAATTATTAAAACAAATGTGATAAAATATACTTACTTTCTTAGTTTTATAGGAGGTAACAAGTGATAAAGGTTGTAATTGCTGATGATATCCCACTCTTAAGCATGTTCTTGAAGATGACCCTGATATCAAGGTTGTCGGCATGGCTAAGAATGGAAGAGATGCATTTAAAATATGCATGCAGGAAAAACCGGATATTGTGTTGATGGATCTTATTATGCCCGATTGCGATGGGATTGAAGGTACAAGGCTGATTAAGGCCTTTAATAAGAATATTAGAGTTGTTATACTGACTCTATTTAATAGTGACGATAATCTTTCACGCGCACTTAAAAATGGAGCTGATGGCTACATAACTAAGGATATCGGGCCAAAAGAACTGCAACAAACAGTAAGAAGCCTTTATATGGGACTCGGAATTATTCAGAACAACCTTATGGATAATTTAGTAAGAAGAATTGATTCTTCCGATCCTGTTTATAACAAAGAACTTATATATGAAAAATTCAATCTAAATGAAAAAGAGATTGAAATAATAAAACTTATTGTTGATGGAAAAAGCTATAAGGATATGTCAAAAGTGTTATTTACTTCTGACGGTACAGTTAGAAATATGACTTCGAATTTACTTCACAAACTTGACCTTAAAGACAGGATTCAGTTGGCAATATTTGCTGTTAAGAACAAGCTGGTCTAGTACTTTGTAAAATCTTTAATTTATTTAAAGATTTTACAAATGTACTTCCTCTGTTTATGGCCCGCTATCTATAACTTTTAAACTTTACAGGCCATCAGGGGCAGATAATTTATAATATATCCCCATTAATCTTTCGAATTTACCCGCTGAAACAGCTGACAATACCGTTGAAACATCCGTTATTTGCCCTGTCAAATGCAAAATTAATTTATGATTTTAATACAATGAATAGCGAGGGACCGGTAATGAAAGCTTTACCCATATTTCCGATGCTGATATCATTATTGACAGCTACTTTATCATATACCATGATAGTAAAATACGCATGTAAAGAAAAAAAAACCCCTATAATAAAAAAGTTTATTCTGGTTTTGTCTATTTGCTTCATATGGTCTTCAGGAGATATTACTATAATATTTTCAGACCTGAACTATTTCGGACTTAACAAATACATTGTTGAGTTAAACAAATACAAATTTTTAGCCGCTTATCTCTGGGGACCTCTTTGGTTTATATTCTTTTATTCATTACATAATAATAACTCTGACAGGTTTTTTGTGGGAAAAAGTAAGAAATTCAAAAGATTTTGCTTGTTTTTATTTTTCTTGCCGGAGATAATACAATACGCGATTTATTTGACAAACGGTTACTTGCATAACTGGGTATTGTATTGGCCACCTGAAGGATGCCAATTCAGGCCTGCCTTTTGGGTTAGTATTGCAACTACTATTGTATATTTACTTGCCGGAATTTTTTTCTTGATCAGAAACACCAAAAAAAACTGCAATTCGAATAAACAGTTACTTACAGTACTTTTGTCATTGTTTGTTCCTATCCTGATTGCAACTATTTACTGGACTTTCGACTTTTATTCATATTTCGGGTATTTTGATATAACTCCTTCAATGTTTTTATTAATGCTAATTCTATTGAATATAGCAACCTATAAATACAAATTACTTGAAATACTGCCCCTTGCTCATCATAAAGTTATAGATAATTTAAATGATGCCATAATCGTCATAGATAAGGACAACAAAATTGCAAGTATTAATCAGGCATATTATCATCACTTCCCTAATGATCCACAACTAACTGAGGGAGATGAGATTATACATTTCATAAATAATATAATTAGTAAGCTGGAACCTGATGCACAAGCGAAAATGCTCGTCGATGCAGTTGAAAACGGAGTATCATCCAGTATAAAAGGTGAATTGTATTTATATAATGACAAAAAGTATTATACGGTTGATATTCAGCCTTTATTTATAAATAAAGAGAATGTAGGAAGAGTAGTTTCGTTAAGCGATATAACTATATACAGGGAGCTTTTATGCAAACTTGAAGAAAAGAACCGTGAGCTTGAAACAAAGAATAAATTTCTCAAGGACTATGCTGCTACTGCCGAAGAGCTTGCCGTATCAAGAGAAAGAAATCGTTTTGCCCGGGATGTTCATGATTCAATAGGACACACAATGTCGGTTTTATTATCGCTTTTAGGTGCATGTACAGTTTCTTGTAAAAATGATAAAGATACTAAAATCAAGCTTGAAAAGGCTTTAACAATTGCAAAGGAAGGTCTCACCGAACTAAGAAGATCTGTATACGGTTTGTGCTCTAAAAATCTTGATACTTATAACCTTATAAATGCATTAAAGGAATTGATTAAAGAATTTGAGACAACAGGCATAAAAGTAGACTTATCCATTGAGGGCTACTATATTGAACGAGGATTAAAATACAGTGATACAATATATAATGTTTGCAAAGAGGCACTGACAAATTCTTTGAAACACGGTAAAGCAACACAGGTTAATATGTTTATTGAATTTACCCCTGTTCTGACAAGAATGTTCATATTTGATAACGGAATAGGTTGCCTGGATATAAATAAGGGAATGGGGCTTTCCGGCATGGAACATAGAATTCAAAAAGTTAATGGAAACATAATTTATGGTTCAGATGGTGAGAAAGGTTTCAGCATTCACATAGAGATACCTGTAGAGTGTATCCCATCTGATTAATAATTTCACAAGGGGAACTCTCACTAATTTGATTGCAGATTCTGCTGTGACATTTTTTCTCTTTAATGCCCCAAAATCCACAACCCAGTAGCAACCAACCAGTGCAAACAATAACATAACCAGAAGCATCTCTTACAAAATTATTTTTAACGCACGTGACAAGATTATTATTCCAAATGGAAATTGCTGATTACTTTGCTAAATTCAATAGACATATTCTTAAGCTCAGATGCTGACTCAGCAAAATTTTCCTGGGTAGCAACCTGATGTGCTATCGTCTCCTGCGCCTGTTTAGAATTGTCTAGCAGCTCTGTTGCTATATTGGCAACCGATCTGCTGGTTTCATTGATTTTGCCAATATTGTATTTTGCTACATCAAGTCTCTTGTTTATAGATAATATCTGATTGTTAACAGTCTGGTTAGCAAGTACAATTTCGTTAAATGCTTTTGTCTCTTCGTTGATAATCGAATCAGTTGACTTAATTTCTTCCACACTCCTCTCAATACCCAGTTTCATACTATTAATTAACTGTTTTATATTTTCAATTACAATCTTAATTTCACCTGAGGATTGATTGGACTGTTCTGCTAGAGTTTTCACCTGACCCGCAACAATTGCGAAACCTTTCCCGGCCTCACCTGCTCTTGCTGCCTCTATAGAAGCATTTAGCGCCAATAAGTTGGTTTGTGTGGAAATACTATTTATAAATTTAGTGATATTACTGATTTTTATTGAATATTCATAAAGCTCATTTGCAGTTAGATTTATGCTGTCTATAAGTCCTTGAACTAAAGTAGTTTGGGAAATTACTTTTTTTAGTTTTGATTCACCATCTATAGCTTTACTTAGAGCAGTATCAGCACTATTAATAACCAATTCTGTCTCATCATAAATGTTTTTAATTGATTCATTTATATCTGTAATTGAGACCAATGTATATTTTATCAGGTCCGCTTCCTTATCGGCAGACTTAGCAACCGTGTCAAAAGCAGCTACAAGCTGTTGCCCTGCTACAGAGTTCTCATTAATAAACTTGTCGAAAGATGCCAAGGTTGTTTGCATATGATTTCCATTAGCAGAAATAAGCTTTACCATTTTAAACAAATTCTGCTGCATTATATTTACCGAACTGGCAAGTTTCCCAATTTCATCTTTACTATTAACTTCACATTGTTTATCAGATAACTTACCAGCTGCGATTTTCTCACTTACCCTTATCAGCTTGTTTAAAGAGTTTATTATATTTTTTGTTGTAAAGAATGTTAAGAACAAACATATCAGTACGACTACAGTTATTACTATATAGGATATTTTTTGAGTAAGGTTATTTACAGCAGCTATTTGTTTTATTAAAATCTGGCTGTATTTTAACTCACTAGTTGAAAGTTCTATAGAACTTTCCCTCATATAGTCACCCACTTTAGATGCATTGTTGTACTCATCTGTAACCCTTGCATCGTACTCACCAGCCATCCTTACAAGATTGTCTGCCATTTCCACAAATTTGTTCATTTGGATAAAAAGCGCTTTTCTTGAAGCAGCTACTTCTTTATTCGTGCTATTCCCAATTTCTTTTTGCAGAATACTCATATTATCTTTATATTGCTGGTACTCTTCAAGCTTCTCTGCATTTTTACAATCTATGATTATTTCTCTTAATGTCTGACGAATATTCATAGTACTAACAATTATATTATTTTCTTTGACCAATGTATTTATTATATCTTCATATTTAGAAATCGTAGATATATAAAAGAGGTTGTTTATCATATTTACTGTTACTAGAGCAAATATTAAAAACACTAGAACTGCGGTTATTTTATACTTAATGCTTCTAAACTGAAATTTGTGTAACATGTTAATTGATTTTTTAAGATTATGCTTAAAATTAAAGGTTTTGTTCATAAATAACCCCTCTTTCAAATCTATAGTCATTAAAATGCAGATTTATTCAATAAGACAATAAAAAATCACAAGATAACATACTTGTTTCTCTATAAAATGGAAATTAATATTACAATACATCATTCATTAAACTTGTTTCTAATAATCAAGCTTAATAATCATATTTTTCATCTGTATCTATTTTCGGTTAATTCTGTATTGTAATTAATATTTATTTATTACAATTTTGATTATTTATTGATAGCATTTGCCGATATTAATAAAAACAGATTGTTAGGAGATGATTCTGTGAAAAAGCTTGTTAGTTGTATTTCTCTATTTATATTTACATTTGTTTTTCTTTTTGCTTGTTCTGGGTGTGGTAATTCCGTCCAGCCTGCAGATGCAAATTCGGAAACAGAATCTGGCAGTACTGATACTTCTATAAGTGAACTTTCTATAGGTTTGTCCCTTCCAACACAAAAAGAGGAACGTTGGGTAAGGGATAGACTTACAATGGAAGCAGAGGCAAAAGCTCTGGGAATCGAACTAAAAGTTCAAGTATCTGAGGATGATGCTGTAAAACAGGACGCACAATGCGACTACTTGATTTCGCAAGGCATTGATCTACTTATTTTGGCGCCTAGTGATGCCAAGCTCTCTGCTTCAATAGTAGACAAGGCACATAAAGCCGGAATAAAAGTTATTTCTTATGATAGACTTGTTATGGGTACTGATGTGGATGTATATCTTTCTTTTGACAATTTAAAAGTTGGAGAACTCCAAGGAGAATATATAACAAAACTAGTACCAAAAGGAAACTATGTAGTTCTTGCAGGCGCACCATCTGATAACAACGCAACATTATTTAAACAGGGGGCCATGAAGTACATAAAACCTCTAGTTGATAAAGGGGATATAAAAATTGTCCTTGAAGATGCAATAACTGACTGGCAGCCGAGTGTGGCCATGAATAAAATGCAAACTGCATTATCCTCTAATAGTAATAAAATTGATGCTGTACTTGCGCCAAATGACGGAACTGCCGGAGGGTGTATTCAAGCTTTAGCTGAACAAAAGCTTGATGGAAAAATTCCTATTACAGGTCAAGATTCCGAATTGCAAGCTGCACAAAGAATTGTACAAGGAACACAAACTATGACTATATTTAAGGATACAAGAGAATTAGGTAAGGAAGCTATCAAAATAGCCCAAAAAATGCTAAATGGAGTGGATCTTGAAACAACTCAAACAGTAAACAACGAAAAAATAGATGTTCCATCAATACTTCTTACCCCAGTAGTAGTTGATAAAAACAATATCGATGATGTTCTTATTAATAGTGGATATCTCAAGAAAGACGATGTATATAAGAGGTAATTAAAAGTCTGACTTTACATTAATAGACTATTTGCAAATTTACAGTTTAAGAAATTCAACAAAAAGTAGGCTCTTCGTTAGGAGCCTACTTTTTAATCAATTCCATTACTTACTTAATTTCTACCTCATAGCCTTCGCTTTCAATCTTTATATCCTTTGAAGATCCTGTGATAAATCCTTTCAAGTATTTCGCACTGTTTACAGTTTCGCCAAAGCTTTCCATATCCAGTTCATCACTGAACTCTATACTTTTACCCGGTTCAATTACAGTATTAGTCAACGCCATCATAAACATCTTATCCATCGACCATGTATATAAGATTTCCTTATTTTCATCCAACAACTTAAAATCAAACTTTTGTCCGGATGTATGGTTTATTGTTACGCTCTTGCCGGTGTTATTTGTAATCTTAAGATTCATCTTAAAGACTTTATCACTCTTATCATAACTTGGCTCTATTATCACCTTTTCCTTCACATCGCCTTCTATAGAATCTTTAATGCTTTCCAATCCTGAAATAAGCTTTTCCAGTACTACCAGAGCTTCAGCCCTTGTTGTAATTCCCTTGGGATCAAACATGTTTTTTCCTTTACCTCTGATGAATCCCAGTTTAAATGCCTCTTTTACAGCCTTTTTATACTTTTTGTCTATTTTTTTATTGTCATCAAAGTTTGTTAACTCTTCTAATTCCTGAACTACAGTTCCAAGTTTGTAGTTGTAACCGTTAATAATGTAGTGAACCATTTCTTCACGTGTTATTTGCTCTTCAGGTCTAAATTTACCTCTGTCGTCAATGATGTTAAGTGTAGCAAGATCATACAGCACAGTTGAAAACCAATCTTCATTCTTTACATCTTCAAAGAACTCATTGATGTCCGGGGCTTTGAAATACTTTATATCAATTCCAAGTGTTTTGTGTAATGCTGCTGCGAACTCTGATCTTTTCATCTTTTCATCCGGCAAAAACTTTCCGTTACCAACACCTTTGATAAGTCCTTTATCCGACATCCTTAATATAACGTCCTTTGCCCAGTGAGACGATATATCGCTAAACTCAATTTTTTCACCCGATTTAGGTTCCGTTTTCACTGTCCCCGCTGCCATTACGGGCAAACTGGCAAAAACAAGTACCATTGCAATCAAAACTAATAATACCCTTTTCATAAATAACCATCCTCCTACTATTTACAATTTACTTATTTTTGATATAAAACCGTTTTATATTTATACTTATTAGACGGGGGCTATTTATAATTGGTTCCACTATTGCTATTAAATTCCCTGAAACAAAAATCATCCGAAAATCATTTTAAATTCAGTATATAGCCAAATTACAATGATATCTTTTTTCTCTTAAAGTCTTTAAAGTTTATCAAACAGTAGCTACCAACCAGTGCAAACAGTGACATAGCCGGGAAATGATACCTTCCGGCCACCTCTACAAAAGCATGCAGAAATACTATTCCCAAAATGATCAAGACTATAAATAATATCCCACTATTATCGGTATTCCTTGAATTAACAACACTTCCGAATAAACATAAAAGCATTATAATGTAGTAGTATAGGTTAGATACTTTAACCAAAAGATTTTCATACTTTGCAAAATCCAACACTCCCGGTTTATCCCTATCCAAACCAGCCTTAATATAATTTAGGATATCATAATCTACCAACCACATAGTACTATTTTTCCTTACAAACAAAACCAGACTATCTTTTAAAGTTCTGGCCTTTATTCTTGCCAGGGCTGAGTTTATAATTATATCATGTACTTCCTGGGCTTTAATATCCGGTATTTTTAATACTTCTGTCAGCGTTTGAGAATCTTCCGAATTCCATGTGCCACCACTTTCATAATTTACACCCACATATAAATTAAACCCTATAGGAAGGTTTGCGACTTCCTTGTTTATTGCCCTCGAGATTGAAATTGTCACTATCTGAGATACAACCAGATACCCTATGATAAGTGAAAATACAAAGGCAATTCTTGTAAACAGATTCCTTTTACCCGACATTTTTTCAGAAAACAGCAAATAGTATATGATCATAGCAGCAATCAAAATTAATGCAAGTGGCCTGATTGCATTTGTAACTGCTGCCAAAACTCCAATCGAAAAAAATGCTGCTGTTGATACAACGGTGTTTCTTTTCCAGCTAATTACCTTTAAGAATACATATATACAAAGCAGCATTAAAAAAGTAAACAATATTTCCGTCGACACCAAAACTGTATAAAAAATCTGCGAAGGCCAAAGCGCCCATATCATTGCTGCAAAAAAGCCACAAGTTCTATCTTTTAGAATACTTCCTACTTTGAAAAGCATCAAAGATATGCCGCACGCCAAAAAAACATTGAGTATTTGGGCAACAATAACTTTAGCACCAAAGATTCTATAAAAAACCGACAGCACTGCCGGATATCCAATTGTATGGGGGAATATCGATATATATCCATGACCGGTTATTTTCCCTTGTGACATTGCAGTTGCAAAAATATTGTATGTCTCAAAATCCGCAAGGGGTATTACATTTATTAGGCTATTCCAAATAAGCCTTGGTACAACAGTTGAAATCAACAAAATTATTAATAAAGTTCTTGTGCGTGCAGAACAAATACTTTTTAATAAATGAAACGAACTAAAAATAAGTATAGTAAAACAAACAAATATAGCCAGCACAAATACAGGCCACCAAATAAATTGATACCCTTGTGGAAAATTATTTATAATAGGCTTTCTATAAATAAAGTATATAAAATTAAATAGTAAAAACGTACCAAAAATAAAAAAAACCATCCTGGCCAGCATTTCATTTAATTTGCCCCGAATCACTTACTGTCACTCCCCCAAATTAACCAAATATCTTTCAATAAGTATACACTAAATTCCATTAATAATAAACAAAAACTTTTTTATACTTATCAGGGAAAGTCAGGACGATCCTCAAAACACCTCTATTATAAAATAATAAAACCCTAAATCCATTCGGAATCAGGGTTTATCCAAAAAAAACGCTATCCTATTTTAGACAAATTCGCAAATGCGGCCATCAGCCTTTTCATTCCAGCGCCTTTGAAATGTATCTCCAGTTTGAAGTCATCATTTTCCTTTTCAATCTTTGTGATAACCCCAACTCCGAATTTCTTATGTTCTACCTGATCTCCCACATTATAATTCGAAGTAGCTGCTTTGGGCTTGCTGACATCGGTAAACGTAGCCGTTCTAAAGCTGGACGGAGTATTAAAACTTCCTGTACCGCCTGTTCCCGCTGCTTTATTCGCAGACCCCTTGGATGCTACAGTCTCCCTTTTTTCATTGCCCTCCACCAACTCAGGTGGAATTTCCTTCATAAATCTTGACATTTTATTATATGTAGTGTTACCAAACAACGTCCTGGTAAATGTATTTGTCAGATAGAGCTTTTCCTTCGCTCTGGTAATTCCCACATAGCAAAGCCTGCGTTCTTCTTCCAGTTCATTCTCGTCGGACATCGAACGGTAACCCGGAAAGATTCCCTCTTCCATTCCCACCATGAATACAACCGGAAACTCCAGTCCTTTTGCACTGTGAAGTGTCATCAGTACTACATAATCGCCGTTTTCATCCATATTGTCAATATCTGCAACAAGAGAAACATTTGCAAGGAAATCTTCAAGGGTCTGCTCTTCATTTTTAGCTTCAAACTCAAGAGCAACCGAAACTAATTCTTTAATGTTTTCAATCCTCGACTGGGCTTCAAGAGTTTCTTCTTCCTCATAGCTTTTTTGTATGCCCGACTGCTCTAAGACTTCCAATATCAGTTCCGACACCTTCATAGATTCCTTTAGTACACGAAGCCTTGATATCATAGTCACAAAACCTTCAAGCTTAGATGCTGCCCTCCCTAATTCAGGTACTTCCGATGCAGCGGATATTATTGAAAAAATACTGACACCTCTGCTGTTGGCAATCCTTTCAGCTGTTTCTACCGTTGTATTTCCAATACCTCTCTTCGGCTCATTTATGCTACGCTTAAGGCTTATGTTATCTGCCGGGTTTTGTATTAGACGTAGGTATGCAATAAGATCCTTTATTTCCTTCCTGTCATAGAACTTTAAGCCCCCAAAAATTTTATATGCAATTCCTTCCTTCATGAGCATTTCTTCCACTACACGAGACATTGCATTTATCCTGTAAAGTATGGCAAAGTCCTTATACTGCATGTCCTTTGCAGAGCTTAATTTTTTTATCTCATTGGCAATAAAATATGCCTCTTCATGTTCATTAGCACACTCACTGTGGCGTATCCTCTCTCCGCCTTTATTTTCGGTCCAAAGGCTTTTGTTTTTTCTGCCACAGTTATTTTTAATAACACAGTTTGCAGCATCAAGTATGGTCTGCGTTGACCTGTAATTCTGTTCAAGTTTAATAGTTTTGCAGTCCTTGAATTCCTTTTCAAAGTCTAAAATATTGCGTATATTTGCACCTCTCCACCCATAAATGGATTGGTCATCATCTCCA
The DNA here is from genome assembly GCA_964564015.1 of uncultured Acetivibrio sp. Classification (GTDB taxonomy): domain Bacteria; phylum Bacillota; class Clostridia; order Acetivibrionales; family Acetivibrionaceae; genus Acetivibrio. The sequence goes on from CAZLZR010000034.1 coordinate 36,043, forward strand.
ACAACACACAGGTTCCTGCTTTTCTGTGAAATCATGCTCACAAGCGAATACTGTGCTGTATTTGTGTCCTGGTACTCATCAACAAGTATATATTTGAATTTTCTTTGATAATACTCTAAAACTTCCGGATGCTCGGAAAACAGTTTTATAGTAAGCATGATAATGTCGTCAAAATCCACAGCATTATTTTGCTTAAGCTTCTTTTGGTATAGTTCATATATTTTTGCAACCTTCGCCATTCTATAATCCGAAGCGTACATTTTTTCATATGTAACAGGGTCAATGAGCTCGTCCTTTGCTCTTCCAATCATTTCAAGCATAGACTTTGGAGGAAAATTCTTTTCATTTATATTCAATTCCTTCAGACAATCCTTCACAACAGTCTGCTGATCAGTGTAATCAAAAATTACAAAACTTCTGTCATAATCAATTTTTTCAATATCTCTTCTCAGTATCCTTACACACATGGAGTGGAAAGTACTGACCCAGATACTGTCACTGACATTTTCCACAAGCCTGTCAATTCTTTCCCGCATCTCTTTAGCTGCCTTATTGGTGAAGGTAATAGCCAAAATACTTGCTGGGTGCACACCCTTTTCCTTAATTAGATATGCAATTCTATTGGTAAGAACCCTTGTCTTCCCGCTCCCTGCGCCAGCTAATATCAGCAGCGGTCCATCCACATGCAACACGGCTTTCTTCTGTTCACTGTTGAGCCCATTCAATAAATCCATAATACAAACCTCTCTTAAACTTTAGTTCATTTCCATATCGCAGCGGAAGCTGCAGTCAAAGCAGTCCGTTCCATTGCGACAAACATAGGATCTGTCTCCGTATGATGACAATATTAATGCCGAGACCTTAATCCCGGCATTAATATTATAGTCAAAATCAAAAGATATTACAAATATATATTTAACTTCTCATTAAAAACCGCCTAAACATCCGGCTCAATCAAGCCATAATTACCGTCTTTTCTGCGGTAAACCACATTTGCCTCCATTGTCTCGGCATTTGAAAACATGAAAAACTCATGTCCTAACATATTCATTTGCAAAATAGCTTCCTCTATTGTCATGGGCTTTATCGAAAACTTCTTGGAGCGTACAACTTTAAAGTCACCAGCTTCATCTTCATGATCTTCAAAATCAGCATCTTCCAAACGTAACCCGCTTCCATGGTATTTTTTTGTAATCTTGGTTTTATTTCTTCTTATCTGACCTTCGAGACTATCAACCACCTTGTCAATCGAAGCATACATATCTTCATTTTCCTCTTGTGCCCTGAGAAGACCACCCTTAAATGGAATTGTTACTTCAATGATCTGTCTGTTCTTCTGCACACTCATAGTTATGTGCGCTTCAGTGTCATTCTGGAAGAACTTCTCGATCCTTCCGACCTTTTTGATTGCTTTTTCCTTCAATGCTTCAGTCACTTCAATGTTTTTTCCTGTAATAATGAATTTCATATAAGCCACAGCCCCTTTCTGTCTATAACAAGCCTGTTGATTTTAAATCCCACAGCTTGTCTTAAAAAATTACTACAATACTTTTACCTTTAATTATCTTGAACTTATACAAATAAACTAAGATAAATTTACACCTCCATAGTTATTATACTTTCCGAACCGGTTGATGCAACATATAAAATTAAACGGGTAAAAGTATTTGTAACAATATTAATTCGACGCCCAACTGACAAATCCTTCTTTATTTTTGGCAGACGCTAAATTTAACTAAATTATTTTCCACACATTTCCCACATTTCTCTCACAAAACATCTGTTTTGTGTATATAAATCCTGTGGATAATGTGGACAATTCTGTGAATAACTTATTTTAGCTTGTTTCACATGTGGATAACCCTGTGTTTTTTTATACTGCTTTCTTTATTTTATGTATACCAACATTTTCATTTTATAAACATGTATAAATTCGATATTATTGGGAAATACTTGATAGCATATGGTTTAATTAACCTGTATTTCCAATTTTATTTATTGACACAATATTCATCTTTCCATATATGTTTATATTTTACATTATGTTAATCCTTATTAAGACACTAGAATGAATGAAATATCACTTTACGAAAAATTTTTTTAATTTTTTTCAAAAAACACTAAAGTGTTTTAAATAACCTTTCGATATAATATCCGAACAATTTAAAATTACTCCCCTAATATCCCGTTACATTCACCCGTCTAAAATGGAATGTCACGGGGCTTTTTTTGCGAAAAAACGAATATCGCAGAGGAAAGGATGCTTTGATTGCATCTTCCTCTGCGATATTTATAGCTAAGAGTTATCCTTATATGGCTGCATCTCCTTCTTCTCCTGTACGTATCCTTATAACCCTTTCTACATCATATACGAAAATTTTGCCCTCACCTTTATCTCCGCCAGTTCTCGCGCTAGAAATAATAATCTTCAAAATCCTGTCCAAATCGCTATCCTTTACTACTATATCGACAGAGATCTTAGGCAAGAGATCCAACTCATACTTTTCGCCTCTCCATAACTGCTTAATCCCTCTCTGTTGTCCATGGCCTTCTATCTCCGTTACCATAATTCCATTACAATTAGCTTTCTTAAGTTCATCTTTGACTTTATCGAGAGCCTCAGGCTTTATAATTGCTTTAATATGCTTCATTTACAACGCCCCCTTTAACTTTTTCGGTATTCTCGGAACTTGCACTTGTAATAGCCGCATAGCCGGGTTTACGGGATAAGAATTCCGGATAAGCTGTGTTTCCATGTTCTCCAATGTCAAGTCCTACAATTTCTTCCTCAAGCGAAACCCTTATACCAAGAGTCTTCTTAACAACAAACCATACAAGAAGCGATGAAGGTAATACAAATGCTGCAACTACCAATATACCAATTAATTGAGTAATCAGGAGCGAGCTGCCTCCGCCTAAAAACAATCCATTTGCTTGAGAAAGAGTAGTTACTCCCTCTTTTGCAAACAATCCGACACAAATTGTGCCAAATATTCCATTAACGAGATGGACTGAAGTTGCACCTACAGGATCGTCAAGTTTTAGTTTATCAAACATAAGTACTGCAAATACTACGATAACACCCGAAATAGCACCTATAATCAAAGCACCGGTAACACTCACATAAGCACATCCGGCTGTAACTCCAACCAATCCGGCCAAACATCCGTTTATTGTCATTCCAAGGTCCGGTTTTCCCAGAAATACCCATGAAATAATTGTAGAAGTTATAATTGCAGCAATGGCAGATGTATTGGTAGTCATAAAGATGTGTGCAACATCCCCGGGATTTGCCATAGACATCGTCGATCCCGGATTAAAACCGAACCACCCGAGCCACAGCACAAATAATCCAATAGTGGCCAATGACATGTTATGCCCCGGAATAGGGTTAACTTTACCATTCTTGTCATACTTCCCGAATCTGGGTCCTAGTACAATAACACCGGCAAGAGCTGCCCAACCTCCAACAGAGTGAACAACTGTAGATCCTGCAAAGTCAAGGAAGCCTAGTTTTGATAAAAATCCGCCTCCCCATATCCAATGCCCGACAATCGGATATATTGCCAGTGTAAGGACAAAAGAAAATACTATAAACGAGATATATTTAACTCGTTCTGCTACAGCACCCGATACGATAGTTGCCGCTGTACCACAGAAAACCAATTGAAATATAAATTTTGCCCAGAACGGAACATTGGCAGACAACGTATACACACTTTCATCAATGTTGCCCAGAATAAACAGCCCTTTTGTTCCTATAAACGGATTGTCTCCACCAAACATAAGCCCCCAACCCAACAAAAGAAATCCCAAAGACGAAACTGCAAACACGATAAAGTTTTTAGACAAAATGTTTACGCAGTTTTTGGTTCTCGCAAATCCCGCCTCAACTGATGCGAAGCCGAGGTTCATAAAAAACACAAGCATTGCCGCAAGAAGTACCCACAAAGTATCAATCGCCATTTCAATGTTCATAAAAAACCCTCCTTAAAAATTAAGGCGTTTTACACCCATCATAAGTGTAAAACGCCATCGTTAATTAACCTGTCACTAGGTTATTAAAATTATTATTAAATCAAATTGATTTAATTATTTCTCCAGATTGTACGTCAGATTAATTGCTTTAGCTATTTCCTTCATTTTTATTCCACGGTTCATACTCTGTTTCTGGATCATTCTGAACGCCTGATCCTCACTCAGATTCAACTGTTTCATCAAATGACCTTTTGCCTGCTCAATTACTTTTCTCGTATCTAAAGTATCCTTCAGCTCCTCAATTTCCTTTTCCAACAGCTCTACCTTTTTTCTGTTCTTTAATACAAGATCTACTGTACTTAAAAAGTTTTCCTTATGAAGAGGCTTCGCAACTATTACCAGATCATACTCAGATTTTAAATACTCAATCGTATCTTTTTGTTCTCCACTTGCTATGAGAATAACGTCACACAATTTATCTTCAAGAGCAATCTTAGCCACTTCAATGCTATTTTGAGGTGATAAATCATATTCCATAACAGCAAGGTCCGGTCTTAAACTAGTCAGTTTCCTTAGTGCATCATTAGCATTATTAGCCTGTTCAATAACCTGGTATCCATTTCCAGTCAGTACCACCTTCATCTTATTGGATAAAGCTTCATTATTCATAGCTACCAGTATCCTTGCCGATTCCATAACTGCACCTCCTATGCAGCAAAATTACTTATTAAAGTCAATATTTTAATATCTGGTTAGATACTGGTCAACCTCCCATTCGCTGACTTTAGTCCTATAGTTATCCCATTCCTCAGATTTAGCCTCAATATATTTCTCAAAAATGTGATTTCCTAAAACCTGTCTAACCAATTCACTCTTCTTCATTTCATCAATTGCTTCCTTCAAGCTTCCGGGAAGTGCCTCTATTCCTTCGGCAAGTCTTTGTTCTTCTGTCATCTCAAATATATTCTTATCTGTTGAAGGTGGCGGCTGAATTTTATTCTCAATTCCATCAAGTCCGGCTGTTAATACTGCCGCAATTGCAAGGTACGGGTTGCAGGCTGGATCCGGACACCTGAGTTCAACTCTTGTAGCCAATCCTCTTGCTGCAGGTATTCTTATTAATGGGCTGCGGTTTCTGCCAGACCATGCAAGATATACAGGAGCTTCGTAACCAGGTACCAATCTCTTGTATGAATTTACAATCGGATTGGTTATTGCAGCTATGGATTTCATATTTTTAAGAAGACCACCAATAAACCAATAAGCTTCCTGACTTAGCTGCATAGGATCCTTCTCATCAAAGAAAACATTTTTCCCATCTTTAAACAGCGAAGCGTTAGTGTGCATACCTGAGCCATTTATTCCAAAAACCGGCTTTGGCATAAAGGTTGCATGCAGTCCATTCCTCTGGGCAATGGTTTTTACAACCATCTTAAAAGTCATTATATTGTCGGCAGTAGACAAAGCATCGCCATATTTAAAATCAATTTCGTGCTGCCCAGGAGCCACCTCATGATGTGATGCTTCAATCTCAAATCCCATCTCGTCTAGAACAAGACACATATCCCTTCTTGCGTTTTCTCCCAGATCCACCGGTCCCAAATCAAAGTAGCCCGCATTGTCATGAGTTACTGTAGTGGGTTTTCCTTCACTATCTGTAAGAAAGAGAAAAAATTCACATTCCGGACCAACATTAAATATGTCATACCCCATATCATTGGCTTTCTTCAATGCTCTTTTGAGTACAAACCTTGGATCTCCCTCAAAAGGTGTGCCATCCGGATTATAGACATCACATATAATCCTTGCCACTTTACCAGCCTGAGGTCTCCATGGAATAATCACAAAAGTGTCCGGATCAGGTCTCAAATACATATCTGATTCTTCTATTCTCACAAACCCTTCGATGGATGAGCCATCAAACATGCACTTATTGTCAAGAGCTTTTTCAAGCTGTTCAACTGTTATAGCCAGATTTTTCATCATTCCGAAAATGTCGGTAAACTGAAGACGAATAAACTTTACATCCTGTTCTTTAACAATTCTTAAAATATCTTCTTTGCTATACTTTGACATAATATTTTCTCCTCTCGCCCTAAATAGATTTTGACCTTATGATGATATATTCTGCAGACAACTGACTTTTATGCTTACTTATAAATTTGAGCCAACAGATTCCATCAACTACCTCTGTACAAAATTTGAAATATTTCTTATTCCAACTTGCACACGCCTATTGCTTATAAAAATGCAATCCTACGTAAATTGTAACAAAAAAGACGCACACAGAAGAACTATTTCACTCTTCATTGAGTACGTCTGCTTTTCTATCAGCACCTCGTTACACATTGCCGAAAGGTAAGTAAACCTTTCATTTTAACTCTTGTATTTCCACGTGTTTAACTGATGATTAGATTATAGCATATAACCAAATATAATTTCAATAGGTTTTTATAAATTTTTTATAATTTTTGCAACTTTCATATTTCGAACTTGCATTTTTGGTATACAACCACTAGTTTTACCGTCATCACACAGTTGAATTTAACATTTCGACTTTCTAGTCCTTCATAATATCAAAAATGTTCTTTCTATATTATACGCCACACACACAATAAAAATAACTCCTGTTACCGGGGTACTAGCCTGCTTTACCCAATTTCCCCATATCCTTAATATCAAGTGCTCTGGTATGTAAAGTATGTACCCATTCCTTTTTATCCTTGTCAATATAGCCTTGGATAATAATTGGCAACCAAGTAAGACTATATATAGGAAATAAAAGAAAATATCCAAGCACCTTCAATGATAATTTACCTTCTAGAACAATAAAAATCAAACCATAATATGTAAAAACAAAAAGCGATACCGCTGATAAAACAAAATCCATTGTAAGCAATTCAGACGGATTAGTAAAAAGAAGAAACCTTATAACATTTAATATCAGCCCAAATCCACTTATAACCATTATTGCAGGATATATAACATAAAGTGCACAATCAAAAGCAACCCAATCCCGCTTCTTAACGGCTTTAGTCATAAGATCCACAAAATACCTACACGCACAGTCAGCCTGCCCCTGCATCCAGCGTTTTCTCTGCCTCCATGACTGTGCCATCGTAAGAGGTTTCTCATCATAGACAATTGCATTATGAGCCCAAAATGCTTTCTTACCCTTAAGTATAAGCTTTATGGTAAATTCCAGATCTTCTGTGAGGCATGTCGCGCCCCAGCCTATCTCTTTAAGCACCTCAGTAGCCACAACAAAACCCGTCCCACCAATTGCAGCACTAAGACCCAAGTAATAGCGTGCTAATTGGAACAGCCTATTATTCATCCAATAAGTTATACTGTAGCTTCCTGATATTAAAGAATCTAACGGGTTCTTGCTGTCCAGATAACCTTGAATTACTTGATGGCCTTTACACAAATGCTTATTCATTTCTTTCAGGAAATTTAGTGATACTAAATTGTCGGCGTCAAAAACACAAACTGCATCATATTTCTTTTCCATCTTAAAAATTTTTTCAAACATCCATTCTAGTGCAAAGCCTTTACCTTTCTTGTATTCATCAAACCTTTCAAAGGCTTGCGCACCACTTTCTGTGGCTATTTTTGCAGTATTATCACTACAATTATCAGCAATTACAAATACATCGTACATTTCTTGTGGATAATCGACGCTTTTTAAATTTCTCACTATACTTCCTATGACCTGCTCTTCATTATGAGCAGCAACAATCATGGCAAACCTTTTTATAGGTTTATAATTATCAGCATTATCATCCTTCCTTTTAAACCATCCAAACATCGACACTATAAAATAATATGTCGCTACAGGGAATAAAATAATCTGTAACACAAAAATAAATGATTTTAGTACCGATTCAATTGCTGCGAAGTTATTATTCAAAAACATTTCTACTCTCCTTCTGCTAAATAAATAATACACCAAACAATGCACATTCCATTAAATTACTACTAACAATAATAATAATCAAGCTGAATTGTAATTGAATTTATACTTTTGAAGCTTGTTTAATCAAAAGGCTAAGGTATTTTACAGTCATCTGCACTATTTTGCTAATTCTCACCATACTTAAAACAAACCTTATTTACAATTTATTAAACTTTTAATCCTGTCCACAGTTTCTCCTGTTTTCCTTAAGCTATATTAATAATCACCTTTTCTTTAATCATCAACAAATAATTAGAAACTATTCCGCTTTTTTCTTAAACAATTTGAAGCTTTTCAGCTTCTCCTTATCTGTAACAGCTATATAAACTTCAGTAATCAGTAATAAGATTATGCTGAGAATCAGAACAAGAATTACAAAAGGGTATTTACCTCCAAAACCATTCGCAGATGTATGTTTAATCAAAATCCCTATATATGCCCATATTACAGCAGCTCCATAGCCTAAGTTCTGGTTTTTAAACATGGTTATACCGGCTACAAAAAGTCCTACAACCAGAACCGCCATGGTCAAAAGCCATTGTGATACTCCTGAACCTATCCACTCTAAGCTCACAAAAAGTACAACTGTATTTGCAATTGTTGCTACCGTTATCCATCCAAAGTAGATGCTGAAAGGAAGCCTTATAAAAAGCTTTTCTCTCACTGGAAGCTCTGCTTTTCCAATCTTGATATTAATAATTATGAGACAAACCAGGATAACCGCCATCATTGCCAAAGATATTCCTATTGACCTATAATGCCAAACAAACATCCATGCTGTGTTTGCGATGGAGGATATTGTGAATAACATACCTATTTTCTCGATCAAGTCTTTGCTGAAACTGCCATCTTTTTTTGAGAAAAACCCAAATTGGTACAATATGTAGCCTCCAAGCAGAATGTAAATGACTCCCCAAATAAAAAATGTCAGTGCTGCCGGAGTAAAAAGGTTTGGGTACAAGTCGGATACTTCACCGGTTGTCAGTCCATTAAACGGTATAATATTTGCAAGTGCATTCACAACAATCATCACTATAAATGTTACGGTTGTATGAACCTTTGTAAAGTTACTAACATTAGCATCTTCCATAGTCAGCTCTCCTTTAAATTTTGTTTAGAGTTTTTCATCTATATTTATTTCTGCGCAAAAGTCAGTTAAAAACAAGCTTTTCAAGCAGGTTATAAAAATGGTTATATCTTTGCGTATATAAGCATTTTAACCAACTTTGCTGTGATTATAGTATCACAATATAAATCTTTCAACAACACTAATCGTGGTACTGTTATCAATGTCAACATTACACATTTTACAAAAACACAAATCCCCGGTCGGCTGTTCACCTCCCGGGGATAATAGTCCTTGCCCGAACTATAACGGCATTATTTCCGCACTGTTAATTCATTTGAGTTTGGAAATGCTTTCACAAATTAACCTTGTCGCTTTGTTATATATATAAAACTCAGAACCAAATTTAAATTTAAAAGCACTATGTTGTTTTCAAGCTTTTTTTAGTAAAGGTCATTATACCTGCTACTATCAAAAGAACTGCAGATATAATATACGCATTTGAATAACTTCCTGTGGTATCAAATATTTTTCCTGCCAGTATAGGTCCGATTACCCCTGCGCATCCCCATGAAGTAAAAATTATCCCGTAGTTCACACCCATGTTTTTAGTACCATAATATTCTGCTGTTGCCACCGGAAACACAGAAAATAATGCTCCGTAGCTTAATCCTGTAAGAGCTGCGCCAATAGCAAGGGTCCCTTGCGAAAGATACATTGGGAATAGCAACATGTTTACAGCCTGAACAAAAAATATTATTCTCATTGTGCCTGTATGTCCGCATTTGTCTGAAACTATACCGCCAACTACCCTTCCTAACGTATTAAAAATAGCAAGAAGCACTACAAGTAAAAATCCATTTTCCCAATTTGCCTGTATTTTAGCAATAGATGCCAGATGTCCAATTACCATTAATCCTGCCATGGAAGTAAATGCATACATAAACCAGAGCTTATAAAATGATGGGGTTTTAATCATCTCTTGATAGGTGAATTGTTTTTTCTCTTCTGTGCTGCCGGAAGTCTGCTTATTTTTTGGGGCACTTGAGGTTGGCATATATCCAGGAGGAGGGTTTATAAGGCCTTGCGATAAAACCAGCAGAATTATTAGCGCTCCAATACCTAGAGTAAAAAAAGTTTTTGAAATTCCATAACTTCCTATTAATGCGTTGGTAAGTGGAGAAATATAAACTGCTGCAAATCCCACGCCAGAAACAACTATTCCTGATATCAAACCTTTTTTCTCTAAAGGGAACCACTTAACAGCCGGTGGTGTGGTAGCTGCGTAGCAAAAACCAATACCGGATCCACCCATAACACCAAATGTGAGTGTCATCAAAAGAGGATCCTTTACAAACCCTGATAATATCAGACCAGTTCCTAACAAGATTCCACCAAGGATTGATCCAGTTCTTGGACCTTTGACATCCTGAAGCCTGCCCGCAAAAATCATAATAAATGCAAAAGCAGCAATACTAACAGAATAAGGTAATGATGCCGTTGTACTTGACCATCCGAATTCTTTTATAAGCGCTTTTCCCATAATACTCCAAATATAGAGTACGCCCAGAATCAAATTCATACCTGTAGCTACCGTTGTTACAATCCATCCTTTAGATTTGCTCATGCTATTCCCCCTATAACTCATAAAAAGTATTAGATTATATTCTATTCTATTCAATACAATACAATCTAATACTTAATATAAAGCAAAATTGCTCTTCAGTCTTCCTGTTTATTGCCCTTATGCAACACCACATTTAATGTTTATGCTTCATTCATATGAGGCACTACAGGATGATTTCCAGACGTATCAACCTGCCAAGTACATTCACATCTTTCCTATATACCGTATCTGTCACCAGACTTCCCCTGTTGCTTACAATCAGTAGTCTGCCGCCTTCTATATTTTTTATTTGCCTGATCACTTTTTTACCTTTATAATCGATAAAGAAAATTCCATCCTTAGCGATTTCATGTGTATTGTGTACCAATACACGATCGTCTTTTAGAATTCTAAAACCTGCCATATCGTTATCTTCTACAATCAGATAAAATACTTTGTCTTTTGCAAAGCCTTCCACTTTATTGTTTATTATAGGCAACTGCCTTATTTCAACCTGCTTTTCCATCTTGTAGTTATAAACAGGTACCGACATAAGAACTCCGGCAAGTGCATCATTCCATATGTCCTGTACGGGTTTTTCAACTACTTTAACTACATTTTTCTGAGGTTCAGGCCTGTACGCTTTTTCGTCGGCATCATAGATATCCAGTTTGCCAACTTCACCCCGCAATGCTTTGGAGAATTTCTTTATCAAATCCTCATTTAATATCCTTCTGCCCGCTTCAACATCAACAATAAAACCTTCCGAAACACCTACAATTTTACCAAGCTGCTTTTGCGTAATTCCAAGTTCCTTTCGAAGCTTGCTTATTTCCATACCCATTCTGCTGCTCATATATAAACCTCCAACTTTTTCAACTTCAATCCGTTTCCTGTACGTATAAAGGATAAAGCTTAAATTTGATATTATTATACATATTGTACATGTAATTCTCAATAGCTCCCATAAGTATGTTAGAATTAATTGATCTTCCCAACCTCTTAAAATTGTCCAAATCTATCATAATCATGGCTAAAGTAATGTTTGATCTAGCTATTTCTTATATAAGCTTTATCTGAAAATATCTGTGATTAAAAGCACCTGTTACTCCATCTATATTAGCCAGAAATTCCAATCTTCTGATGTTCTTTTTCCCCATAGCAGACTCATATGCAATAATGATGCAAGCAGTTATAAGCGCAACTCTTGTAGCCGATAAGACCACAAACAGCCCGACAGTGCTTTCAGTTATTTTAGCTAATTCACCTGACAATTAGGTTGTATCTTGTTCAAGACTGAAGCTACTTGTCTAGATGACATATACAGGCTAACAGCTGCCATACTGTTTCCAGATATGAACAGTTCCTTTCCCAAATAGCCCATACTATAAGACTTATAGAGATTTTGAGAAATAATGCCCAGATTTAAATCGGCAAAGCCGTCTTTTTCATTTCTATCCTGGATCATAAGTAGGTATAATCTCATTAACTCTTTCTATTATCATTTTTTCTTCTTCTGAAGCTCTCTCAAACTCAAAGTCATGTAAATATCCTATACCACCTGGCTCAACCTTACCTGAACGTGTATACAAGCCGAGTGCAAAATCATAAAGTCCATTTCCATACTTTACCGACACTATAGCATAACCGTAGGTAAACCCATCATCAGTCTCAATTTTAATTTCCTTGTGTGAAACAAATTCTATGCCGTCCTCCTTTAACTGCTCCATTCCTTCAATCCATCGGATTCTCTCTTCTTCCTTAGTGAGATCAACACCAATTCTGGTTCCCCAAAACCTTACATACCCGGCAGCCCTTTCAAACTGACCCTTTTCCAGCAAGGATAAAAATCTTTGGGATTTTATTCTTCCATCAATAGTAGCAAAACCAATCCCATCACCCTCTATTGTGCAATAGGACAAAATAAGTAAGGGCACCATTATAGCGATTAAAACCATTATAGTTATAAAGGATATAATAATTTTCTTAAAAGGCCTTTTAGCCTTTAAATTTTCCTTGATAATACTTTCATTTACTTTGAGTTCACCTTTTTGAGCGGCATGTTTTTCACTGCAAACCTCACACTCCGCTAAATGTTCTTCCACCAAAGCTCTGCTTTCCTTACTGCAAAAATCATCAATATATAGCGGAAGCAAATCCTGAATTATAGTACAATTCATTTTCACTATAGCCCCTCCCTCTCCAAGTATAACGATTTAATCTTCTCTTTTGCCCTATAATATGTAACACGAGCCCAAGTCTCACTTTTGCCGAATATTTCACTTATCTGCTGATAGGATAACTCCCCAAACACCCGCAAACTAAAAACTTCTTTGTATGGCTCATCAATGGAGTGAAGAATTTTATGAAGGGAAATACTATTTTGAGATACTATAAGCCCTTCTTCGATGTCTGTATCTGAGGCCATGGATTCATCGAGCACATGTTTATAACCCGATTTCTCCTTTTTGCTATAACTATAATATAAGTTTTTAGCTATCTGACATAGCCATACTGAAATTTTACATTTACCCCGAAAACTGTTAATGCTACCCAGAGCTCTGAAGAAGGTTTCTTGAGTCAGTTCTTCTGCTATCTTCTCGTCCCTCGTTATGGGGCTGTTGCACTAAGAAATTAGTGTAGCAGCCCTTTTTACTTGCAAAAAAC
>CAZLZR010000035.1:0-48995 GCA_964564015.1 uncultured Acetivibrio sp.
GAAATATATTGAATGTTTTACAATCTTTATGATATGTTTTTCAGTGGTTTCGAACAATCCTCTGTCCCACCGCTTATAGATTGAGGTAAAAGATATATGAATGAGATTCTTGTGATTGTTGCGAGGCTATCTGAGAGCTTTATGCTCAATTGTAAGCTTTTTATATTAACGCTTTTGTTTGCGCTACCTTTAGGGATGTTGATTGCTTTTGGCTCAATGAGTCGCTTTCGTCCTCTTCGATGGGTGGTGCGGACTTTTGTCTGGATAATCCGAGGAACGCCACTGATGCTGCAGCTTATAATAATTTTTTATGGACCGGGTCTGTTAAATATGCCTTTTTCGTGGCCAAATGGTGGACCAGGTCGTTTTGTTGCTGCAACCGTTGCCTTTATTATTAACTATGCCTGTTATTTGTCGGAGATCTATAGAGGCGGTATTCAGAGCATACCGGTGGGTCAATATGAAGCGGGTCAGGTCTTGGGCATGACAAAGACACAGATTTTTTTCCGTGTAACACTGCTTCAAGTGGTGAAGCGTATTGTTCCTCCAATTGGTAATGAGGTGATTACCTTAGTGAAGGATACATCTCTTGCCAATATCATTTCAAATAAAGAGATCATTATGATGGCCGGAGAATATAGCAATAAAGGTCTTATTTGGCCTCTCTTTGCCACAGGTATATATTTCCTTGTCTTTGTGGGGGCGTTAACCATACTGCTTAATTGGGTAGAAAAGAAACTGAGTTATTTCCGTGCTTAAAAGGAGGGGATTCGATTGGCGATATTAGAAGTAAAAGGTATTGAGAAAAGTTTCGGAACCCTCAAGGTTTTGAAAAAGATTGATTTTTCATTGGAAAGAGGAGAGGCAATCGCGGTTATAGGTTCTTCCGGAAGCGGAAAGACCACATTGCTGAGGTGCCTTAATTTTCTGGAGAGGCCGGATAAAGGAAGCATAGTCGTTAATAATGAGGTGATTTTTGACGCAATGGATCCCACTACTCAACGGGAAAGTGAAGTGCGGAAAAAGCGTTTGCATTTCGGCTTGGTTTTTCAAAATTTTAACCTGTTTCCTCAATATACAGTCCTGAAAAATGTGACATTAGCAGCGGAACTTTTAGCCCAAAAACATCCTAACTTTAAACAGGAGAAAAAAGCTATCTTGAAAGAGATTCAAGATAGGGGCAAAATGCTTCTTTCTCAGGTTGGTCTATCGGAAAAGTTGGAATGCTATCCCCATATGATATCCGGTGGACAGCAACAGCGTGTAGCTATTGCCCGCGCCTTAGCTTTAGAGCCGGACATTTTGTGCTTTGATGAGCCTACTTCTGCTTTAGACCCTGAGCTTACCGGAGAAGTGCTGAAGGTCATTAAGAATTTGGCAGAGCGCAACACTACAATGATTATTGTCACACATGAGATGGATTTTGCACGGGATGTGGCAAACCGTGTTATCTTTATGGATGACGGTGTGGTTGTGGAACAGGGTTCTCCTAAGGAAGTGTTTGGAACTCCTAAGGAAGAGAGAACAAAGCAGTTTTTGGCCCGATATAAGAAAGATTAGGCTAATGATGTATAAAGCTGGCAAATTATTGCAATATATGACTATTGACGTGAAGGGATACTTTCGCGTCTTTTAATTTTAAGAAAAAAATTAGCTGTGGCGAAGTCTGCCGCCAAGTTTTGGTCAATCTATAAAAGGAGTAGAAACTAATTATTGTAAAAGCCCTTGGACTAAGTTCTTCTTATATAGAGTATAAAAAATGAATATAGGATATACTATTTTTTATAAAACATATATAATTTATAACAAAACTTGAAAAGTTGGTGGGAATTATGTCAACAATTCATACAATTGAACCCCGTAAAGTATTTCATTGGTTTTATGAGCTCAACCAGATTCCTAGATGCTCTGGTAATGAAAAAAGAATTAGTGATTTCTTGGTGAATTTTGCAAAGGAAAGGAATTTGGAAGTTTATCAAGATTCTATTTATAACGTAATTATCAAAAAGACTGCTACTACGGGTTATGAAAATTCGCCTGCTGTCATCATTCAGGGGCATTGTGATATGGTTTGTATCAAAGGGGAAGGCTCTACGCATAATTTTGATTCAGACCCAATTGAAATGATTGTAGAAGGTGATATTTTACGAGCAAATAATACAACTCTTGGTGGGGATAATGGAATCGCAATTGCTTATGGCTTGGCAATTTTAGATTCAGATGACTTAAAACATCCAGCCATTGAACTTCTGGTCACAACAAATGAAGAAACAGGTATGGATGGAGCAATTGCTTTATCGAATGAGCATTTAAGAGGAAAGATATTACTTAATATTGATTCGGAAGAAGAAGGTGTCTTTTTAGTTAGTTGTGCCGGCGGCGCAAATCAAACTGTCTCCTTTCCATTAAATAAAGAAAAGAAAAGTGGTACAGGCTTAGAAATTAAGGTTTCCGGACTAAGAGGCGGTCACTCTGGAATGGAGATAATTAAACAGAGAGCAAATGCAATTAAATTAATTGCACGTATTTTAGACCAATGCAAAGGCAATATTACTCTGGCACAAATTGCTGGCGGCACAAAACATAATGCCATTCCGAGTGAAGCAAAAGCAGTTGTTTTAGCAGATGATTTGAACAATACAATACGTGCAATAGAATCCTTCACAACGGAACTGAAAGAAGAATATCGGGTGGAAGATAGCGGACTAACTATCACTACGAAGGAAGTGGATGTAGAGGAAGTTTTCGTTAAGAAATTATCTGAAGATATCATTGATTTTATGATGATGATGCCCGATGGTGTGCAGTACATGTCGAAAGATATTGACGGTTTGGTACAAACAAGTATCAATAATGCTATAGTGGAAGAATTGGAAGGACAGCTGATTATAACAATATCCCTTCGTTCTTCGTCTAGTAGTTCTCTTAGAGAACTTTTAAACCGAGTGGCATTAATTGCAAAAAGAACCAATGGTAAAGCCCGAGAAAACAGTTCTTATCCAGCTTGGGAATATGATGATAAATCTGAAATCCGAAAAAGAGCAGTTAAAGTTTTCGAAGAGCTATTTGGTAAAAAAGCTGAAGTAAATGCAATTCATGCTGGTCTTGAGTGTGGTGTGTTGAAAAAGATTTTACCGGATACTGATATGATTAGTTTTGGACCAAATTTGTATGACGTTCATACAGAAAAAGAACGTCTTAGCATTTCATCTGTGGGAAGAATTTGGACATTCTTAATTCGTTTACTTGAAGATATTAAGTAGAACAATTTGGAGGAGCTTATATGTCGGAAGAAATAAGAAAACTACCAAAAGAAGCATATGGTGGAATTAAGGGCGAGGATTATAAGCCGTTTGTTGGTAACAATGAAAAAGCACCAGAATCAACAGCGTATTCTATAGTTTTAGGGATAATTTCTGCAATTATTTTTGCTGCAGCCAACACTTATTTGGGATTAAAAGTTGGTTTAACCATTTCTGCAGGTATTCCTGGTGCTATATTAGCAACGGGTTTATTCAGAAGTTTATTTAAAAGAAATAATATACTGGAATCAAACTATGTTGCTTCTCTTGCAGCTGTTGGTGAATCTATAGCTGGTGGTATCATCTTTGTATTGCCTGCCCTTATTCTTATTGGATTTAACCTTCCTCTTTGGACAGTAGTTGTAGTCACTGTCATTGGCGGAATAATGGGAGTGTACTTTATTATACCTGTACGTAAACACTTAATTGTACAAGAGCATGGAAAATTAGTTTACCCGGAAGCAATGGCGCAAGCTGAAGTTTTAGTAAATGCAAACCAAGGCGGTAAAGGTTTTGTAGCCGTTTTAAAAGGTTTGGTTGTTGGATTGGGTTACAAAATTTTATCAGGCGGTTTAGCATTGTGGAACGAAACAGCAACTTATGTTATTAAACCCTTCCAAAACACCATGATTGGTACGGACACTCTTGCCTCCCTTGTTGGCGTTGGCTTCATTATTGGGACTAAAACATCAATATTAATGCTTGCAGGCTCTATCGTTGCATGGTTAGGATTTATTCCTTTGATTAAGTTCTTTGGTGGATTGGTAACATCCCCAATTTTTCCATCTACTATGCTGATTTCAGAAATGTCTGCAACGCAAGTATGGTCCAACTACATTAAATATATAGGTGCAGGTGCGGTTGCTGCGGGTGGTTTTATTTCTTTAGCAAAATCACTGCCTACTATATTTAAGTCATTTAGAGAGGCTATGGGGGGATTTGGTAAAGGAGAAAAAACATTAGATCGTGCAAATCAAGATCCTGTAATTACATGGGTATTCATTGCAGCAGTTGCCGGTTTCATCCTGACATGGTTGACACCAACAGTGAAAGCAGGCCCAGTTGGTGCTATTCTTGCAGTATTTTTCTCCTTCTTCTTTGCAGTAGTATCCGCAAGAATGGTTGGTGTAATTGGTGCTAGTAACAACCCGGTTTCAGGTATGACTATTGCAACACTTTTAGTTATTGCATCTGTGTACAAAGCAATGGGTGCAACCGGTGTGGATGGCATGCATGTTGTATTACTTACAGTTGGTATTGTTTGTGTGGCAATTGCAGTTGATGGTGGTGTGGCACAATCACTAAAAGCAACTTATGTGTTAGGTGGCAGCCCTAAAAAAGTACAGCATGGTATGTTTATTTCTCTTGCAGTTGCTTCCTTTGTTGCAGGAGCAACAGTTCTCCTTATGCATAATGCGTATGGTATTGGTACTGAACAAGTTACGGCACCACAGGCAACACTTATGAAACTGATTGTAGAAGGTATCATGACAGCACAACTTCCTTGGACACTTGTTATCGTAGGTGTAATGATTGCAATATTCTGTGCACTTGCAGGATTGCCAATTCTGCCAGTTGCTTTGGGAATCTATTTGCCAATATCTTTGAATACAGCAATTTTCTTTGGCGGATTGCTTAGAAAACTTGTTGAAATCAAGTTCAAAAAAGACCAGGCAGATATAGATACTGCAGTAGAAAGAGGCACTTTAATTGCATCGGGGTTAGTTGCAGGTGATGCTTTAACAGGCATTATCATTGGTATCTTTGCAGCATTAAATATCAGGATCGATTTCCTCGCTAAGGTCATTCCAAATGAAAACGTGAAGAACTTTGTAAGTCTTGCAATATTCGTATTGCTAGGATTTTGGTTATACAATTACGCTTGCAGATTTAAGAAAGAAATGAAAAGTGCATAATGCATTTAACGAGGGTTTCGCACTAAGTAATTAGTGTGAAGCTCTTTTTTTAGTCTGATCAAAAGATAAACCATTTGGCTTAAAAGCTTCCAACGGGAAACATTATTTTGCAGTGTAAAAATTGAAAATCAGATTTTTTGAAATGGCAATTGCAAAGTTTTTTGGAATAACCTAAAAAAGTAAATCCTTGTAAGAATTTTGGCTATGATATTGAATGTGGGGAGACTAATATATATTAACAAGACACACTATTTTTGCTATAATATGATAGCATTAAGGAAATTGGTGGTGTTTTTATGAGGATTGCTGTTATAGGTTAACAAGGAGGCGGCATTAACAAGGCAATTGTTGATTTGATTTTCGTGTTCACCTGCCAATATCTATTGACAATGCAGTTTGACTAATCAAGAGTTTTATTGGAGGAAAGAAAATGTATGAAACAAATGTGAAGTCTGATACCGCGTCTGTCCCAAAAAAAGTTTCTGTATCAATACTAAACCGATTTATTGAAAAATACTTCTCAGCGCAGCTCGATTTGCGTGTTCGACTGTTTAATGTACTGGTGCTGGCAAGTGCAATATTCTGCGTTGCAATCGGCATAATCAATCTTGTGGCGGGTCTGGAAATTATCAGTGTCATCATAGATTTCGCTGCAGCAGGGTTTTGCTACGCTTTGTTACTATATTCCAGTAAAAGAGGGCGTACTCATTTATGTCATCTTATTTTCATAAGTGTATCTTTTTTCATCTTATTTCCATACCTTTTCTTCAAAATGGGCGGCTATTACGGAGGCATTCCTGCCTTCCTTGTGTTTGCCGTGGTGTTTACCGTGTTCATGCTGGAAGGTAAGACAGCATTGTTTTTTACAACACTTGAAATAGTACTGTATGCAGGACTTTACATATTTGCTTTTACCCATCCGGAGTATGTGAAAGAGTTTCCCTCAGAAAAGAATTATCTTATTAGCAACCTTATGGATTTAGTAATTGTATGCATCGCCTTAGCTGCAACGATGTCAGCGCAGGTGAGGCTCTACCGGGCACAGCAAAAAAAGTTGGACGAACAAAATACCATACTTGCGCAGGCTAACTCCATGAAAACCAAGTTTATCGCCAATGCCTCCCACGAAATGAGAACACCATTGACGGTTACTTCTGTCAACGTGCAGACGGTGATGGAGATATTGGAGGATATGGGCGAAACAGTAACCGATCCGGAAGCTATGAAATTACTGCAAAGTGCACAAAGCGAAATTATGCGTCTTTCCCGCATGGTGGGTGGTATGTTGAAGCTTTCGTCCATGAGCGAAAGCATAGACAAGCAAAAGTTGGATTTCACCTCACTTATGCAAAACGGCACTGAAATGCTGCACCTAAATCTCAATAAACGTGGCAACACTGCTAAGATAGATATTGAACCGGGACTTTGCGTATTTGGCAATGCTGATCTGCTGGTACAGGTCTTGACCAATATTTTGCAAAATGCTGGGGCTCATACCCAAAATGGTATGGTGACAATAAGTGCGAAGAGACAGGGAAGCATAATCGCCGTAGAGGTACGGGACACCGGTGAGGGTATATCGCCGGAACTTTTGCCCCATGTGTTTGAACGTGGTGTATCCATGGGAGGTACAGGGGTTGGGTTGTACTTATGTAAGACAGTCGTGGAATCCCATGGAGGCAAGATATGGATTGAGAGCGAGCCGGGAAGAGGCACGTCTGTGTATTATACTTTGCCTGTTTATGAGGGGCAGCTTGGGGGTGCGAAAGAATGAGGGATTTGGTTTTACTGGTGGAAGACAACGAACAGATAATACGCGGTAATGAACGCATGTTAAAACGTCGTAACTATGATGTTATGACGGCACTGACGCTGAGTGAGGCAAGGGAACAAATGGCGGAGACAACACCAGATGCCATTGTGCTGGACATCATGATGCCCGATGGCAGCGGGCTGGACTTCATGCGCGAGCTTCGGAAGAAATCGGACATCCCTATCCTGCTACTGACGGGATTGGCTACGTCAGAGGACATCGTACACGGACTAACCGAGGGAGGAGACGACTATCTGACCAAACCTTATGATTTCAGCGTTTTGTTGGCACGGGTCGAAGCACTTTTGCGACGTGCCAGAAAGATACCGGAGGTTTTGCAAAAGGATTCACTTAAACTGGATGTTGTATCACAACAGGCTTTTTTGGATGGCGAGGATATGCTGTTAAGGCCAAAAGAGTTTGCTTTGTTGCTTATATTTATGCAAAACGAAGGTAAGATATTGGAGCCCCAATACCTTTATCAAAAAGTATGGAACACCGATATGAATGCTGACAACAGTACACTTAAAATGCACATTTCCTCTGTTCGAAAACGTCTTGAAGAAATAAACTGCGGTTATAAAATTACCAATATCCGTGGAGAAGGATACCGTTTTGAAAAAGAAGTGTAAAATTTTGATAACCTTACCTCTTTTTTATCTATGAAATGTTATAATTGAATCAGCTTTATACAAGCACCCGCATATGGGTGCTTTTACATTTCTTTTAGCCTCTTGGAGTGATATGAAAGAGTGAAAAGCGAAGAGGCTTAGTGCCCCGAGCTTTTAATTATAGATATAAAAAAAGAGGGGAGATTTTTTAATGATTAAAACAAGCATTTGGGGGAGAAAATCCCTGTCTCTGTTGCTTGCGGCGGTGTTGATACTTACACTGTTTCCGGCAACGGTATTGGCGGCGGACTTGAACAGTTACGGCCATCAGGTGACCTATGAGCCGCTCACTTCTTTGAAGTACAAGGGCAAAAACGTAAACTTTTTTGACTATTCTCTATCTCAGTTCAAAACAGCTACAGGCAGCAAATCCAGTATGATGGACCAGTTTTCAAAGCTTATTCAAAGCGACTACAGCTATAATAGTTCTGGACAGCTTATTTCAGCAAGCAAAACTGCCAAAGCACCGGAAACCTTCAATGGTGAGATCAGCGGACTAAAAAATTACGATGCATCCTACAGGTTTGACATTCCTGTTGCCAATCAGTATGAGTATTACTTTGGTGGCAATATTCAGGGTTGGAACAAAAAAACCGGTTTTATCACATTTTATAATCAATGGGAGAAAGCCAGCTTTTCCTTTATGGGATTTTCCCATTCCACAGAAAATGACGACTACTACCATGGAACAAAAAATTCCGGTTATGACATCTCCAAAAACAGCAACTGGCAATCAAGCCGGAAGATGTCGGATTTCAAGTGGTGGAGCAACGATAACGACTTCGACAATAATAACCGGGCAAAGCTAGTCATGGGTATGGTTCTAGGGCGAGATATCGAAGGACCGATGGTTAAGTCCATAACCATGACAGACTCAAATAATAATTCCATACCGGGCAATGTTATCACACTTGACTGGCTTTCAAAGCATCCTGACAGAACAATTTATTTCAAACTAACACTCAGTGAGCCTGTGAAGTTTGAAAAGGATGTGGATCCCAAGAATGTGGCTTTAAATATTCGTACTCTAGGCATGGATGGTACAGAAGGCCTGCTGGCCAAGGCAGTATTTTTGAGTTATGCTCCGGAGGAAACAGGAAACTCATCAATCTCGGAAACCGAAATGATTTTTGAATATCAAGTACCTGACCCGTATACCGATAACAGCTCTGTTGCTCAGGAACGGGGACTTTTATATAGCTTTACAAAGGTCAATATTAATGCAAGTGATAATCCCGTTTTGTTTAACAAGATGAGAGATCTTAGCGGTAATGTGGCAAGCACAAACAAAGACGGCGAGCCGGCTCCTTACTCTGTAGCAATGAATGGTAAGGTGGATATTATGCCACTGTCAATCGCCTTTGGCGAAAAAACTCCCGGCATTGACATTTATAGGGAGACTGAAAAGGATACCGACAAAGCTTTTATTAATCAGGCAGAGCTTATTAAGATTCAGCTTACTTTTAACAAGCCCCTTGCCCTGACATATAACGATTATACAAAGCTACCAAGCATTACGCTAAACATTAAGGACAAAGAGGGAGAATATGTCACCATTACGCCCACAGCTTATGATGATTTTCTTAAAAGATGGTATAAGAGTAGTGTTACCCAGGAATGGACGCAAAGCAGCAGTCAATCTTATGCCGGCACATGGCGGATTGTGAATCCAAGCGATCAATATTCCTATATACAAGTGCCAAATGCACTGATTAGTAGTGGCGGCAAGACTATCACTTACTATTATCAAGCTGTACCGGGACATACATTTTTGGAAGAGGACAGAATTGAAGTTATAGCAGTAACTCCAAATACCGGAACAAAGGATGCAAGCGGTTATGAGCTATTGACCTATAAGAGAAAGGAAAGTATGCTGGTACCCACAAATGTTCCGTCTTCCATAAGCAAAAGTGACCAAAGAGATGCTAAAAATCTTAAGAAGGGCGTGGTACCGGCACACCGATATAAGCTGGACTTTGAGGAGCCTTCCGTAGATGTGGTTGCGGAATCGGAGGGTGGAGTATTAGTTTTTACAGCGGATGTCAATGACACTAATATTGATGGCTGTTATGCAAGCTTCAGTATTTCGTTTAACGGTAAGATTGACGGGACACTGGGATATAAACCCTCAAACAGCCCTGAATACGATGATAACAATTGGTCCCAAACCGGCGCAACGGTTAGTGCAGATGCTCCGATCGTTAAAGGCAAGGCTTATATGCTTGTAAAGCTACCGAAGGATGCAGAGTTTGATGCTACAAAAGTTACCGTGACGGTTGCAGATGAGGCTGGAAATTCCGGCGTGGGAACAAAAACGCTGCCAATAAGCTACGATACCCTTTTACCGAGGATTACTCTTACACAAAAATATGATATGGACGGGGAAAAGCCCTATAAGAATTATGCCGCAGTTGATGTTCAGGACATCTCTGACACAACGGTTACATATTCATGGACAGATAAGGGAGATAGCGAGCCCGATAATACTTCTTATAGTGAAGCGGGCACAGAAATTCGATACACTGCAAAGGATTTAAATGAAAATAAGATTTACGAAAAAACACTTTGGGTCAAAGCTGTGGATAAAAACGGCAATATTGGGAAGTCACAAATGAACTTTAGCTTTAATAACACTTCCGCTGCTGTGAATGTAATTGCCGCAAATAATGCGGATTTGCTCACAAAAGATGTTTATCCCGAAGCCACAATCAAAATCCAAAACGCCAAGGCATATTGGTATACTTGGGCGGAGACCACAGGTGCATGGACTGCCACTTGGGGCGGTCTTACGGGAAGCACTGCCGCCGACTATATAAAGGCTAGCCTTGCAGACAATGCATCGGGCATATACTATCGCAGAGAAGGAAATATCATTGCAACTACCGGTGACTTGACGGACGAAGACCCTGATGCTGAAGGCTATCAGAATGAAGAGGAAATATCAATAGACGCAGGTGAAAGCACAAAGGTTCTCAAGCATATTAAAATGGGCAGTTTATCAGAGGGGGGAACAGGCTTTCAGGGAACAGGCGACGGCATCTCCTTAAATGCAAAGGATATGCTGGATCTATCTGAGACCACCCGTCCTTTGGAACTTTTGGTTGCTTATCTGGACAGTGAAAATGTATGGCATGTGGAATCCATACCCTTTGACACCTTCTATAACATACCCGAAATCTCCAATGACCCGATACGCTTTTCTACAAATAATCGCTTTGGTGTACGTGAGGATACCTACAGGCTAGATCTTGAAAAACGTTATGAGTCTTACACCAACTATTTCGAAAATGACAGTCAATATTTCAACCGCCCTGGCTTAGGATGGGCAGACGAGTCTCGTTCGTATAATATGCCTAATATTTACGGTTTTGCTGAGGTTGAGTTTGCCTTGGGATATGACAATGTAACGGGTCTTGACCGGGTAAAGGATATTGAAGTCAGTTTGGTAAAGGTTAAAAAACCAATATACGATTTGCCTGTTGACGGAGAAACTGTCATGACATGGAATATTGATAAAAACAGCCTTACTCCCATGGGGGATATGCTGTATTACGGAACAAATGAAGGTGAAGAAAGCCGTATTGAATATATCGGGAATATATCCAAAAACCTATACTCCTATACAGTGAGCTTCGATCCTGGCACCATTGATAGGATAGCCTATGAAATCGATGAGTATGGTATGGAGTATCTAATCAGCTACGAGTTCCGTGCGAAATACACTTACGTGAACAATACATCTGAAACATGTACAACAGCTAAGTTTGTGTTTGATAACAGCGGATGGGAAATAGCGGGATACGAAAGCATACAGTATAATCTTTTGCAGAGGGTTAGTAGTCCTCAACTCATGCAATTCGACAATACACAGTATGATTCTCCATATGATAAATTTGGTGCTCTTGCCGTATTTAACGGTGATGAATTGGTATCAAATGTTCCGGTGGTGCCTTTCAACGAAAACAGTACTATTAATGTGTTTATCAAGGCTCCAGTCGTATATGGCATGCTAAATGAAGAAACTGCACGTCAAAGAATAGCGGCCGATTACCTTGATACAGAAGGAAGAGGCTTACTAGGTACCGGACTTGTTATGCGTGTTGGAACTTCGGTTTCAGACGGCAAAATCCTAAATCCAACCTTCTTAAACAGCGGCGAGGAATCAAGAGACGGAAGCTTTGAGTTTGTTTCGGAGGGTAATCTTCCGGTGGGTTCCCTTGACAAAGATGGCGAGGCTATAATTTACTACCAGCTTGTGGACATCGCCCGAAACATGGAAGGTTCGATACATGCTGTGAAGCTGAAAATAGACAACGCAGCACCAATAGTTGAGTTATCTGCATCGGTTGATAATTCAATGCCCGCAAGTGAAGTTTATGTAAAGATTACAGGTGTCACGGATGAGTCGAATGTGGAAATGATGTATGATACACCCTACGCCGTACAGTTCGGAACACCGCAAAATGGGGAAGAGCCCTACTATAGTGACTACAATCCAGGCTTTTTCCTTACTCCCGACGAAAATGGCGGCTATACCTTCACGGGCAACGGTTTTATTGTTGCAATAGCTTCCGATAAGGCGGGCAACAAAAACGATACCCTTATGGTTAATGGAACGGAAACTCCTAAGAACGAGGATGATATAAACAGGCTTGACACCTATGCCGTATACCATATAACCAATATTGACCGTGAACCGCCCGAATTTACTTTGGAACCTTTGTTTACCGCAAATACTGATGGCAGCTTCGATATATCGGCGAAGGTGAGCAGCGATGTGGTTCGTGCATACATAAAGTTTGATAAGGCATACACAGAGCTTTTGACCGGTGTAACCTACGAAAAGGACACTGATATTCCAAGCTTTGAGTTTGACAATGTTCTAGGAAAGTTCAGCGGAGAATTAAATAAAACTACCCATGAAATCAACGGGAAAATATACATAATGAGCGACAAAAATGTCAAGATGACACAAGCAACATTGATTATTGAGGATGGGGCAGGTAACTCTGCAAGCAATGAGTGGAAGCCAAACTGCGGTTTTGCTGGAATCGAGCCTAAAATAACCAATTTAATTGACCAGGATAAAAAGATTCCCGTATACAAATACGCAGAGAATTTGTCCTTCACGGTGCCTGTAAAGCTGCCTGAATGGAATTCTGCACTTAATGTAAACCACAGCAATTTACCTATCTATTCTGATGGTGTGGTTATAATCGCATATACGGATATATTCAATAGGTATTTTACACAAAATGTGTATGCTGACATATTTGGTGGCAGTCATACCTTTAAAGTAAGTCCGACAGTTCCCACAAACGGCAACGTTACCATTGAGATTATTCCATCAGAAGGGTTTACCGTAAGCACATACAAAACCAAGATGACTGCCAACGGTAATGTAACCTACACAATAACACCTAAAGATGGAGGAAATTCCAAGAGTTATACAATACCGATTACAAATATTGATAAAACCCCTCCGGAGGCAAATGTTTCAGTTTCCTTTGACAGCACCGAGGATGGGGAAGGTAATGTTTACCTCTATTCAGCCACCTATTCTTTGACCGGCTTTAGCGAAGATGATGTGACGGTAATTGGTACGTCATCAGTAAGCTTTGATGCGATGTCTGATACCAGGTCACATACCTTTAGCTTCTTTGATGCGGCAGGAAATGTGGGAACCCTTAAGGTGGATGCATCAGATTTGACCTTTGTCAATCCGAAAAACACAAAAATAGCGGGTTACCGTCTTACATATCTTAGTGGTGAGTCGAAGATTGGTGAATATATTTCGGGGCAAACAGGGCCTATTACACTTACTCCTTCAAACACTGACATTTCTGTCAAAGTTGAGGCCTTAAACTCAGCTGGCAGTGTTGTTCCGTCAAAGCTTAGTGAACAGCTTGTATTTACCTGCGAAACTGGAACAGTGTCCACAGAGAAAAGAAAAACAGTGACAATTACAGGAGTTGGCAGCGACAATAGTAAGAAGGTGACGGTTCTGCTACCTGATGGTGCGATAGACAAGGTGGCACCGGTGGGAAG
This sequence comes from uncultured Acetivibrio sp., assembly GCA_964564015.1. Taxonomy (GTDB): domain Bacteria; phylum Bacillota; class Clostridia; order Acetivibrionales; family Acetivibrionaceae; genus Acetivibrio. The sequence goes on from CAZLZR010000035.1 coordinate 13,751, forward strand.
TGTGGATTATCGTCCTCAGTCAACGGGTAGTATTCGTGTATATCTTGTGCACAGTAATAAAGATCTTGCGGATGGCGGTATAAAGCTAATTGGTCAGGACAGCAAAGGAATTCCTTTTGAACTGCATTCGGATGATGACGGATATTATGTGGAGTTTACCTCCAACGGTGTAGGTTACTTCTTACTGCGTGACAAGGCGGGAAACACATCAACAATCGCCCTCGCTGTAGCAAGTATTGACAACGATCCGCCTGCTCTTAGCAGTGAGGGGTGGAGTAGTCTTATTAATGCTGCTTCAAGGGATTTCGATTTCGCCGCAAAGCTTCAACAGATTGTAACAACACCAACAAACAACTCAATAAAGCTATTTTTATCCTTTAATGAACAGATTTTCAAAGCGGATTTTGATGTTTACTCCGAAAAGGCAAATGAGGATGGTTCAACCGCTGTGAAGCTCTCCAACAAAGAAAAATACGCAATGGTGACGGTTTCTGGCAATGGTGTTGTGGTTGAATTCCTGCAAAACTGCCAGCTAAGACTGACGGTATATGATATTCGAAACAATGCATATACCATATGGAGACCGGAGGATGGTCCTATAATTGCCATTGACAGAGGTGCGCCAATAATTAAAAACATCCCTTCAATTATTTATAAAGACAATAAGGCATCCATAACCTATGAATTCGATGAAGAAGTAACACTTACACAAGATTCATCGGCAAGCTACCAAACATCTCATAAGCTTACCTTTGATGCCAATGGTACATATATTCTGACCTTTGCCGACAAAGCGGGCAATGTGGTAAGCACATATCCGGTGGTTGATAAAATTGACGACCTTGCACCTGTAATAATTCCGGAACTTGAATATGTTGGTATGGGTACAGACTTTGGTAAGCCGGGGACAGCTGGTTTTTACACAAGTAAGGATGCAAAATTTACCGTTCGACTTGAAGATTCCACAACCGATGGCCTTACACTGTCTGTTAAGCGTTTGAGTGGCTCAACTGTCACAGTTACCGATGGTAAGTTTACAATAACGGAAAATGGCGTTTATACCTTTACAGCAAAGGACAAGTGGGGTCAAGCAAACAGTGTAAATGTCAGTATTGATGCCCTGGACAAGACTGCACCGAGTATTCGCCTTGCTTCTACAGAGGCAGTACAGGTTGTGCCGGGCACAAAGCTGGAGGTGGTTAAGAGTTCTCTATTGGAAGGTGTCACGGCAACGGATCTTCAATCAGGTGTTGCAGCCGGATTCCCCTCCGTTAGTATGGATGAGGTAGACTTAACCAAACCTGGTGCATATATTGCAACCATTACAGTGGCCGATAATTGCGGTAACACAACGACGGCATCGCGGAGCATTTTAGTTGCCGAAAAAGCGGGCAAGAGCCTCACTATAAATGGCAAAAGGGCTTTAGTGGGCGACATATTCGTTACTTCCGACAAAGAACTTGTTGTTGATACAGCGGCGTTAGGCAGAGAGGTATATAGACTTTATTATGCCCAAGGCTATAAAACTTCCGCTCAAATGAAGTACGGAACAGCTTTTACCGACTCATTTTCAATAAATGAGAAGGGTTACTATACAATGGTGGCACAGAGTGAAAACCGCGAACGCTATGTGCTTTACATCTATATTTATTAAGGGGGTACATAGAAATGTTTAAACGAATATTATCGGGTTTTCTGGTACTTGCAATGGTGTTTACATTTTTGACGGAGTATACACTTGCAGCCTCTGTTCCGGAACATGATACAGTTATGATACAAAATGAGTATATCAAGATTGCTGTCAGTAAAAACAACGGCGGCTATGTAATTTCAACCCTTGAAGGAGACATATTGAAGAAGTCGGATAACAATGTGGATTTAACACATCGAGGCGAAAATTTCGATACGTCTTTTACATCGTTTCGAGTTGACGATAAGGATTTTGTGTTTGGAACAAGCGGAGGTAATCTGACTACAACGAATACTGACATTAGTATTACAAGCAAATGGTCAAAGGGCGATATGATATATCAACAGACTATTACGCTGGTTAATAACGCCCAATCCGAGCAGCTTGGTACGGCAATGATTACCTATGCTGTAAAAAACAATTCATCAAAGACCAAGACTGTCAAGAGTCGTGTTCTTATTGATACACAGCTTGGTGACAAGGACTACGGTTACTATGAGATTCCCCGTCAGAATCTGGGACAGGGCTATGAATATTTTGAGTTTGAGCGTACCTGGGAAGGCGGCTCCATGCCTGCCGATTATTTTGTGCGGGACAACCCATTTACATCAAGCATAGTGGGCTACGGTGTTAACAGTGTGTTTGAGGACATGAAGCCTTACAAGATGACCTTTGCACATTGGGCGAATATTGCATCAACAGTGTTTGATTACACTCCCGATTCCTCCCTTAACTTTACAAACCCAATCAACGATGAAAAAACGGGAGACAGTGCTGCAGCCCTCTACTATGACCTTGGAAGCATTGCGGCTGGCAAGGAAAAATCCTTTTCAACCTACTACGGCGTTACAGCAAATTTAAAAAATAAAGATAATCAAATCCTTATAAACTCAACTGCACCTACAATGCTTACCCTTAACAAAGATAAATCGGCATTTATCGGAACAAGCGGTAAGGAGGATGGTATTGTTCGCATAAATACTACCATTGCAAACCCACTCTTCAGCGAAAAAACATATAAAAACCTTGCAGTGGTGGTGTATGCCAATGGATTTACTCCTCAGCGGCAAAATGACGGTGGAGATTGGATTTCTTACGACAACACAACCCCCATCTACTCAGAGGTGGTAAACTTTGCGCCGGGGGAAAACCGTACCACATACTTTGATTTCAAGTTCACACCCAAGGAGAGTGCGGAGCTGGGAAGCTTTGTTACAAAGGTGTTTGATATGGATACTGCAGTAAATAGTCTGGGTTACTATGCAGAGGATTATTGCCTGGGCACCACGGAAAACTACATTGTTATTCCAGGCACAGATCCCACATTGCCTGCCATAACACTAAATGACCTTCAACCAAAGATTCTATACAATACCGATATTCGTTATATGACGGTAGTTGGTCGGGGAGTGAATTTTTTCAATGCTACACAGTTGAACAAAATTGAGCTTCGTGGTGACAACGGGATTACATATGAAATACCCATTGATAACCTGACTATTGAGCAGACAAAAGATGGTAGTGCTCCTACAAATGCATCAATTCTGCTTGATGAATATATGCTTCCGGGTCGATATCAGCTCCACTTTTTGTGGAAAAAAGATGCAGGCGAAGAGGCATTGCAAGGGGTGGCAGAGGATTTTACTTCGGCGGCTATGACCGTGTTCATGACAAGTGACGAAGCCTTTCGTAACGACAAATACGGTGTGCTTGCAATTGTACGGGAATTCGGTGACAAAATTTATGGAATAACTTCATACAAGGATGAAACTGCCTTTGAAAATGCCGGTATTGATGAAGATGATTTATTGCTGACCTTAAGGGGACCGATTTTAAAGGAAACCAAGGGCGGAAAAACAACATACCGGATCGCAGGAAACAACAGTGATGTAAATATAAACAATGTGTTGAACTATCATGGCGGTAGTTTGACAATAGAGGAAACGGGCGGTACTGTGACTGTTCTTATGGACGGTAAGCTTACTTCAATTGGCGCAAATACAACTGTTCGTGATGGTACGGCAATGTTCAAGCTTGAAAAGGGCACAGACTATGTTGTTCCCACCTATGATTCCGATGGAGTGATAGTGGACGGTAGTGAGCTTGCAAATGGTCAGGACTTTATTGAATTGAAATGGAATAGTGCCGTTGACATCTTGCAGACCATTGGTGGTTTTTTAATTGACCTGCGTTATGGTGTGCTTGGAAAAATTCAAGATGCAGACGATTCCAGCAAGACATACAATGTGATTTCCTTTGGCGGTGGTCTTGACCTGTCGTTTATGACCCCGGGAGGTGCGGCAGCGGCACGTGATAACAAAAGTAAACACGGTGGCTGGACACAATCCACCAAAGGTGCTTGGGAATGGGATGCAGCTTCGGCTAAGTATAAGCCCACAGGCACTGGTGACATAGCACCGGATTTAGCGGATGAGACTACTATAAGCGGGGGCGTTAATGTCTACGATGTGCTGTATGGAGGCAAGGACCCTGGGTATTTGGGAATTAATATGAATGCACATATTGAGATGCCCCAGATTGTAGCCTTTTTACCCAATAAAATTGAGGGAAATATAGATATAAAAACAATCGGACTATATGAAGTGGGAGCCGAGGCTGAGGTGGAAACTTCAATCTTTGAAATGCATCTTTCCTTTGTTATAAAGGAAAGCCCAAGTGGTGCACCAATTCCAGATAAACTGTATTTTGCCATCGGTGGATTTGAGCCGGGTGTTAACATTGACGGTATGGGCGTGCTATGGGTTACAGGTGGTGGCGGAGGATTTGATAATCTTTACGAAACTATTTACGGATATGATGGAGTACCTCCTTTGAAGCTGCTTTTACATGTTGATTTTGATGTTGCAAAAATTCTGACAGGTAATGCAGATTTAGAGTTATCACTTCGTTCCATTGACATTAGATTCAGCGATTTGAGTTTGAAAATGCTTGAGGATGCAAAATTCCTTGAAGAGGGTGGAATTTCTCTTGCGTGGTATCCGAATTTCTCCCTTACGGCGGATGCACAGATTAATTTCATGGAGTTTTTCAAGGGGCAGTTCCAAATCAGTGCATACTCCAATGCGGATGTGGCATTCTTCTTTGAATTTATGATGCGCATTGCGCTATCCCTCCCGTCAGATATCCCCATTGTGGGAGGAATGGAGATTGCTGCGCTAGAACTTGGTGGTGGCACAGAAAAGATGTGGGGTTCCATTGAGCTTCTGGATTTGATTCAAATTGGTTTCACCTACTGGTGGTCCGGAGAGTTTGAGTTTTCAAGCGGTAAGCTTCAGAAGAGTCCAGCCTTTGCTTCCAATTCGGAAAATATGGGACTTATGCGAACTAAAGCACTGTTTGCCGAATTGTCTCAACCTCAGGAGGTTCAGCATAATACCGAAACGGGAGAAACACAGAATATGAGTGTGGGCAGTAACCTGCACTTTGTTACAGGCAGTGTTATTGTAAGTGATGTTGAGGCCAAGATAAATGAAGCAAACAATGCCCGCTTAATGCGTGCCTTTGCCGCTGCCGCTGCAGTTCCATCTCCATCAATTTCAACCAATGCTGAGGGAACAGTGCACTTGGTACAGTTTGCAGATACTGGAGACTATATAATGACAATAAGTCGTGCCGACGGTACCGGCATAACAGCGGAATATTTGAAAAGCCATATTAAGGTGTCCCATGGTTCAAATCCTTACACACTTAAATTTTATGGTGAATCAAGCGGAAGTGGTATTTATGATAATACAACTGCAAATGTAAATGTTACAAATGGCATAGCATATGTGATTATTCCCCAGGAGGATATAAACAGCGGAAAGAACTTTGTATTCCGTTTTGATGACGGTAAATCATATGATATTGGCGCAATTTATGTTGAGCCTCTTAGCAGCCTGGTATCTGCTACCGCAAGTGTTAGCGGTCAAAATTTGAGGGTAGGTTGGACAGGTGAGAATATTAGCGATACGGCGGTAATTAATGTAACCCTTTCCGACGGAAAGGATAATTCAGGAATTATTGTTGCAAAGGGAATTGCTGCAAAGGGAAAGACATCGGAAACCATAACACTTCCACCAACATTGGCAGCAGGAAATTACTATGTTACCCTTTCTCTATCGGATGAAGGTAAAAGCTTCGATGCATATACTATTGATTTGCCTGTTACCGTTACAAACATCAATGCACCTGCCGCACCACAGTCGGTAAAACTTGCAAATGCGGGAAATGATAAGATGAAGGTGACAATAACTCCGAATAAGAATGAGGATAAGCTTGAAGGATACTTTGTGGATGTTTATGAGGATGGCAAGCTTATCGATGCAGGCCTATACTGGGCAAAAGATGATATTGACAATATCCTTATCGGAGGACGGTATGATGTGCCTTATGTAAATGATAAAGGCGAACCTATTGTAGTGGACGGAAAGTCATATGAAACCCTCGGCTACAATCCCGGTAGCACATATTCGGTAAGGGTTCGTGCCGGCAATGTGAAAGAAGAAGCAGAAGGGGAGATCTATTATTGCAGTCCCTTTGTGACTTCAAACAAAGTTGAGCTTAAAGCAGCAACTCCGCCAAGTGTAAAAATAAGCTACCAGAATGGTGCGGTTACACTTAAGTCAAATTCTAAGGTAACTGGTATGCTGTATGTGAATATTGATACGGTTTACGATATAACAAATGCCGATTCCTTTACGAAAGAAATAAACCTTCCTGACGGTGAGCATACCTTTGAGTTTAGAGGTGCTGATGTGGACGGCGATAGTGTGGTTGTAAAAGAGGTCATTTCAATTGATACTACTGAGCCGGTAATAATGCTTGAGGCTCCGCTCGGGGGTGTGTTCTCAGGTGACAGGATTGACTTAATGGGCAGGATTACCGATGCAGATTCAGAGGTAGAGGTTGGAGTGAAAATAAATGGCGAAGCTTTCAAATTACCTGAAAATGCTTTTGTCGGAGGGATCCTCGAGGGCAGTTTGATGCTTGATAGTAGCAAAAACTTGTCAAATGTTACGGTTGAGATAGTTGCTACAGATAAGGCAGGAAATTCTGCTACCAAGCTTGTCGGACTCACCAATCCTCAGGCCGCAAATGTAGAGGAAATCGCAATATACTTCGATGGTCAACAGCTAAAAAATGATAAATATAATCTTACAAAAATAGGTAACAAGGCAAAATTAAAGGTAATGGGACATCTTCCTGATGGGAGTTGGATTGATGTGACGGGCAATGATTCTGTCAGTCTGAGATTACTCGGCGGCAAATCGGTTTCTCTCACCGATAATACGATTACAGCGGTATCGGAAGGACAGACCTTGTTGACGGCGACGTTCGATCTTGGAGGGGGAGAGATGTTACAGAGCGGAGTTGTGGTGCTTGTCGGGGATAAGATACTATATGATGCTTTGAACAATGCAATTTTGAAAGCAAAAGCATTGAACAAAGATGATTATACTGATAAAACATGGGATGTTCTTCAGGGAGCATTGACCAACGGAAAGCTTATCTTTACAACGGACGGAGTAAATCAGGATATAGTTAATAACGCTGCAACAACAATCATTAACGCCATTGCAGGGTTGGAAGAAAAAACGCCTGTAGAGCCTGTAGATCCCTCGGATCCATCAGAACCTGTAGATCCTTCAGAGCCCTCAGAACCATCAAATCCTTCAAATCCAGGACAGGGAGGAGAAAAGGACAGTGATGTAAGATACTATACGGTAACCTTCAACACCAATGGTGGCAATGATGTGAAAAGCGTAGAAGTTGTCTCAGGTGGAAAACTGGCAAAACCTGCTGATCCCACAAAGGCGAAATATACTTTTACCGGATGGTTTATGGATAAAAAGCTTACCACGCCTTATGATTTTGACAAAGCTGTAAGGGGCAGTTTTACACTCTATGCCGGTTGGAGTGAGAATGAAACTCAGGAAGATATCACGCCAATACCTGCAGCATGGCAAAATCCCTTTACAGATGTTTCAGAGAGCAATTGGTTTTATAGTGATGTGGAGTTTGTTCATATAAAGGGCTTGTTCTACGGTACATCTAAAACTACATTCAGCCCGAATGAACCTATGACCCGTGCTATGCTTGTGACAGTGTTGTGGCAACAAAGCGGTGCTCCAATCGTAGGTGGCAATACATTTAAAGACGTAGCTAAAGACGCATACTATGCTAATGCAGTAAATTGGGCAGTACAAAATGGTATTACACAAGGAATGGGTAATAATTTATTTGTACCTGACATGGAGATAACCCGGGAACAGATGGTCACATTCCTATGGAATTATGCCAAGTTTTCAAATATAGATGTGTCGGTGGATGAGGATACGAATATTCTGGCCTTTACAGACGTGCTTGAAATTTCTGATTATGCCATCAGTGCCATACAGTGGGCCTTTGAAGAGAACATAATCCAAGGTAGGCCAAACGCTATTCTTGACCCTCAAGGTGGTGCGACAAGAGCCGAGGTTGCGGCTATGCTCCATCGTTTTTTGGAAGAATAAAAAACTTAGCAATTTTTGCAGGTCATGAGTTCTTTGAGGATACTTAAGGTGCTAATGGGGTTGCGAAATCTGCAAATAAAAAAGGGATAAGACATTGAGTATTAAGGTCATGTGATGAACTTCTGTTCAAAGCATGACCTTAATATGTATAATGATAAATGGGCAATTATTCACCATTGTTTGTAGATGTGTACAATTATTTTGCAACATTTTTGCCGTCTAAAGCGTATATAGGTTGAAGGAGGTGAAGCAAATGGCATATAAGTCCTATCGGCCGGAGGACTTTGAAGCGGTTGTAACAAAACATGAAAATAGACTATATCGCACTGCACTCGCCATTACAGGAAACATGTCCGATGCCGAAGACTTAGTACAAGAGGCATTTTTACGCGCCTATGAGAAAGCTCCCGAATTTGAATCGGAAGAGCATGAAAAGGCTTGGCTTATACGAGTAATAATAAACCTCTGCAATAGCCGATTGCGATCCCCTTGGCGTAAGCGAATAGTTCCTCTTCTTGAATCTTACCCAGCTTCAGAGCCGGAGCAACATGAATTACTGGTGCAAATCATGGCATTACCATCTAAATATCGAACAGTCATCCATTTGTTTTATTATGAGGGTTATTCCATTAAGGACATTTCTGAGTTGACCTGGCAAAAGGAATCAACTGTAAGAAGTCATCTATCCCGCGCCCGACAAAAGCTCAAGTCCATTTTAAAGGAGGATGATTATGAAAACATATAACAAATACATGGATAAAATATCGGTTTCGAATAAATTACACGAGAAAATCATGTCCCGTACTAAAGCCAGACACAAGCGTTGGACTATTATAATCAAGCGCTATACCGCAGCCTTTGCTTGCCTTGCGGTGGTTTTACTTGGAGTTTTCACAATACCAAAGTTAACGAAACACAATGTAACGCCGACACCGGATAATAACCCGTCTGTCTTAGAACCTGATACCATTAAATCTACGCCCAATTCATCAAGCAAATACACTCTGTATTTCAATAAGGCCGATGGGCAGACTGCAGCCAAACAGGATATCGGTATTCGAGGTCATTTCTGGCAAGAACTGACCAACGAAGAACTAAAGGCGATTTTTCCTCGCCTGACAGAGACGCACACTGTCACGGCCACTGCTAATTTCCAAAGCGACGAAAGAAGAGCCTCCCTATTCAATATTGATGCCCAAGCCGTATCTTCTGCTGGGCTTAAGACATATATCCAACTTGCCCCTGGTGAAGTGGTACTCGACTATAAGTTTGATGCTGAAACAAAAACCTCAGATGTCTACGGAACAGCGGTTAATGCCGGATATTTTGAAACTAAACCGAACAGCAAAGGAATTAGGAAAGTTGCCTGTTTTGCGACTTTCGAGCTTTCAGATGTAGCTTATTACGTAGAACTTAGCGGTACAGAAGCAGATAAGGAAGTGGCTGAAAATGAGATATCAGAGATTATTGGTCTGCTGATTGAGGGAGGTGCAGCCAACCTTGATGTATTTCATCCTGTTGTACCAGTTCTGCGGGATGATCGACCAAGTCTTAATGAAGCCCGTGCAGATGTTGATTTTGGCCCATATTTACCTATAGAAATCCCTCTTGGTTTTGTGTTTGAGGATGCTCAACGTTTTATCAATCAAGAGCAGAATTTACTGTTTGCTAGTTGGTCAAAAGGAATGGGGTATATAAATTGGCAAGTTTCGCTACTGGATGATGATGATAAGTTGCGTATCACTTCTGTTGCCGAAGCTAAGAATTACGACCTCTCGCTTTATCCCATTCCTCGAGCTGATTCTGTACCTGACGAATTACGTGAAATGGTGGATAATCCAATTTTCCAGATTGATGAGTTGACACTCGATACAGTACGAGCACGGTCTTATGAAGTTTTGGATTCAGGTGACGAGCAAGGGCAGAGAATGCGTTTTGGTGTATTATATGGAGACGTTCTGGTAGAACTCAGCATTAAAGGTGTTTCGCCGGAGGTAGTATTTGATATCTTACAACAAATTAAGAGATAGGAATACAAATTAGATCATTCTTGACAAAATATAGAAAATATATTAAAATACTCATCCAACGTTCTTTAGACATTACCAAAAATACAGCGGAACAAAATTTCAGTATAGAAGGTACTCCGATAGAAAAAATTGAAGCTCATTTATATATGTATCTCAATTTTTTGAGAAGCCAAAGAGACAAGAATGAAAAACCATACTATTTTATGATAATGCACCAAGCTATAAATTTTGAAGTTGTGTCTGATGAAGTAAAAAAAATTGTAAATGATAACCCGAATCCGTTATATAGTCTTATAAGACCTTTAATAGTTGAAGGTCAGGAAAGAGGTGAAATAGTTGAAGGTGATCCCGATATGCTTACGGAATTCCTTATTCAAATTATGTTGGGAATAGGTATATCAAATAATATAAGCAATTATAAGGCACCTCTTCCGGATAAAAATCTGATAATGAGGATGTTAAAAAAATAAGCTTTTTAGACATAAATGACTGAAAAATCAGTTAATACAGAAGGGAGAAATAGTATGGAAAAATTGGATGGTAAAATTGCTGTAGTTACAGGTGGGGCATCGGGAATAGGGAAAGGAATAGCAAAAAAACTCCTGGAAAATGGAGCGGAAGTTGTTATTGCTGATATAAACAAGCATAAAATCGAGGAAACAAAAAATGAGTTTGAACAACTGGGACAAAAAGTAATATGTAAGGTAGTTGATGTTACAAAAGAAGATGATATAAGAAAATTGGCAGATGATACGGTTAAAATTTATGGACAGGTCAATATTCTATGCAATAATGCAGGAGTGGGGTATAGTTCTGGTTTTAGTTGGGAGAATACTGATGATGAATGGAACTGGATAATAAATACCAATCTGAAGAGTGTAATTTATGGAATACGAACTTTTATTCCAATTATGCTGAAACAGGATAACGAGTGCCATATAATTAATACGTCTTCAAATGCCGGAATTACAATTGGTGGTACATTGGCCATTTACAGTATGACAAAACACGGAGTGGTTGCGTTATCTGAATCCTTATATAATGAGCTGAAATTATTAAATTCAAAAATAAATGTAAGTGTTTTATGCCCGGGTTTTGTGAATACTGATATATTAAACCCGTTTATACCCGAGACGGTTCAAGCTAAATCAAGTCCGCTAATTAATGAATATTCAGAGCTTTTCTTTAAAGCTTTTAATAATGCGGTAAATAATGGAGTAACACCTGACGAAGTTGGAGAAAGTGTAATTGATGCAATAAAAAATCAAATATTTTACATCCTATCAAGTGAGAATGATAAAAATCTTGTAAGAGCGCGCATGAATAATATAATTGAAAGAAAGAATCCTGATATTGTTGCCCCTGAAGAGCTTCTGCGTGAAATAGAAAAACTTACACAGATTAAATAATACCAATCAAACTATATTGCTATGACCGCACTTTTGGCCCACAAGGAAAATCAGTTATTTAATGAGTCTTTTGCGGCTACTGAAGGAGCTAATGGGATTGTGAAATCTGCAAATAAAAAAGAGATGAAAGATTAAGTATTAAGGTCATGTGATGAACTTTTGTTCGGAGCATGATCTTAATATGTATAAGGCTAAATGGACAAAACCATTATTGGTGATATTTTCGTTATCGCACTTGCCTTATTAACAATTGAAGCTAGAGCAAATCAAAAATGAATTTGAAAGAAGGAAATTCTGATTGGCACCAATAGAGAAGTGAAGTTATTGTAATTGAACCTTGGGAAGGATTTAATATAAGAAGAGGGATCCTAGCCCCATATATTTAAATTATGCTGGAAATTTACTTGGACATGCATGTATAATGGATATATGCATGTTTTTACATCTCATAAAGAGGATCCAAAGTCATGATTTTCAAATGTTTCTATATAATTTTGGCCATCCGGATAAAAAGAGCGCATGAAAGGTATCCTAAATGATATAAAAAAGACGTTTCCTCAATATGAAGAAGAAATCAAGTTGATTTTGATCTGTTACATGGACTTGTTGCTTATAACATAGAGAAAAAAAGATATGATAGAATTTTGAACACACAGGAGGCGTTTATATGGCAGAATTGAAGACCAAGCAGAACGATGCAGATGTTTTTGAATTTATTACTACCTATGCGAATACCGAGCAAAAGCGTGAGGATAGTTTTGAACTTGTAAAGTTGATGCAAAAGGTTACAGGACATCCACCAAAGATGTGGGGTTCTTCGATGATTGGGTTTGGCAGCTATCATTATAAATCCGATCGTAGCAAGCAAGAAGGGGACTGGCCATTAGTGGGATTTTCGCCGCGCAAAGCAGCAATCTCATTATATGTATTTTCGGGAAATCCAGAGCATGAGTATTTACTTAAAGACTTGGGCAAATATACAATGGGGAAGGCTTGCATCTATGTAAAGAGGCTGTCAGACATCAACATTGAGGCGTTAACGAGGCTAATGCGAGCCACAATTGATTTTTTGGAAGATAAATTTGGGCAAAATCAATAAAGTTGGAATCAACTATGTGCGCATACGGGAGCAAAGAAAACCCCGTAAATATATAATAAGAGGAGAATGGTTATGAGAAGTTTTACTACGTTAGACCTACAGTATGCACACAGGTTCTATGGGTTTAAAGGCGAAGCGCAATATTTGCATGGACATACGGGAATCCTGACGATTGAAGTTGAAGATACTGTTAACATGGGAGTTAATATGGTGTTTCCATGTAATGAAATTAAGAAAACCGCTTGGGAAGTATTACAAAACTTTGACCATGCGCTGGTTTTGAGGGAAGACGATCCATTACTTCCCGCTATTCTCGGAGTTTATGAAGCACAGGGCATTAAGAACGGTACACCAACCAATAAACAAAAGGGTCCTGCTTTCAAGACGGACCTTGCATCAGCGTATCCGGAATGTCGTTTAGTTGTTACAAAAGAAACAATGACCGTTGAAGGTATGATTAAAATAGTTTATGATTTACTTAAAGATAAACTAAATATAGTTAAGCTCACGTTTACAAGTGGAGTAAATGGTGCCACAGAAGAATATGAGCCTCAAAAGGGTATAGACCGTTGCCCGTTATGCGGCATTGCGCTAAATGAAAATGGTGTGTGCCCTAAATGTGGATACAAGAAATAATCTATTTTGATATTTCAAACTACAATTCTTGTGAAATTGAATTGAAACGAATCAGGCACTCTATACCAAATTTGCGTAGAGTGCCTTGATCGTTTTAAGTCTATTAATTTACTGTAATGTTGTCTCTTGGCTTGAAGACAGGCTTATTGAATCGGCCAAATATAAGATTATGCATGAAAATAATTGCATTGGCTACGCGGGAATTATTGGTGAAACACTTCATTTCTTTTATGTTATAAATAGAAAGGGGTAGTACGATATGTCAAAGGTTGAAGAGAAGCTTGCTAAATCATTAACTGCAGAATCCACAGAACTGATTCCATACCTGCCATATCTATTGCAGGATTTATGGGAACTTGGTTCATCACCAAAGGATATTATTGACATGACCCAAAAGCATATTCAGATATCAAAGGAAATGAAGGTGCTTGATTTGACTTGTGGAAAAGAAAAGTGGTTTTTATTTTTTCAAAATGCCGGAGTGAAGCTTCTTGATGAAAGGTTTATCGAAGATGATGAATTGGAAAGCCTTAATGATGAACAACAGTCATTCATAGAAAAGAGAGCAAATGAACTGAAAGAGAAGTATCCGGATAAAGAATCTCTCTTTGAAAGCTATATAAAAAGTCAACAGGCTGAATGCGATGAACTGGAGAACGAAATCTCTGGGGTTATGATGCTTTTGCAGGTGCTTTGATTGTAACATTGTATTACCTTGACATCTATATCACTCTGATATACTATTAGTTTATATCAGAGTGATATATGTAGGAGGGTAAAAAGTAATGAATATTTTGTTTATAAATGCAAATTTGCACGGTCATATTAACCCTACGCTTGGATTGGTTAAGAAACTTACGGAGAGAGGAAACCAGGTCAGCTATTTTTGTTCAGAACCATTTTCGGAACTGGTAACAAAGATGGGGGCAAAATGGATTGGATTTAGTAACAAGTTGGATCGGTTTTTGAAAGAATACCGTCCGACAGACAGGCATCCGTTTTTCATGTTGATGGAATATGCTCTTTTGTATGATGAAGTGCTGCTGCCGGAGATATTAGATATTGCGAAAGAAGATCTGTATGATATGATTATTTGTGATTCTATTTTCGGTGGAGCCTGTTTTTTAAAACAGATTACTAAAATTCCAGTTGTGTGTTCACACTCCTCTTTTGCGATGAGTCAAGCACCGGTACCAAAGCATATGCTTGTGGCAGGATCTCATCCTCAATTGGATCATTGTTATCAGATATTAAAACGAATCTGTGAAAGCTATAAAATAGAGGAGCCTTCATTAGAACAGTTTTTTACAAGCAAAGGAGATTTGAATATCGTATACACCACTCGTAATTTCAATGGAGATGAGGGGGTTCACGAGCCTGACTATTTGTTTGCGGGTCCGTCCATTGACCGGCTACAGGAAGCACACGATTTGGATTTTTCCGTGATAGGAGACAGAAAGCTTATATATATATCGCTTGGAAGTCTAAATACAGATTTTGTAGATTTCTATAAGACATGTATCTTGGCATTTCGTAATACGGATTATTATGTGTGCATGTCCATTGGAAAGAAGTGCGAAGTTTCACAATTAGGTGAAATTCCTTTAAATTTCTTGGTAAAGAGTTTTCTTCCGCAGCTAGAGCTTTTAAAAAGGGCTGATGTATTTATCACTCATGCTGGGTTTAATAGTGTGAATGAAGCTTTATACTTTGGAGTTCCGATGCTAGCATTACCTCAGGTCAATGATCAACATATGGTGGCCAAGCGTCTTGTTTCAATGCAACTGGGAATGACAGAAAGCATAAAGGATTTGTCTCCAGAAATACTGAGATCTAAAACGGAAACACTCATAAAGGAGAGGAAAATCAAGGAAAATTGTATGCTAATTTCTCGGGAAATGAGGAATTTTGCTGGGCTTGAGCAGACAGTATGGAAACTTGAAAAATATGTTGATGCTTGTGGGGAGAGGAGATGGGAGTAGTGTTGAAGAATAAATCCATGTATGCTATTTTGGGCATTTTGAATCTGTCACCAAGTACCGGCTATGACATAAAAAAGTATAGTGACAAGGTACTCTCTGGATTTTGGAACGAAAACTTCGGACATATCTATCCTACATTGAAAAGGATGCTGGAGGATGGAATGATTGAAATTGTTTTCAGAGAAAAAAATGAAAAGAAAGTACGGTATGGAATAACCGAGAAGGGAAAGCAGGAGTTCGAGACATGGCTTTTAGAAGAGACCATACAACAGCCTATGCGTTCTGAATTTATGCTGAAATTATTGTTTTCAAGCAGCCAGCCGAGGGAAAATGTAATCAGGATGTTAGAGGATTATAAAGAACTCCATGAAAAGAATATGGAGAAGTATCTTGGAATGCAAAAGGATTTGGAACAGGGTATCCAGGAAATATCGAAGGAGCGAGTCTGTTTTATCAAAGCGATTCTTAGAAAGGGTATAATATCCAGTGAAGCTGTTATACATTGGTGTGATGAAACAATAGAAGAATTGCAGCATTCCTAAGCTCATAAATACAAATTTATACATGGAAATTTAATATTGACAACTTTTAAAGCACGAAGGAGGTTTATTAAATGAATGACAAAGTCTATGAATTCGAAGCAGAAATAAAGAAAGTGCCTGACATTGACGGTGCTTATATTGAGATACCTTTTGATGTGAAAGCAGAATTTGGAAAAGGCAGAGTGCCTGTTACCGCTACCTTCGATGGCGAATTATATGAAGGAAGTCTCGTCAAAATGAAAACACCATGTCATATTATTGGTATTAGAAAAGAAATACGTGCGAAAATTGGCAAGCAGCCGGGCGACAGTGTAAAAGTTACTATTAAGGAGAGAGCGAGGTGAATCTTCCATGTGGCAATGCCCAAAATGCGGACGTGAGTTCAAGAACCAGAGCAAAGACCACTACTGCGGCGAGCCGCCAAAATCGATTGATGAATATATTGCCGCTCAGCCTGAGAGTGTTAAGCCATTTTTGAATCAGATCCGAGATACAATCCGTGCCGTACTGCCAGATGCACAGGAGCGCATCTCGTGGAGAATGCCGACTTACTGGAATAAGCATAATATCATCCATTTCGCGGCATTCAAAAAGCACATCGGATTATACCCCGGAGATAAGGCTATTGAGAATTTCGCAGATCGATTGGCGGAGTACAAGACAAGCAAAGGAGCTGTGCAGTTACCATATGATAAGCCGCTCCCGTTGAAACTGATTGCAGAGATTGCGAAATGGTGTTATGAAACTGGTAATCATCACTGATTAGGGCATGAGTATGCCAAAATTACGAAGAATGCTGAGCAACTGGGAGGTTCAGTATATTCAGTGGCTTATGAAATTCCACAAGTGGTGCTAAATATCATGATGTGGACAGTTAAGAGGCCTAATAGGGCTATGTCGTGAAAGCTCTGATATAGAGCCATTCGTTCAATTCAGCCAATTTAATCAAATCCTCTGTTGAATTCTCTGAATAAAATATCTTTCAATAGCAATGTAAGTTATTGTATTTTTATGCCTAATAATGCCTTGCTTGCCAATGTATATATTAAATTAATATAAATCTGTAATTTTTACAGTCATCCTAAGATTTTTCCACTATTCTAAGAGGAGTGTTTTAGATATAATATAGATGGTTTAACTAAATCCTATCTATAAATCATCTTAAATCCATACTATGAATTAATAATCGCTTTAATCAATAAAAATCACACTACCCTAACCAATACTGATAAAAAAAGTTTTACCAAATAAATTTATTCTTTAGGGAGGGAAATTTCATGAAAAAGACTGCATTAATTCTTGTCTGTGTTTTATTGATCCAAATAGCGGGCTTAAGCGCATACGCAGAGGTGCTTGAAAAGCCTGAAGATTTGTGGAATGTGTACGTATCTACATTGCATAATGTACCCGAAGGCTCTCACTATATGGTCTTTATCGAGAATACCTCGATAACACCTGATGGCCATTATGAGCCTCAAACTTTGAAGCTCCGCTATTTCTTTACTTTGGATGAAGCTAATGCTAATGACTTGGTAATACAGCCTCATAACAGAAGTGGTAATGGAGAGATAACCGGAAGTGGTCCTGATGTTTGGGATGAGGAGAATAATGTATATTATTGTACTTTTGAGGTCACGTCTGAATGGAAAGATCCTGATCTTAAAGAAAACAAGTACTGTCATATTGATGCAATGTTTAATATTATGTGTGGAACCGCCACTTGGAATCCAATGAATGATTGGTCATTGCAGGATATTAGTGAAGATAATGTTAGAGCAATAAATGCTTACCAACCTTTAATGGCATATTATGCACCAAACTTTGTATTGTACGATGAACATGGCGATAAGTTGTTTGGAAATGAACCTCCAAAGCCATCTGTTAAAGAGGAGTGGAGAGTATATACAGTGCCACTTCATATGATACCTGAAGGATCTTCATTCGTAACATACATAGAAAATACATCCAAACTAGCAGGAGGGGTCTATGAGCCCCAGTCCTTGAAACTCCGATACTTCTTTACTCTCGATGAAGAAAACGCAAATGACTTGATTATGCGTGCACACGAAAGACAGGGGTTTGGAGAGATAATCGGAAGTGGTCCTGAAGTTTGGGATGAAAAAAATAATGTTTATTATTATACATTCGATTTAACTTACGATTGGGAACAGCCTAATGTGCCAGAAAATAAATATTGTCATATTGGTGCTATATTTTCTATTATATGTGGAACAGCCACCTGGAATCCAATGAATGACTGGTCTTACATGAGTATTGATGAGAGTAACAAAATAAGAATGGATGCGTTTGGTCCAGAAGCCTACTATGCACCTGATTTTGTGCTTTACGACAGTAATGGTAAGAAGCTTTATGGAAATGAACCTCCCAAGGAAGAAGCAAACAAAGTTTTATGTGGTGATGTTTCTGGGGATGGTAAAATAGACGCAATCGATATTGCGCTAATTAAAAAGCATGTGCTTGGATTGAACGTATTAAAATCATCTGAATACAATGCAGGGGATTTAGATGGAGATGGTAATGTAAACTCTATCGATTTCGGTCTGATGAAAAAATATTTGCTGGGAAAGTTAAGTGCACTTCCGGTCGAAAATAATAATTAAATAAATGATTTTGAAAGCATGATAATTAAAGACTGTCTGACCAGTAAAATGGTCTGGCAGTTTTGTTTTTTTCATTTCATAGAATTTTTTTGCATTACTTAATAAAATTTACTATAATTAAAAAACAGGAGGAGTTGATGAGTTGGGTTATTCATTGGATCTAAAAATGATTTCAATAGATATGTATAAGGAAATTTTAAGAAATCAATATTTGCTGCCGAGTAGAAAAATACTGCATCAGGATATGGATTCCAGTTTTGGAGCTATACGTAACTGTCAAATTCTGAATTTAGCCGAATTAAAGAATGCCTTGTCAAACACTCAGAAGCTAAGTGCATTTTCTGAAAAATCTGGTTTGTCGAAAGATTACCTAACAATTCTAAGGAGGGAAGTTGGTAGTATAGAGCCAAAGATAGCACAAATCAAGGATTTTCCTGATATTGATGAGAGAACGATAATCTCATTGGAAGCTGAAGGGATTAAATCTTCTAGAGATTATTATGAGTTTTATTATTCTCTGAAAGATAAGAATGAGATTACTCAAAAGTTATCAATTTCAACTGATAAAGCACAGGAATTAATATCACTTTGTGACCTTGTAAGAATAAACGGTGTTGGAGCTGTTGCAGCTATGAGTTTCTTCGATGCGGGCTATAATTCTGTTTCTGATGTTGCAAACACAACTGCTGATGAGATGTTAAAAAGGGTTTCAAAGGTTAATGAAATAAAGCAATACTATAAGGCAAAACTTGGTATAAAAGACATGCAGTATTGTATTGATTTTGCAAGGATTATAGCAAATCTGGAGAAACTAAACCAGAGATTATAAAAAGGAGTGATATTTTATGACAAACGAGCGCGTGTACAAGATGGCATTTTCGAGTGTCTACCCGCTACTTGTCCAAAAGGCGGAGCGTAAAGGACGCACCAAATCCGAGGTTGATACTGTGATTTGTTGGCTGACGGGGTATGATGATTCTAGCTTGCAAACGCAAATTATCAAGAATGTGGATTACGAAACCTTCTTTACAGAAGCACCGTGTATAAACCCGAATGCCGCCAAGATTTCAGGCGTGATTTGCGGTCATCGCGTCGAGGAAATTGAAGACCCTCTTATGCAGAAAATCCGTTGGCTTGACAAACTGGTAGACGAGTTGGCAAAAGGCAAGCAAATGGAGAAGATTTTGAGGAGTTGAAGAAGGAGAACTATGATGCAATAGCCGGGCAAGTTTGTTATCGCAAAAAGAAAATTGGTTATAAATATGATTTTATTTTGCTGTGATTTTGTGTATGATTTTATTAACACGTTGAATATATTAGGTAGAGTACTTGAAGGAGTGAATGTTCAATGACAGGGCTAGGTAAAATAAACTTTGCGATGATAACGAATTAAAGGGAGAACTTCAAAGTGAAAAAAATTCTTGTAATTGATGATGAAAATGCAATCAGGGATCTATTGGAACTGGTACTTACAAGAGAAAATTATCAGGTTAAGACAGCCCAAAACGGTGTTGCCGGACTTGTAGAGATGGACTCCTTTCAGCCGGATTTGGTTTTGCTCGATATAATGTTACCAGACTATTCCGGCTACGATCTTTGCAGGGAAATAGTAAAAAAATCTACAATTCCTGTTATTATGATATCTGCAAAGAATGAAACTATTGATAAAGTGTTAGGGCTTGAGCTTGGAGCAGAAGACTATATTACAAAGCCCTTTGATAATAGAGAGCTCATAGCCAGAATCAAAGTTGTGTTGAGAAGATATGATCCGGGTGACCAAAATAAAGATGACAATATGGGGCCAATAATATGTGGGGAACTTAGAATTGATTTGGAATCAAAAAGGGTGCTAAAGGATGGTAAAAAAATTTCACTGACGGCAAAAGAATTTAAAATTCTTGAAACTCTTTCAAAAAAGCCTAAAAAGATTTTTACCAGGGATGAACTCCTGGAAATTATATGGGGGTATGATTATTTAGGGGACAGCCGCTGTGTTGATATGACAATTATGCGGTTAAGAAAGAAACTGGAAGATGATTCTGAGAACCCGAAATATGTAAGGACAATCTATGGTTTCGGTTACCAGTTTGGTGGTGACACTGATTGAAGTATGCAACCAAGCTTCTTTTAACTTATTTATTCTTTTCTTTACTTTCTTTTTCAATTATTATTATTTCGGTTAATAAAGCAATTGATTACTACAGCTTTGTGACCATAGAAAAGCAGATGATAGAAAAATCGGATATTTGCGAGCTGTCTTTTAGAGAAATACTTGCAAGGTATGAAAAATCAAATACTCAGGTACATCCTTCCGACTTGGCAAAGGATGCCCTGGAGGTATTAAAAGCTTCAGGAAGGGAAGTTAGAATCTATGATAATAATCTGACGCTTTTAGGTATGACTTTAAATGGAATATTAGTTATTAACCCCGTACCCAGGATTTTTAAAGAAAATATCAGCAATGCCTTTAAAGGAAATTATTCTTACACTATAACAAATGCCGGCCTGATTTATTTCGCAGTACCTGTTCAGGATATGTACTACCAAAATATTTACGTTTTGGAGATAGTAGAAGATATATCTTACTATTACAAGCTTATGGATAAGATCAGATATATATTATTAATCGGTGCAGGTGGGTTTACTTTACTGATATCTCTTTCAAGTTTGTACATTGCCCGTAAAACAACAAAGCCCATTAAGTATCTTCTTGAGGCAACAGAAAAGTTTTCCAGGCAGCAATTTGAACAGGTCGAGTTAAACAGGAAAGATGAGTTGGGAATGCTTGCAGCAGGACTAAATCAGATGGGTATAAAGTTAAACGGCTACATTCAGTATCAAAAGCAGTTCGTTTCTAATGTGTCTCATGAACTAAAAACTCCATTAGCCGCAATTCGGGGGTTTTCTCAATATCTACATGAAGGTGAAAGTGACGATGCTGACTTAAAAAAGATATACTTTCATCTGGTAAATGAATCGGATCGCCTTACAAAGCTTATCGATGAACTGCTAATTCTCTCGAAATTTGATAAAGCAACACAGGAGCTTAACACAGAAAAGGAAGATTTATCGGAATTAGCCAATAGTGTTATTCATGAGATGATGCCAAAAGCAGAAAAGAGAGAAATATCGATAGAAACAACTTTGCAAAAGGGTGTTTTTGCGGATGTTAATAAAATATTGATGTCGCATGCAATAGCGAATATTTTAGACAATGCAATAAAGTACTCGAATGTAGGAGGTCATATTAGAGTAGAGACTTCTACCGATCAAAATGCAGCAGTTATAAAAATTATTGATCAAGGTATTGGAATTCATAAAGAAGAGCTTCCTTTGGTGTTGGAAAGGTTTTACAGGTCAAAGAATTCAAATATTGCCAAAGGTTCCGGGCTGGGGCTTTCTATATGCAGGGAAATTGTTGAAAAATTTAATGGCAGGTTAATAATAGAAAGTGAGATTGGAGTTGGGACTACCGTTTTGCTTCTGTTTCCATTAGCATAATGTTACAAGAATGATACCACTTTGTTATTACGCTGATAAAGTTTTTATTTATAATGAACATGTAACGTAAACAGTTCAGATTGTGAAGGAGGAATAACAATGAAAGTGTTTAAAAAGATGGTTATAATGACAATGATTCTGGTACTATGCACAATGGTTTTGGAAGGATGCGGAAATAAAGTTGAATCACCTGGAAATACACTGACCGATACACCGAACAATACATCGGTAGAAACACAGACGGGCATGCCCACTGACAGTTCTACAGATGCTTCAGAAAAGGTAATAAAGGAAGGCAATATAGAAAAGAACGGAAATGTTATATTAAAGCAGCTTGCATTTGTTTACCGGGAGAATACAATTGCCCTTTCGGATATTGCAGATGATCAGAAAATAGAGAGTATGCTTGGGAAACCGGATGAAATCAAATCTCATACTTATTCCAATGATGATGGTAAAAATATGGATCCGCTCATTGGAAGGACAGAAAAACAGTATCATTTTCCCGGACTTATTATAAAAACTATTGACGTGGCAGAAGATAAAAAGTCTTTTATCTTTAGCATTGAAATTACTGACCCGAAATATCCTACTGTAAGAAATATCAAAGTTGGAGATAGCTTTGAAAGACTCAAAGAGGCGTATCCTGAAGGAATTCTGCTGGGGGGCGAACTGACTGATGAGGAGGATGATTTCCGATATGAACCGGTTAACTATGTGGATGTAATGAATTTTCGCATAAAGAATAAAAAGATTGAAAGCATCTTAATATATACGCTTTTGGATTAATTTAAACCATGGATCAAAATCTGCGTAAAACTGTTGGCATAGTGTTTGCTAACAGTTTTTGTTTTTATAAAAATTTTATTTTTGTATGAACTTTTTTTGTTTTTTTAAGTCATACTATCACAATAACAAAAGGAGTGAAGAATATGTTTGAGAATATGAGTACTATAGAGGTTTTAAAACTGCTTGCGCCGCTTATAATTTTTCAATTCGGTTTATTGATATATTGTGCTGTCGATATAATTAGAAAGGGAGTAAGAAACTTAAATAAGCCTCTTTGGATAGCTATATTAGTTATTAACCTTATAGGTCCGATAACATACTTAATTGTAGGAAGAAAGAGGTGGCCAGATGATGATTAAAATAGAAAATCTGACAAAAAACTATGGCAGGCATAAAGTGCTAATGGGTGTAAATGCTGAAGTAAAAGAAGGCGAGGTATACGGATTTATTGGGCATAATGGAGCGGGTAAATCAACCACAATGAATATATTGGCCGGTCTTATTGGGTTTGATAAGGGAAAATGTATAATAAACGGAAGGAATATACAGAGTAAAAGTAATAGAGCTAATAACGAGGTTGGATACCTTCCGGAAGATCCTAAGTTTTACCCCTATATGAATGCATTGGAGTACCTTGAGTTTATAGGTTCTATGAAAGGCTATACAAAAAAGCAAATTGGAGAAAAGACGGAAAAAATGCTGGATATGGTTAAACTTTCGAAAGCTGCAAAGCGAGTTATTGGGGGCTATTCAAGGGGGATGAAGCAGAGACTTGGAATTGCTGTGGCGATGTATAATGACCCGGAACTGTTATTGCTTGATGAACCGTCTTCAGCTTTAGATCCTGAAGGAAGAATAGATGTTGTTGAAATAATATCCAAGCTTAAAAGCCAAGGTAAAACCATATTTTTATCAACTCATATACTAAATGATATTGAAAGAGTCTGCGATAGGGTTGGAATATTGAACAATGGTCAAATTGTCCTTGAAGAAAATATCCATCAATTGATGAAGAGATATATTCAACCTGTATATGATATTGAGTTTGATGGAGCTGTTAATGAGGAGCAATTTAGAATACTGAGGGAAGCGGACTATGTGGAAAAAGTAAATTTTGATGGCAGTAAGGCGGATATATGGATTAGGAACTTTGAACAGAACAGTACAAAGCTTTTAAAACTGATTTCAGATATAAATATACCTGTAATTTCTATCAACCTTAGAAAGAACAGCCTTGAAGAAATATTTCTGAAGGTGGTGAAGTGAAATGAATACTTTTAACAGTTTTAAGACTTATGTTAAAAAGGAAATTATTGAAGGAATGAGAACCAAAAAATTTCTGGTACTTGCAATTGGAGTTTTATTCTTTGCCATATCTGATCCTATAATGCTAAAGTTGCTGCCTGAAATATTAAAAAATGAGATGCAGGGCGCGGATTTGAGCATGCTTTTGGAGCTTAGTCAGAAAGCGGCTTTAGATAGCTATACAAATAACCTTTTTCAGCTTTCTACATTGATTATTGTGCTGTCGATGATGGGTATTATATCAAAGGAAAGAAGCGATAAAACTTTGACAATTCCCGTCTCAATGGGATGCAGTATAAATGGTATGGTTTCAGCTAAATTATTGGTGTACGGAGTATTCATATTATTGATTAATGTGGTTGGAATGTTAGTTGCATACTATTATTCGGGAATAATCTTTGGGTTTACCTATGGAAGCTTGTTTGCTGCAGCTGTTTCGGGGGCTGTATATGGTTTGTTCTTTGTATTTGTCTTAAGTATTTTGATTCTTGCCAGTAGTTTTGTAAAGAAATCCTTTTTAGCAGTGACGGTTACGTTGCTATTTGTATATTTAATGCCTTTGGCAGGTAATTTTGAGAGAGTTAAAAGATATTTGCCCGTAAATTTATTAAGCGAAGCAAATTATTTTGCGGACTTTTTATCTAAAAATATGGTTGTATCCTTGATATGTACAATTGGTTTAACTGTTATATTTAGCGTGCTATCGGTGTTTAAACTTGAACGGGTTGAATTTGTATAATAGCTCTGTGTTTATAAAGCAGACAAGAGGTGGGAGAATGAAAAAGCTTATAATGATACCACATTTATTATATTTGATACAGTAATTGATATTTATGGTATTGATAACTTTGTTGAAGTTGATTATTTAAATGATACAATAGAAAATAACAATATTGAAATACTTAAGGATATGAACCATGTGCTAAAGGTTTCACCTGAGGATGAAAAGGAAAATTTTAAAAGATATTCCCTCCCGAGCTATCCTCTTCATCCGGATTTGGTAAATAGTATTGAAGAATTTATTCAGTAAATAAAATGGCAGGGAAGGAGAATGTATTTGGATGAAAAGGTTTTACTTGAAAAAGCAAGGTCAGGAGACAGGGAGTCACTTGAATTACTGCTTCATGACAATTATAAGATTATATACGGATATCTTTTGAAACTTACTATGAACGAAGATGTTACAAAGGACATAACCCAGGAAGTTATGGTTAAGGCTATCGTGAATATAAAAAAGTTTAAAGGAGATTCAAAATTTTCAACCTGGCTTATTTCTATTGCATCTAATTTATATAAGGATAGCACTAGAAAAAATAAACAAATTAGTAATTTAAGCATTGAAGATTTAGCGGTAAGGGATTCGCAGAATCTTGAGGATGAGGTTATAAATAAAGATACTATAAGAAGAATAGGGAAGCTGCTAAAGGACTTTCCCTATGAAAAAAGAATGGTTTTTATTTTGAAAAATTATTATGATTACTCGTATGAAGAGATCAGTACAATACTGAAGTGCCCGATTGGGACTGTAAGGTCAAGACTTCACTATTGCATAGAAAAGCTGAAGAGTATAATTTGAAGGGAGTTTTTATATGTCATTTAGTCATGAAAAAATACAGGAAGAACTTTTGGACGTGTATTATGGTGAAAAGCCGATGACTGAAGAAATTAAAAATCATATTGGTAATTGCAGTGAGTGCGCCGCTTATTGGAACAAGCTGGAATTATTAAAAAAGAAGCTGGCAACTTTTGATGCGGATGTTGAAATTGATGAGAGAATAATTGGTGGGGCGTTTAGGGAAGCCGGTGTTCTGCTGGAAAGAAGAAAAAATATACGGGATATGGTTGCCTTTGCAATTATCGCAATTCTATTGTTGGGAATGGTGGGATTGCTAATATATATGGGTTATGCTATGAGCATTATAGTGATGCAGATTATTCTTATGATCTGTGTGCCTTTATTGGTTCCCTTTATGATAAGACAAAGACTTATGAAGGAGGAGTGCTAATGAATAGCGTATATGAATTACCGCTATATTTGTGGATTGTTTT
The DNA here is from genome assembly GCA_964564015.1 of uncultured Acetivibrio sp. Taxonomy (GTDB): domain Bacteria; phylum Bacillota; class Clostridia; order Acetivibrionales; family Acetivibrionaceae; genus Acetivibrio. Next base: position 39,919 of record CAZLZR010000035.1, read on the forward strand.
GATATGTGCATTACTGATACAAGGTTGCTGGATATTCTGGGATGCCTCTAAAAGAGGAGAGAATAAGTGGCTTTGGGGTATATTTGGGCTTCTTAATGTACCGTCAAACCTTATTGTTTATCTAGTTGTAACACGAGTTGTTTTAAAACCTAACCCATGCAAGGTCTGTGGTAAAAATATCAGAAAGAATTACAATTATTGTCCACATTGTAGTGAAAAACAAAATACAGAAATTTAATTTGAAGGATGGTTAAAAAATTCAGGTTGACGACCTGACCCCCGTCATTTAATTGAATATCACTTCAACACATATTTTTATCTGAAGGCTCATTGTTTGCTGGGTGTACATTTTTCTTCGCATTTATTAATTGCACCCTCGCTTGCTTTCTATATTGCATTCGGCCTTAATCTTTAAACATTCCTTGTCGTAGCGAATTACATATTGACAAAAGACGGGTTACAGGTGTAAACTGTGTATAAGAGGTTACACAGGTAACCTCAGAGGGAGGAATGCATATGTGTAAATTAGTTTCAAAGATAACGGACTCTGAAGTTGAAGTAATGCGTGTATTATGGGAAGCAGGTCATGAACTTCCTTTAGTGGATATCAGAAAGTCACTTGAACAGACTAGCAAATGGGAAAACTCAACGATTAAAACTCTACTACGCAGGCTTTGTGAGAAAGGTGTAGTTATGGCTACTAAAAAAGACGTATTTTATTATACGCCTTTAGTTAGTGAGGCTGAATATAACGATTATATAACCCAAAACTTAATTGATAGATTATATTCTGGTAGCGCCAAAAATCTTGTAGCCTCACTCCTAGGAAGTAAAAAGCTTGATGACTCAGACATCGAGGAATTGCGTAGTCTTTTTAAGGTAGGTGAGAGGGATGAATGAAACAATTAAGTTAATTCTTTCGTTGTCTTTATCAGGTAGTATTCTAGCAGCTATAGTTTTTGCCTTAAAGCCTTTAATCAGGTATAGGTTAGCTAAGTCGATACAATATTACATATGGCTGGTCGTTCTGTTCAGACTGGTACTTCCTTTTTCCTTTGAGGGTAGTATCATGAACAATGTGTTTTATGGAGAACAAGCAGCAAAAGAAATAAGTTCACTTAGTACAGCGATGCCAATAAACGGTACAAACAACGGAATTAACGAGAGTACAAACAGTTTATCAACATTGCCCAACGTCAATGAAAACGTAATTGGGGGTATCTATAATGATGATGCTGATCACAGCAGATATTTCAGAGATCTTTTTAACCAGTATGCTCTATACTTGTGGTTGATTGGAGTAATAATAGCTCTTACTGCTAATTTAACCGGATATTTAAAATTTTTGAAAGGTCTCAAGCAGGCAAATAAACCGGCTGCCTATGAAGAAACACAATTGTTGAGGTCCTTGGCAAAAGGCAGAAATGTAAGCTTAGTAAGGAACCGGTTTATTTCAACCCCATTACTGATTGGGATTCTACGTCCACGCATTATTATTCCGGATATTGACTTTAATCCGGGTCAGCTTAAAAATATTCTTCTCCATGAGCTTTCACATCTAAGACGTTTTGATATTGGACTAAAATGGCTCACAATGATAACCACGTCAGTACACTGGTTTAATCCGCTTATGCATTTTATTAGAAAGGAGATTAATCACGCTTGTGAAATGGCTTGTGATGAAGCGGTTATCAAGGATTTTAATTCATCGGAAAAACAGGCCTATGGAGAGACCTTAATATCCTTGGTAGCTGAGAATAAATATCCTCTTGGGGTATTACAGGCAACAATGTGTGAAGAAAAAAGAAGCCTTAAAGAAAGATTGGTAGCAATTATGAATCACAATAAAAAGCCAAGGGTTATAGTTATCTTTTCTATGGTTTTGCTTGGAACTATCATATTTGGAGCAGCATATTTAGGTGCTGGAGTTGGTAAGAATAATTCTCCTGACATTAACATTGGAACAGAAGAATTAAGAACAAAGGTATATGAAATTGCAAAATATAAAACTCCTTACTTAGGTGACAACAGTAAAGTTTCTGCTATAGTCGGCCAATTACCGGAACCGGATAGCTATTTCAAGCAGCAGTATATATCAATGATAACAGACGGTACCAATAAGCTTAACGTGTATTATGAAGCTAAGGAGGGTGCTTCTCATAGTAATGAATGGCCGGTTGAGAATCCTGAAAGTCCAACCTACTCGAATATGCAGAAGAATGCCCTAATATTATTTTGTATGATTGATAATCTAAATAAAGTAACTTTTGCTTTCCGTGATTCAAAATCTGACGGAAAATTGGACACATCAAAATATAATACTGAATTCAATTTCTCACGTGCCTCGGTTCAAGAGCAGTTTGGCAATCTTTCGGTGCTCGGCGGTAATTTAGAGAAACTTCAAGATGTATTGGCAGGAGAAAATATATATGTTGAACCTGAATTTACAAATCAAGAGGTTACAGCAGCCCGATCAGTTGTAGAAGAATACTTCCGGGCTGTTAAAGCAAAGGATTCGAAAGCAATCCTAAAGACATTAACTCCTGTCCATAATGATGCAAAAGTGGTACTTTACGGAGAGGAGACCAGAACTCTTTTAACGATTGATTATAATCCGGAAGATCCTATGAGACAAAGCTATATAACGAATGGCAGAGGAAGCGTAAACAGTGTAAAGAAAGAAAATGTTATAGTTTTCAAGGTGAGTTTCAATGTTGAGTATCCAAAAGGTATAAGTGGTGCATTCAATGAAGGAGAATATGCAAATTGGAGAGTCATTTTAATTCGCGAGGATAAAGACTCCCCTTGGCTCATTGATGATCAGGGTTATTAATCTTATATAGAATCAATTGAGAGCATTTACGTTAAAATAAAGGCAGGCAGTTCTTAAAGAATGCTAATAAAAAAATTTAAGCACTGGAACTAGCTATTCAAGCTATTGATGATCAAGAAGCAGGATATCAAATCTTTTATCGGGATTTGGGATTAACTGAAATATGAAAATCAGGTGGTGAAGACTTGTTTTTTTAGGATAGATATGCTATTTTAAGACTATTATAATAAGGTAGGTATATTGTATATACGAGGAGTGTTTTATATGAAATTATCACAATTGTTAGGTGAGAGATATAAGGAGAAACCTGCTGAGGCAAACTTGATAAGCCACGTATTTTTGTTAAAAGGCGGATATGTTAAACAAGTTTCAAACGGAATATACTCCCTTATGCCTCCAGCAAAGAGGATTGTGTCCAAGATTGAGCGAATTATACGTGAGGAAATGGATTCAATCGGGGGGCAGGAAGTGCTATTGCCGGTAGTTATGCCAAGAGAACTGTGGGAAGAGTCAGGAAGATATAATTCTATAGGTTCAGAATTGGCAAGGTTCAAAGATAGAAATGATCATGACATGCTTCTGGGTATGACACATGAGGAAGCAGCAGTTCATTTAACCAGAAATGACGCTATGACTTATAATAGATATCCCTTCATGATATACCAGATACAAACGAAATTTAGAGATGAACCACGACCTAGGGGTGGACTAATTAGAGTTCGTGAATTTACTATGAAGGATGCATACTCATTCCATACATCCCAAGAAGACTTGGAAGAATATTATAAAGAATGCCTCGAAGCCTATAATAGGATTTTCAGACGCGCTGGAGTTCCTGAAGTTATAGCTGTTGGCTCAGATACAGGTATGATGGGTGGTAGCGTTGCTCATGAGTTCATGTTGCTGTGCGATGCAGGTGAAGATACTATTGCCATATGTAACAAATGTGGTTACAAAGCCAACCTTGAAGTTGCACAGGCCAATATCAAACATAATGACTGTACAGAGGGCAATCTTGAGGAAGTATCCACTCCTGATATAACCACAATTGATGACTTGGTATCTTTCCTTGGGTTACCTGCAAATCGCTTTATTAAAGCGGCTGTTTTTGCTGTTCAGAATTCACCCAAACCTTTAGTTGTTTTTATCAGAGGAGATCTGGAGGTGAATGAGGCGAAGCTGAAGAAAGTAGTTTCTGCAAATGTATTTCCACTTACAGAATACACAGATATATCTCTCTGCTTTGGTTTCATAGGTCCAAAGGGCTTAGATAATTCTGTAGCTGACATAGTGTTTGATAAATCCCTAGAAGGTGAACATAGCCTTGTATGCGGTGCAAACAAAGTGGGCTATCATTTAAAAGGTGTTAGCATGGAACGTGACCTTTCGGTAGAAAAGTTCCACGATGTCTCAAAAATTAATCAAGGAGACAAATGCTGCATATGTAATTCAGGAGAGATAGAACTGTTTAGAGGTGTGGAAGTGGGAAATATATTCCAACTTGGTACAAAATATACAGCCAGCATGGATATGCTATATACTGATATAGATGGTCAGCGCAAAAACCCAATAATGGGTTGTTATGGTATTGGTGTGGGCAGATTGATGGCATCAGTGCTGGAAGCAAAACATGATGATTACGGACCGATATGGCCTATTTCAATAGCACCTTGGCACGTACATATTTGTGTACTGAACAGTCATAAAGGGAATGTCAAGGAGGTTGCTCTCGAGTTGTATGAAAAGCTCAAGCAACTTAAGTGCGAGGTTATTATAGATGATCGCGAGTCAAACGCCGGAGTGCAGTTTGCAGACGCTGATTTATTGGGTATACCTGTTAGAGTAATTGTAAGTCCAAAGAACCTGGAATCAAATAAAATTGAAATATGCACAAGAGATAAGAAGATAAAGAAACTTGTAGAAAAAGAGGATGCAGTAAAGGAAATTCAAGATGTTGTAAATGAGCTGCTAAATGAAATAAACTGCTAGAATAGGGTATTGTATTCATTAAAAGGCAGTGCTTTGCTGTGGGATACGCAATTAGTGTATTTTTTTAGGAAGATTTAGTGTAATGCCTAGATTAATATAGTTGAGTTTCATGCAAACCCGTGAAGATATAGAAGTCACGGGTTTTGTTATGAAATGTATTTGTTATGAGGATGACAGATGAGAGAGTTCTGTTATATTATATAGGTGTGTTAAAATTTACAAATTCGAAGGTGATGAATTCATGAGAGAATCATATATAAAAATAAAGAATATCCCCACGGTAGTGTGGGGAGATAAATCGGATAAAGTATATCTTTTCATTCATGGAAAACTCGGCTGTAAAGAAGATGCAAAAGGATTTGCAGAAATTGTCTGTCCGAAAGGCTGGCAAGTAGTAAGTGTTGATTTACCGGAGCATGGTGAACGAAAAGAAGAAAAAGATAGCTTTTACCCTTGGAACATTGTGCCGGAACTTACCTCGGTCATGGAGTATTCTAAGTTACAATGGAGCAAAATTGCGCTTTGTGCAAACAGTATCGGTGCATGGTTCAGTATGCTCAGCTTTGCTGATGAGAATTTTGAAAAATGCCTGTTTGTTTCTCCGATTCTTGATATGGAACGGCTGATTCAAAATATGATGAATTGGGAGTGCGTTTCAGAGGCAAGACTTGAGCGTGAAAAAGAAATAGAAACGGGGTTTGGTGAAACTCTATCTTGGAAGTATCTGACGTATGCAAAAGAACACCCTATCAATACATGGAATTCTCCGACGGTTATTTTGTATGCTGGCAAAGATAATCTTACTGAAAAGGACACCGTTAATGCATTTGTAGAAAGATTCCATTGTAAACTAGAGGTAGTGGAAGATGGAGAGCACTGGTTTCATACTCCCGAGCAGTTAGCAGAATTATATCAATGGATGGATATATCATCATAAAGGCAATTGAAAAGTACAGCTATGTTATACATATGGTTGTACAAATGTAATAAAATCTTAAGGTTTTCATAAGAAATTTAATATATTATAGACTTTTGTTTGCGGTACTATAATAATGGAGGTTTTTACATACAAGCAGGAAGAAGGGATAGAAGTAATGAGTATCAATATTTTAGTTGTAGACGATGAGCAGCCTATAGCGGATCTGATTGAAGTTTATTTAAAAAATGAAGGTTTTACAGTATATAAATTTTATAACGGTCAGGATGCGTTCCAATGCGTCGAGACCAAGCAGTTAGAACTTGCGATACTTGATGTCATGCTGCCGGATATTGATGGCTTTACTCTTTGCAGGAAAATAAGAGAAAATCACAATTTCCCTGTTATCATGCTGACAGCTAAAGAAGAAGAAATCGATAAAATTACCGGACTGGCACTAGGCGCGGATGATTACATGACAAAACCGTTTCGGCCTTTAGAGCTTGTTGCCCGTGTTAAGGCACAGTTGCGCAGATTTACTAAATATAATTCTACCGAATCATTGCCTGAGGAAAAGCAGATTGAGTTTTCAGGATTAGTTATAAACAAGGATACTCATGAATGCACATTAAACGAAAGATGTCTTGCTCTCACACCCACGGAATTTTCTATTTTGTGGGTACTATGTTCCAATAGAGGGCGCGTAGTTAGTTCGGAAGAACTGTTCCATGAGGTGTGGGGGGACAAGTATTTCACTAGCAGCAATAATACTGTAATGGTTCATATTCGCCATTTAAGAGAAAAAATGCATGACAGCACAGAGCATCCTAAATATATTAAAACGGTATGGGGGGTCGGTTATAAAATTGAAAAATAATAGTAAAAACTTTCTGAAAGTTTTTTTGGTTATATTCGCAATAATTCTCTTTTGTTTTGGTATGGTATGGTTAGTAGATCAAGGGTTTAATGGGAGGTTTAAGGAGTGGTTTTATAGCATATTTTATATTGAGCCCAACTACTCCAGTCAAGGCAAAGTAGGAGTAATATTTAAAAACTGGGTTGAAATAAAACAATTTTTTATTTATACATTTTTAACATTTGTGATAATTTTAGGATTATGTATGAGTATTTCATATTTATATGCACGTTATAGAAATAAAAAGGAGATATCTTTTATTACAGGTGTAATGAGTTCTTTCATAATGTCAAACACAGATGACTTAACATTACCGAAAAGATATTCTGAAATTGAAAAACAGCTTATACGGTTAAAGTCGGTTACACAAAAGCATCAGCAGCTTATACATATGGAAATGCAGCAAAAAAGTGATCTCATTACTTACCTTGCTCATGACCTAAAAACGCCGCTTGCCTCAGTAATTGGATATTTGAGCCTATTAGATGAAGCACCGGACATGCCGGCAGAACAAAAGTCGAAATATACCGGAATAGCTCTAGAGAAAGCATATAGGCTGGAAGAATTAATTAGTGAGTTTTTCGAAATTACAAGATTTAATCTGCATTCCATTGCTTTAAATAAAGGTAAAATAAAACTCGCATTTATGCTTCAACAGATGGCTGACGAGTTTTATCCCATACTTACGCCTCAAGGAAAACAGGTAGCCATTCATGCTCCTGATAATTTGATTCTGGTAGGTGACGCAGACAAGCTTGCTCGTGTATTCAATAATATTTTAAAGAATGCAATTGCCTATAGCTATGAAAACAGCATTATTGAAATTACAGCAGCCCAACAGGCAGACAAAGTGATTGTTACTTTTACAAATCAAGGAGATCCTATTCCTTCTCAAAAGCTTGAAACTATTTTTGAAAAATTTTACAGACTGGATTCCGCTCGTTCTACAAATAGCGGTGGAGCAGGACTAGGTTTGGCAATCGCGAAAGAAATTGTTATTGCTCACGATGGAGAAATCTCTGCGCAGAGCAACCTGGAAAATACAATATTTACAGTAAAGCTTCCCATATAATTAAGGCTTCTGATGGAATTTCCCATTCGTTATAAGAAAATCTTAAGAAGTTCATAAGATGGAATTCCAAAATGGCTCTCTGTTTTGTGGTTAAATAGTACCAGTACAAAATAAGGAGTTGTTTTATTATGGTGCAAAGAGTTAAAAATAAAAAGTCGGGAATACGCATTTTTGTAACATTTATTTTTGTGGTTGTCATTGCTGCGTTTGTTTACAAATCAATTATTATTCCTGAAAATATAACACCCGGTACTTCTTATGATGGAAAAACGCCGGTTCCCTCGTTAAAAACAGACCCCAACCTCTATGTCTCCATAATTCCTGACAAGTTGAGAAGTCCTAATGCGATTTTGATACGTCTAGATGATAATACCATTTTAATGGAGAAAAAAAGTGGAGAAAAAATATATCCTGCGTCTCTGACAAAAATGATGACAGCAATCGTTGCAATAGAAAATTTACCTGATTTGAAGGAAGAAATCAAAATTACAAGTTCTACATTTCAGGGGCTATACGAAGCAGGTGCATCGATGGCAGGTTTCCAGCCGGGTGAAACGATAAGGGCGATAGATCTTTTATACGGGGCTATGCTTCCGAGCGGTGCAGAGGCTTGTATTGGGCTAGCGGATCAAATTGCCGGCTCGGAGCAGAACTTTGTGGTTATGATGAACCAAAAGGCGTCAGAGCTAGGTATGGACAATACCCATTTTGAAAATACGACCGGATTTCACGATAAAAATCATTATACTACTGTCAAAGATCTCTCTGTTCTTTTAATCTATGCTTTGAAAAATGATACTTTCCGGGAGATTTTTACTTCACCCCGCCATTCTACACAACCTACCAATAAGCATCCTGAGGGGATAACCTTTCACAGCACTATGTTTGCAAAACTCAACAATCAAAACATTATTGACGGGGAACTTTTAGGTGGGAAAACTGGATATACTGGTGAAGCTGGTTTGTGTCTTGCGAGTCTGGCAAAAGTGGGTAAACAGGAATACATTCTGATTTCTGTAGGTGCAAAAGGAGATCACTATTCGGAACAGTATAATATTACCGATGCATTAACCGTATACAACAGTATAGGGAAATAATATGAATTGACAGGAATTGCGTACATATATAAAAGCTTTTGAAATGTTAAAATAGCTTTAACATTATGCAGGGATATAAAATTCGCGTCATAGGGTTGTCTCCTGAAAAATTTCAGTAGATTCAAATTGATATTCCAGAAAAACCTCTATAATTCTTTATTGACTGTAATCCGACAAAAATATATTATTTTTATATAAACAAGTGTATCTTTGTTTTAGTGTTTGAATAAAAGCATCTGAAGGAGGATTTAGAT
>CAZLZR010000036.1:0-48137 GCA_964564015.1 uncultured Acetivibrio sp.
ATAGAAATGGGGCGTTGTACTACGATTATAAATCGTAATTGCAACAGCCCCATTTTTTTGACTTAAGTAGTTTATGGCATTTCTTTATTTCTTATATGCCTTCTTGTAAAACCACCCTAATCTATAATATAATAGATTAAAGTCAAAAAGTTGTTAAGTGTTATCAAAGGCAATAAATAAGTATATTTTCAAGTCACAATTTGTGTATATATTTCAAACAGTTTGAGTTCCAAAAAATAATTCTTGGGGTGTAAACATTATGAATAATATGGTTGAAGCACTTATTGTAAATATGGAAAAGGTTATTGTAGGTAAAAGATCTGTGTTAGAGCATATTTTAGTAGCACTGTTTAGTGATGGACATGTACTGATTGAAGACGTACCTGGAGTTGGAAAAACTCAGATTGTTGCAACACTTGCTCGTTCGGTTAATGGAATATTTAACAGGGTGCAGTTTACTCCTGATTTAATGCCGTCCGATATAATGGGCTTTTCCATGTTTAATCCGGCTACTCGTGAATTTGAATATAGAAAAGGGGCTGCGATGTGCAACTTTCTCCTGGCAGATGAGATAAACAGAACCTCTCCTAAAACCCAGTCAAGTCTTTTGGAGATAATGGAAGAAAATCAGGTTTCTGTAGATGGTAAAACCTATCAACTACCAAAACCATTTATGGTCCTTGCAACTCAAAACCCCGTAGAATGTTTTGGCACATATCCATTACCGGAAGCTCAAATGGATAGATTCTTTTTAAAGCTTTCTATTGGTTATCCAGAAAAAAGCGAAGAAAAATTAATAATTGACCGCTTCGGAAGTTATAATCCTTTATCCGAACTGGAACCTGTTGCAAATATTGATGATCTATTGGAGCTTCAAAATCAGGTTAAAGAAATCAGAATTGAGGATTGTTTGAAAGAATACATTGTTGACATAATAGAAGCTACAAGAAAAAGTGCTGATGTGGTTCTTGGAGGAAGTCCGAGGGGTAGCCTTAACTTGTACAGGGCTTCAAAGGCGTGGGCCTTTATCAAAGGTAGGGAATACGTTATTCCTGATGATATACAGGAAATGGCAGCTCCCGTTCTGGCTCATAGAATTATCATGAATTCAGGTGCAAAGATGAAAGGTATTTCCGCAGAAAATGTGGTTAACGAAGCAGTTCTTAGGGTCAAGGTACCTACATTCTAGTGCTGATTAGCAAAAATCACAGGATGTACATTTTGTATAGTTCATTTTTAGAAATGAGTTATATTCAAAAGTACTATCGCCAGTAACAGAGGATATGATATAGCATGTAGGACTTAACACAATGGAATTGCATTTTTTACATTATGAATGACAAAGAAGTTACTTATGATAAAAGGCATTAGTGGTTTAAAAGGTATAAAACTATACTTTGTATGAAAGCAAAGGGAAAATGCTATGAGAAATCTTATTTTGTTCTTATTCATGACAGTTTTTGTATATATTTACTCTTATATTATTGGTGGGGAAACAAGCATGATAATGGTCTATATGTTTCTCCTATCGCCAATAGTTTCATTTATTCTGGTTTTTCCTGCAAGGAAGAGGATTGAGATTAATGTTGACGCGCCATCATCTGAGGTTGAGAAGGGTGGGATTATAAGGGTCGAAGTACATATAAAAAACAAGTCATTTATGCTGTTTCCGTTTATTAATTTAAAATTTTGCAGTGCTGTGAACTTCAGTTTGCCTGGCTCAAATGAGGTAATGGTTTCATTAGGACCGTTTCAAACTAAAACTATAACAGTCGAATATACTGCAAAAAGCAGAGGAATTGGGGAAATAGGTATAAATGACATAAGGCTTAAGGATTATTTAAATTTATTCTCAACATCAATATTGATGAATACAGGTGAAGACAGATATAAAGGAGAAGTTACCGTCCTTCCAAGGCTTGAGAACATAAAGCCAACCAGTAAAATATTATTAGGTTCACCTGAAACGATTCATCAGGACGATTCGGGTACAGTATCAACTGGGTTGCATAGCTGGAGTGGAGAACCGGGATATGAATTCAGAGAATATATGGCAGGCGATCCGCTTCATAAGGTCCATTGGAAGCTCTCAGCGAGGAATGATAAGCTAATGGTTAGGAAGGATGAGGGAAGAGGACTTTCAAAAAAGCGACTTGTTCTGGATCCGTATATGGAGACGCCGCAAAAAAAGAAAAGCGGAAAAACAATATATAAAATTCTTTTAAATTCTTCAAATAAATCTGCAAATATAGAAGCCAAAGAGCTCAAAGATGAAGTGTTGATGCTGGAGGAAAAAACCCTGGAAGCAATGCTTGCTGTGGCACATATGTCAGTAAAAACTGGAAGAGAAGTTGAGTTATGGCTATACGAGAATAACAGCTGGAACAGATATGCCATAACTGATGGAAAGAGTATAAATGAAATGCAACATAGATTGGCATCTTACAAGTTCACAAATAATGTTGATCTGGAATTTTCCAAACGGCTACCTTTAGCTGATATTTTAGAGTATGAGGGCAGGAACCGTTATATAGGGGGAGGAGAGACGACAGTTTTTACCGGTTATCATGACAAATCCTTGCAAAAATCTATTGATAGTTTTACTGATTATGGAATAATTGTTGATACTGTTTCAATAAAGAGTGCTGTTTATAAAAGTATGGCTGATGTTAAGGAAGGCGAAAGGTCTCTTTCAAACAAACAGGGCAACGCATGGATATTGGGGATAGATGACAATATAACCGAGGCTTTATCATAAGCATTTAGAGATAGAAGATTAAAAAGATAGAGTTTCAGGGATATAATTATTGTTGGAGGATGGATACAATGAAAGGACTTTTTAAGGAATTAAATAATCAAAAGCTATCTCTTCTGTTTTCCATTATACTGACTTATTGGGCGATGAGTTCATTCTTCGGATTTCCTATATTAGATATTTTATTAGTGATTTCACTGGTTAATACAATTCTTTTTGCTGGCTATATTTATGCGAAAAAACAAGGTTTCCTAGGGGGAATATTGTTTGTTCTTGGATCAGTGGCGTACGGCGGTATTGTATTAGCCACTGTCCTTTCTTCAGGGAAATCAAATTTGTATTATTTAATATGGATTGTTGTAACAAAACCGGAAAGTATAGAAGTCATACCTGCTTTTTCCTTTGCGACTTTGTTAATTGCTTCATATGGTTTTTCGTCAACTGTTTTTTATTTTACCAATATAAAGTATAGAATATCAGTTCTTCTGCTTATTGGAATAATTCCTTTTATGCTGCAGTCAGCAAAAACGGACAGTAATGTTACAATACCATTTATACTTTTTCTTATTTTGTTTTTTTCGCTGTATGCAGAGCGAACTGTTAAAAGGACTGTCGATTCGGAAAAGGACTATCACATAAATAACCCATGGTATCTTGCGTCATTATTTCTGTTTATTGGAATAGTTATGACCTTGGCACTAATCTCTCCAAAGCCTGCGACTATACCTAAAATAGCATATATTAATCAGGTTCTGAACCAGACAATACAGAATCTGGCTCAAACAAATCAACAAAATATTCAGATTCAGGATTTATCAAACATATTTAGTACTATGGGAATCAAGAATCAAAGCACTCTTGATTCTATGACACCTCCACTTGGAGATAACGTGCTTTTTGAAGTTCAAGCTGACGAACCCCTGTATTTTAGGGTACAGAACTGGGATATGTATGATGATAATCGTTGGTTGAAAGGAAACAAGAAGCTTGATGAGAAAAGGGATGTAAGGGAGACTAAAAACAGATACTATAAGTTTAATGTTTTGATAGAGCTTATGCAGCGTATGAAAGAAAATGGGCTGATGGTGCCGGGGATTTCTGAAACAGACACTTATTTTGAGGGTACATTAAAACCACAGGAAGTAAAACAGGCCTATATCTATACCAGAGGGGTACCTATGCAATCATTGTTGAACCCTCCAGGGATTTGTGATTTTGGTTTGTGGAGTGGTTCGATGGTATATATAAATGATTTTACCGAGTGTTACTTTGCAGATGGGCATATGCCAAATTTAAATGAATCATATACAGTTGAGTATTTACCCCAGAACGTGCCGCAATCAAAATTGGAATCAGGAGTGCTCAAGAAAATAAACAAGGAATTGGTGACAACTATCTTTAATACTGATAATTACGTGGTTGACTACAATAGTGACGGAACACTTGTAGAAGAGGTGGCAGAAGGCAAGCTGATTATAACTCCCCAAACTAAGGATGTGATAGAAGATGCAAACTATGAGATGAACACAGCTTTTGGTAATTATACGGATTTGCCTAATGATTTGCCACAGAGAATATATGATTTGGCAGATAGTATAACAGCGGGTTTAACAAATGATTATGATAAGGCGGAGGCTATAGTGAACTTTTTTTATACTACGGGGTTTGAGTACGATCTGACACCGCCGCGTAAGCCTGTAGGAATGGATTATATTGATTTCTTTATTTTTGAAAGCAAACAAGGCATATGCATGCACTTTGCATCCGCAATGGTAGTACTGGCTAGGGCCGCGGGTATACCTGCAAGATATGTGGAAGGTTTTATAGCCAACGAATGGGATCCTGAATCCGGAAGATATCTGATAAGGGAGAAACACGCCCATGCTTTCCCTGAAGTTTATATTGCCGGTTTTGGATGGATGGTTTTTGAGCCAACAGTTAGTATTGGGAGTTCTAACAATGGCTTTAATGCGTTTTTTGAAGGTTTGATTAACACATTCAGTAGCATTGTTTCGGCAATTGGGAATTTTATAGCGATTATGCCCCTTTGGGCCAAGCTTTTATTCATTCCATATACTGTTTTTGTTTTATTTATATTGCTATGGTTGTTTAACAGAATTCGAAGAAGCATGTGGAGGAATCTGGTTTTGAGTTCGGACAACAAAAGGGCAGTTGCACTGGTATTTGAAAGAATTTCTTATTTGCTCGGTAAAATCAATCTGGATATAAAAAAGTATGAAACACCATTGAGTTATGCGGAAAGGGTGCTTGAAGCCAGTGGAATAAATTTGCTGGAGTTTGCCGAAAGCTTTAACGAATCTGAATATGGAGGTTTAACACCGAACCAGCAAGTTGTATCAGCGTCTATGGAAAAGTATAATGAAGTAAGAATACATGTTAAAAAAGAAGTCGGGAAGCTGAAAGCCTGGATGGTATAATTTTTAGAAATATTAGTTAAACACAATAAGAGATAATAAATGATAAAGGAATTTGAAAGCTGTTGAGCCAGTGAAGCCGATAAAATTATTGACTTTCTGGCTCTATTAATATGCTGTTTTTCTTGAACTTTATTATTTCGGAGTATAGTAAAATTTATAAATGAATAATTTTTGATGTGCATATATTATGTGCCATTAAACTATTACAATGTTATGTAAAAACAATTAAGTGTTCAAGCCCCATAAGAGATTTTCTGCATATTATGTAATGTGTAAACTTCTCTTATAGGAGGATAAATATGTATGATTTTAAGATAGGGGACATAGTAACAAGGAAGTCCCATGGGAGTGACATATATTTTACGGTTGTTGATATTGTTAACAAAGAAGGGGCTAAGCCAGTTTATGTTCTGAAAGGCTTGTTTTATAGAATAGAAGCCGATTCAAGTGGGGAAGATTTGATTAAGCAGGATTATAAAAATGTACAGTTAAATTTACAGAGAGATATTTTAAACGTAAGGCAAAATATGTACAGACGTGGTTTTTCAAGAAGGCTGTTCTGGTTTGGCAGGCTAAGGGAAAGACCTGGAAAAATTCTTCAATTAGACTCAAGTGATAAATTTCTGAATATGTGCAAAAATCATTACAGGGAAGCAGGTATTAGCGTTGTTGGAATTGTAGCTGCTGAAAGCGACCAGCCAGGACTGGTAAGCCGTGCGTTGAAGGAGCACAGGCCTGATATATTGGTTTTGACAGGGCATGATGGTATAAAAAAGGAAGGAAGTAATCTTAGCTCAGTTGAAAATTATAGGAATTCCAAATATTTCATTCAATCTGTTAAACTAGCAAGGGAATATGAGAGCAGTTATGACAGGTTATGTATATTTGCAGGAGCTTGTCAGTCATACTTTGAAGGAATTATGAGTGCAGGAGCAAACTTTGCAAGTTCTCCGGGAAGAATAAATATTAATGCACTAGACCCGGCAATTGTATGTGAAAAAGTTGCTCTTACTGATGTTAGTCGCTATGTGAATCCGGAGCAAATAGCCGAAATGACAATTTCAGGTGTTAAGGGAATAGGTGGTATAAGGACTAAAGGACACTTGAAAAGAATATAAAAACTAATCTTTGTAGAAGGATTGTGTAGCAGGATACGTCAATTGAGAAATTTGCTAAAATAAGAAAACAGGATTAAACCTGAAATATGTAATTCGTATTGGAAGTCTATCCGAGGCTTCCTCTTTTGTATGTATTGAAGATTTGGCGTGAGTATTGTAAAATTATTAGAGTTGATAAACTATAGTTGGTTGAATGCTGATACAGTGATATCATATTGCAGATAAAGCATTAATCAAAGCAGAAAGTTCCGCTACTAAATCTACGGAGCTATATTTTTTATAGAGTATAGCACAAGAGGGAGATATATTTGGGTAAAAATTTATATATTACTGAGAAACCGTCTGTGGCGGCAAGTTTTGCTGCTGTATTGGGTGTAGGCATTTCAAAAAGCGATAGAGCCCGGGGATATGCAGAGTCTAAAGATTCTATAATAACCTGGTGTTTTGGTCATCTTATTACGTTGGCATTTCCTGATGCATATAATGAAGCTTACAAGGAATGGAGAGTTGATCATCTTCCTATAATTCCTCAAGAGTATAAATATATTGTGATTGACAATGAAGGTGTTAAGAAGCAGTTTGAGACAATAAAAACTCTTATGCTCAGGGAGGATATTGACTATGTCTATGCTTGTACCGACAGCGGACGGGAAGGAGAATATATTTTCAGGCTTGTGTACGAACACAGTGGTAGCTCCAAGCCGGCAAAAAGAGTGTGGGTTTCCTCCCAGACAGAGGAAGCTATAAAGGATGGTATCGGAAACGCAAAGGATATTGTTGAATATGACTCCTTGTCTCAAGCAGCGTATAGCAGGGCAAAAGAAGATTGGCTGTTTGGTATGAATTTCAGCAGAATATATACCTGCCTCTATGGAAGAAACCTTTCGGCTCTATTAAAACAAAACAAGTCCTCAGTTATTGCAATAGGCAGGGTTATGACATGCGTTTTGGGTCTGGTTACCGAGAGGGAACTTGAGATCAGGAATTTTGTGCCAAAGATTCATTATACCATAACTGCCAACTTTTTATCTTTTGACAGTAAAATTGAATACAAGGGTAAATGGGTGCCGGAAAGAAGTAAAAGCATAAAAGCTGATGATGTTTCCCAGGAAGGTGAAAGGTATATCGATAAACAAGAAGCAGAGGACATAATTGAAAAATTAAAGGATAGAGAGGGAAAAGTAAAAAAAGTTGAGATAAAAAGTAAGAATGAGCAGCCCCCTCTTCTATTTAACCTTGCAGAGCTACAGTCAGAGGCAAATAAGAAGTTCAAGTTACCTGTAGATAAAACTTTGGAGATTGCCCAAAGCTTATATGAGAAGAAACTGATAACCTACCCAAGGACTGACTGTAGGGTACTATCTTCAGATGTGGTTGGTGAATTGCCAAAAGTTCTCAATGGGCTCTTTCTGAATCCGGTTTTCAGGGAGTGTGTTTCGAGAATAAAGGAATTTGGTGGGTTGAAGGTAACGAAGACCACAAAGAGGTATGTTGACGACAAGAAAGTAACAGACCACTATGCCTTGATACCCACTTATGTCACTGCTGATTTGAACAAGCTTAGTGAGGATGAGAAGAAAATTTATACTCTTATTGCAAAAAGGTTTTTGGCTATATTCTATCCTCCTGCCGTATATAACACTGTTAAGGTAGAGACGGAAGTGGCGGATGAAATATTTGTTACAAGTTCAAGGACATTGAAGGAAGCAGGCTGGAAGGAAATCTACGAGGTGAGTAAGGCAAAAGATGAAGAGGATTATACAGAAGTGCCCATACATCTGCTTACAAAAAATGAGAAGTGTGAAACAATGAGGTTTGAACTGGAAGAAAAGGAGACAAAACCGCCTCCGAGGTATACTGATGGATCCCTAATAATTACCATGGAGAAGGCAGGTAAATTTATAGAAGACGAGGAACTCAGGGAGCAGATAAAAACCACCGGAATAGGTACTTCTGCTACACGTGCCGGTATTATAAAGAAGCTCAAAGATATTGGATATATAAGTATAAATTCCAAGACACAGGTTGTTACTCCTACATTAAAGGGAGAGGCAATAGTTGAATTGGTAAGAAGGACTGCAAAAGAGCTTCTAAGCCCATCGCTTACTGCAAGTTGGGAAAAAGGTCTTGCTATGATCGAAAACAAGGAAACTACGCAGGAGGTTTTTGAAAAAAAACTTTGTGACTATATAAATAAAACGATAGAAAAGGTTAAAAAGAGTAATAACAGCATTAATCTTGTCAGGATGTTTAATGTTTAGCCCTTAGCATTACAAGCGGTTTAAAGAATTGTTGACCATTTTGAATTCTGTTTTAACGGACATGAATGCTTCGACCACTTCGGGATCAAAATGTGTGCCTGAGTCACGATGAATTCTTCTGACAGCCTCCTCATGGGAGTATGCTTTTTTATACGGTCTTTTTGAAACTATTGTATCATAAGCATCTGCAACAGCAAAAATTCTGGCGCAAAAGGGTATGCTCTCTCTGCTGAGGCCTTCGGGATAGCCGCTTCCATCGTACTTTTCATGGTGGTATAGAGCTATGTCTCTTGCCATTAATAGATATCCCCTGCTGATGATATGGCTGCTGATTATATCGTTTATAGCCATGGCCCCAATGCGGGTATGCTCTTTCATAGATTCATATTCCTTTTTGGACAGCTTACCGGGTTTTAACAGGATACTGTCTTTTATTCCTACTTTTCCAATATCGTGTAGCGGTGCAGCTTTATAAAGTTGGTTAATAAATTCATCACTGCAGCCAAGCCTGTTAGCCAGAAGGAAGGTATATTCACGGGTCCTCTCAACATGATATCCGGTTTGGGGATCTCTGAGTTCTGTTAATTTAACAAGAGCAAATGCTGTTGAGTCCTTAATCTCGAAGTATGTGTTTAAAACAATTGAGATAGTTTTGCGATTGATCTTATCCAATACATTGAAGTTATGTAAAAGCTGAGAAGGGTCGAGAGTTTGTGATAATACTTTTTTATAACTTTCCTCAAGCAAATGAAATAACCGAATAAATTTAGTATACTCTATGTCGTTACAGACAATATCCCTGGCTATAATTAAGTTGTTTCTATAGTAAGCCTTGAGGTCACCGCCCTCAAGGGAGGTAGTAAAATCATCAATTATGCGTTTAAAACCGGTTATCAAGAATTCAAGTTCTAAACTGTTTTCAATTATGAGATTATTTTTAACTAAGTTAATCCAATCCTGAAATATAAATTCCTTGTTTTGACCTAATAAATGTGCAAATTTGGGAATTATATTTTCTTCAATATCCATCATCTGTTTCCTCCGCTGACTTAATAATAATAGATTGCAATCAAAATACCAAGCAGAATACAACTTAATAAAGCGAAGCATCAAAATTTTGAAAAAAGTAATGCCGTACTGCCAGAAATAAGGCTATTTGCTTTATGTGAAGAGACATACGGAGTGTTGAACCAATAATTATATTATTCATCGTAAAAAAGTTTGTTTTTGACAAACTTTTTACGTTAAAAGTCTTATATTGTAAGTGTTATAAGACCGTGTTTCAGAAGATATATTTGTGCGGACTTAGTAGCGTAACTTTCTACTTTGCTTACATTTTATGTTACGATGTGTATAATTAACATAATATAACAAAAGTTTAACATTAATTGTATGTGAATGCAATTAGTTAAGTAAATTTTTATAATTTAAATAATTAATGTAAGCTCTTAAAGTATTACATATATTCTCCTACAATAAAGGGGAAAGCAGCATTATTTCTTCGTTCTCGTTATAAATTGTATTGAATTGTGATATTGGCAAAGGATTTTTACCTAATCCGACTTCTATTGTAAATCCAGGTCGCCTGAATTCTTTTATAAACCAGTCTTTGAATCCGGCATAAGCGGCTTCGTAAGGAACTGTTGATACAGTATATCCACTTGCCCTTGAAAAAAGGTTTGCAATCCTTAAAGCCTCTTGAGATGCCATGTTGAGGTAATTCCAATAAATTACCCTTCCTTGTGAATGATAAGCGATAACCAACCTGAAATCATGCTGCCTTGTAAAGTTTACCATAGCTGAAGATTCCGGTTCCGATAGGGGTGAAGGCCCGCCATATCTTGTCGGTCCAGGTCCATATATACCCAAAGAGGCTTCCTGAGCCTTAGCTTCAGCCCAACTGGCAGGGTAATTACGATTTAAATCCACGCCTCTGATGTTTGCACTCCATACCTCGGAGAATGGCCGCCCGGTATTGTTCCACTGACGGAGCTGGTTGTAATAAGGGTTGGTGGGATCAAGCCCATTTAAAACAAGATCAACGCCGTCAGGATTTACCATAGGGACGATATAAATGCTGCTTTGGTTCCAGATATCTCTGACATTATAGCCGCGAAGTGATCTACCAGATGCATAAGCCTTAAGGAAGTTTTCAGCAAATTTCATTAACAAGGGCGTTGTAATCCACTCAATTCCATGGTGGGCTCCATTATAAGATACTTCTCTAGCCCCTCTTCCAAGCCTTAAATAATAGAGGTTTTTTCCGAGGACACTTCTTCCTGCCACTCCCATTTCCAGAAAAGGATATCTTGCTTTTAGTCCATAAATGTCTCTTTCCATTATTTCATAAGTATAATCAATATCGGTAAATACCACATCTATACCATATGGAACGGTTAATCTTTGGCCAATGTAAATTAAGTTCGGATTAATTCCAGGATTGGCAGTAATAATTGCATCAGGCGTTGTATAAAATTTACGTGCAATTCCATAAATTGTGTCTCCAGCTTGAACATAGTAAAAATCATAGCCCTGCAAAAGGATTAACATTATTCTCCATGTAGAAGGGCCTACAATGCCGTCGGGTACCAGACCATTATTTCTCTGAAATGCAATCACGGCTTGCTGGGTTTGAGGACCATAAGCCCCGTCAACCGGACCCGGTTGGTAGCCAATCCTCGCAAGCAGGCTTTGAACAAGTTTTACGTCAGGACCTGTTGATCCTAAGCGGAGTGTTTCCATATTATCACCTTTTTAATTATATGTTCCACTATATTGTATTAACAGAGGCTACAATTTGTTATAAATACTTTCATAATGGACATAGGGTGTATATTTTTCCTCACATAAGTTACATGATACACGGACTTAATTTAACTTGAATTAATTCTCGTACAAATTTATACTAGTTATTATAAAGAGCAGTGTTTCTTCAAATTTGCACATTCATAAAAATTATGAAAAGAAATATTATCTCGGGTTCTAATGAGCAACTTTTTAAGAGGTTGGAGAAAACAGAAGGGAGTAGCAAACATGGACCATAAATTTTCCATTGGGGATATCGTGGAGATGAAAAAACAGCATCCTTGTGGTAGCAAAGAATGGGAAGTAACCAGAGTTGGAGCTGATTTCAAAATCAGGTGCCTTGGCTGTGATCACCAGGTTATGATTCCAAGACCCAAGTTTGAAAAAAGTGTTAAAAAGATAATAAAGTCAGCAGAGGATAAATTACAGTCTTAAAAGTTTAGGCTGTATTTTTTTGTTAATCAGTACTAAACCTCTAAATTTTTTATTAGCGTGAATCCTTTTAGTTCATTTTTGAAATAATAAAAAATAAACGTAAAAGGATGATAATATGTTTGAGGATAGAAAACGGGGTAAAGGCGGATTTATTAAAACGTTTTTGACTGCTCTTGTAACTTCTTTAGGAGTAGGAATACTATTATTCTTTTTTGCTTCCCAGTACATTGTTAGAGATATGGAGCAACAACCGCAAGGAAGCAAAACAAACGATAAGCCAATACCACAACAGCTTTCAATAGGGCAGACGCCGGGGGATACCAGCCAAGGTGGCAATTATCAAGGTGATACGGTTCAGAATGTTGCGAAATCGGCAATGCCTGGAGTTGTTGGAATATCGGTGCTGAAAGTTGACAGCAGATCAATATTCGACGGTAATAAAGAAAGTTGGGGTGTTGGTTCTGGTGTAATTGTAAGTTCAAGTGGTTATATTCTTACAAATCATCATGTTGCAGGAGGCAAGAATAAGAGAATAATTGTTTCCTTGGAGGATGGCCGGAATGTAGATGGAACTACGGTATGGGCTGACTCTACTCTGGATCTTGCCGTTGTTAAGGTAAATGCTGCCGGACTAAAAGCCATACCTTTAGGAGATGCAAACGGACTAACGGTGGGCGAGCCGGCAATAGCTATTGGGAACCCGTTAGGGCTTCAGTTTCAGAGAACTGTTACTTCAGGTATAATAAGCGCTCTCAATAGAACAATTAAGATAGAAACGGAGGAGGGAGCGAATTACATGGAGGATCTTATCCAGACCGATGCAAGTATAAATCCTGGAAATAGTGGAGGGCCGTTGTTAAATTCAAAGGGTCAGGTTATAGGAATAAATACTGTCAAGGTAACAAGTGCGGAGGGAATAGGATTTGCAGTGCCAATAAATATAGCTATTCCCATAGTCAACCGCTTTATAGAGAGTGGGGACTTTGCCGAGCCCTACCTTGGAGTATTTGCATATGACAAGGATGTGGTTCCATATTTTGATAATACAATAAATATCGATGCCGGTGTATATGTTTCCAATGTTGATGAAAACGGTCCTGCATACAAAAGCGGATTACGAGTTGGTTGTATAATGACGGACGTTGATGGCAAAGAAATTAATACAATGATGCAGCTAAGGACATATATTTATTCCAAAAAGCCGGGAGATACTGTAACTATAACCCATCGTGAAGGTGATACCACCAAAAATGTATCTATTGTACTTGCTCAAAAAGAAAAAGATGGACTTGTTACGAGGTAGTTGCTAATATACTATTCTTCTCAAAAAGTTTATTTTCTTCTCAATCTTTTTGAGAAGAAATAGTGCCTCTGTTTGTCACAGTATATGCTGTGATATGAAGAAGTTATAGAGCATAATGGTTCTATAGCTTTTTTTGTGTATCTTTACTGGAAAAATGGAAAGAATTTCAGTAAGCATAATTCAAAGGAGGGCAAAAATGGGAACAGCTAAGAAATTCTATGAGAACAACAGCTTTGAAAGTACTATAAAGGAGTACTTGAAGCAGGCACGCAGTAAGCTTGAAAATGAGTTGACGGGAACAAGGGAAGCTATGAGATTGATTGCAATAGACAAAACTCACGACTTTCTTAAGGTAATGGATAGAGGTCTGGATAAGGAGGAACGGGATTATTTGAGTGCCTTGATAGTAGCAAGCATGTACCAGTCCTTTTGTTATGGTTACGGTATAGGTAAGATTGAAGGTAAAAACGATAAGAAGATAGTTCTTTAAAAAACTTAGGATGTTACTTCATTTGTAATTGTGGTAATATATATAATATTACTTAAGTGATTATAAATTGAGGATAAACTTATGAAAAAAGAGTATAATTTTATTGACGAGGCTGCTAAAGAGGCTCTTGAAGGAGTGAAAAATGGGCATGGGGGTCCATTTGGAGCAGTTATAGTGAAGGATAACAGGATAATTGCCCGAGCACATAACGAGGTAATTAAAAATAATGACCCTACTGATCACGCTGAAATGATTGCTATCAGGCGTGCATCAAAAAAGTTAGGTAGATTTGATCTTTCAGATTGCGTATTATATACTTCCTGTGAACCATGCCCTATGTGTTTTTCGGCAATTCACTGGGCTAAAATTGAAAAGGTTTATTATGGTTGTACCAGACAAGATGCGGCTTTGATTGGCTTTGATGATGAATACATTTATGATGTCATCAAGGGTAAGGCAGAGTATAAAAAAGTTGAACTTGAACAGAAAGATAGGGAAATATGTCTTAAAGCTTTTGATGAATGGAAAGTTAAAGAAGATAAAGTTCAATATTAGTTTTTGATTTTATATCATTAAAAGATACATAGCTCAAGTACTTGGTTGAAGAATCCCGGCAGCTTGTTGATTAAAAAATAAAAAAGTTATTGACAATAACTATTTATACTGGTATGATATTATACAATTATATTTAAATAAGTGAGCGCTATGATGGAAATAAAGATGCATATGATTGCACAAGAGAGCTGGTGGGTGGTGAGAATCAGCGCATGATTTGCATGTATAACTCGTTCCGGAGCTTTATTGCTGAAAATGAGTAAGCGATAACGTTGATTACGTTACAGTCTGTGCATATAACTTATATGCACCTGAGTACATACTTTTGAGGTATGTTGAATCAGGGTGGTACCGCGTAGGATTTTGTACCCTTCGTCCCTGCAAATTTGATTTGCAGTGTCGAGGGGTTTTTGATTTTGGGCATGTTTTTGAAATATAACGCAAAGGGTGTATTTTTATGAAGATAACAGGAGCACAAGCTATTGTTAAAGCTTTGGAATTGGAAGGGGTAGAAGTTATATTTGGTTACCCTGGAGCTGCTATATGCCCATTTTATGATGCTTTGATAGACTCAAAGATACGTCATATATTGACAAGAAACGAACAGGGGGCAGCCCATGCGGCAAGCGGATATGCGCGAGCATCCGGTAATATTGGAGTATGTGTTGTGACTTCGGGACCCGGGGCGACGAATATAATTACAGGTATTGCTACTGCATATATGGATTCTATTCCTGTCGTTGCAATTACAGGGCAGGTATCATCGGAACTAATCGGACGTGATGTGTTTCAGGAGGCGGATATAACAGGGGCGGCGGCACCCTTTGTAAAGCACAGCTACCTTGTTAAAAACGCAAAGGACTTACCAAGGATAATAAAGGAAGCTTTTTATATAGCTTCAACCGGAAGGCCTGGACCTGTGCTTATAGACATACCTGTGGATATACAGAACGATGAGATTAAGTTTGAATACCCGAAAAGTGTTGATATCAGAGGATATAAACCCAATTTAAAAGGACATTCACTGCAGATTAAAAAAATAGCTGATGCAATAAAGAAATCAAAGAAGCCTGTAATTTGTGCAGGAGGAGGAATTATAAGTTCGGGAGCTGCCAATGAACTTTTAGAATTTGCGGAGAAGTGCAGTATTCCGGTTACCCCTACACTTATGGGAATAGGAGTTTTGCCATCAAAACATGAATTGAATTTGGGTATGCTTGGTTCACACGGTGTTTATACGGCAAACTATGCAATAAATAATGCTGACCTATTGATTATTTTAGGTGCCAGAGTTGGTGACAGGGCTATGAGCAAACCGAATCAGATTGCAAAGAAGGCAAAAATAGTTCATATTGACATAGACCCTGCTGAAATAGGCAAAAATATTGAAGTGTCCATACCGGTGGTTGGAGATTTGAAACAAATACTTAAAGAGCTAAACGAGGTTGCACAAAAGGCCGATACAAATGAGTGGCTTGAAGAGCTAAAGAGAAAGCAAGCAGAGCATGCTATGAAAATTGATTCAAATGACAGCTCAAAATATGTAAATCCTAAATACCTTTTGTTGCTCTTATCTGAAATTGCTGATGAGAATACAATTGTAACAACAGAGGTTGGACAGAATCAGATATGGGTTGCAAATTGTTATAGTGTAAAAACCCCTGGAAGCTTTATAACTTCCGGAGGTATGGGGACTATGGGATATGGTTTACCTGCGGCTGTAGGTGCAAAGACTGCCAAGCCTGATTCTAAGGTTATCTGTATTGGTGGTGACGGTAGTTTCCAGATGTCCATGCAGGAGCTTGGAACAATGAAGCAAAGTAAAATAGGGGTAAAGGTCCTGATTTTTAATAACTATAGGCTTGGAATGGTAAGGGAACTCCAGAAAGTCAGGCATTGCGGCCGTTATACCGAGGTTTTCCTTGACGAAAATCCCGATTTTCAGACCATATTTAAGGCATATGGCTTTGAGAGTGAAAGGATTACAAATAATAAGGATGTAGAAGTGGCACTAAGGAAAATGCTTAAGGACGATAAGCCATATTTGCTTGAGTGTATGGTAGATCCGGAAGAATCTACATTATAAGGTAACAGAGTTTATTTTTATATATAAAGGGAGGTATTGAGATGCCTAAGCATACTTTATCGGTACTTGTAGAAAACCATGCCGGAGTTCTATCGAGGGTGGCAGGTCTATTCAGTAGAAGGGGTTTTAATATTGACAGCCTGGCTGTTGGAGTTACAGAAGACCCTGAAGTATCGAGAATAACCATAGTAGTGGACGGAGATGAATATGTTGTAGAACAGGTGAGCAAACAACTTAATAAACTAATTGACGTAATAAAAATAAAGCAGCTTGAAAAGAACGAATCGGTAAGCCGTGAGCTTGCACTTATAAAAGTTTGTGCAGATGCCTCAACAAGAGCAGAGATTATACAAATTGTTGAGATATTCAGAGCCAAAATAGTTGATGTGTCAAAGAATACCTTGACTATTGAGATTTCCGGCGGTACAGACAAAGTTGCAGCCCTTGAGGATATGCTAAAACAATTTGGAATTAAGGAAATAGTAAGAACGGGTACAATTGCCATCGAAAGAGGTAATAGATATATAAAAGCTAAAAATAATGACAAGGAGTGATTTTTAAATGGCTAAAATGTATTATGACAGTGATTGTGATTTAGGATTATTGAGAGGAAAGACAGTAGCTATTATCGGTTATGGAAGCCAGGGCCATGCTCATGCACAAAATTTACAAGATAGCGGCGTAAACGTAGTTGTAGGTCTTCAACCTACTTCTGCTAAAAGACAGCAGGTAATAGATGATGGCTTGAAAGTTGTTGATACTGATGAAGCTGCAAAAATGGGAGACCTAATAATGATATTGACTCCTGACCAGGTTCAGCAGGAAATATACGATCAAAGCATAAAAGCGAACTTAACAGAAGGTAATGTATTAATGTTTGCTCATGGCTTTAACATTCACTTCAATCAGATAGTTGCGCCAAAGGGTGTTGACGTTATAATGGTTGCACCAAAAGGACCTGGACACACTGTAAGAAGTCAGTACAAAGAAGGCAGAGGTGTACCTTCACTGATTGCCATCCATCAGAATGAAACAGGCAAGGCAAAAGAATACGCTCTCGCGTATGCAGCAGGAATAGGGGCCGGAAGAGCAGGAATTCTTGAAACTACCTTCAAGGAAGAAACTGAAACAGATCTTTTCGGTGAACAGGCAGTTCTCTGTGGCGGTGTTACAGAACTCATGAAGGCTGGATTTGAAACCCTTGTTAATGCAGGATATCAGCCTGAAATTGCATATTTTGAATGTGTACATGAAATGAAGCTTATTGTTGACCTTATAAACCAAGGTGGATTCTCATATATGAGATATTCCATAAGTGATACTGCTGAATACGGTGACTATGTAACAGGCAGAAGAGTTATAACTGATGAAACAAGAAAAGAAATGAAGAAGGTATTGCAGGAAATCCAAGATGGTAAGTTTGCATCAAACTGGATTTCAGAAAATAAATCCGGAGGCAGAGCTAATTTCCTTGCAATGAGAAGCAATGAGGCTGCACATCAGGTAGAAAAGGTTGGAGCAGAACTAAGAAAGATGATGAGTTGGCTAAAGAAATAGTTTAGATATGCATTAGAGAAATAGTTTATGAACAAATGATCAAAGTGTAATAGGTAAAAGGTTATGGAAAAGATGGGGTGTCCCATTTTTCCTGCCACCTATTTGATGAAATAAGGTATAAGGATTATAAATCGAAAATAGAGAAAAAACATAGAGATATAAAAATTTATAAATATGAGAATGATTTAGGAAATAGGAGGTAAATGTAATGCCTAATAGAATTAAGATATTTGATACCACATTAAGAGATGGAGAACAGACTCCGGGGGTCAATTTAAACATTCAGGAGAAGCTGGAAATTGCGCGCCAGTTGGAGAAATTAGGCGTAGATGTTATTGAAGCCGGTTTTGCAATTGCATCTCCAGGCGATTTTGAAGCTATAAAAGCAGTTTCGGAGAACATAAAAAATGTTACCATTGCAAGCCTTTGCAGGGCTGTTGAAAAGGATATAGACAGGGCATGGGAAGCTGTTAAGGGAGCACAAAGCCCTAGAATTCATACCTTCATTGCAACATCTGACATACATTTAAAATACAAGCTGAAGATGACAGAGGAAGAAGTGTTGGAAAGAGCAGTTGCCATGGTCAGATATGCAAAGAAATATTGTTCTGATGTTGAGTTTTCAGCGGAAGATGCCAGCAGAACAAGAGTGGAATTTTTGATAAAAGTGGTTGAAGAAGTAATAAAAGCAGGTGCAACAGTTGTTAATATACCTGACACTGTAGGGTATACAACTCCTACAGAATATGGAAAAATGATAAGGGCTATTAAGGAAAATGTAAGCAATATAGATAAAGCTGATATAAGCGTTCACTGTCACAACGACTTAGGGCTGGCAGTTGCAAATTCCCTTGCAGCAGTATTAAATGGTGCCACGCAGGTTGAATGTACAATTAATGGCTTGGGTGAAAGGGCCGGAAATGCTTCAGTGGAAGAAATAATAATGGGCATTGACACCAGAAAAGATTTTTATAAAATTGAACATAAGATAGATACAACACAAATATATAGATCAAGTAAATTGGTGAGCAGCCTCACAGGCATAGCTGTTCAGCCAAATAAAGCAATTGTAGGGGCAAATGCTTTTGCTCATGAATCCGGGATTCACCAGCATGGAGTATTGTCTGAAAAGAGTACTTATGAGATAATGAGACCTGAGTCAGTAGGTATAGGACAAAACAGGATGGTTTTAGGTAAACTTTCCGGTCGCCATGCTTTTGAAGAAAGATTAAAGGAAATGGGTTATACCACACTTACTTCCGACAGTATTCAAAAAGCTTTTGAAAAATTTAAGAGCCTTGCGGATAAGAAAAAGGTAGTTCTCGACAGGGATATTGAGGCACTCGTTGAAGAAAAAGTATCACAAGTGCCTGAGATATTTGAGTTGGAGAGTTTTCAGATAACAAGTGGGAACAAAAGTGTTGCAACATCAACGGTAAGCCTTAAGAGGAATGACGAAATAATAACTGAAGCAGCCACAGGAGATGGTCCTGTTGATGCGGCATTTAATGCGATTGAAAGAGCGGTTGGTATAAGCTTTACACTTGAAGATTACAGATTAAAAGCCGTTACCGAAGGGAAGGATGCCCTTGGTGAAGTTACTGTAAGGATATCAAAAGATGGCAAAATTTTTGTAGGAAGAGGAGTAAGTACGGATATAATTGAATCAGGAGTAAGAGCATACTTAAATGCTATTAACAGAGCAGTAAGTGAGATTGGTGAAGCAGTAGTCAATGAAGACTAGTGCCTCATAAAGCAATATATTCAGGAGACTTATACGGCTTTAACAGTGCGAGTGCATTTTTTCATATGAAAAGCCGGAAGTTAGTAATATTAAAAAGCACTGTCAAAAAATAAGTCTCTGGAGGAGGGTGTGGCATTGAAAAAAATACTTATTTACGATTCAACATTAAGGGACGGATCACAGGCACAAGGTATTTCCTTTAGCGTCGAAGATAAAATTAAAATTGTCGATAGACTTGACAGGCTTGGTGTAAGTTATATAGAAGCAGGAAATCCCGGCTCTAATCCTAAGGATCTGGAATTTTTTGAACGAATTAAAAATATAAATTTTAGAAACGCAAAAGTTATAGCTTTTGGGAGTACAAGAAGGGTTAATGTTTCCGTTGAAAATGACGCTAATGTCAACTCATTGCTTGTAGCTGATACTCCGGCAGTTGCAATATTCGGAAAGAGCTGGGATTTTCACGTTACAGATATACTAAAGACAACTCTTGAAGAAAACCTAAAGATGATTTATGACACAATACAGTTCTTTAAGAGTAAAAATAAAGAAGTTGTTTTTGATGCAGAGCATTTTTTTGATGGGTATAAAGCAAATCCCGAATATGCGATGAAATCACTGAAATCTGCTGTTGATGCGGGAGCAGACAGCCTCTGCCTTTGTGATACAAACGGAGGAAGCTTTCCTAGCGAGATATATGATATAACTCAAAATGTTGTAAAAGAGTTCAAAGTTGATATTGGTATACACTGTCATAATGATACCGGAATGGCTGTGGCTAATTCCATTATGGCTGTGCAGGCTGGAGCAGTACAAGTACAGGGAACATTAAACGGATTTGGAGAAAGAAGCGGTAATGCCAATTTATGCAGTATTGTGCCTAATCTTCAATTGAAGCTTGGATATATGTGCATACCTCAGGAGAATTTGGTACACCTTACCAGTATTGCGCGGTTTGCAAGTGAGGTGGCCAATGTAGTACATGATGAAAGAGCTCCGTATGTAGGAAGAAATTCATTTGCACATAAAGCCGGAATGCACGCAGATGCAGTAAACAAGAATACTACTGCATATGAGCACATAAGTCCTGAAGTGGTGGGAAATGAAAGAGCATTTCTTATGTCTGAGGTGGCCGGAAGAAGTGCAGTACTGAATTTAATTAATCATATTGACAGTAGCATAACAAAGGATTCACCTGAAACAAAATTAATTCTTGAAAAGCTAAAGGAAATGGAATTTAAGGGATATCAGTATGAAGGTGCTGAAGGCTCATTTGAGCTTATAATCAGGAAAGTGCTTGGAAGATATCAATCGTTTTTTGAGCTTAGTGAATTCAAGGTTGTTGTTAATGAACCCTCTATTACCACGGCCAACTCTTCTGCAATGATTAAGATCAAAGTGGGAGAGCAGGAAGAGATCACGGCGGATGAGGGAGATGGTCCTGTTAATGCTCTTGACAAGGCATTAAGAAAAGCTCTGGAAAGGTTCTATCCTCAGGTTATGGACATGAAGCTTACAGACTACAAAGTTAGAGTTTTGGATTCGAAATCTGCAACTGCTGCAAAAGTTAGGGTATTGATTGAATCGACAGATTCTGAGGCGGTTTGGACAACAATAGGGGTCTCAACCGATATAATTGAAGCAAGCTGGTATGCCTTGGTGGATTCAATTGAATACAAGCTTTTAAAAGATATGGAATCGGCAAAGCTAAACTAATTTAGAAGAGGGAAGAATAGTTTGAAAATAACAGGGAAGCTGATAAAAGGTACAGGTATAATAAGTGAAAAGTTGGTAGAAAAAGAAAATAGCAGCGTTTCTTTCAGAGACCTGTTGGAAGATAATTTTATTGCCCTTTGCAAGGAGTTGGATATCTCCGTGCCTTTATGGCTTAAAAGGAATACTACCGAGTTTGCCAGATACCGGAGAACTTCCTTTACAAAAGATCAATTTATAGAGGATGTAAAGTTTGACCGGCTAGAGATAAGGATTGGATAGGTTTCTGCCGCCAACCTCTAGAACTAATTTCTATGTGGGTTTTAAAAGCACCTTATAGGATAATACAAGATAGAGAAATGATAATATTGAAAACACAAGAAAAAAGGAGTGCCTGTTTATTTAACAGGAACTCCTTTTTGAAATATTATCTATTGTTTTATCAGAACATTAATGAGTAGTTTAAGTTTATACTCTGCTGGCTTAGTCATTTGAAAATCTTGATAACGCCATAATTGCACAAATTCCGAGTGCAAAAGCAATGACGGAGACAATTGCTGATATAACCCACCAAATAATATCTGCGTTGGCTGGAATTGCAGGAATGACCTTGTCACGGAATATCTCATAAGTAGACCCTATAACAAAACCGATGATAACGCAGTAAGTCTGGCTTGGGAACTTATTCATAGTCCACTCGATAGGCCTTGTTGTTAAGAAAATTCCGATTACAGTTACAATTCCAATTATTCCTAAATATATAAAGTCATAATTACTAATAGCCAAAAGTATTGAATCATACATGCCAAGAACCAGTAACATATGTGAAGTGCTGATGCCTGGAAGTACTAATGCCAGTGCAATAATAATTCCCGTAACCAATAACATAAGGTAATGTCCTAATCCTGAACCTGATGTAACATTAATCGTTCCTGTTGGAATAAATCCAATTGAAATAACAATTGCTAATCCCACAAGGAAATAAATAACGGAAGAAACTTTCAATTTGGAGTCCTTAGTTTTAACTTTCTTGTATAAAGCAGGAACACCACCGATTACAGCGCCTAGGAAGAAAAATGAAATTGGTAAAGGTACTACTTCCAGCAACCATTTAATCAGCTTGGAAAGTGTAAAAATACCTATACCTGCCCCAAAACAGAATTTAATAAAAAATATTATATTTCCCTTTAAATCTTTTAAGAAATGACTTATGGAGCTTATTAACTTGTCATAAATGCCTAACAAAATGGCCATGGTTCCGCCACTAACTCCCGGTACACTCATGGACGAACCGATTATAAAACCTTTTAATATAACCATCAGAGTAGAGTTTAAATTCTTTTCTTTCTTCATTTTAATAAATACACCCCCAAAAATGATGCATCGTTCTCCTTTTTACTTGTAAAAACTCACGCTGAGTAATTATAACATAAGTGCTTTAATATGTAAAGCCGACAGTTGCAGGCGGGCGTAGGTGTTATTGAAAATATGTATGTTATATTGTTACCTTGTAAGTTTTATAACTGACTGCTTCATAGAATAAGATAAAATATAGTTTGAAATAGCATGATATAAGGTTTTGTAAAGTGTATTACTTTATTTACCATTATGTTTTTCACCCATTAGGATTTGTGGGTTGTCCTCAATATGATATAATGGTAATAGCATTGTAAAATACTTAAGTGAGGGCGGAGGAAAGAAATGCATTCAGTTACTATCAATGAGAGAGTTGAAAGTATCAGGAATGATGAATTCAGAGTTAATGAGTTTATTGAGGAGTACAAGCCATTTATAGCTTCATGTACAGAGAAGACGGTGGGACGTTATGTTGTTTATGGTCATGATGATGAGTTGAGTATTGCTTTAATGGCTTTTGCAGAGGCGATAAAAGCATTTGACAGCTCAAGAGGTAATTTCCTTTCCTTTGCCCAGAACGTTATTAAAAGGCGAATTATTGATTATTACCGCAGGGAAAGCAAACATAGCAAGGCAGTCCTGTTGAATGAATATTATGATGAGGATGAAGAGGAAGAACATGATCTCACTATCGGAAAGTCAATAGATGAGTACACAAAAGAAGAAATAAGCGAATACAGAAGGCTTGAAATAGAACAATTAAAGAAAGAGCTTGACGAGTGGGGAATATCATTTTTTGAGCTATCGGAAGTATCCCCAAAACATGCAAAAACCAGACAGCTATACTCGGAGATCATAAAATTTTTATTGTCTCAGCAAGACCTTACAAGACAGTTAAAAATAAAAAAAACATTGCCTATTATTGAAATTGAAAAAACTCTTAAGATACCCCGAAAAAAGATAGATAGGGGACGAAAATATATATTAGCGGTATTTATAATATGTACTGGTGATTATGAATTTATAAAGGATTACATAAGTTGGGGGTGAAATAATGAAGGGAATAGTGGTTGAACAAAACGACAAATATGCCGTGATTCTCGATAAAAATGGCGGATTCATAAAAATTAAAAACAGAGGGAATTATAGCGTAGGTCATGAGATAGATATAGAAGCAAAGGTTTTTGACTTTAACTTTAAAACCATATCAAAGGTAGCTTCAATTGCCGCTGCTTTTGTGCTGGTTAGTGGAGTAAGCGTGGGAGCTTACGCCTATAATACACCTTGCAACTATGTAAATGTGGATATTAATCCTAGTTTGGAGTTTTCTGTAAATATTTTTGACAGGGTTTTAGAGGTCAAAGGTATTAATTCCGATGGTGAGGAATTAGTAAAGTATAAATCCTATAAAAACTTGAGAATTGATAAAGCTGTTGAAAATTGTATAGAGGAAGCAGTAGAGGAAGGATTTTTAGGAGAGAGTTCCGACAATGCAGTAGTAATAACTGTTTCAGGCAAGGACAATAAAAAGGTTACAAATATTAAGGAAGAGTTGGCGAATACAGCCAATGTGACTTTAGAGCAGGGAAAGGTGCAGTCGGAAGTTCTTACAGAGGAGACTACTCTCGGTAAACGGGATGCAGCTAAAGAGTTAGGCATTTCACCAGGCAAATTGGTACTTATTGAAAAGCTGAAGGAAGTTAAGCCTGATGTGGAAGTTAAAGAATATAAGGATAAGAAAGTTAAAGAGATTGTAGCATCAATAAATGAAACAAAAAAGAGTGTCGAGCAAAAGAAGAATTCTAAACCAAAAGTTGATGAGGATAAGTTAAAAGATAGGGAGAAAGTAAAGAAGGATAATAATACTGTTGATAAACCTGGCAAAAACAATACGGATAAAAATTCAAACGATAAGAAGGATAAAGAGATAGATCCAAAAACAGATAAAAAGAATTCAACGGTGGAACAATCAAAGTCAGGAAAGAAGGATGAATCAGAAAAGAATAAAGAGAGTTTACGCAAAGAAGATGAAGAAAAGGGATTTTGGAATAACAAGGATAACGTATATAAAGAGTCAAATAAGCAATACCAAAAAGAGGTTATTAATACACCAAAAGTTGAGAAGGAAAGCAAGGAGAAAATTTGGAAAGATAATAATGACGATGGGAGCGAACATAATAATTCAAAGGGCAAAAAGAGAATATATTAACTTAAAATAATACTTTGATTAAACAATTGTTGTGATGGATGAGTATTTGTGTTGAATGGTGAATTTTAACATTTATTGAGGATCTAAAAACCACCCTTTGAGGCCGAGGGTGGTTTTTGTACTTGTATCTATTTCAATATTGGACGTAAAATTATTGTTGAAAGAGGCGGGATCTTAAGCTCAATGGAGTAAGGTTTTTCGTGACAGCCTTCCTTTTGCGCCTGTACTCCGTCAAAATTGCCCACGTTGCTTCCACCATATTTTTCCCAATCACTGTTGAATACTTCCTCATAGAAGGTATCATAAGGAGCACCCAAGCGATAATTTTCATGTACTCCCGGGGTAAAATTGCATACAAATATCAGAGAATCTCTCCAGTCTCTGCCTTTCCTTAAAAAGGAAATTATGCTGTGTTCCGTATCTTTACAATCGATCCACTCGAAACCATCATAACTAAAATCAACTTCGTACAATGCCTTTTCATTTCTATACAAATGATTTAAATCACGAACATAGTCTTGCATTTTTTTGTGCATATCATAATCGAGCAGATGCCAGTCAAGACTTTGCTTGTAATTCCATTCAATGAACTGTCCAAATTCTCCTCCCATAAACAGGAGTTTCTTTCCGGGGTGGCCGTAAAGATAGCCGTAACTTACCCTAAGCCCGGCAAACTTTTGCCAGTAATCTCCCGGCATTTTGCTGAGCATCGAACATTTTCCGTGTACAACTTCATCATGAGAAAGTACGAGAATGAAGTTTTCGGTACAACAGTACATTGAGGAAAATGTTAATAAATTCTGGTGATGTTTCCGGTATAGCGAGTCCATGCTCATGTATTTTAGAAAATCATTCATCCACCCCATATTCCATTTGTATTTAAAGCCCAGGCCACCTATATAAGGAGGTTTGGTTGTGAGTGCCCAGGAGGTTGATTCTTCCGCAATCATCATGATACCTGGGTGATCCTTGTATACTACAGTATTCAAGTGTCGCATAAATTCTATTGCATCAACATTTTCTTTTCCACCCCAGCGGTTTGGAACCCATTCGCCCTCTTTTTTGCCATAATCCAGATATAGCATTGAGGCTACTGCATCCACCCTCAACCCGTCTATGTGATATTTATCAAACCAAAACATTGCATTGGATATCAAAAAGTTTTTGACCTCCAACCTGCCAAAATTGAATATATGAGTTCCCCAATCAGGGTGTTCTCCCTGTTTTATATCATAATGCTCATAGAGTGCTGTACCGTCAAATCTTGCAAGACCGTGACCGTCTTTTGGGAAGTGGGCAGGAACCCAATCCATTATTACACCTATACCATTTTGATGACATTTGTCTATAAGGTACATAAAATCTTTCGGTTCACCATATCTGCTGGTGGCGGAATAAAATCCGGTTATCTGATATCCCCATGAACCGTCATAAGGGTGCTCTGAAACAGGAAGTAGCTCAATATGGGTATACCCCATATATTTTATGTAGTCCACAAGCCTGTCAGCAATTTCCCTATATGTATAGAAACCGTTTTCCTCGTTTGATGCCCTTTGCCATGAGCCTAAGTGTACTTCATAAATTGATATTGGTTTCTCAAAGGAATTGCAGTTATCCCGTTCACGTACCCAGTCTTGGTCATTCCAGGTATAATTGTCAAGATTGTATACGATTGACGCTGTAGCAGGCCTTAATTCAGAATAGAAAGCATAGGGATCGGCTTTAATGTATAAATCATTATGGGGTGTTTTTATTTCAAATTTATATAATTCGCCCTGTTTTAATCCGGGTATAAATAATTCCCAAACACCAGAAGGACCGCGGAATCTCATCGAATGACGGCGTCCATCCCATTGGTTGAAGTTTCCTACAACACTGACCCGTTTTGCACATGGAGCCCAAACGGAAAAAAAAGCACCTTCAATACCGTCTATTGTCATAAGATGACATCCCAATTTATCATATATTCTATGATGAGTTCCCTCGTTAAAGAGATGAAGATCGTAGTCAGAGATAACCGGCAAATAACTGTACGGATCGTTTATCACGATAGTGGTACCGTTATCGTAGATTGCCTCAAGTGTATATTTGAAAAAGTCGTTTCTTTCGTGAAAGACAACTTCAAAGAAGCCACTTTCATCAACTACATTCATGCCGTAACTGATATTGGTCTCGGATTCAATTACATTTACTTTTTTTGCATCCGGTAAAAAGGTTCTTATTACTATGGCGTTTTCATGATCAAGCTTGTGAATACCAAGGATACTAAATGGATCTGCATGCTCCGCATTCATAATCTTATGGACTTCATCAAGATTTGCTGTTGTTTTCATCATCGTATCTACCTCTTTTTCCTGTAGTTTTTATATCTTAGTATAAGCATTTATTCTCATCTTATTATTTTATTACAAGATTATTTTTGTATCTGGTGAGCGTACGGGATATATATTCAATAAAAAAGGGCTTAGAGCCCCATTCTTTTTATTATTTTTCTAATACATTAATATCAAAAGTGCTATTGTATATTTCCACACGGTTTCTTCCGCCTTGTTTTGCTTTATATAAAGCAATATCGGCAACTTTTATTATGTTGTTTTTATTGTCCGCATGAATAGGATAGGTTGCGACACCGAGGCTGCAGGTTATGCTTGGCACAATAATATCATTCATTTTCGGCATTGGCTCGGTTGAAATTGTTTCTCTGATACGTTCAGCTATACTAACAGCAGTTCTTGTGTCAGTAGCAGGCAAAATGGCTATAAACTCTTCTCCACCGTACCGGGCTACAAGATCTGTTTTTCTGATACAACGTAATATAACCTGGGCAAAAACTACTAAAACAGCATCACCGACAGTATGTCCATACTTATCATTTACATTCTTAAAATGGTCAATATCCATCATTATTACACTTAAGTTATCCTTGGATATATTTGTAGCCTCAATTTGGTTTTCAAGGTATGTTTCCAGAAAATTCCTATTATATAACTTTGTAAGCTTGTCAGTATATGCTTTCTTATTAAGCTGCTGCATAGCTCGTCTGCTGCTGATTATAGGTTTTGCGACTTCTATATATGACTTTACCTTTGATACAATTGGTTCGTCAAAGAAATATTTTGATTTTGAATATAGCTGCAATATACCTAAAGTCTGGTTACCTATAGTTATTGGAAGACAGATATAACTTCCGTATTTATGTTCGGTAAGCTGATATGCGCAGGTTATATCCGTAGTAATATTCTTTACACTACATTCCCGTCCATATTTTATCAAGGGACAATTTCTTGGCTCCATTGTACATAAAGGCATCCTTTCATTGGTTATTCTTTGCCAAATGACATCGGTAGAAGATTTGTCGCTTCTGTAAAACAATGTTAACTGATTGCCTAGATGCATGTTTTGTATATATTTGTATAAAGTTTCATATACCTCAATCTCTGAGGTTGCGCGGTGGAGAAAGTCTGTAAAGTTTTTGAAGTTTCTCAGTTCCCTATCTTGCGAATGTTGCTGAGAAAGCCTATTAAAAAGTATTCCTGAAATAAAGAAAATAATAATATATAAAACCACTGAGAACGCAGTCGAAAACTGAACGGCATTCATGTAATCCTTGAAAGGCTGTTTTTCAAAAATCATATATGTCGGTAGACTTAAAGCAATACTACATATTATTGAAACTATTATCAGGAAAAAAGGATTTATGTTTTTTTTAACAGGTGATTTTCTTAACACTTTCTTCACCCTTTCTTCACCCTTTCTTAAGGATGTAACGTTTAGTAAGAATAAAGTCCATACAGCAATTAATGAATTAAGCACATTACTGTAATCTGCCACTGGCAAAAGTGGAGATTGCCATGTAAAAGATATACAAGTAAAATAAATGATAACAAAATAGATCGACTAGATTAACACATGTCTACCAGGCTTTATCTGATTTTATTAATTTGCGTATATATATATAATAACATATATTTAGGCTTTTGGGAACCTATTTGTCTAATTGTAATAATATATTAATGTTATGTGTTAAAACTGCTTAGGAGTGGCTAAATAAGCTGCTGCAGCATCAAATCGGCAGAATAAATATACTGATGGGCAATAAATAAAATGCAAAATGTAAAAAATATACTTGTTAAATATAAAGAAATGTGGTAAAATGTTTGCTTGTAATCCTTGCTCTGTTCTAGAAACAGGGCCATAGTCCGGGAGGAGGTGAAGTAAATATGGTAAATAAGTATGAAACTATTTTTATTGTTAGTCCAGAAGTAAATGAAGAGGATACAAAAGCCATTGTTGAAAAAATGAAGGGTTTGGTTGAGACTTCAGCTCAGTTTGAGAGTATGGATGAATGGGGTAAAAGGAAACTTGCGTACCCTATAAATGATTTCAATGAAGGATATTATGTGTTAATAAACTTCAGTTCTGAAACAAATTTTCCTCATGAACTTGAAAGAGTATATAAGATAACCGACGGAATTATTAAGGATATTATTATTAAAAAGGATAATTAAGGTGGTTATATGAACAAGGCTATTCTGATGGGAAGGTTAACAAAGGATCCTGAATTAAGATACACCAACAACAATTTAGCTGTATGTAGCTTTACGCTAGCAGTTGACAGGGGTTTTGCAAAACAGGGAGAGGAAAGACAGGCTGATTTTATTCCTATCGTTGCGTGGGACAAACAGGCTGAATTTTGCTCAAAGTATTTTGTAAAAGGCCAGCAAGTTGCGGTTGTAGGTAGAATTCAGGTTAGGTCCTGGGATGATAACGAGGGTAAAAAGCATTATACAACGGAAGTTGTAGCTAGTGAAACGTATTTTGCCGACAGTAAAAGAAGTGATGGTGCTGCGAAACCTCAAGGTCAGCAGACTTCTCAGCCATCCGATGGATTTTATCCACTAGAGGAAGATGACGAATTGCCATTCTAGTGTTATTAAGTACTAGTTAGGCTTGGAGTTGTTAAGTTTATTGCGTAAAAACTTATTACTGAATATATTTGATTTTTGTAGAAAGGAGGCGTTAAGTTTATGCCAAATCCAAGAAAAGATAGAAACAGCAGAGACAATTACGACAAAGGCGATTCAAAAGGACCTTCAAGAATGAGAAGGGCAAAGAAAAAGATATGTGCTTTCTGTGTAGATAAGGTAACTGATATAGATTATAAAGATGTATCAAAACTTAAGAAGTATGTTTCTGAAAGGGGTAAAATTTTACCTAGAAGGATATCAGGAAACTGTGCAAAACATCAACGTCAAATGACTGTTGCTGTTAAGAGAGCAAGACACATCGCATTGCTTCCATATACTTCAGACTGATAATTAATGGTTAAATTAAGGAATAGGCTATAGCTTTCGGCTCTAGTCTATTTTTTGTGTTCAATCCTATTGTAGGCTAAAGATGCGTTTAATTCACCTCCTAAAAGTATTATAATGCTTATCCAGTATAGCCAGATGATTAATAGAATTATCCCACCGATACTTCCGTATGTACTTGAATAGTTTGAAAAGTTATTGACATATAGAGAAAATAAGATTGATGTAATGAACCAACCCAGGGATGAGAACAGTGAACCCGGAAAAACCTCGGAATACTTCATTCGCCTGTTGGGCATATATCTGTATAATAAAGTGAAGACAATAAACATTACTACTATGGGTATTATCAGGCGTGTGAATGACCAGAGGGTTCTAAAGCTGTTGGAAATACCCAGGAACACAAATACATTCCTCCCTATTATTTCACCTAAAATCAAGAGAATAAACGCAAATAGGATAGTTAATGCAAAGGCTATTGTTGCAATAATTGATAATCCCCGTACTTTCCATATAGACCTGTTTTCATGTTGGTCATAGGCTTTGTTCAGACTTTTTATGACAGCATTCATGCCATTTGAGGAAGCCCAAAGTGTTGCAAACATACTGAAGGACAGAAAGGTTTCCCGGTTGTTTTTTGCTACCTGATTCATTACATCTCCGATTATATGGTATGCTTCAGCAGGTATAACCCTTGAAAGGTTGTTAAGAGCCTGTTCGCTTGTTATGGGGGTTATGCTTGCCAAATTAATTAAAAAAATCAAAAATGGAAAAATAGCAAGAATAAAATAGTAAGCAAGCTGTGAAGCTAGAGCGGGAACATCGTCATCATTGAATCTATAATATAAGTCCTTAACTATTTTTGTCAAATTGCCCAGTCGATTTGATTTTATCACAAAGTCAATCCCTTCCAAAAAGATTATTGATAATTGAAAACAGATGAATATAACATCGAGTTTATGCAGGTGTTGGTTATAAAGAAATTAATGGGAGTTATATTCATTTTTTACTAAATATTATTTTATTATTAAATAAATATATTCATCATGTATTTATATTGAAATATTAATAATGTGAGGTCTGAAAAGTCTCTTAGTTTCAAGGTCAAAAAATACGATTTAACAGGTGTATGTAGGAATGATTGTGTTGGTTATTATTTGAAATTGCTTTAGATGATGGAAAAAAAGTTGGAAAAACTGTGTGGGTCTGTTAAAATAGATATAGTGCTGTGTTTTATAAAAAGAAAAGGGGTGTACCAACTTGAAAGTACGTAAGGCAATTATTCCAGCAGCAGGCCTGGGAACGAGATTTTTACCTGCAACTAAAGCCCAACCCAAGGAAATGTTACCTATAGTTGATAAGCCGACAATTCAATACATAGTTGAGGAGGCAATTAATTCGGGTATTGAAGATATAATTATTATATCGGGCCGAAACAAAAGGGCGATTGAGGATCACTTCGATAAATCCTACGAGCTTGAGCAGGAGCTTCAAAGAAAGGGAGATGAAGAGCTTCTCAATCTGGTAAGGGATATAGCAAACCTTGCAAATATTCATTATATCAGGCAAAAGGAAGCTAAAGGGTTGGGACATGCTATTTACTGTGCCAAGTCCTTTATTGGAAATGAACCGTTTGCAGTGCTGTTAGGTGATGATGTTGTAGATTCAGATGTTCCTTGTCTTAAGCAGATGATAGACATCTATGATGAATATAAGACAACAGTGCTTGGGGTTCAGCCTGTTAGTGACGAAGATGTATCAAAGTATGGTATTGTAAGTTGCAAACAGGTAGACAACAGGGTGTATAAGGTTAAGGATCTTGTTGAAAAGCCCGACAAGGAAAATGCTCCGTCAAATATTGCGATATTGGGTAGGTATATAATCACACCACTGATTTTTGATTATCTTGAGAATGCAACACCTGGAAAGGGTGGGGAAATTCAGTTAACTGATGCACTTAAGAGCCTCATAGGCAAAGAAGCAATGTATGCCTATGACTTTATAGGTAAGAGATATGATGTTGGAAATAAGCTTGGGTTTTTACAGGCAACGGTTGAATTTGCCTTGAAGAGGGAAGACCTGAAAGAAGAGTTTACAAAGTATTTAAAGGATAAAATTTGCGATATTTAATAAGCTTTGATATAGATAATGCCTGCAAATTAATTTTTGCAGGTGTTTTTTTGTGTCATATGGTCTGTCTTGGCTATCTATAAAAATCAGTGTAAAAAGTGGAGCTTTGGAAATTTTAGTAAAAATGTGACCTATGGATTAAAAAACATGACCTTTGGATGTTAAGATGTGACTAACGGATGTTTAGTAAAGAGACAGGTCACAAACAGAAAGTTTATCCATTGAAAATGCGGATCCTGTTTGGGATCCGCATTATTGAAATCAACCAACAATTCTATTGCGTTAAAAATTTATATTGGAAATATGGAACATTATCTTTCACAATCAATTCAATATATTTAGAGTTTCCGGCAAGGTCGGGATTTAATCCATTAAGATTTAGCTCTGTCAGACTGGAGTATCTGATGCCATTTTCAATATAACTATTATCTGAACTGCCGTTATAAAACAGCCATACATTGCTGCCTGTTTTTTCTTTATATTCTCTTAGCAATTTTGTAAATAAGTTTGCTTCCAGGGTGTCACCAAAGCTTTGAGGGGGGGTTTTCATAAATATAAACAGATTTTTACCGTTAGAACTGTCAAGCTGGTTTAAAAACCATTGCCACTGGCCGGATGCACTGGTCCGAAGATCATTGTTTGTAGTTTTGAGAGTAATAAATCTGTTATTGGATATATCAACACTTTTGTATCCTGAATCTATTGTTATAAATTTCTTGCTGAATATTTTTGATAGCTCATTGCTTGCAGTACCTAATATTGCAAGATTTTTAACATCAGAACCGGATTTTTCAGCTAATCTTGTTTGAACTATTTTGCCAAGAAGGTTTGTAGGTTCACCATTTATGCTGAATATATTTAGTTTAAAGGAGGTATCTGATTCTTTGAATTCAACCTGTTTGTTTGATTCGTCGGGAGCTGTTTTATCCTGTGGTATTGTACTTTTATCTATTGCAGGGACTGAAGCCATCTTTAGAGATAAATCATCGAAATAAATATCGCCGGATTCAGGGACCGGATTTACCTGAACAGCATAAATCCTTGTCAATCTTGCAGGCATACTTATTCCCGCAAGGGAGGTCTCAACATATCTCCAGCCGCTCCAATTCATATTGTTTGTAAATTCCAGCATGTTTTTCTTGTTATCTGAATCGTAGACTTCAGCTCGAAGCCAATTCGAATTTTCTTTTGGGTTATAAACCCACACACCTATTTTTGTTACATTTTTATCAAGTTGGATACCTTCGTTAGGGAATACAATGTAGGCAGCCCTGGTACCTTCAAGGTTTGTGAAGTCATAAGTGAGTTTTCCGGATGATTTACCTTTCATTCTAACCTGTGTGGATATTTCATATGCGCCGGGAGTTCCGGAAGGTGATGAAGTAAAAGTTCCGTTCGGAGATTCGAAAGTGTCAATTACACTGGAAGTTTCTTCACCAACAGCAACAGCACAGAAACTGTGTGTATCTCCAATATAGGCGTCAATTATTCCTGTACCTTTATCAGTTGCGGTAAATGCGCCATTGGGAATATCACCTATATTGCCATTGACTGTCCAGCTTAAATCTTTAGGATCGATGGAAGTGGTATACCCATCTTTATCCGTACCCTTAACAGTAAAGATATGTGTTTGACCTTTAATAAGGTTTAACGTCTTGGCATTTAAAGATAGTTTACTTGGATTTCCAAGGACTCTTACATTTATTGAAGATGACATGTTCCCTATAGTTGCTGTAATTGTACCATTACCCACACTTTTGGGGTAGAATTTATTCCCGTTAAAGGAACCTTCCAAACCTTTAACACTCCATTGAATATCTTTTTCACCAATTGCAACCGGATTGAAGTATTTATCGTATCCGATCAAAGAAAATTCCCTGGATGTATTGACGAAAATATTTGTATCACTGGTTTTGATATCAAATCTGTCTAATGCACCCGTAGGAAAGGCTGAGAATACACCTATTGCAGTAGAGACTTTTCTGGCAGAACCATCGGAAGGATTATTTACCATATTTATTGTATTTGTGCCCTGTTTTCTTGCAACCATAGTTGTAGAGCCACCGCCATCAAGATTTAAGGCGTTGTATGCACCAAGGCTTATCATAAGATTGGCCATTTCAGTGAGGGTCATCCCTATACTCGAGTTTTGCCTTCCGTCCACGGTAACAAGCAACAATTCCTTGCCGGAGCGGGTGCTTCCAACAGCAGTTCTTGGGGCTCTTCCGTTTGTATCACTGGAGACATAGGAGAATTTTGAAGGAATACTTCCATCTTTGACCAATATTGCGCTTCCTGTAACAGCCATTTTAGTTGTACTCCAGTCAGGAGTCGTAGTTATGGAAACAGGAGCTAATTCACCTACTTGAAAGTTGTTAGCAATAATATCAGCATTGGCTCCATTTGCAACAACAACAAATCCGTTTTCCGGTATTTCAACAGACGGAAGACCCCTGCGGATTTCCACGATTGCATTTTGATTGACTACCATTTCTAGAAGGTCAGGTCGGTCAGGGCTGGCGCCGGGAGAATTCAGGCTCCACTTTCTGTCATAAATGGCTACGGTATTATAATTGTCAGTGTTCTCTTTATTGAACTTAAAAACTCTAACAGCTGTACCATTGGATGAAACTAATTCCATATCGGTCTTCCAGAAGTTAAACATGGCTTCGTTGAGATTGTTGATAGAGAAGGTACCCATTGAGTCATTATACCTGTTATATTCGCTATCGGAAGATATAACATTTCCGGATTGAATTGCAGGTCCGTCCGGATAACCATAGCCTGATTGTTTCATCCAGTTAAAGAAACTGGCATTGATGGCGGCTACAGCTCCATTGGATTCGGCAAGAGTTTTAACATTGGTAAGTTTTTGTATGGATTCTGTATTTGTTAATGTGTCGACTCGGACATTTTCATTATCGAGATTTACTCTCAAAACGTTAATAGTGAGCCAGCCTTTATCCATGAAACGCATGGTTTTTTCATATGTTACTCCGGAAGTTATAGTTTCCGTAGAAGTTGATTCATAAATTACACTGTTTGTTTCAGCATAAACAGTGGTAAGAGACGAACATAGTAAAACTGCAATGATAAGTAAAATTGAGAGTTTTTTTCTTATGTAACTCATTCTAATTTCCTCCATATAAGTATTTTGTCAGATGACTGGATTGTCATGGGCAATTACCAGTCATCTATTCCTGAGCGCTTTATCGCGCCAAAAATGTTGTTTTTTACGTTTCTGTTATCCTTGTGTAATTCCGATAATAGCTCTTTAATGTACTGACGCTTGGTTTTGCCGTCAACATGGCA
Source organism: uncultured Acetivibrio sp. (assembly GCA_964564015.1). Classification (GTDB taxonomy): domain Bacteria; phylum Bacillota; class Clostridia; order Acetivibrionales; family Acetivibrionaceae; genus Acetivibrio. The sequence continues at coordinate 35,580 of CAZLZR010000036.1, forward strand.
AGGACTTGGCACAGTTACCAGATTATTAGCTTTTATATACTCCTTTACATGCTTTTCCTCTATATAAATCATAGGGCGGATTAAATACAATTCCTTCCGTCTAAGATAGGTTACAGGCGAAAAAGTTTGAAATTTACCGGCATATATTGTACTGAGCAAAAAGGTTTCAATAACATCGTCCCTGTGATGAGCCAAGGCTACTTTGTTGCAATTAAGTTTTTTGGCAACATTATGAAGAGCTCCTCTTTTGAGATTCGCACATAAAGAACAGGGATTGCTTTCGTTCCTTGCTTCAAAGACTATTTTTCCTATAACGGTTTCCTCAATTGTATAATTAACACCAATGTTCTTACAAAGTTCTTTTACAGGGGTTAAGTCAAATTCTCCTATCCCCATGGTCAGTGTCACTGCCTCAAGATCGAACCTGACCGGAAAGAAGCTTTGTAATTGTCTTAACAACACCAAAAGTGTTATACTGTCTTTTCCTCCGGAAACCCCGACAACTATCCTATCACCTTCCTGTATCATATTGTAATCTTCAATTGCTTTTCTGGCTTGCCCCAATAACTTCTTGATATTAGACACCTCTTAACTTAAATTTGTTCCATGCCGGTGCTTATTACCAATCGGAGATCTTTCATGGTATTGTAAAAGCACTTCACGCTGATATGGGTCTCGCAAGTTTCTAGGGATTAATTCTGCTACGAGACCTAGGTTTACATAAAGCAATGGAACCTTACAGGTTAATTATAAAATATCTCCAGTATAGTATCAAGTTAACGTTGTGTTACAAATTTTGGCCGGTACAAAAGGAGGAATGTGAGTGAGTAAATTGTAAATAGAGAGAGTATTGGCGAGAATTATAAGTATAAATTAAATAATTTGGTGGTGTGTAGTTTGATTAAATATTTCGTATGTAGTAAAATCTTTTTTGTCGCCGAAAATAACGGGGTGTAGCGCAGCTGGTAGCGCGCTTGGTTTGGGACCAAGATGCCGGGGGTTCAAGTCCTCTCACCCCGACCATGAAATTTACGGAAGTTTGAAAAAACTTCCGTTTTTCTATGTCCTGATACTTTAATAAAACTTTTCTCCTTCTAATTGTCATAATTGGTTCGAATCATATATTATTAATAGCTAATTTTTCCATAATAATTCCGATACTTATTTAAGATTCAAGATATTATTTGAATTAAAAGGAGGGGGCGACATTGAAGGCAAGTGCTATATTTTTTAAGACAATTAAATTTGTTTGGGTTAAACTTTTTCTTGGTCTCCTGACTGTAGTTGCTTCGGTGATGCTGTTAGCCATATTATTGGGGCTTGGAATGTTGTTTGGAGAAGGAATTGTAGCATTAATGTTTTTGATTTGGCTTGTCAGGAAAGTTTAAAGAACTTTTTAGAAAATCAGGAGATGAAAGAACAAGAACAGTGGAAGTCGCTGAAAAAAACAGAATAGTAATTTAGAAGAAAGAAGTTCAAATGGTAATGTATTATATTGCAGCAAATGTGGAGCGGCAAACAAAAATGGTGATATGTTTTGCAGCAAATGCGGAGCAAAACTTTCCTGATGGATTATACATAAAAATTAGATATGACCATGTATAAGTTATCACCAAATTAATTTTTAAGACATCACAATTTCCAGAAGGTTTACTATAGAAGGATTTGAAGGCATTTTTTGACTTTGCTTTGCACTTAAATGAAAAGCTTCAAAATGAAATGTTTTATATCATTTTGAAGCTTTATTGATATTAAGGAAATTATGTTTGTTTTATATTTTTTGATAATTAATAATACGTATTTTTTATATGCCAGAGTACTTCATATGGTATTGCTGAATCGGGCTATTACCAGCCCCAGCCCCATCCACCGCCTGAAGATGTTGGTTTCCATCCTGATTGATCCAACCAGGCAGCTCTTTGAGTTAAGAAGTTCTTTAATATTGTTATCTGTTCTTCCCAGGTTTGGGTGGTTTGTGTACTAAAACCGCCTACTGAGGAAGTGTTGAGAATATTCCATTTTTGGAAGTTGCGTTTTGCTGCATTCGATATTGGTGAAGTTAAGGAATCTACCATAGCAATAAGTTGTGAATCAGAGAACGGCCCCTGACGCAACTGGGCCCAACGTGCACTTATTTTGCTTTGGAAACTTGGATCCTTCATTAGTGTGTAGTACCAGTCGCAGGTAGTATTACCCATCATCGACGGCTGAAACTGCCAGCCTTGTACTGTTGAGCTTGTTCCTCCAAAACCACCAAATCCGGTATAACTTTCAAAACCAAGGTCAAAATCCCAAAGAGGTCCGGCTTTAAGCTTTTCTCCGCGATCTTTGTATATGCGTGTACTGCGTATGTACGAGTCAGGCTGACGAGCCATTTCATTCACAATTATGAAATCTACAAAGGAGTCAACGTCAATATAAGCAGGATAGCCGGTTTGAGGATCTGACGGATTAGAACTGTGAATCGAATCATGAACCTTTTGTATGTAATTGGTTATCCAGGTTAATTGTTGAGGCAGCAGGTCATCAGGTTCAGTGAGCTCAAGATCACTCCAGCCGTTGCCTTTTATAAAGGGCTCTTCAGCTGCCATCATGTTAAACTGCATAAGGTATCCGCCTGAAATTTTTGGTTCTTCCAAATCATCTTCTTTAAGTTTCTTTATATTAAGTCGATCTTTGTCTATTTCTATTGTTTCTGTAAGTATATATACACCTTGATAATCATCGGCAGACAGCGGTTGATTATCGAAATTGATATAAACTTCAACATGTTTGTAACGTGGCGTTGCAAGCCCCATAACACTTCCCAATTCATAAGCTAAAGGATTGCGGATCAATGACTTGTCAGGGAATGGTGAGAGTAGTGCCCAGTCGCCGTCTCCCGGCATACCAAGTAAAGAATGCTTGGCATCATTGTTTTCATTATCCCATAATTCCAAGCGGTATGGTGTTTTTTCAAAATTAGCTGATGACTGCCCTCGAATATGAAATCCGGCACGTGAAACAACCGATGGGGTTTGCAATATGGATGTATCATTGGTTTCAGGCTCTAAGAGCATAAAAGCAACATCTTTGTATTCACGGGCGGGCTTTCCGCCGCCATATGCATCCAAAATTATTACAGGTATGTCATGTCGGGTGTCAATTGAACTTGCAATATAGATTGCAGAGCCCATTGCGCCACTTGCAGTTCCATTGACAAAAGCTTGAGCTCTGAGTTGTGTGGTTTTTGTAAAGGTCAAGGGACTGCCATATAACATGGAATTGTTATTAGGAACACTGCCGTCTGTGGTGTAACGAATTTGAGCGTTGGCAATTTGTGAACTTAATGAAACGGAAACTTGATCCTTAAAGGTTCCGCTAGGTGCTGAAAAAATAATATCACCGGTCAAATCCGTATCATCTTTTTTTGTTGGTGTAGGAGTTGGGGTTGGATTTGAAGTTTGTACAGGGAATGAAGTAATTATTCCAAGCAAATAACTTTTCAACAAGGCAAAGTCAATGGAATTTGCAGAGCCATCTCCGTTTAAATCGGCGGCAGATGTGTCAATAGAAGTTGACATACCTAAAAGGTAACTTTTCAATAACGCAAAATCTATTGAGTTTATACTTCTGTCAGAGTTTAGATCGCCTTTTGTTGAACCTGCTGCAATGTTAACAGCAGAGAAAACTGTTCCGACAAGCGCAAAAGTTAATAAAAAGATTAGAAGCCGACCTTTTTTCATACAAAAATACCCCCTTGATTATTTTTATATTAATCAAATATACTTTCTGATTAACCTAACCAATATGTAGTATGGCATATTGATTTAAAAGAAAGTGTTATATTTGATTGGTATCTCTTAATTATTTTTTTATATATGGCAAAAAACAAAAAAGTAGCATAATTAGTTAATAATGTAAATACATGAGATGAAAGCATGGTTGTCGTTGTATATTATTTATGTGTTCGTTATTTAGATATTCGAAAGATTAAATGTAAATGAAACGGTATTTTTCAGAATTTTAACAAATTTATTTTTTGTATTTTCCAAACCTTGGTTGGATATAAGGGAATAGAAGCATTGCAGAAGAATGACCCTTGGAGCTTTAGTACCTAGAATGATTTTGTGTACCTTGGAAAATAAACTTTTTATAGTTTATTAATTGAAATTTCATTAGTAAAATGTTATGCTTAAAAAAGTGAAAAAACTTAAGATGATAGTAGGTTTCGGTTTGCAAGCCGAATTAAAAGGGAAACAGGTGAAAGTCCTGTACGGTCCCGCCGCTGTAAAGGGGAGATGCTGAAAAAATGCCACTGGGAAACTGGGAAGGCTTTAGCATCGTTGAACCTGAGTCAGAAGACCTGCCTATTTCATTGCACAATTTTCTCTACGAGCGATAGGGGGTGCTGGCGTGTTGCTATGTAAATGTGGATATCCATAACCTCTTGATCTTTGGTCAGGAGGTTTAATTTTTATATCGAAAGGAGAAGAGAGAAATGAAAAAAATACTGTTATTAATCCTGGTTGCTGTTTTGTCATTGAGTTTTATATCATGCCAGAAAACTATAATTAATCCGAAGGAGAATTTGACTGAGCAGGAGAATGATATTCCTAATGCTTCCGGTGATTTACCGACAAGGGATCCGGCTGGAAATGAGATAGTCGTTCCTCGCGATATAGACAGGATTATATCAATGGCACCAGCCATAACGGAAATACTTATAGATATCGGACTTGGCGATAAAATAATAGCTGTTGATGAGTATGCAAAGGGCATAAACGGTTTAAAGGAAGGAATTCCTGTATTTAATATGATGGCGCCGGATGTGGAAAAGATGATGAGCTTGAAGCCTGACATAGTTCTTACTACCGGAATGAGTGATTTTGATGGTAAAAAGGAACCGTTCAAAGCCTTAAAAGATGCAGGCGTATGTGTTGCTGTTATCCCTACAAGTAATTCAATTGAGGCAATTAAATCGGATATAAGGTTTGTGGCAGATTCAACAGGAACTTCGGCAAAAGGCAATGAAATAATTGAAAAAATGGAAATGGAAATAGACAAAATTGCTCAAATCGGGAAGGAAATTCAGAACCCTAAAACGGTATTTTTTGAGATAGGAGCTGCACCAACTATTTATAGCTTTGGTTCAGGAGTTTTCTTGAATGAAATAATAGAGCTTGTTGGGGCAAAAAATGCTTTTGCAGATCAGGAAAGTTGGATAAGCGTCAGCAATGAAGCTGTTGTTGCAAAAGATCCGGATATTATCCTGACAAATGTAAACTATATTGAGGATCCTGTTTCTGAAATTAAGGCAAGAAAAGGATGGGAAAACATGAAGGCAGTTAAGAATGGAAAGGTTTTTCTCATTAACAACTCTGCAAGTTCGCTGCCAAATCACAATATTGTAAAGGCAATGAAGGAAATTGCGCAGGCAATTTATCCTGAGAAATATTAAATTATGAAACTGAAAATATTTTTTGTAGTGTTGGGAAGCATTATTATTTGTATATTGGGAATAGCCATAGGAAGTGTCATGGTGCCTTTTTCCGATATTCTATTTGTGATTGGAAATAAAATTTCCGGTTCAGGTAGTAATTGGAATATGGATGCAATTACATCTTCTATTGTTTGGGACATGCGTATTCCAAGAGTCCTGATGGCATTTGCGGTTGGTGCTGCGTTGTCGGTCAGTGGCGCTATAATGCAGTCCGTGCTGAAGAATCCCCTCGCGTCATCCCATACACTTGGTGTTTCATCAGGTGCAGCCCTTGGTGCCGGGATAGTATTGACAACCGGTTTTACAATTTCAATATTGGGCTTTTTCACCTTGCCGGTAGTAGGTCTTATTGGCGGTATGGTAACAGTCTTTGCAGCTGTTGGATTTGCTGCAAGTGTGGATCGGAATATGGATACCAATACTATTATTCTTGCGGGTATGGTTTTTTCCTTATTTGTAAATGCTATACTCACTTTAGTATCTTCTTTCAAGAGAGAAGATGCCCAGAGACTGTTAATGTGGCAGATGGGCAGTTTCTCACAGAAGGATTGGACTTATGTGTCTGTATTTTTTCCGATTGCCATAGTTTTGATATTTGTTACGATGTTTTATGTAAGAGAGCTTGATCTGTTGACCTTTGGTGAAGAACATGCAAAAGCCGCGGGAGTTGAAACAACAAAAGTCAAGTGGATCCTGCTAAGCTTGTCATCAGCGTTGACAGGATGTGCAGTATCCTTTACCGGCATAATAGGCTTTGTAGATCTTGTTGCTCCGCATATTATCAGAAAATTATTTGGATCTAAACACCGTGTGGTTATTCCTCTTTCAGCATTGTTTGGTGGCGCTTTTATGGTAGCAGCCGATCTGATAGCAAGGATAATTATATCCCCGTCGGAGCTACCGGTGGGTGCGGTTACGGCGCTTATTGGGGCACCGTTCTTCGGGTACATATATTTTTCGGGGAGAAGGAGGGGATAAAGGTGTTAAGGCTTGATAATGTCAGGTGTGGTTATAATGGTAATGAGGTAATAAAGGGCGCATCTTTTGAGGTGAAAAAGGGCGAAAGAATATGCATAATCGGGCCTAACGGCTGTGGCAAAACCACTCTGCTCAAAGCTATTGCAGGCCTCATTGAGACAGAGGGAGTGGTGTACCTTTCCGGTACACCACTGAATAAACTGAAAAGATCCCAAATTGCATCAAAAATAGCTTTTTTAAGGCAGAACGAAGCTGTATATTTTTCATATACAGTATATGAAACCGTTATGCTGGGACGCTACCTTCATATCAAAGGAGGTTTGTTTGGGTCGCCGGCACAAAAAGACAGAGACTTTGTCTTGGGTTGTCTCGAAAAAGTAGGGCTTATAGACTTAAAAGACAGGCAAATAAACACCCTGTCAGGAGGCCAGCTTCAGAGGGTGTTTCTTGCAAAGGCTCTGGCACAGGAACCCAGCCTCATTTTGTTGGATGAACCGACTAATCATCTGGATCTGAAGTTTCAGATTGAGCTGGTAGAATATATGAAAGAGTGGTCAAAAGTGGACGGGCATTCAGTAATTGGTGTGATGCATGATATCAATCTTGCCATGCATTTTGCAGATAAAATTCTTTTGCTCTCGGATGGAAAGGTTGCCAAGTATGGCGAATCCAACAAGTTCACTGACGGAAGATTATTACAGGATATTTACCAAATGGACATAAAGAGCTATATGCAAAAGTCACTAAAAATGTGGGGGACGAGGTAATCAAAAATGGTAAGCACAGGAAAGTTTGTTGCATCATTTAGCGGTGGAAAAGATAGTACGCTTGCAATATGGCGGGCAATAAAACAGGGTGTGATTCCAACAGGATTAGTCACAACTTATAATATAGATGCCAAGGTATCGTGGTTTCATGGCATACCGGATGAATTGCTTAGCAGGGTACAGGAAGCTATTGGAATTCCAATTTCTCTTATCAGAACTTCAGGAGAAGAATATGCCGTCAATTTTGAAAATGCACTTAGGGGAGCAAAGGAATGTGGTGCCCAAGTATGTGTATTTGGTGACATAGATCTCGAGGCGCATCGTAAATGGTGCACAGACAGATGTGATAAAGTAGGTCTTGATGCGTATTTCCCACTTTGGAATGAAAATCGTGAAAGTATTGTATACGAGGCTATCGATAGCGGTTTTAAAGCTATAATAAAAGTGGTTGACAACTCAAAGCTCGATCCGAAGTTTATAGGCAGCCAGTTAACAAGGGAAACTGTATTGAAAATAAAAGAACATGGGGCCGATATGTGTGGAGAAAATGGAGAATACCATACATTTGTGTATGATGGGCCTTTGTTTAAGGAAGCCGTTAAATTTAAAATAATTGGAACAAAGAAGTCTGAAAACTATACACTTTTGAATATCAATGGTTAGTACCAAGTGCTAATTTAAAGCTATAGAAACAAAGATTAGTCTACTCTCCGATACCAATTCTGGTGCCCCGTAACAGAATTTATTTATAGAGCATGTGGGGCACAGACAGATGAAGTGCATTTTTGACATTATAATAGACTAGAATTTAGTAATTTTAAAAGCACTAGTTGTCAAGGGTGCTGCTTAAAATAATCCCCATTACTTTTCTGGACAATTCTGAAATTTCAACAAACTTGCAACAATTCTACAACTATTTTCAACCCGTAGAAATCTGAATATATTATAATTCTCTTAACGGTGAACGCCGTTAGTCAAATTGCAACCAATATTCAATAAGCTTGTAAAGAGGGTGATTGAATTCTAATCAGGCGAAGCAATTGAAGAATCAAGGCGTAATATGGTTAGGTTTTGGAAGAACAAATCTATTAAACTAAAACATTAAGGAGAGTGATTTAAATGAGTTTCAGAAGGTATATGGCAAGGGCTTTAGCTGCAACAACTATAGTGACAGGTGTACTTACATGTGGTCAGATTGCTTATGCAAATGGAAATACTGCTAACTCAGTTAATGTAATAAATAATGTTAGTTCAGCAGATGAATTTGCAGCAGGAAAGGTAATTGTAGCATTTAAAGAGGGATATAATATTTCGGCTGATAGTAATGAAATAAATGCTATAGGCCTCAGCTCACTGGAAGTTGAATCTGTCAGAGAACTTGGAAAAGCAAAAAAACCTGGAAATACCAATAGCATCAGTGAAGAGAATAATAAAAAGAAAACACTCCTTATATCTTTAAAGGATAAGAGTAAAGAGGCAGTGGAGAGGGCAATTGAAGAATTAAAAAAGCAATCTTGTGTTGCATACGCAGAGCCGGATTATTTATTACAGGCTGTGGATACTACACCGAATGATGCATATTATGGCAGCCTCTACGGTATGAGCAAAATCGGGGCTCCAAAGGCATGGGATAAATGTACGGGTAGTGATAAAATAGTAGTTGGAGTTATAGATACGGGTATCGATTATAGTCATCCGGATTTGGCAGGCAATATATGGACAAACCCTGGAGAGATAGCTGGTGACGGTATCGATAACGACAATAATGGGTATATAGATGATATACATGGATGGGATTTTTGTAATGATGACAATGACCCAATGGATGACAACAGCCATGGAACACACTGTGCAGGAACAATTGCCGGTGTGGGTAATAATGGTACCGGAGTAGTTGGAGTTTCATGGAATACAAAAGTTGCTGCGCTTAAATTCTTAGGTGCTTCCGGAGGAGGCAGTACTTCAGATGCTATAGATGCAGTTAATTACGCCAATGCCATGGGCTTTGACCTAACAAGCAACAGTTGGAGCGGCAGTTCCTATAGTCAGGCTCTGGTTGATGCAATAAATGGAGGATGTTTGTTTGTAGCAGCAGCAGGAAATAATGGCGATTTGGATAACGATATATATCCACGTTATCCGGCAACTTATGATCTGGAAAATATATTATCTGTAGCAGTTACGGATAGTAACGACATACTTGCTTCATTTTCTCACTATGGAGCAACTAGCGTTGATCTTGCCGAACCTTGAGTGTCAATTTATAGCACAATTCCAGGTGGAGGGTATGGTTACAAGAGCGGCACATCTATGGCTGTACCTCATGTATCAGGAGCTGCAGCTCTGTTGTTATCTGCAAATTCATCACTAAAGCCAGCACAACTTAAAGAAATAATTTATCAACTGTGGATCCAGTATCGGGTTTAGGGGGAATGGTTGCTACAGGAGGAAGACTAAATGTGGCAAAAGCTCTTGATAAGGTTAAAGGTTCTGTTCTGATTGGTGATATAATTATTGATGGGAAAGTAAACAGTGGGGATTATTCGGGCTTGAATCGCTACATTCTGGATATTATTACTCTTACACCCAAACAATTAGTTGCAGCTGATGTAACAGGAGATGGAAAAGTTAACTCATCTGATTACACTATTATGAACAGATACCTCTTAGATATAATCCAAACATTCCCTGCCGGTGATAAATATACCTTTACATATGGGGATGTTGACAATGACGGCACAGTAAGTAATTCTGATGCTAATATTGTCGCAAGCTACCTTGCCGGCAATACAGTATTGTCAGATAAACAACTTCTTTCGGCTGATGTTAATGGAGATAATGTTGTTAATGGTGTTGATTTAAGTATGTTAAATAACTACATTAATGGAATGATGACATATTTGCCGGTAGCAGATTAATAAGGTCGTAAACAAATAATAGAACGAAAGAAAAAATCCACGATGCAAATCTGTCGTGGATTTTTTCTTTTGCATGTATTATAAAGCAGGAGAAAATGCCAGGAGCTTTTATCATACGAATTTGTGCAATAAATAAAGAATTACCAAAAAAATATAATTGACTTATTTAATAAGTTAGTGCTATAATAAGACTTGCCCGTCAGGGGATATATTTATGGGCGCTTAGCTCAGCTGGGGGAGCACCTGCCTTACAAGCAGGGGGTCATAGGTTCGAGCCCTATAGTGCCCACCATAAATAGAACAGCTCTTATAACAATTGAGAGCTGTTTTTGTTTTGCAATGGCTTGATGACAATAAACAGTCAAGACTTAAGTTGTCGTTCTGAACAATGAAAAATGTGCAAGGAAAGGTTGACAATAGTTAATTAAAGTCTGTTTGCTACTGGATTTTGTCGGTAAAAAACTGTTATAAATTTCTTTGCAAAAACTATTGACACATCGATATTCACCTGTTATACTATCGTAGTGTCAAGGGCGAATATACAGCTCTTGTGTCGAAAAAATGAACTGTTTATACAAAAAAACAGTGCTGGTGTAGCTCAGCAGGTAGAGCAGCTGACTTGTAATCAGCAGGTCGGGGGTTCGATTCCGTCCACCAGCTCCAAGTAAGTAATGAAAGGGCATTGAGAAAATCACTCAATGCCCTTTCTACACGTCTTTGGTGGTTTGTCAGCTGCTCAACCAACTGAGCTGCACCGACACAACCGGGACACATGATTTTTATCATTTTTAGATAAAGGAGAAAGCACTCAAAGGTATTGACCAATGGGGTCAGTGCTTGAGAATAAATTAATGAATATGGGGGCCATTGAGTTGAAAACAATTAAAATGATATTAAGTATAACGGTTCTATTATGCTTGATTTTAACTGGATGCAGTAGCAGTAATAAGAACACTGAACCTATTAAGAATAATATAGAGTCTTCTACTATATCTGACACAAGCGAACCACCAGAGACCAGGAGTTCACCAACAAAACTTAATTCTGGTCTACTGCTTGGACTTCGTGCAGATGTTACAAAGAATGGTAAGACTGAGAGTTCGTATAGAACTCTATGGATAGCTCCAGAGAACAGTCAAGTGAAGTTGAAAAGTGAAGGGGATTTTATATTAGTACCGCATGGAAGCGGGTTCTGGAAGATTGAGAATGTAAGGTATAACGGGGATATACAATACTTAATGCCATATCCGGCTGGAACTCAGCCAAAGTATACGATATTCAAGTCAAGAGAACAAGCACAAGATAGTGAGAATATAACAACTTCAGCCGAAATGAAGCTAATGTTTGTTGGAAACAAGTACGTTAGCTACACATATGATGTTTACAATTATACGGTTGGTACTCCTCACGGTACTATGACAAGAAGTATGCAAGTTAGTGAAATCCAAAACATCAAACTTGATGGTGGTTCATACCCTATTGAGCAACTTCTTGGGGCTGATTCTCTTCCTATTGCTGAGGAAACAAGGTCAACTATAGATGCCCAGTATGATACCGAGTTGGGAATATTTGAAACTGAGACGAGTACTGTTATGTGGGGAATTTCAAGGTCGAAAGGTAAATTTGCCCCTTTGGTTTGTAGAGAACGGCAAACCAGAAGTCAGGCTATGGACTATGTTGCGAAAGAACTGCCTGTTATACTGCCAAAGTCTATTGTTACATATGATGAACTAACTCCAGGATGGGAGGAAATAAAGAAGACGTTACCTGATGTTGTTGATGCTGTATCCTCTCCAGAGAAGGATATGTTTGCAGCAGTTACACCTTCAAAATTATTGATATACTCAATAGTTGATGGTAAAGTTGGTAGTTCAATGCTGGACATTGGAATTAAAGACAATGAATCAATCATTATGGCTCAGTGGGCTACTGGGAGCTATGTGGAGAAATGGACTCAAGAAGTAGAAAAGTATTTAACCAATATGACAAATAGTACATCTGGCAACTCACAGCAAGTTCCTGATAACTTCTATGGTGAGTGGGAAGTAACAAGGTGTCTTGCATTCCCGGAAGTTTCAGAGTTTAATAGTGAAAATGTTAAAGCATATTATGGACGTAGAATAAAATTTGCCCCAGGTTTGTTAGATTCAAATGGGCAAGTCTGCAAAGACCCTGTTTATCGATTATCAACAATATCTGAAGTTGACTTTAGGGTTAGTTATAAAGGATTTTTTAAGGATTTAGGTGTAAATGGAGATTCTCTTCAAAGAATTCAAATATACCCAAATGAAACATCTAAACTCCTTTGGGAGGGTGTTGGAAACACCATATTTATTAAAGACAAGGAAACATTAATACTTTGGAACGGTGTATTCCTTGAAATGAAACGTGTAAGATAACATAATGCGAATGG